>NZ_MZMV01000043.1 GCF_002210435.1 Micromonospora wenchangensis
GGGGTGGTCGGCGGCGTCGTGGCGAAGGTGATGTTCGAGACGTAGGAGTTGATGTTCCAGCTCGCGTCCGCGTCGGTCTGGCTGGTGACCGGTCGACCCTGGACGGTGAAGTTGGTGAAGTGCACGCCGCTGATGTTGACCGTCGAGGACCGCCCGTGCAGGTTGACGACCTTCTTCACGTCCGAGGAGACGTTGGTGAAGTAGGCGTTGCGGATCGTGGAGGTGTTCTTCACCGTCCGCCAGGACGGCGGACGGTCCTCCTGGAGGTCGATCAGGCTGTCGGTCTGTTCGACCCGGACGTCCTCCCACCGGGTGTTGGACACGACGGCGGTGTCGACCGCGTCGATCACCATCGACCGTCCCGCCTTCACCACGTCGATGTCGCGGAAGACGATCCCGTCCATCGACGTTCCCTCGGTCTTGGTGCCGATCTTCGCGCAGGCGGAGTTGCTGTAGCAGACGACGTGCTCGTGGACGACGTTCCTGGTGTTGACGATGCCGCTGGCGAACTCGTTCTTGGTCGCCATGTTGTCGTCGCCCGTGTAGAGGAACGCGTTCGACAGCAGGCTGTTGGTCGACTCGTCGAAGTCCACGCCGTCGGTGTTGTTGTAGCCCGAGTTCGGCCGGCAGTTGATCAGCTTGTAGTTCCTGATGGTGACCCGGTCGCTGCGGTAGACGAGGGTGTTCCAGTAGCTGGAGTCGCGGACGGTGACCCCGTCGACCAGGATGTCGGAGCTTTCCTCGATCTTCAGCACGGCCAGGTTGATGCCCTGGGCCCGCAGGTACTTGCCGTTGCCGTCGATGACCCCACGGCCCAGCAGCTTGGCGTTGCGCACCTGGTACATCCGCAGCGAGGCGTGCTGCATGCCCTCGATGTTCACCCCGCCGCTGCCGGTGTTGAAGTCCGCCTTCTGGTTCGAGCCGTAGAGGACCGCGCCGGCGGCCAGGTAGAGGGTCATGTTGCTCCTCATCCACAGCTCACCGACCTGGTACCGACCCGGCGGCACGTACAGGATGTTCCGGGTCGCCCCGGACGCGGCGTTGATGGCGCTCTGGATCTTGGAGGTGACCAGCGTGGCCCCGGTGTTGTCGACGCCGTAGTCGGCCAGGTTCGCGACGTCGGCGTCGCCCACCTGCGGCGCGTCCGCCTCGGGCGCGTCGATCAGGACGAACAGCAACTCCTTGGCGTCGAACTGGACGATCAGGTAGTTGGGGCCGCTGGTGAAGCTGATCGTGTTGCCGCTGCGGGCGACGGCGAGCTTCCGGCTCTTGGGGCTCACGGTGTACGAACTGAAGCTCTCGGCGACGGTGACCGAGAACTGGGCCGTCCCCGCCGCCGCCATCGAGCAGTGCGCGTAGTGCACCTGCATCTCCGGGGCGTACTTGGTCATCTTCTCGACGAACAGCGGGTTGGCGTCCGCCGTGACGGTGTAGAGCGTGCTCTTCGTCGCGCCGCGCAGGGCGGGGTCGGCGACGCAGCCACCGGCGGCCGCACCGGACGTGCCGTTCGCGGCCGCCGCGGTCGCACCGTGGACCGGTGCCACCACTGCGCCCGTCGCGACACCGCCGACGGCGAGGAGAGCGATCGTTGCCCAGATCGCGAGGCGTCTGTTCTTCATGGGGACCCTTCTCGGGGGTGGACTGGGTGCGCCCGGACCACTCCCCGCCACAGGAGGGTCGACTTCGGCGCGCGACCGTCGGCCATGGCGCGGGACCCCTGCACCGGTCCCGACGGGCCCTTCCGTGTCGTTCGCCGCGTGCCCGGTTTTCCTCGCAGCGGGGACACGGAGCCGACAAACGGGCCCCGCCAAGAAACATTTCTACAGCGGACACTACGCTTGACATGGAAGTTCGTCAATGACGACCGAGGTGGGGGACGAAAAGTATCGGGCCGGATTCGGAAACTTTCCTATCGACCGGGGTGGGTCGGTGGTGGGTCGAGTCCGGGGGGCATGGTGCCGTGAACCGCCGCCCCCTGCCCCTGCCGCGCCGACCGGCGCCGGGCGCGACGGACCCGATACGCTCGCCCCGACGGCCGGTGTCCGCCCCCGGGCGGCCCCCGCCGGCCGGACCCGCGCGCCGGCAGGAAAGGGGATGCGGCATGTCGTCGTCGAGGCGGTCGGCAGCCGACCCACCGCGTCCGGTGACCATCTCCCACATCGCCCGGACGGCGGGCGTGTCCGTGCCGACCGTGTCGAAGGTGATCAACGGCCGGGCCGGGGTGGCACCCGGCACCCGGGCCCGGGTCGAGTCGCTGATCAGCGAGTACGGCTACCGCAAGTCCGGTCCTCCGGCCGGCGGCACCACCATCGAGCTGGTCTTCGCGCAGAATGGGGACCTGCCCGGCATCGAGATCATCCAGGGCGTCCAGCAGGTCGCCCGTGAGCACCAGCTCGGTGTGGTGCTGTCCGGGTCCGGTGCCGACCCGGGGCGGTACTGGCTCGACCACGCGGTGTCGCGTCGTTCCCTCGGTGTCGTGGCCGTCGCGCAGCTCGACGTCGAGGAACAGGACCAGCTCCGTCGGCACGCGGTCCCGTTCGTGATCGTCGACCCCACCCACGAGCTGCCCGACGACGTGCCGTTCGTCGGGGCGACGAACTGGTCGGGTGGCCGGGCCGCCGCCCGGCACCTGCTCGGCCTGGGACACCGCCGCATCGCGACGGTCACCGGACCGGGGCACGTGCTGTCCTGCCGGGCGCGCTTCGACGGCCACCGGTCCGCGCTGGAGGAGGCCGGCCTGACCGGGCGGTCGACGCTCGTGACCCGGCAGGAGCTGACCCGGGAGGGCGGCCGGACGGCCGCCGGCGACCTGCTGGCCCGGCCGGACCGGCCGACCGCGGTCGTCACCGGCAAC
Source organism: Micromonospora wenchangensis (assembly GCF_002210435.1). GTDB lineage: Bacteria > Actinomycetota > Actinomycetes > Mycobacteriales > Micromonosporaceae > Micromonospora > Micromonospora wenchangensis. Next base: position 2,855 of record NZ_MZMV01000043.1, read on the forward strand.
GACCTGCAGGCCGTGGGGGTGTACCAGGCCGCGCGGGCCGCCGGCCTGCGCATTCCGGAGGATCTCAGCGTCATCGGCTTCGACGACCTGCCCGTCGCCGCCCAGTTGGACCCGCCGCTGACCACGGTCCACCGGCCGCTGGGCCAGATGGCGGTCACCGCCACCGAGATGGCGCTCGCGCTGGGCCGGGGCGAGCGGCCCGCGCAGACCGGAATCGAGCTGGCCACGACGCTTGCGGTACGGCACAGCGCCGCTCCCCCGGCCGCCTGACGGCCCGCCCGGCACGATCCACCGGGTACCCACGGTCACCGCGTCGGGGGCCGGCGGCGGTCCACCTCCGCACCGGGCGGCGACCCCCGTTCGACATCGGCTATTGACGTCGCCGTAACAGGGGGCTTAGCGTCTGTCGAACCGCTTCGTCGAACCGCTTCGACGATCATTCACGTGCGGATCCCCGCCCGGCCGAAGGAGGTGCGCGATGGCCACCATGCACGACGTCGCCCGCCTGGCGCAGGTCTCGGTCAGCACCGTGTCCTACGTCCTCACCGGGGCCCGGCCGATCTCCCAGGCCACCCGGGCCAAGGTGCTCGCCGCCATGGCGCAGCTCGACTACCAGCCCAACGCGATGGCCCGGGGCCTGGCCAGCCGGCGCAGCCGGATCCTGGGCCTGCTGCTGCCGATGGACGAGCGCGGGCTCGGCGCGACCGAGGCGGCGTTCGTCACCGGGGCCGCCGCGGCGGCCAGCGCCGTCGGTTACCACCTGGTGCTGTCGCCCGTCGGTGGGGGCGGCGACCTCGACGAGCTGCGCCGGCTGGCCAGCCAGCGGATGTTCGACGGCGTCGTGCTGATGGAGGTGCAGCTCGCCGACGAGCGGGTCGACGCGCTCGGCCAGGCCGGGGTGCCGCTGGTGCTGATCGGGCGGACCGGGGACACCGACGGCCTGTCCTACGTCGACATCGACTTCGAGCAGACGGTGCGGGAGGCGGTGGCGCACCTGGTCGGCCTGGGCCACCGGCAGATCGTCTACGTCAACCACTCGGCCGAGACCCTGGCCAGCGGTTACGGGCCGGCGCTGCGGACCCGGGACGCGTTCGTCACGGCGATGACCGGCCACGGCCTGGAGCCGGTCATGATCCCGGCGCAGGACAGCGCCGCCGGTGGGCGGGCCGCGCTGGCCGCCGCCGTCGCGCGGGCGCCGGGCCTGACGGCCGTGCTGGCCATGAACGAGACGGCGATCTTCGGCATCCTCGGCGAGTTGACCGCGCGGGGGCTGAGCGTGCCCGACGACGTGTCGGTGGTCTCGATGGTCACCTCGCCGCAGGTCGCCGAGCTGGCCACCCCGGCGTTGACCGCGATGACGTCGCCCGGCTCGGCGATGGGCCGGATCGCGATCGAGGCGCTGGTGCGCCACCTGGACGGGGCCGGTGACGAGCGCCACCAGCAGTTGCTGCCGTGCGCGCTGGAGATCCGGGGATCGACCGCAGCACCCCGCAGTCGTCAGCCCGATGGGGGTTGACCAGGTAAAACGGCCCGTCGCCGCGCGGCAACGCGACGACGGACCCAGTGAAGTACCGGGCTCGATACTCAACGAGGAGGATAGCAATGCAGCGATTCCGCCGGATCGTCGCCGCGATCGCCCTGGCGGCCACCGCGACGACCACCGTGGCCGCGTGCGGCGGCGACGACAGCGGTGACGACAGCGGGGCCAAGACCCTCAAGCTCTGGCACTACGAGGGCGAGAACAGCGCGATGGGGGTCGGCTGGGCCAAGGCCATCGAGATCTTCAAGACCGAGCACCCGGGTGTCGAGGTGCGCTTCGAACGCAAGGCGTTCGAGCAGATCCAGCAGAACGCCGGCATGATCATCAACTCGTCCGAGGGCCCGGACATCATGGAGTACAACAAGGGCAACGCGACGGCCGGCCTGCTGTCGTCCCAGGGGCTGCTCACCGACCTCAGCGGCGAGGCCGACAAGCGCGGCTGGGCCGGCAAGCTCAGCCCCAGCCTGCAGACCACGGCCCGGTACAGCGACAAGGGCGTGATGGGGTCGGGCAACTGGTTCGGGGTGCCGAACTACGGCGAATACGTCACGGTCTACTACAACAAGGACCTGTTCGACCGCAACGGCGTCACCGTGCCCACCACCATGGCGGAGCTGACCGCCGCGATGGACACCTTCGTCGGTAAGGGCATCACCCCGCTGGGCATGGCCGGCGCCGAGTACCCGGCCGGGCAGCTATTCTACCAGTTGGCCCTGGCGAAGGCCGACCGGCAGTTCGTCGACGACTACCAGCTCTACAAGAACCCGGTCGACTTCAAGGCCGACCCGCTGAAGTACGGCGCGGACACCTTCGCCGACTGGGTGCGCAAGGGCTACCTGGCCAAGGACTCGGCGAGCCTCAAGGCCGAGGACATGGGCACCGCGTTCATCGCGGGCAAGACCCCGATGATCGTCTCGGGGAGTTGGTGGTACGGCCGGTTCAAGGCCGAGATGAAGGCCAACTGGGACACCTTCCTGTTCCCGGGCAACACCCTCAACGCCGGCTCGTCCGGCAACCTCTGGGTCGTTCCGGCCAACAGCAAGGCCAAGAGCCTGGCGTACGACTTCATCGACATCACCCTGCGCCCGGAGATCCAGGACCTGATCGGCAACAACGGTGGCATCCCGGTGGCCGGTGACCCCACGAAGATCACCGATCCGAAGGACCGCAAGCTGATCGAGGACTTCAACACGGTCAGCAAGCAGGACGGCCTGGCGTTCTACCCGGACTGGCCGGTGCCCGGCTACTACGACGTGCTGGTCGGCGGGTTCCAGGCGCTGATCAACGGGTCCAAGTCCCCCGACCAGGTGCTCGACACGATCGCCAAGCCGTACGCCGACGGCGTCAAGGAGATCACCGGCAAGTGACACGGCGAGCGGCGGGCGCGACCGGCACGACCGGCTGCGCCCGCCCACCCCGCCGGGAAGGGTCCTCCATGACAGTCCCCGACACCGTCGCCGGCACCCCACCGGCGACGACCCCGACCTCCTCCCCCGCGCCTCCACCCCGCCGCCGGCGCGACGGCCGCGACGCGGCGTACTGGCTCTACCTGCTCCCCGGGGCGGTGCTGTTCGTCCTGGTGATCGGCGTGCCGCTGGTCGGCACCGGCTACCTGTCGCTGACCCGGTGGTCGGGCGTGGGCGACCCCACCTTCGTCGGGTGGGACAACTACCGCCAGTTGCTGGACGACGACGTGTTCTGGGCGTCGTTCCGCAACACCCTGGCGATGATCGTCGCGATGGTGGTGGTGCCGACGCTGCTCGGGCTGCTGCTCGCCTCGGTGCTCTTCGACGTCGTCGGACGGCGGTTCCGGCCCCGGACGGCGGCGGCCCTGCGGGCGGCGTTCTACCTGCCGCAGGTGCTGCCCGTGGTGGTGGCCGGCATCGTGTGGGGCTGGATCCTGCGCCCCGACGGCGCGTTCAACAGTGTGCTCGACGCGGTCGGTCTCGGCGCGCTGCGCCACGACTGGCTGGGCGACCCGGACACCGCGCTGCCGGCGGTGATGGCGGTGATGATCTGGGTGCAGATCGGCTACCCGGTGGTCGTGTTCATGGCGGCGTTGCAGCGGGTCGACCCGGAGCTGTACGAGGCCGCCGAGGTCGACGGGGCGAACTGGCTGCACCGGTTCCGGGCGATCACCCTGCCGCAGATCCGGCCGGAGACCTTCGTGGTGGCGCTGACCTGCACGATCGCCGCGCTGAAGGTGTTCGGGCCGATCTTCGCACTGACCCGGGGCGGCCCGGAGAACGCCACCAACGTGCCGTCGTACTTCGCGTACTACACGTTCTTCAAGAAACTCCAGGTCGGCTACGGCTCGGCGATCTCCACGGTGCTGACGGCGATCATCGTGGTGGTGGCCGTGGTGTTCATCGCCGTGCAGGCCCGCAGCGAGCGCCGGGAACGGGGGCGCTGAGATGGCCGTCACGACGACCGGGATCCCGGTCCGGCGGACGGTGCGCGACCGCCACCACCGGGGGGTCAGCCGCTGGGTGGTGCTCGCACTGGTCACGGCGGGCGCGCTGGTCATGCTGGTGCCGTTCGCGTTCATGCTGCTCAACGCGTTCAAGTCGCCTGGCGACTACTCGTCGGGCGGCCCGCTGAGCTGGCCGTCGGAGTTCTACACCACGGGTCTGCGGACGTACTGGTCGGAGGTGAACTTCCCGCTCAAACTGTGGAACTCGGCGCTCATCGCCGGGTCGGTGGCGGTGCTCGGCGTCGTCGTGTCGCTGCTCAACGCGTACGCGCTGGGCATCGGCCGGGTCCGCGGCCGGCTGTGGATCGTCGGGGTGTTCCTGCTGGCCAACATGCTGCCGCAGGAGGCGTTGATCTATCCGCTGTACTACGTCGCCAAGGAGATCGGCCTCTACAACACCCGGCTGTCGGTGATCATCATCTTCACCGTCATCCAGAGCGCGTTCGGCACGTACCTGCTGGCCTCGGTGCTGGGCACGTTCCCCCGGGCGCTGCTGGAGGCCGCCGCGCTCGACGGCGCCGGGAAGTGGACGGTGCTGTGGCGGGTGGTCTTCCCCAACCTGCGGCCCACCCTCGCCGTGCTGCTCATCTTCTTCTTCATCTGGACCTGGAACGAGTTCCTCATCCCGCTGGTCATGCTGATCGACAACCAGACCCAGACCATCCCGGTCGCCCTCGCGTCGTTGCAGGGTGACCGGCTGATGGACGCCCCCACCACCAACGCCGGCGCCCTGATCAGCCTGGTGCCGGCCATCCTGTTCTTCCTCATCTTCCAGCGCACCCTGGCGCGCGGCATCACGGCAGGAGCCGAGAAGTGAAGTTCACCGACGGGTACTGGCAACTGCGCCCCGGGGTCAGCGTGCTGCGCCCCGGCACGGTCGAATCGGTCGAACCGGACGACCGCGGTTTCACCGTCTTCGCGCCGGCCGGTCAGATCAACGGCCGGGGCGACACGCTCAACCGGCCGGTCGTCACCGTCCGGTTCTTCTCCCCCGCACCCGGCGTGGTCGGGGTGACCATCGGCCACCACAGCGGCGGGCTGCCCCGCGAACCCCGCTTCGGGCTGGACACCGACGACACCCACCCGGTCACCGTCGACATCACCGGGATCAGCGCGTCGCTGACCACCGGCGAACTGACCGTGCGGGTCGCGCTGGTCGACGGCTGGCGGGTCGAGTTCAGGCACGGCGACCGGCTGGTCACCGCGTCCACCGGACGCAGCATCGGCATCGTCACCGACGGCGAGGGCCGCCGGTACGTGCACGAGCGGCTCGCGCTCGGCGTCGGCGAGACGGTGTACGGGCTGGGCGAGCGGTTCGGCCCGTTCGTCAAGAACGGGCAGACGGTCGACGTGTGGAACGCCGACGGTGGCACCGCCAGCGAGCAGGCGTACAAGAACGTGCCGTTCTATCTGAGCAGCGCCGGCTACGGGGTGTTCGTGGACCACCCGGAGCACGTGTCGTTCGAGGTCGGCTCGGAGGTCGTCGCGCAGACCCAGTTCAGTGTGGAGGGCCAGTCGCTGACCTACCACGTCGTCGACGGGCCCACCCCGAAGGACGTGCTGCGCCGCTATACGGCGATGACCGGTCGACCGGCCCGGGTGCCCGCCTGGTCGTACGGGCTGTGGCTGTCCACGTCGTTCACCACGTCGTACGACGAGAAGACGGTGACCGAGTTCGTCGACGGGATGGCCGAGCGGGACCTGCCGCTGTCGGTGTTCCACTTCGACTGCTTCTGGATGCGCCAGTTCCACTGGGTCGACTTCGTGTGGGACCCGGCGACCTTCCCCGACCCGGAGGGGATGCTGCGCCGGCTGCACGAGCGGGGCCTGAAGGTGTGCGTGTGGATCAACCCGTACATCGCGCAGCGGTCGTACCTGTTCGAGGAGGGCCGCCAGGCCGGCTACCTGGTGCGCAACCCGGACGGGTCGGTGTGGCAGTGGGACAAGTGGCAGGCCGGCATGGCGTTGGTCGACTTCACCAACCCCGACGCGGTGGCCTGGTTCACCGGCAAGCTCCGGGCGCTGCTGGACATGGGCGTCGACTGTTTCAAGACCGACTTCGGGGAGCGCATCCCGACCGACGTGGTGTGGCACGACGGGTCGGACCCGCAGCGGATGCACAACTACTACTCCTACCTCTACAACAAGGCGGTCTTCGAGCTGCTGGAGGCCGAGCGGGGCGAGGGTGAGGCGGTGCTGTTCGCCCGTTCGGCCACCGCCGGCGGCCAGCAGTTCCCGGTGCACTGGGGCGGCGACTGCGAGTCGACGTTCGTCGCGATGGCCGAGTCGCTGCGCGGCGGGCTGTCCCTGGCGTCGTCGGGTTTCGGCTACTGGAGTCACGACATCGGCGGGTTCGAGGGCACCCCCGACCCGGCGGTGTTCAAGCGGTGGATCGCGTTCGGCCTGCTCTCCTCGCACTCGCGGCTGCACGGTTCCGGCTCGTACCGGGTGCCGTGGGCGTACGACGAGCAGGCCGTGGACGTGCTGCGCCAGTTCACCCGGCTCAAGCTCGGCCTCATGCCGTACCTGGCGGCGACGGCCGAGGAGGCGCACCGCGACGGGATCCCGATGATGCGTCCGATGATCGTGGAGTTCCCGGACGATCCGGCCGTGGCGCACCTCGACCGGCAGTACATGCTCGGCCCGGACGTGCTGGTCGCGCCGGTGCTCAGCGCCGACGGGCAGGTCACCTTCTACGTGCCCGCCGGCACCTGGACCCACCTGGTCACCGGGGCGCAGCTCACCGGCCCGGCGTGGGTGACCGAGAAGCACGGGTACGACAGCCTGCCGGTGCTCGCCCGGCCCGGCGCGGTCATCGGGTTCGGGGCGCGCTGCGACCGGCCCGACTACGCCTGGGCCGACGGGGTGGAGCTGCGGCTCTACGCCCCGGCGGAGGGGCAACGGCAGCGGGTGCGCATCCCGTCGCCCGACGGGGGGCCGGGCGCGCAGTTCGAGGTGGGGTTCCGGGGCGGGGTGGCGACCGCCGAGCTGGTGGCGGGTGAGTCGTCGGCGTACCACTGCGTGGTGGTCGGCGCGGAGAGGGCGGGACGATGACGGCACGCAACTTCCCGGAAAGCTTCGTCTGGGGGTCGGCCACGGCGGCATACCAGATCGAGGGGGCGGCCACCGAGGACGGTCGGGGTCGGTCCATCTGGGACACCTACAGCCACACCCCGGGGCGGACGTTGAACGGCGACACCGGCGACGTGGCCGCCGACCACTACCACCGGTGGTCGCAGGATCTGGACCACCTCGCCGAGCTGGGGCTGGGCGCGTACCGTTTCTCGATCTCCTGGCCCCGGGTGCAGCCGGGCGGTTCCGGCCGGTTCAACCCCGCCGGCCTGGACTTCTACGCGCGGCTGGTCGACGGGCTGCTGGAGCGCGGCATCCGACCGGTGGCGACCATGTACCACTGGGACCTGCCGCAGGAGTTGGAGGACGCCGGCGGGTGGCCGGTGCGGGACACGGCGCGGCGTTTCGAGGAGTACGCGGCGGGGATCGTCGGCGCGCTCGGCGACCGGGTGCACACCTGGACGACGCTCAACGAGCCGTGGTGCTCGGCGTACCTGGGGTACGGCTCCGGCGTGCACGCGCCCGGCCGCACCGAACCGGCGGCGGCGTTGGCGGCGGTGCACCACCTGAACCTGGCGCACGGCCTGGCCGGGCGGGTGGTGCGGGAGTTGACGCCGAGCGCCGAGCTGTCGGTGACGTTGAACCTGCACGTCGTGCGGGGCGCGTCCGACTCGGCCGCCGACGCCGACGCGGTCCGGCGGATCGACGCGCTGGCGAACCGGGCGTTCCTCGGCCCGATGCTGGACGGGGCGTACCCGGCGGACCTGCTGGCCGACACCGCCGCCGTCACCGACTGGTCGTTCGTGCGCTCCGGTGACGAGAAGACGATCGCGGTGCCGCTGGACGTGCTGGGGGTCAACTACTACTCCAGCACCCTGGTCCGTGCCTGGGACGGGCACTCGGCCCGGTCCGCCGCCGACGGGCACGGCGCGTCGGCGCACTCGCCGTGGGTGGGCGCCGGGGACGTCGACTTCCTGCCGCAGCCCGGCCCGTACACGGCGATGGGGTGGAACATCGACCCGCCGGCCTTCACCGAGTTGCTGGTGCGGCTGGGTCACGACCATCCGGGCCAGCCGTTGATGATCACCGAGAACGGCGCGGCGTTCGACGACGTGGTGTCGGCCGACGGGCGGATCCACGACGACCGGCGGATCGACTACCTGCGCCGGCACGTCGGCGCGGTGGCCGACGCCCGCGCGCAGGGCGTGGACGTGCGGGGTTACTTCGTCTGGTCGCTGCTGGACAACTTCGAGTGGGGCTACGGCTACGACCGTCGGTTCGGCATCATCCACGTCGACTACGACACGCAGGAACGCCGGTGGAAGGACAGCGCCCACTGGTACCGCCGGCTGGTCGCCACCGGCCAGCTCGACGGGTAGGTCGGCAGCTTCTGCGTGGGACCTCGGGGTGCCCCGGCCGGCCGGGGCACCCCACGTCGTCGCCGCGACCCGGACCGGGTTCAGGGGCGCGCCGCGCGGACCCGTTCGAGGCCGAGTCGCGGACTGGTGACGAGGCGGTAGTCGGCCGACTCCGCGTCGGACAGGGGGTCGCCGCGGACCGGGGTGAAGTCGGGTCCGTCGGAGTCGGGTGCGTGCACCACCTGAAGTTGCGCCCGCACCGCCTCCTCCCGGAGGCGGTCGGTGATGACGCGGGTGGACGAGTCGGCCGCCTCCCGCAGGTCGGACAGACCACCGATGATCTCGGCGAAGGAGCGGGAGGAGACGTCGGTGTCCGGCTGCCCGGACTGCTCGTCGCCGATCAGCCGGTCCGAGGTGCGGAAGAAGCCGTCCTTGCCCAGGTAGCGCTCGTACATGATGGTCACCAGCGCGAACAGCCGCATGTACGCGCGCCGGTAGGCGAACTCGAAGAACCGCAGCGCCTCCGTCTCGTCGACCTCGCCCCGGTCCATCGAGGCGACGCAGGCGGCCGCGGTCAACGCGCTGTAGAGCGCGAGGTGCACGCCGGTGGACAGCAGCGGGTCCAGGAAGCACGCCGCGTCGCCCACGATCGCGTAACCCGGCCCGCAGAACTGGGCCGCGATGTACGAGTAGTCGGTCTCGACCCTCGTCACGCCGAGGAACTCCGCCCCGGCGGTGAGGCCGGCGATGGTCGGTGAGGCCGCGATGAGGTGCCGGTACAGCTCGTCCGACGACTGGTGCTCGTGACGGTCCCGCGCGAAGGCGTCCTTGGTGGTGACGTAGCCGATGCTCATCCGCCCGCCGGCCATCGGGATCACCCAGTACCAGCCCTCCGGCGAAGAGATGATGTTGATCCCTCCGGTCGGCGTCTCGGGCAGCAGGGTGGCGCCGGTCCAGTAGCCCCAGATGCCGACGTTGCGCAGGTTGTTCAGCGGCTCGCGGTTGCCGAAGTGCCTGGCGCTGAGCAGCCCGTTGCGCCCGGTGGCGTCGACCAGGAAGTCGAAGTCGTCGATGGTGAACGGTTCGCCGTCGTCCGGGGAGCACTCCACGGCCACCGGCCGGCCGTCGGCGAAGCGTACCGACCGGCCGGTGACGCCGGTGGTGACGGCGACCCCGTTGTTGCGGGCGTGTTCCAGCAGCAGCGCGTCGAACTCGCTCCGGTCGACCTGCCACGACTGCACCCCGGACTGCGCCTGCCAGTCGAACGTCCACTGGTCGTCGTCCCAGTGGATGACACCGCCGTTCTTCTTCACGAAGCCGTGGTCGTCGAGGATCTTCGACATGCCGATGGCGTCCAGCACCACCCGGCACGACGGCGTGAGCGACTCACCCACGTGGTATCGCGGGAAGTGGGCGCTCTCGACGAGCCGCACGTCGAGGCCGGCCTGGGCCATCGCCGTTGCCGCGGTGCTCCCGGCGGGGCCACCACCGATCACGAGGACCTTCATGTCTCTGCCACCTTGCCGTTCCGGCCGTAGCCACGCAGGAATGGTGCACGACGACGCGCGTTTCCCCGGCGGCCACCGGGGCCGCCGACGGAATCAGGGGGTGGTGCCGGTCACGGTCGGATCCGGTAGGCGGGTGCCGTGGGTCCCGTACCGGCGGTCGTGCGCCGTACGGGTCGAATCCGATGACGAACGAAGCAGCACAAGCATCCCCATCCTCGCACGAATGAGATAGACGATCGTACATGAATATCGGTGCGGGCACCGCTACGCTCCGTTACCCCGAGGAGCTGTGGCGGTGGGCCGGAGCAGCCACCCTTCCGGCGGTCGTACTAGGGTGCTTTCCGGGGCAAAGTGTCCAGGTGGTCGAGGGGGTCCGATGCGGCAGGCCAAACGGCTGAAGAGTGTCCGGTACGACATCCGCGGGCCGGTGCTGCGGCGGGCACAGGAGATGGAGGCCGCCGGCCACCGGATCCTCAAGCTGAACCTGGGCAACCCGGCGCCCTGGGGGCTGGCCACGCCCGGCCCGATCGTCGCCGACGTGGTGCAGAACCTCGTCGAGGCGCAGGGCTACAGCGACGCCCGGGGCATCTACTCGGCGCGGGTCGCCGTCGCCCAGCGGTACCAGAACCTGGGCGTGACCGGCGTCCAGCCGGACGACGTGCTGCTCGGCAACGGGGTCTCCGAGCTGATCATGATGGTGTTGCAGGCGCTGCTCGACTCCGGCGACGAGGTGCTGGTGCCCAGCCCGGACTACCCGCTCTGGACCGCGGCGGTGAACCTGTGCGGCGGGCAGGCCGTGCACTACCGCTGCGACGAGAGCGCCGGCTGGCAGCCCGACCTGGAGCACCTGGCCTCGCGGATCACCGAACGCACCCGCGCCCTCGTGGTGATCAACCCGAACAACCCGACCGGCGCGGTGTACTCGGAGCAGACCCTGCTCGGCATGATCGAGCTGGCCCGCCGGCACGGCCTGATGATCTTCGCCGACGAGATCTACGACCGGATCGTGTACGACGGCGCCACCCACCACACCCTCGCGGCGCTCGCCCCGGACGTGCCGGTGGTGAGCATGGGCGGCCTGTCGAAGGTCTACCGGGCCGCCGGCTTCCGCTCCGGCTGGCTCGCCACCAGCGGGTTCACCGGCACCGACACGGACTACCTGAACGGGCTGCAACTGCTGGCCAACCTCCGGGTCTGCCCGAACGTGCCGGCCCAGCACGCCATCCAGACCGCGCTCGGCGGCTACCAGAGCATCGACGAGCTGATCCGGCCCGGCGGGCGGCTGCTGGAACAGCGCGACCACGCCTGGCGCGAGGTCGTCTCGATCCCCGGCGTCGACTGCGTCAAGCCGGAGGGCGCGCTCTACCTGTTCGCCCGCCTCGACCCGGCCGTCCACAAGATCCACGACGACGAGAAGCTCGTGATCGACCTGCTGGAGCAGCAGCATCTGTTGATCTCGCACGGCAGCGGCTTCAACATCGACACCCCGGACCACCTGCGCATGGTGTTCCTGGCCCCCACCGACGTCCTCGACGACGCGATCGGCCGCATCCGCACCTTCCTGTCCACCTACCGGCAGTAGGAGGGGTCGGCTACCAGCTCACCACCAGCCGGCTCAGGCCGTAGAAGACGTGGGACGGGCGGAACACCACCCCGTCCGGCTCGATCCGCAGGTCGGGGAAGCGGCGCAGCAGCGCGGGCAGCCCGATCCTCAGTTCCATCCGCGCCAGCGGCGCGCCGATGCAGTGGTGCACGCCGTGGCCGAACGCGAGGTGCCCCACGGCACCGCGTCCGATGTCCAGCTCGTCGGGGCGCTCGACGGCGGTCGGGTCCCGGTTGGCCGCCGGCAGCGACAGCAGCACCAGGTCACCGGCCGGGATGCGGACGCCGCCGAACTCGGTGTCCGCGCGGACCAGCCGTGGCACCCCGGCCTGCACCACGCTCAGCCAGCGCAGCAGCTCCTCGACGGCCGGGGTGACCGCGGCCGGGTCGTCGCGTACCCGGGCGAGTTGCGCCGGGTGGCGCAGCAGGGCCAGGGTGCCCAGGGCGAGCATGTTGGCGGTCGTCTCGTGGCCGGCGAGCAGCAGGAAGTTGGCCAGGCCGGCGAGTTCGGCGTGGGTGAGGTCGTGGCCGTGTTCGCGGATCAGCATGCCGATCATATCGTCGCCGGGCGCGAGCCGGGCGCGCCGCACCAGGTCCGACATGTAGTCGCGCAGCCCGCGACCCACCCGTAACCGTTCCCGCACCGGCACCGAGACGTCGATGAGCCGGCTCGTCTGCGCGTTGAAGTCGGCCCGGTCGGCGGCCGGCACGCCGAGCAGTTCGCAGATCACCAGGGAGGGCACGGGCAGGGCGTACCCGGTGACGAGGTCCACCGGTGACCCCCTGCCCGCCAGCTCGGCCAGTTGCCGGTCGACGATGCGCCGCACCCGGGGTTCCAGGGCACGCATCCGGCGCAGCGTGAACTCCGCCGTCAGGGTCCGGCGGAGCCGGGTGTGCTCCGGCGGGTCCACGCCGAGCAGGTTGCCGAAGCGCAGCGGTGCGCGTTCGTCGTCGGTGAGGTCGTCCAGGCCGGGCAGCGGTGGCATGTCCGACGGGTCGTTGCTGAACCGCGCCGGGTCGGCCAGCACGGTGCGTACGTCGTCGTGCCGGGTCAGCAACCAGGCGGTCAGGCCGAACGGGGTGGTGACCCGTTCGACGAGCCCGGCGTCGCGCAGCCGGCCGAGGTCGGGCGTCGGGGTGAAGCCGTCGCGGCGGAGGTAGACGGGGACCTCCGGCGCGCTGGCGGGGATCGTCACCGGGTCCTCTGCAACACGGTGTCCGCCATCTCCGCGAGACGCCGTCTGGCCAGGTCGGTGACGTCGCTGGCGTCGAGCGCCGCCAGCGCGCGTTCCCCGCACGTCGCTATCCGCGTCTCGACCCGGGCCACCGCGCCGACGTCGACGAGGATGGTCCGCACCCGGTCGAGTTCGTCGTCGGTGAGGTCGGTGCCGATCTTCGTCCGCAGGTAGTGCGCCGCCGCGGCGTCGCGGGCGTCGGCGAGGGTGAGGGCGGTGGCCAGCAGCACGGTCCGCTTGCCCTCGCGGAGGTCGTCACCGCACGGCTTGCCCGTCACCGCGGGGTCGCCGAAGACCCCGAGCAGATCGTCGCGGAGCTGGAACGCGATGCCGACGTCGACGCCGTACGCACCGTAGGCCGCGGTGAGCGCGGGGTCGGCGCCCGCGACGGCCCCGCCGAACTGCAACGGGCGCTGCACCGTGTACGACGCCGTCTTGTACCGGTCGACCCGCAGCGCCGACTCGACGTCCTCGTCGTCGCTGGCCTGGTTGATCAGGTCGAGCAGTTGGCCGTACATCACCTCGGCGCGCGCCGCCGACCACACGGGTCCGATCCGGGTCCGCGCGTCCGCCGGCAGCCCGGAGTCGGCCACCAGCGCGTCGGCCCAGATCAGGGCCAGGTCGCCGAGCACGATCGCGGTGCCCAGGCCGAACGCGGCGGGGTCGCCGGAGAAGCGGCGGGCGCGGTGCCGCTCGGCGAACGCCACGTGCGCCGAGGGACGGCCGCGACGGGTCGGGGAGGCGTCGATGATGTCGTCGTGGATCAGCCCGGCGGCGTGCAGCAGTTCGAACGCCGCGCTGGCCCGCAGCACCGCGTGCGCCCGTGGGCCGCCCGGATCGCCGCCGGCGCCGAGCCAGCCCAGCCAGACGAAGACCGGCCGGACCCGTTTGCCGCCGCACAGCACGAAGCTCTCCAGTTCGGCGACGGTCGCCGCGAGGTCCGGGCCGAACGCTTCGGCCTCGCCCCGGCGGCCGGCGAAGAAGTCGCCGAGGGTGGCGTCGATGGCCGCCACGTCCACGGCTCCGGTGGCCCGGGTGACGGTCATGCCCCGCTCCCCCGTTCCCCGTCGGACGCCGGGGCGGTGGGCGGCGTCACCGCGCGGGGTCCAGGGTCACCCGCAGGGATCGGGGGGCCCGGGTGAGCATCCCCTCCTCGACGGGCACGAACCCGTCCCGATAGCGGAGCACGGGGAAGCGTCGCAGCACGGCGGGGATGCCGATCGCCGCCTCCGCGCGCGCCAGCATCGCCCCGACGCAGAAGTGCCGTCCGGCGCCGAACGAGAGGTGGCTGCTGCCCGCGTTGAACGCCGTGTTCACGTCGATCTCGGTGCGGTGCAGGTCGAACCGCTCGGAGTCGACGAACTCGTCCTCGTCCCGGTTGGCCGCGCCGATCAGGCAGAACATCGTCGCCCCCGCGGGGACGTCGACCCCGGAGATCTCGCGCGTGACGAGCAGTCGACGCAGCAGGATGTGCGTGGGCGGGTTGAGGCGCAGGGACTCCGCGAAGGCCCGCAGCGACAGGTCGGGGTCCGCCCGGACGTCGTCCAACTGGTCGGGGTGGTCGAGCAGGTTGCGGAAGGTGGAGGCCAGGCCCCGTTCGGTGGTCTCGCCGCCGGCGGCGAGCAGGAGGCTGCAGAAGTCCAGGATCTCGCGGTCGGTGAGCGTCGCGTCGTTGATGGTGGCCGTGCACATCGACGAGATCAGGTCGACGCCCGGTGCCGCCCGCCGCTGGTCGATGACCTCCTGGAGGTACTTGTCCAGTTCGCGCTTGGCCCGCAGTCCGGCTTCGGCGACGTCGGGGTCCTGCGTGTAGTTGCCGACGTAGTCCGCGGCGGCCCGGTACCACACCTGGAACATGGTGTAGTCCTGCCGGGGCAGGTCCATGATCCCCATGATCACCCGGATCGGGAGCAGGGCGCAGTAGTCCCGCACCAGGTCCGGGTCCGCTCGGGTGGCGAGTTCGTCGAGCAACTCGTCGGCCGCCTCCGTGATGACCTCGCCGTACGAGGCCAGTGGCCGGCCCCGGAAGGACGGCGAGACCAGGCGGCGGTGCCGTCCGTGCTCGGCGCCGTCCATCTCCAGGATGCTGCGGCCCACGAGTTCGCGCACGGCGGCGTAGGTGGCGGTCGAGTAGTCCTCGTGGGTCAGGGCCTCCCGCACGTCGGCGGCGCGACTGATGATCCAGCCCAGCCTCGGGTCGTGGTGGATCGGGAAGTCGTTGCGCATCGTGCGGTAGATCGGGTAGGGGTCCCGCGCGAACTCCGGGGACAGGAGATCGGGTGGAGCGGCGTTCACCATCGCGTCCATTCCTCCTTGCTGTGGCGGTCGGCGCCTCGAACGCCAGGGTTCAGTTGTCGGCGTAGAACTGGCCGGCCCAGTGCCGGAACTTGCCGATCGGGCCGTCGCCCTTGACCAGTCGGGGGTGTTCCAGGTAGGTCTTCGTCGACCAGATCGGCACGTCGCGGGTCGCCTCGGGCGAGACGATGAGCAGCGCCGCCCGGGTGAGCACCCGGGACAGGGTCGCGGTCGCCAGGCCGGTGACCGCCGAGCCCTGTCGCGTCCGTGTGGCGGAGATGCTGGTGGCGAAGCGGAACTCGATCCGCCACGGTGCGATCGGGGTGGCCATGGCCCACATCCGGGCCCGCAGGCCCAGTTGGGGAACCTCGGCGTTCACCAGGATGTAGCCGAGGCCCGAGACGCTGGTCCGGTACTCGACGCTCCTGGTGCCGATCAGGGGGAACCGCTGCTTCCAGCGGTACCGGGCGTGCAGGTGTGGCCCCTCGAAGCTGATCGGCTCGACGACCTCGATGCCGTAGAACTTGTGGAAGACCGCCAGGTGGCCGATGTCGACCGCGTTCTCCGCGACGTCCTGCGGGTGTCCGGGCAGGACGTGGCAGCGGACGGCGGTCAGCGGGAAGCCCTGCCGGCTCAGCGCCGGTGGTTCCCACGACGGCGGGGCGCCCTTCGGGGAGAACCAGACGAACACCAGCCCCCCTCGTTCGCACACGGGCCACTGCCCCAGGCGGGCGGCGGGCGGCGTCCGGTCGGCGTAGCCAGTGCGGACGCACGTTCCGTCCGCGGCGAACGCGAAGCCGTGGAAGCCGCACACGAGCGCCTCCCCGGCCACCCGTCCGGCGGTCCCGAGGTGGGCGCCCAGGTGCGGGCAGTAGGGGTCGGTGGCCCGTACGACGCCTCGTCGGGTGCGGTGCACGACGACGTCGCGGCCGGCGATCCGGCGGGTGACCACCGGGGTCCTGCGTAGCTGGGCGGTGGTTCCGACGCAGAACCAGCCCTCGGGGTACGGCAGTGGTGCCCCGATCGCCTCGTCGGCCGGGGTCGGACCGCGTTTCACGTTACGGTTGTCGATCATGGCACGTCGGGTCTCCTCGGGCCGTGGGCGGCCGCCGGTCCGCTGTCGCGCGGCCGGCGGGCAAGAAAACGCAGCAGGGTGCTGCCGCACCCGACGTCCGGGGGCGCCAGGTCGTCCAGGGTGGAGTGCAGCCGGGCTCGCTGGGAGTCGCTCAGGCCGTGGAAGACCTCGGGGCCGTACCGCGACCACCACCGGCTGGCGGACATGCCGTCCAGGGTCCGCTCGCGCCGCGAGGTCTGCGCCGCGACGACGGTGAACCCCGCCTCGGCCAGGCCGGTCAGGTAGGTCTGCGGGGGTCGTAGCCGCCAGCGGGTCGGCGTCGGCGGGCCGGGGATGCCCGCCTGCTCCCACGCCCGCAGCAGCAGTTCCCGAAGCTCCGCGAGGCTGCCCACGACCGGCGCCTCGGCCACGAACCTCCCGCCCGGAGCGAGGGTTGCGAACACCGCGCCGAACAGCCGGGTCGGTGCCGCGATCCAGTGCAGGACCGAGTTGCAGAACACGGCGTCGTACGTCGCGTCCGGGGTCAGCGCTTCGGCGTCGCCCAGGTCGAAACGGATGCCGGGATGCCGGCGGCGGGCCTCGGCGATCATCGACCCGGAGACGTCGAGGCCATGGACGGTCGCGCCCCGGTGGGCGATCTGGGCCGTGACGGTCCCCGTCCCACACCCCAGGTCGAGGATGTGTTCCCCGGTGTGCGGGGCGAGGAGGTCGACGAGGCTCTCGCCGGAGCTGACGACGTGCCCGTACCGGGCGTCGTAGGTGCCGCCGCGCCAGTGGAAGGTCGCGGGCAGCTGGTCCGCCGGGGTCACGGCTGGCCGGCCCTCTCCAGGAAGTTGGGTTGGTCCTCGCCGGTACGCAGGTGCTCGCTGCGGTACCGCTCGTTGCCGTACGACCAGTCGACGTTCCCCCGGATCCAGGACTCCATCGCCGCGACGTAGCGCGACACCTGGTGGGCCTGTTCGGCGGTGAACTCGCCGGAGGAGGCGAAGAACGCCAGGGCAGCCCTGCTCGCGGCGACGAAGTCGGCGCACCGGCCCCGGAGCATGCCGGCCACCTCGTCGGCCGCCTCCTGCATCGAGCCGCCGCGGGTGCGCTGGACCACCAGCACGATGTTGTTCACGTTGCCCTCGCGCTTCTCGGCCTCGACGGAGAAGACGTCGTTGGCCCACAGCACCAGGTCCGCCGTGTTGTCCAGTAGTTGCTGGATCCTCGGGTGGGCGTGGACGTCGTCGGTGAGTTCGATGCCCAGCCCGATCTCCGACAGGTCCATGCTCGGTCGCATGCCCCCGAACCGTCGGCGGGTCCGGACGTACGTCGGAAGGTCCGGGGCGACGCCGCGACGTCGGTTATGCGATTCCCAGTGGCACCCTTCGAGATAGTCGGTCAGGTGGCGGACGAAGCGTCGACGCCAGGTGAGCGAGCTGCGGGCGGTGAGCCGGTCCCAGATGTCACGGATGGCCGACTCGATGGGGTTGCCGGACCGGACGGCGGTCCCGGGCGGGGTGAGCGGGAACCAGCTGATCGTCTCGTGGATCAGGGCGACGAAGCGCTCGTCGCCCTGGGCGTCGGGAATCCGCTCCAGGTAGTCGTCGAAGATCGCCCAGACGGCCATCCAGTCGGTGATGACGCACAGCTCCTCCAGTGGAGCGAACGGATAGGCGTGGGCGACCAGTTCCCCGAACCTGGTCCGGTCGTAATGGAACTTCGCCTCCTGCGACCGGAGCAGGCCGAACTTCCGCAGGTACTCGCGTACGTGTGCCTCGGCCTCGTCCACGTGCGGGTTCTGCCGCTCGGGGAAGGGCACGGAGAGATCGGGAACGGTGAACGTCATGAACACGGCCTCCGGCGGGAAGGGATTTCTGGCTGTGCCGGTGTCAACTAATTGCTCGTGCCGGACGTCGACCGGCCCATCGCACTCGGCCGTCGGAGCGGAGCACCCAGGGGTGTGGAAAAAGGGATGGCGGGCCCGCGTTGGCCCGCTGAATACGCCCGACGCCGCAGCCAGCCTAGGAGTGGCACCGCGGGGATGGCAAGGCCGTTCTCAGCGGAAAGTCAACAAGAAACTACTCAATGTCACCGATCCGACCCGGGGCGACCCGGCCCGAACCCGGACACCGCAGGTCAGGAAATCGATCTTTTCCCCTGTTCACGCACATACGGTGAACCACGGTCGTGAAACACGTCCCAACATGCGGATGGATCGACGCGTGTCCGACCGCAGCGGTGGCGGCGACCCACCGGCCCGTCCCCCGCGACGCGCCACCGGCCCGGCGGCGGCTGCGTGTCGAATGCGCGACAGGGCCGGGGCCGACATATTCTTCGCCGGCCAGAATAGGCCGGTGAATCCCCGGCCGAATACGGCGCCGGCGACACCGCGGGGTGACGCCGGTGGATGCCGATCGGCACGATCACGAAACAGAATCCCGGTCGGTCCCCCGGCTCGTGAACCGAAGATCCGCCGATCCACCCCGCACCGCCGGCCCGGTGGCACAACCGCTGGCCGGCGGACGTACGCGACGGTCCCCGGACGCGGTGTCGGCGGCGCGGTCACCGATCGCGCCCCCACGGTCGCGCCGACCGCCGCTACCATCCTCTGTGGAAGATCGGGTTCGTCCGTAAAGTGATTTGCCTTGCCTCTTAAGGCTATATGCATAAAGAATGACGGTATGGCGGATAATGCGCAGCTTCGGCGGGAGCTCGGGCTGAGAGAAGCGGTCTCCCTCGGGGTCGGCGGCACCATCGGCGGGGGGATCTTCGTCCTGGTCGGCACCACGGTGGGCGAGGCCGGCCCGGCCGCGCCGCTCGCCTTCGTCCTCGCGTTCGCCGCCGCCGTGCTCATCGCGCTGCCCTACGCCGAGCTGGCCAGCCGGTTCCCGCGCGCCGGCGGTGGCTACGCCTTCGTCCGGGCCGCCCTCGGCCCCCACCTCTCCTTCCTGATGGGCTGGGGGTTCTGGGGCTCCTACGTCTTCATGAGCGGCTTCATCACCCTCGGCTTCGGCGGCTACCTGCACAGCCTGACCGGCCTGCCGCAACCGATCGGCGCGCTGGTGGTGATCGCCGCGAGCACGGCCGTCAACGTCGCCGGCATGCGCCTGGCCGGGCTGGCCCAGAGCCTCGTGGTGGGACTGACCGCGGTCGCCCTGCTCGGTTTCGGCGCGGTCGGGCTCCCGCACGTCGACCTGGACCGGTTCACCCCGTTCGCCCCGCACGGCGTCGGCGGTGTGGTGACGGCGGCGCTGTTCGCCTTCCTCGCGTACGCGGGGTTCGACATGATCGCCGCCGCCGGTGAGGAGATCAAGGACCCGGAACGGACGCTGCCCAAGGCCATCCTGCTCACCCTGCTCGCCGTGCTCGGCGTGTACCTGCTGATCTCCGTCGTCTCGGTCGGGGTGGTCTCGGCCGGCACCCTCGGCCACTCGCCCGCGCCGCTGGCCACCGCGGCCGAGGCGTTCGCGGGCCCGACCGGGCAACGGCTGGTCGCGGTGGTCGCGGTCTTCACCACGGCGGCGACGAGCAACGCGGTGCTGGTGGTGATGTCCCGGATCGCCTTCGCGATGGCCCGCGACGGCCTGCTCCCCCGCCAGCTCAGCAGGGTCGGCGGCCGGACCGGCACGCCCTGGGCGGCCGTGCTGTTCAGCAGCGGTGTGCTCGCGGTGGTCGCGCTGGCCGTGTCGGTGCCGGTCGCCGCGGCGATCGGCGGCTTCCTCTACGTGGTGCACTTCATGCTGCCGCTGGTCGCGCTGGTGGTGCTGCGCCGCCGGACGCAGGCCGTCCCCGGCTTCCGGACCCCGCTGGCCCGGGTGGTCATCCCGTTGGCCTTCCTGATCTGCGCGGTCTTCCTGGTTGCCAGCGGCCCCACCGGCATCCTCGGCGCGTCGGCCTGGCTGGCCGTCGGCTTCGCCGGATACCTGCTCGGCGGGCGGTCCCGTCGGCGCGGGTCCGCCCCGACCGTGCCGGCCGCCCCGACGCCCGCGGTCACCGCCGGCGGACCGGCCGGCGGTGGCACGGCGGGCTGACGGCACCGGGTGTCCGGGGCCGTCACGACCCGTCGCCGCGCAGCTCCACCCGCTGGCCGGCGCCGGCGGCCACCGCCCGCCGGTAGACCGCGAATCCGGTGACGACGTCCTGCGCCGCCAGGCCGAGCGACTTGAACAGGGTGATCTCCCCGGTGCTGGACCGGCCGGGGTGGTCGCCGCCGAGGACCTCACCGACCTCGGCCCGGACCGCCTCGATCCGGAAGTGACCCTCCCGGGCCGCGAGCAGCAGGTCACCGGCCTCGGCGCGGGCCGACTCGCGGCTGTCCACGAAGACCGCGCAGCGTCCCACCAGGTCACCGGCGAGTTCCCGGCGGTGGGCGAAGGAGGAGCCCACGGCGTTGATGTGCGTCCCGGCGGCCACCGGCGCGGCCGGCAGCACCGGTTCGGCGGCGGCGGTCACCGTGCAGATCACGTCGGCGTCGGCCACCGCAGCCGGTACGGTGCCGGCGACCGTGACGTCCAGGTCCAGTTGGTCGCGGGCCCAGTCGGCGAGGGCGTGCGCCGACGCCGGGCGGTGGTTCCAGACCCGTACCTCCTTGACCTGGCGCACGACACCCACCGCCCGCAGGTGGCTGCGGGCCTGCACCCCGGCGCCGAGCACCGCCAGCACGGTGGCGTCGGGGCGGGCCAGGGCGTCGGTGGCCGCGGCGGACGCGGCCGCGGTGCGGATCGCGGTCAGCGCGGCGGCGTCGACCAGCGCCGCCGGCAGCCCGGTGTCCGGGTCGAAGACCAGCACCAGACCCACGTGCACGGGCAGACCGCGCGCGGCGTTGTCCGGTTTGATCAGCACGGTCTTCAGCCCGTACCCGGCGTACGGCTCCGCCGTGGTCGCGGGGTCGGGGGCGGCGACGTGCGCCGGCATGACCGCGAGCACCTCCCCGCCGGGGCTGCGCACCATGTGCCGCACCGGTTGCACCACCCGTCCGCCGCTGTACCTGCGGAACGTGTCCCGCATCAGGTCCACCGCGTCGGCCATCGGCAGCAGCCGACGCACCGTCTCGCCGTCGATCACGATCATGGGTTCGTCCCGTCCGTCGCGGTGGTCGCCGCCAGTTCCGTGGTCACCGCCGTCACCAGGTCCTCCGGCCGGTCCTGGAAGAAGAAGTGGCCGCCGTCGAAGAGCCGCAGGCCACGGAAGTCGGCGCTGTGCTGCTTCCACTCGGCCAGCCCCTCGGGCGGGGTGACCCGGTCGTCGATCCCGCCGAAGGCCGCCACCGGGCACGGCAGCGGCCCGTCCGGCCGGTACCGGTAGGAGCGGCAGAGCTGGAAGTCGGCGCGCAGGATGGGCAGCGTCAGCCGGAGCATCTGCGGATCGTCGAGCATCTCCGGCGGTACGCCACCCAGGGTGCGCAGCGTGGCGCAGAAGTCCTCGTCGGTGTCCGCCGGATCGGGCATCACCCCGGGCGCGGCACCGGCCACCGGCCAGGAGGCCGCCGCGAACAACGCCGGGGGCGGCAGTCCGGCCCGCTGCCGCAGCCGGATCAGCAGGTAGCCGAGCATCGCGCCCATGCTGTGGCCGAAGATGGCGTACCCGCCGGGCGGTTCCGCGGCGAGCGGCCCGGCCAACGCGTCGGCCAACGCCTCGGCCCCCTGGTGGCAGTCGGTGAACGACGGCTCCCGGTGCCGCCCCTGCCGGCCCGGCAGGCGTACGGCACGCAGTTCCACCCAGTCCGGCAGCAGGGTCGCCCAGCGGCGGAACATCGAGGCGCCGCCGCCGGCGCAGGGCAGGCAGTACAGCCGCACCGCCGCCGCCGGGCGGGGTTGGTAGGTCAGGTACCAGGTGGGGCCGGGCATGCCGGAGATCCCTTCCGCTCGGTGCGGTCCGACGACGGGACGGTCAGCACAGCGAGTTGCCGATCATTTCCTTCATCACCTCGGTGGTGCCGCCGTAGATCGTCTGCACCCGGGTGTCGACGAACGCCCGCGCCACCGGGAACTCGGTGGTGAAGCCGTAGCCGCCGTGCAGCTGCAGGCAGCGGTCCACCACCCGCTGGCACAGTTCGGTGTTCCACCACTTCGCCATGGCCGCCGACTCGGTGGTCAACCGGCCGGCGGCGAACTCGGTGACACACCGGTCGGTGAACGACCGGGCCACGGCCAGCGCGGTCGCCAGTTCGGCGAGCAGGAACCGGTTGTGCTGGTGCCGCCCGACGGACTGGCCGAAGACCTGCCGCTGGCGGGTGTAGCCCAGCGTCTCCTCGAACACCCGCTCGGCGGCGGCCAGCGCGGCCACCGCGATCCACATGCGTTCCTGACGCAGGTGGCGCAGCAGGTAGCCGGTGGCCCGGCCCTCCCGGCCGAGCAGGTTCGCCACCGGCACCGGCACGTCGTGGAAGTACAGCTCCACGGTGTCCAGCGCCTTCATGCCGAGCTTGCCGATCCGGCGGCCCCGCTCGAAGCCCGGCATGTCCCGTTCCACCACCAGCATGCTGAGCCCGGCGTCGCCGGTGCGGGCCACGACCAGCAGCAGGTCGGCGAGGTGGCCGTTGGAGATGAACGTCTTCTGCCCGTTGAGCAGGTAGTGGTCCCCCCGCCGGACGGCGGTGCTGCGGATGTTGCCCAGGTCGCTGCCGGCCTCCGGCTCGGTGATGGCGATCGCCCCGATCAACTCGCCCGCGCAGAAGCCGGGCAGCCAGCGTCGGCGCTGCTCGGCCGTGGCGAGGGTGCGCAGGTACGGGCCGACGATCTCGTTGTGCAACGGCAGGGCGGGGGCGTGCACGCCGGCCCGCGCCAGCTCCTCGGAGAGCACCACGTGGAACCGGTAGTCGGGGTTGCCGCCGCCGCCGTACTCCGGGTCGACGTCGATGCCGAGCAGCCCGTGCCGGCCCGCGCGCAGCCACACCTCGCGGTCGGTCAGCCCGTCGGACTCCCAGCGCGGGTAGTTCGGCAGGATCTCCTTGTCGATGAAGGTGCGGACCAGGTCGCGGTAGGCGCGGTGGTCGTCGTCGAAGATGTCCCGGGGCGGCGCCGAGGTGATCACGACGAGACCGCGGCGGCGGGTACGGTCCAGGCCGGCAGCAGGTCCCGCAGCCGGTTCATCATGGCCTGGCAGTACGCGGCGTTGTGGTCGATGCTGCGGTGCCGGGGGTAGGGCATCTTGCGTCGTCCGACGTGGTCGACCCGCAGCCGCACCGGGTCGGCGTCGCCGGTGTCCAGCGCGAGCCCGGCCGCCGCCCAGGCCGGCAGCTCCACGTCCAGGTGGTAGCGGCCCTGCCCGACGATGCGCAGGTGCTCCAACGGCACCGAGGGTGCCACCACCGGCTCCCGGTAGACGTAGGGCCGGCCGACGAGGTCCAGCTCGAAGGCCGCCCGCAGGGTCGGCTCGTCGAGCCAGCCCTGTGCGCCGGCGAAGTCGGCGAGCAGCGCGTCCATCTCCGCGCGGTGTTCGTGCAGCACCAGGTGCAGCGCCTTGCCGATGTTGTTGATGTCGTAGTTGCCCAGCCCGGCCACCGACTCGGCGAAGAACGCGCAGACCGGGTCGTCGACGCGCCGTTGGAAGTAGGCGGCCGCGGCGGCGAGGAAGTCCCGGTAGCCGCACCGGCCGGTGCGGTCCAGTTCCCGGGCCAGGTGGAAGGCCGCCCGGCCGTTGTAGAGGCTCACCACCGCGTAGTAGAACCAGGCGCCCTCGCGGAACTCCTCCGGGGTCACCCACCGGGTGCCGACCACCACGTCGGCCTCGGCCACCTCGTCGTCCACCCGGACGGTGATCACGCCCAGCTCGTCGCGGCGCTGGTACATCGGGGTGTTGTGCAGCAGCAGCTGGGGGTACGTCACGATCGCGTCCGCGCCCGAGCGGCAGAGCCGGGCGATGCCGTCGCGGAAGGAGTCAAGCGTCTCCCCGGGCAGCGGCCAGATCAGCTCGGTGTACGAGCTGATCCCCTTGTCGTGCAGCTTCTGCTGGAGTTCCACGTAGGTGGACTCCTTGATGTTGGCCCGCTCCACGATCCGCAGGGTGTCCTGGCTGACGGTCTGCAACGAGACCGGCTGGCTGGCCAGCAGGCCGCCCTCGACCAGGATCTCGGTGATCTCGGTGACCCGGTCCGGTCGGTTCTTCGCCGCCTGCATCGAGATCATCAACGGGTAGCCGTGCTCCTGCTTGCCCCGCACCAGATGCCGGGTCAGCTCGACGTCGCGGGGCAGCGCACCCCAGTTGGCGTCCGCGATGAAGATGCTCTCCACCCCGTTGCGGCTGATCCAGCTCAGGTCCCGCAGCACCCGGTCGAGGTCCCAACGGTGCACCTTGTCGTTGGTGGCCGCACCCCAGTAGCAGTAGGTGCACCGGAACGGGCAGCCCCGGTTCGTCTCCACCACCGCGAAGGTGTACTCGCCGCCGTCGAAGATGCCCGCCTCGTACGGCGAGGGGATCTCGTTGAGGTCGGTGAACCGGGGCGGCTTGTCGGTGGTGACCAGTTCCCCGTCCCGCCAGAAGCTGACGCCGGGCACGGCATCGAAGTCGGGCCGGTCGCGCAGCAGTTCCCGCAGGTACGCGGCGAACGTCCGCTCCCCCTCCCCGTTGCAGACCAGCACGTTCTCCAGGTGCGCCGGCACGTACTCCGGGGCGTGGTTCATCACCTGGGGCCCGCCGAGGATGTACTGCGCGTCGGGGCGTTCGGCCAGCAGCCGGTCGAGCAGGTCCCGCATCCGGCGCATGTTCCACAGGTAGCAGCTCAGCGCGTACACGTCGGCCCGCTGCGCCAGCAGGTCGGCGGCCAACTCGTCGAGGGGGTCGGTGACCGGCCGGGCGTGGATGCGGAACGCGTAGCCGGCGGCGACCGCCGGGTCCTGCTGCGCGTACGCCTGCAGGTAGCCCGACGTCAGCGGCAGGCTGTTCGGGTAGAGCGGCAGCTCCACTAGGGCCACCGTGCGCACCCCGGCCCGACTGGGGACATCCGTCGTGGTCACACCGTTCGCGGTCACCGCGTCCTCCGGTCCGGTCCGCCGCGCTGCTGGAGCGCGTCCGCCAACTCGTGCAGGATCTCGTGTTCGAACAGGTCCTCGGCCCCGAAGTGCAGGCCGCGTTCCCGGGCCCGCGCGGCGACCCGCATGGCCTGCAACGAGTCACCGCCCAGGTCGAAGAAGCTGTCCTCGCGGTCCACCGCGTCGATGTCGAGCGTCTCCCGCCACAGCTCGGCCAGCAGCTGCTCCACCGGGCTGAGCGCGGACGGGCCGGCCGGCGCGGTCCCCGGCGGGTCCGCGGCCGGGACGGGCAGCGGTCGCCGGCTCAGCTCCCCCCGGGCCACCTTGCCGTGCGGGGTCAGCGGGACGGCGTCGAGGCAGCCGAACAGGTGCGGCACCATGAACGGCGGGAGGACCCGGCCGAGTTCCTCGCGGAGCCGGTCGGCGCGGGGCGGTCGCGCCGGATCGGCGGGTACGACGTACCCGATCAGCCGGTCGGCCGTGCCGTCGCCCGGCGAACCGGGCCGGACGACCACGGCGGCGTCGCGGACCTCGGGCAACGCCCGCAGCGCCACCTCGATCTCGCCCAGCTCGATCCGGAAGCCCCGCACCTTGACCTGGTCGTCGGCCCGCCCGACGAAGGCCAGGTCGCCGCCGGGCAGCCGACGGACCAGGTCCCCGGTGGCGTACATCCGGCCCGGCGGCCCGGTGAACGGGTCGGGCCGGAACCGTTGCCCGGTCAGCTCCGGCCGGCCGAGGTAGCCCCGGGCCACGCCCGTGCCGCCGAGGTACAACTCACCCACGGCACCGGCGGGCACGGGACGTTCCCGCTCGTCCAGCACGTACGCGCGGACGTTGGCCAGCGGACGGCCGATCGGCGGGGCGACGTCGTGCGGGTCGGCCGGGTCCATCTCCCCGCAGGTGGCGAGCATCGTGGTCTCGGTCGGGCCGTAGACGTTGTGCAGCCGGAACGGCAGCCCGGCCGGCGGGTAGCGGTGCAGCTTCTCGCCGCCGAGCAGCAGGTGCCGCAGCCGGGTCCGGTCGGCCGGCCAGGGGTAGGTGAACAGTTCCCGGGCCAGCACGGTGGTCAGGAAGCAGACCGTGATGCCCCGCTCCACCAGCCAGTCGCCGAACTCCGTCGGCGAGTCCAGTCGCCGGCGGTCCACCAGGTGCAGGGTGCCGCCGTTGGCGAGGCAGGGCCACACCTCCAGGCCCCAGCCGTCGAAGGAGGGCCGGGCCAGTTGCGGCATCCGGTCGCCGGGGCGGACTTCGAAGGTCTCCCGGTACCAGTCGACCAGGTTGGCCACCCCGTCGTGCGGCACCAGCACCGCCTTGGGTCGACCGGTGGAGCCGGAGGTGAAGGTGACGTAGCAGACGTCCTCGGCGGACGCGACCGGCGACGTCCCGGGGTCCGGGGTCGACGTGCCGGGGTCGGCGGGCGGCGTCAGCAGCGTCTCGACGGTGACCACCCGGGTGTCCGGTGGGACGTCCTCGGGCAGCGCCGCCCCGGGCCCGGTGACCAGCACCCGGCAGTCGGCGTCGGCCAGCATCGTGGCCAGGCGGGCGGGCGGTTCGTCCCGGTCCAGGCCGACGTACCCGCCGCCGGCGAGCAGCACCCCCAGGGCGCAGGTCACCAGTTCCGGCGACCGGTCCAGCAGCAGCCCCACCAGGTCGCCCCGGTCCACCCCGTACCCCTGAAGGGTGGTGGCGACCCGGGTGGCGGCGGCCGACAACTCGGCGTAGCTCAGCGTGCGGTCACCGGCGACGACGGCCGGCTGGTCGGGCTGGCGGTCGGCCCACCGGCGGACCCGCTCGGCCACGGTGCTGCGGTCGGGACGGGCCACCGCGGTGCGGTTGGCGTCCTCGGTGACCGCCCGCAGCTCGTCGGCGTCGAGGAGGGTCAGGTCGACCACCTGCCGGTCCGGGTCCACGGCGGCCTCCCGCAGGAGGGTGGCCAGGTGCCGGGCGAGTTGGCCGGCCGGCACCCGGGGCCACTGCGCGCCGACCAGCACGACCCGGGCCCCGGCCGATCGGCCCGGACCGGTGACGACCGCGACCGGTTCCGGGGCACCGGGGCCCGGCGGTTCCGCCACGACCGGTCCGGCGGTGCGTCTGGTCGACTCGATCGTCTTCACCAGCGCGCCGAACCTGTCCTGCGGATCGACCGGGAACGTGACCGGGTGGGCCGGGGACGTCGCGCCGGTGTCCGGTTCCCGGAGCGCCACCGTGATCTCGGTACGGCGGGTGTACCGCATCAGCAGCGTGCCGACGGCCGCCACCAGCACGTCGGTCCCGCTGCCGCCGAGCCGTGCGGCAAGCGCCGCGATGTGCCGCTGCGGGTCGCCGTCCAGGTCCAGCGCTCCCGCCGGGGCGTCCGGGTCCGCCGGGGCGTCCGGGTCGGCCGTGGGCCCGGCAGGGGGTGGCGTCATGTCGTCTCCTCGTGTCCACGATGCGGGCAGCCGCGTACCGGCTGTTCATGCAGGTAGTGACGCGCACGAGCAATTGCGGGGCACCCGTCGGAATACGGTGGCCCGCCCGCGCCGATATTGCGCGTCGAAACGTCCGAGCAATTGGAGATCGATACTTTTCCGGCCGCCAGGGGCTGCACGGATACCGCAGCTGACGATTGCGGCGACGGATCAGGCGACGATTATCTCAGGGTGGTCGCCACGACTGTGGACGTCTGCCATGCCATTGCCCACACGCCTGACGGCCTGACCACACACGCGCAGGTCACCGCTCGGGATGTTATCCCGCGGTCGCCATCGACGATGGACCCTTGTTGCCCCCCGTAACTGTGTCCCATCCTCGCTGCCTGCGCCGGTCGCGTCGTTGCGGTGGACGCACGTCTGACGTAACACCGGCCCTCACGGACCGTTTGGAATGTATAACAACGCGCAGCGGGACCGCAAGCATCAATGGGACGACAGCGAAAGCCCGATCGGACGTCATACCAACTGCCGAGACATATCTAGATCAATTGTCGTTGATCAATAAATGCGATCTTCCTGGCACCCGCAATGAGCGGGGCGGACGCGGCCGACGACGGCTACTGGACACGGAGCTGCCCATCGGGCAGGGCCGGTCCGCACGGCTCGGGATCGCCGCCACCGGTCGGCACGGACACCGCCGGTCGACCTCCGGCGCGGAAGCCCCCGGTCCGGACGCGACCCGGACGGCCGGCGACGCGGTGGGACGCATGGTGGGCGGTCACGGCGCGGCAGCACCTACCCTGCACTCATGTCGATCGCCGACTCCGCCCTGGCCATTCACGCGGCACAGGCCGGTGCCGCGATTGTCCGTTCCTGTCACGGTTCCGCGCTGGCACGTTTCGACAAGGGCGGCGGTGATTTCGCCACCGCCGCCGACCTCGAGGCCGAGCAGGCCATCATCGACGTCCTGCGTACCGCGCGACCCGACGATGCCGTGCTGGGCGAGGAGAGCGGACACACCGGCCCGGCGGACAACGGCCGCACCTGGCTCGTCGATCCCCTGTGCGGAACGCTGAACTTCGCCGTACGGAACATGCTGGTCGCGGTCAACGTGGTCCTGCGGGTGGGGACCGCCGTCACCGTGGCCGCCTCGGCGGACCCGTTCACCGGTGAGGTGTTCTGGACCGACGGCGACGCCGCGTACCTGCGCAACGACGGGGAGGACCAACGACTCGTCCCGTCGGCGGACTCCGGCCTGGTCGACGTCAATCTCGACCCGCCGTTTCCGAACCGGGACGTGTTCCTGGCCGCCCGGATGCTCGCCGACGACGGCTTCATCGACCGGTTCCGGCCCCGGGTGGTCTCCACCACCCTGGCCGTGGCCTGGGTCGCCGCCGGACGGCGGGCCGCGTACGTCACGGACGGCCACCTGCGCGACAGCGTCCACTTCGGTGCCGGCATCGCCCTGTGCCGGGCGGCCGGCTGCGTCGTCACCGGGCTCGACGGTGGACCGCTGCACACCGGCACCGGAGGGCTCGTCGCGGCCGCCGACCGCCAGACCCACACCGCCCTGCTGACCCTCATCCGTCGCCAGCGCCACCCCTAGCGCGACGTCGCGCACCGGACTTTCCGGTCCGCGGACCGACATCGACGGCGACCCGAATACGGACGTCGCGTCGTGGCCCCGGTGATAGGCTCCGGCTCGGGTAGATCACCATTCGGCCCTGATCCGACAAGGAGAGTGGAATGCGCCGACAGTCCGGAGCAGCAGACGGGACGGTCATGTCGGCTATCTACCCCAGGGCGGCATTCATCAATGGGCTCCCTCAATATCGGGATCGTCGCGCATGTTGACGCGGGAAAAACGAGCCTGACCGAACGGCTACTTCACCACACCGGTGTCATCGACCAGGTCGGCAGCGTCGACGCCGGAAGCACCCAGACCGACTCCATGGAGATGGAGCGGCGTCGTGGAATCACCATCCGGTCAGCCGTGGTGTCGTTCACCATCGACGGTCTCCGGGTCAATCTGATCGACACACCGGGGCACCCCGACTTCATCGCCGAGGTGGAACGGGCGCTGCGGGTGCTCGACGGGGCCGTTCTCGTGGTGTCCTGCGTCGAGGGCGTGCAGGCGCAGACCCGCATTCTCATGCGGACGCTGATCCGGCTGCGGATTCCCGTCCTCATCTTCGCCAACAAGATCGACCGCGGTGGCGCCCGCCACCACGAGCTGCTGCACGACATCGGGGAGAAACTGACCCCCCGCCGGCTGGCGATGAGCACGGTGACCGGTCCCGGCACCGCGCAGGCACGGTCGGTGCCGCTACCGCTGTCCGAGGGGAACCGCGCCGCCTCGGTGGCCGACCTGCTGGCCGGGCGGAGCGACGACTTCCTCGAGTCGTACCTCAGTGACACCGCACGGCTCTCCGAAACCGACTACCGCGCGGAGCTGGTGCGCCAGGTGCGGCGGGCGCAGGTGGTGCCGGTGTACTTCGGGTCGGCCGTGACCGGTGAGGGCGTGGACGAGTTGCTCCGCGCCGTCAGGGAATTCCTCCCGCCCCCGGGCGGCGACCCGTCGGCGCGGCTGCGGGCGAGCATCTTCAAAATCGACTGGGCGCCCGGCGGTGAGAAGGTCGCCTACGCGCGGGTGCACGCCGGTCGGCTCACCGCCCGGGAACCGGTCGACACCTACCGTCGTGGCCGCACCGGCGAGGTGGTCGAGGGACACGGCAGGACGACGTCGGTGCGGGTCTTCACCCACGGCACCACCACCCACGAGACGGTGGCCGGGCCGGGCGACATCGCCACCGTCTACGGGCTCGCGCAGGTGCGGGTCGGCGACCAACTCGGCTCCCCCGAGGGCCTGCCCTCCGGTGGTTACTTCGCCCCGCCCAGCCTGGAGACCGTCGTCCGGGCCGCCCGGCCCGACCAGAACGCCCGCTTCTACCGGTGCCTGCTGCGCCTGGCGGAGGAGGACCCGCTGATCGACGTACGCCGCGACGAGACCGACCGGACCATCTCGGTGGCCCTCTACGGCGAGGTCCAACGCGAGGTCGTCAAGGGCCTGATGCTCGACCGGCACGGCATCGAGATGGTCTTCGAGGAAACCACCACGGTGTACGTCGAGAAGGTGGAGGGCACCGGCCACGGGCTGGAGGTGATCCGGCACAACGAGTTCCCCGCCACCGTCGGCCTGCGGATCGAACCGGCCCCCACCGGCACCGGGGTGCGGTACCGGATCGCCGTCGAGCCCGGCGGACTGCCCGCCGCCTTCCACCGGGCGATCGAGGAGACCGTCCGCCGCACGTTGCGGCAGGGACTGTACGGCTGGGAGGTCGTCGACTGCGTCGTCACGTTGACCGACACCGCGTACTTCAGCCCGGTCACCTCCGCCGGGGACTTCCGCAAACTCACCCCACTGGTGCTGATGGCCGCCCTGCGTACGGCGGGGACCACGGTGCACGAGCCGGTGAACCGGTTCGAGGTGGAGGTGCCCGACGACACCGTCCACGCGGTCATCTCCCGGCTCGCCGCCGCCCGCGCGGTCGTCGACCGGTGCGACACCCGCGGCCCGGTCAGCCGCCTGCACGGCACGATCCCCGCGAGCAGCGTCCACGACATCGAGCGGCAGCTACCCGGCCTGTCCCACGGCGAAGGCGTCTTCGTCGCCACGCCCAGCGGCCACCGCCGCCTCGCCGGCAACCCACCGACCCGACCACGTACCGACGGCAACCCCCTGCACCGCAGGGAATACCTGACCCACGTACTCGGACGGGGGTGACAGGCGCGCGGACGCCGCGCCGACCCACGTGAGGCGACCGGTCGTGGGCGAGGATGGACCCATGACCGACGAGTTGACCGTAGGGGTGCTGGGCGCGGGCATCATGGGTGCCGCCATGGCCCGCAATCTGGTCCGGGCGGGACACACCGTCCGGGTGTGGAACCGGTCCCCGGACAAGGCGGCGGCGACCGGCGCGACCGTGGCACAGACCCCGGCCGACGCCGTACGCGACGCCGACGTGATCATCACGATGCTGTACGACGGGGCGACCGTCCGCGACGTGATCGGGCGGGCCGCACCCGGGCTGAGGCCGGGCGCGGCCTGGTTGCAGACGACCACGGTGGGCCTGGCCGACACGGCCGGGCTCGCCGAGGTCGCCGCCGAGCACGGGGTGGCGTTCTACGACGCGCCGGTGCTCGGCACCCGGCAGCCCGCCGAGGCCGGCCAGTTGACCGTGCTCGCCGCCGGGCCGCAGACCGGCCGGGAGAGGCTCACCGCGGTGTTCGACGCGGTCGCGGCCCGGGTGGTGTGGCTGGGTGAGGACGGCGCGCGGGGCGACGGCACCCGGTTGAAGCTGGTGGCGAACAGTTGGGTCCTGACGGTGACGCACGGCGCGGTCGAGACGCTGGCGTTGGCCGGGGCGCTCGGCGTCGACCCGGACCGGTTCTTCGCGGTGATCGAGGGCGGCCCGCTGGACATGGGCTACCTGCACGCCAAGACCGACCTGGTACGGCAGGGCCGGCTGTCGCCGGCGAGCTTCGCGGTGGAGACCGCCGAGAAGGACGCCCGGCTGATCGTCGCGGCCGGCGAGGAGCACGGGGTACGCCTCGATGTGCTGGCCGCCGGTGCGGAGCGGTTCCGGCGCGCGGCCGCGCAGGGTCACGGGGACGAGGACATGGCGGCGTCGTACCACGCCAGCTTCGTCCCGTGACACTGTTCCGGCGGCCGAGCGCCCCGCCCGAACTGGGTGCAATCGCCTGCTTCCCGCGACGGGAGCACCCGTGTCGCGGCGGACCACGCGTCGGCGGGAGTGGCGATTGTGGACAGTGCCCGGATCGGGCATGCTGACACCACGGTCGGCCTATTCGGCTCGCGTCACGCCATCCGCGTCTCCCGATTTCTGCCGCGAGTCTGCTGTTTCCACATGCACGGAGGAGTGTCGGTGAATCACCTTCGTAGAGCTTTTCTCGCCGTGCTGTGCGGAGCCGTGCTGGTGGTCGGCCCGCAGACCCCCGCATCGGCGATCACCGGCGGCACCACCACGTCGTCACTGCACGGGCAGGTACAGATCTGGAACAACGGAGGGGCCAACTTCCGCTGTACCGGCTCGCTCATCCATGTGCACTACGTGCTCACCGCGGCACACTGCCTCCACAGCAGCCGCCTCGTGGTCAAGGCGGGCGACAAGCGTCTCGGCAGCGGTCAGCGCATCATCGTCGACGGCACGGCGGCGGCACCGAAGGGCTACGACATGGCGGTCCTGCATCTGGCGTCGAACGTCACCCAGAGCAATCTCGTCGTTCCTTACAGCAGAGACACGGCTCTGCTCAAGACCGGGGTCACCGTAGCCATCCGCGGCTGGGGGCAGACCGAGACGAACGGGCCACCGGCATCGACCCTGCGGGTGTGCAGCCTGCGGGTCGAGCGGTCCATCGCCTCGGAGCTGGAGTTGGAGGGACTCGACGGGGTTCCCCTGGACGGCGACTCCGGGGCGGCGGTCTGGCAGAACAACCGCGTCCAGGCCGTGTTCACCCACTCCGACGACGCCCTGGGTGGACTGTCCGTTCCCACCGGTTTCCTGGCCGGCTGGATCAAGAGCGTCAGCGGGGTCGACGGAATCGACTGAACCCGGTCTGATCGCCCGGGCGACGTGGGCGGGGTCGTCGTCAGGCGGCGTTGACGCTGGTGAGGACGGCGTCCCAGGCCAGCTCGGCGGCGACCGTGCCCAGCCGCAGCGACGGGGCGGGCATCGTCACCTCGTCGGTGGTCAGGGCGAACAGGGTGTCACCGTCGGCGATGGTGTGGAAGGGCTGGATGGCCCGGTGCATGGAGCTGTGCACCTGGGTGGCGAACTGGGCGAGTTCGGCGTCGGTCATCCGGACGTTGGTGACCACGGCGGTCAGGGTGGTGTTCCCACCCGTTGGCGCGAGGTCCGGTGCGGCGGCCGTGATCAGCTCGGCGTAGTCCCCGGCCGGGTGGCGACGCCTGCCGGTCGCCGGGTCGAGGTTGCCCCGCACGATGTCGCCGTCGCGGTCGACGATCACACCCATGGCGTTGACCACGGTCAGCACCAGCAGCCGGACCGCGCCGACGCGGGCGAAGGCCGCCCCCTGCCCGCCCCACTCGGCGCGGGCGTTGTCGACCTTGCCGACGGTCGCGCCGACACCCGCGCCGACCCTTCCGACGGCCACCCGGTCGGCGCGTACCGCGCGCAGCCCGTCGGCACCGAGCCGGGCGTCGGGGTAGATGGCGTTGTCCCGGGGGGTGAAGTCGTAGACGACGGCCCCGGACACCACCGGCAGGCTGCCGAAGTCGGTGGCGTAGCCGGTGCGGCGGAGCAGTTCGTCGTAGACACCCGACGCCGCGGCGAGCCCGAAGCTCGACCCGCCGGCGAAGCACAACGCGTGGTGGTACGGGAAACCGCCGCTGACCCCGACGGCCCCGCCCCGCTTGTCGACGGCGGTACGCGCGCCGCCGGGGATGCTGAGCACGGTGACGCCGGTCGGGCCGTCGGGATACTCGGCGGTGCCGATCGCCACGCCGGGCAGGTCGAAGTCGACCCACCCGTCGCCCGCCGCGCCGAGCACCGCGGGTCGCCGCCGGTGGTCGTTGCCGACGGGTGCCGTCGTACGCGGCGGGGCCGGATGGTGCTCGGACATGAGGATCACCGTCTTCCGTGGGGGGTGTGGTGGCGGCGTGTCCCGACCGACGTCCGGTTCCCTAGACTGGGCTGATGGCCCGTCCCGTCACGCTGCACGATGTCGCGCGCCGGGCGGGTGTCGGCAAGTCCACCGTTTCCAATGTGCTGTCGTGTTCCGGCCGGGTCTCCGAGGCGACCCGGGAGCGGGTCCGCGCGGCGATGGAGGAACTGGGTTACGTCCCCAACCGGGCGGCCCGGCAGTTGCGGGGCGGACGGACCGGCATCATCGGGGTCTACGTTCCGGGCGTGCCGTCCACGTCGGAGTTCTACATGCGGTTCGTCTTCGGCGTCATGGAACGCGCCGCCGCCCGCGACCGGGACGTCACCATCCTGACCGCCTCGGAACGCCGGTCGCCCCGCGCGCTCGACGGGGTGATCGTGGCCGATCCGCACCGGGACGACGCGTTCGTGCCGGTCCTGATGCAGGGTGGCATGCCGGTCGTGTGTTTCGAACGGCCCCCGGCCGGGATGCGCGCGGACGTCGTGCTGTGGGCGGACCACCACCTGGCGCTCACCGGGCTGCTGGACCGGATGGCCGGGGCCGGGGCCCGGCGTCCCGCCCTGGTGGTGCCACCGGAGACCGGTGACTGGGCGGCCCAACTGGCGGCGGGGCACCGGGACTGGTGCGCCCGGCACGGCGTCGCCCCCGTGGTGGCGCACCATCCGTGGGTGCCGTCGCCGCCGGAGGTGTCCCGGGCGGTCGAGCAGGTGCTCGCCGCGCCGGGGGTGGATGCCCTGGTGTGCGCCTCGGTGGACACCGCGCCGGCGGCCGTGCACGTGCTGCACCGGCTCGGCCGCCGGGTCGGGCGGGACGTCCTGTTGGCCAGCGCCACCGAGTCGAGCGCCCTGCGGCTGGGTCAACCGCCGATCACCGCGCTCGACCTGTCGCCGTTGGACGCCGGACGCCGCTGCGCCGACCTGCTCGACGACCTGATCGGTGGCGGCCCGGGTGGGGTCTACGAGCATCCGGTCCACCTGTGGTGGCGGGACTCGACCCGGGGGCCGGTCACCGGGTCATCCGTTCCAGTGCCTCCTCCATCCGGTCGCCCGCTTCCACCGGGTTGAGTCCGGCCGCGAGGCCGTCCTGGTAGACCTGGTCGAGCAGGGGACGGAAGCGGGCGTAGCGGCGTTCCCAGTCGGCGGAGTCGGTGCGCCAGTAGCCCACGCAGACGGCGCGGTCGCGGGGCAGCCGGTGCACGGTGCGCAGCACGGACCGGGCCGTTCGGCACTCCCCCGCCTCGCCGGCGACCCAGACGTAGCCGGGGCCGTCGGGCAGGGTCGTCTCCCGCAGCCGGTCGGCGAGGCTGCCCGGACCGTGGCCGTTGCCGACCCCGACCCGTACGTCGACGTGCACGGTGGGGTCGTCGCCGGCGGCGGCGAGCAGGTCCCGGGCGTCGGCCAGGTCCGGCAGGTCCACCAGCACCCGTACCGGGAGGCCGGGTGGGCGTTCCGCGACGGCGCGGGTCGCGGCCGGCAGCCCGGACAGGTCGGCGGCGAGCACCAGCCAGCGGGTGTCGGCGGGGGGACGGAACCAGGCGCGGCAGCGCCACAGCAGGAGACCGGCGCCGGTCCCGGCCTGCCGCGCCCAGGACGTGGCGGGGCCGTGGTCGTGCAGGGCGAAGTCGATGGTCAGCCGCGCCCCGGCGGGGTCGACGGCGCGGACGGAGTAGTTGCGGCCGATGGGCGGGTGCGGCTCGTCGTGGTAGCCCCACACCTCGCCGCGCAGGGTCATCGGTGGCGGGGCGGCCTCGCCGGGGCGGGGGAGGTAGATCGTCACCGACTCGTCCGGTGCGCCGAGGCGGGGGAAGTGGGCGAGGTCGGGGCCGCGCAGGACGATCCGTTGCAGGTGCGGGGTCAGCCGCCGGACCTCGTGCACGGTGGCGGTCCAGAAGCCGGGTCGGGTGAGCGTGTCGGTCATGTCGCGCTGTACTCCGAACTGGTGGCCGGGTCGCCGTCGACGGCGAGGGTGAGCGCGGGGACGATCTTGTCCAGGACGTAGGGCAGGCTCAGCACGGAGGCGAACGCCAGCGCGCCGTTGGCCTCGGTGCCGAGGAAGACGTCCCGGCGTTGGGTGCGGACGTCCAGCCGGGTGTAGAGCGGGTCGCCGAGCAGGGTGGTGACGCCCGGGTCGGTGGCCGCCTCGGACCAGACGGCGACGTCCACGTCCACCAGGTCGAACCGTTCGCGGCTGATGGTGGCGGACTGGTTGGCGTTCGCGGTGAGGGTGGTGACCTCGGGTGCCATGGTGAGTCCGAGGTCGAGCAGGACCTTCGAGGCGGTGGTCTCGGGGCTGAACAGGTAGTACTGGCCTTCGTAGGTGGAGGCGAACACGGTGCGGGCGCCCTTGAGTCGGGGATGGGCGGCGGCGACCGAGGCGATCCGCTGTTCCAGGTCGGTGACGAGTTTCTCGGCCTCGGCGCTGCGGCCGGTGATCTGTCCGGCGGCCCGGCTCATCTGCTGCCAGGTCACCGCCCAACTGCCGTCGCCTGCGGGCTGGGCGACGGTGGGTGCGATCTTGGTGAGCAGGTCGTACTCCTGCCGGGACATGCCGGAGGAGAGGCCGACGATGACGTCGGGGCGCAGTGCGGCGATCTGTTCGTAGTCGAGTTCGGCGCGGGCCAGCACCTCCGGTTTGGCCGTGCCGAGTCGTTCCCGGGCCCACGGCCAGGTCGCGTTCGGCATGTTGCCGTACCAGTCGCGGATCGCCACCGGCACCTCGCCGAGGGCGAGGAAGTAGTCCTGTTCCTTGAGGCCCACCACCACGATCCGTTCGGGCTTGGCGGTGAGGGTGGTCGCGCCGAAGGCGTGGGTGAGGGTGGTGGGGAACGCGGCGTCGGACGAGCCGGACGCGGGTGCGGCGGGGCTCGCCCCGTCGGCGGCGCAACCGCCGGCCGCCAGCACGGCGAGGATCAGTGCGGCGGCGGTCAGGAGGGTGCTCAGCCGGCGTGGGCGGGTGTGTGACATGGCATTCGATCCTCAGGAGGGGCAGCGAGAACGACGTTCCCAGTGGCTTAGGGTAGGTTTACCTTAGCCAGTGATGGAACGTTCCACCATGAAGTGAGTCACAGTGTCGGTCGCCACCCCCGCCGGCTTACGCCGCCCCCACCTGCTCGCCGCCGGGCTGCTCGCCTGCGCGCTCGCCCTGCTGGCCGCGATCACCGCCAGCCTCGCCGTCGGCGCGCTGCCCCTGACGACCGGCACCGTGCTGCGGGAACTCCTCGCCCACGGCGACAGCGAGGCCGGCCTGATCGTCTGGGAGGTCCGGCTGCCCCGTACGGCGATCGCGATCTGCGTCGGAGCGGCCCTGGCCCTGGCCGGCACCCTGATGCAGGCCCTCACCCGCAACCCGCTCGCCGACCCCGGGCTGCTGGGCGTCAACGCCGGAGCCGCCGCCGCGGTGGTCGCCGGCATCCTCGCCGGGGTGAGCAGCCAACGCGGACACCTGCTGCTCGCCCTGCTCGGCGCGGGCCTCGCCGCCGGCCTGGTCACCGCCATCGGCGGCACCCGGGGCCCGGGCAGGGCCGAGGACGGCCGGCTGGTCCTGGCCGGCGCGGCCGTCGGCGCCTGCCTGACCGGGGCCGTCGCCGGTGTCACCCTGATCGACCAGACCGCATTCGACAGGTACCGCTTCTGGGCCGTCGGCAGCCTCGCCGACCAGCCGCTGTCCGCCCTGCTCACGGCGGCACCGGCGCTGCTCGCCGGCCTGGTCGTCACCGTCGGCGTGATCCGGCCGCTGGACGTGTTGCGCTTCGGCGACGAGGGCGGCACCGCGCTGGGGGTCAGCCCCGGCCGCACCCGGCTGCTCGCGCTGGTCGCCACCACCCTGCTCTGCGGCGGCGCGACCGCCGTGGCCGGCCCCATCGGCTTCCTCGGGCTCGCCGTCCCCCACGCCGCCCGGGCGATCTGCGGCCCCCGGCTCGGGTGGATCGTCGCCTACGCCTGCCTGCTCGGCCCGATCCTGCTGATCACCGCCGACGTGATCGGCCGGCTGCTGGCCCGACCTGGAGAGATCGAGGTCGCGATCGTCATGGGCGCGATCGGCGCGCCCGTGTTCATCGCCCTGGTCCGCGCCCGGAGGATTCCCCGCCCATGACCACCACCGCGACCAGCGCTCCGGGCCGCCGCACCCGCCGCCGGCACACCCGCCGCGCCACCGTGGCCTGCCTCCTCGCCCTGGCCCTCGGCACCGGGCTGGCCGTCGTCGCCCTGGCCAGCGGCCGGTACGCCACCCCGCCGCACGACCTGTGGCCGGTGCTGACCGGGGGCGGCGACCCCGGCCTGCGGTTCGTCCTGTTCGAGCTGCGGCTGCCCCGGATCGGCACCGCGCTCGCCGTCGGAGCGGCCCTCGGCGCGGCCGGCGCCCTCTTCCAGAGCGCCAGCCGCAACCCCCTCGGCAGCCCCGACATCGTCGGCTTCACCGTCGGCGCCGCCACCGGCGCACTCGTCGTCCTGCTGGTCCTGCACGACACCCGGCTCACCCCCGCCGTGGGCGCGGTGCTCGGCGGCGCCGCCGTCGCCGGGGCGGCCCTGCTGCTCGGCGGAACCGGGCAACGCCTCATCCTCGTCGGGATCGGCCTGTCCGCCCTGCTCACCTCCGTCAACGCGTACCTGCTGACCCGCGCCGAGGTGACCGACGCGCAGAACGCCGCCGTCTGGCTCGTCGGCAGCCTCAACGGCAGCGGCCCGCACCTGCCGCTGCTGCTCTGGGCGCTCGCCGCACTGCTGCCACCCGCCGTCCTGACGGCCCGGGGGCTGCGACTCATCGAGAACGGCGGGGACAAGGCACTCAGCCTCGGCGTACCCGTACGCCGGCAACGCCTCACCGCGACGGCCCTGGCGGTCGCGCTCACCGCCGTCGGGGTCGCCGGCGCCGGACCGGTCGGGTTCGTCGCCCTGGCCGCCCCCCACCTGGCCCGCCGGCTCACCCGCGTCGCCGCTCCCCTGGTGACCACGAGCGCGGTGTTCGGCGCCGTCCTGCTGCTCGCCGCCGACCAGCTCGCCCAGCGGCTCGTCCCCGGGCAGCAACTGCCCGTCGGCGCGGTCACCGGCGTCGTCGGCGGCGGCTACCTGGCCCTCGTCCTGGCCTGGACCTGGCGGGGCAGGCCCGGATGAGCCGCCGCCCGTCCCGCACCGCACCGCCACCCCGGAGGCAACCATGACCGCCCCGCCCACCATCGAACTGGACTCGGTCACCGTCGGCTACGACCGTCGGGTCGTCTGCCGGGACGTCTCCCTGCGGATCGCCGAGGGGAGCTTCACCGTCTTCATCGGGCCCAACGGGTGCGGCAAGTCGACCCTGCTGCGCACCATCGCCCGGGTGTTGCGCCCGAGCGGGGGCCGGGTGGCCGTGGCCGGCCGCGACGTGCGCGGCTACCGCCGACGGCAGTACGCCCGCACCGTGGGGCTGCTCCCCCAGGGCATCGAGGCACCGGCCGGGATGACCGTCACCGATCTGGTGCTGCGCGGGCGGCACCCGCACCGGTCGACGCTGAGCCGCTGGACGGCGCAGGACGAACGGGCGGTCACCGCGGCGCTGGCCGCCACCGGCACCACCGACCTCGGCGACCGGGTGCTGGCGGAACTCTCCGGCGGCCAGCGGCAACGCGCCTGGCTGGCCATGCTGCTGGCCCAGGACACCCCGATCCTGCTGCTCGACGAACCGACCACCTACCTCGACATCGCCCACCAGTACGAGGTCCTCGACCTGCTCGCCGACCTGCACGCCGGCGGCCGGACCGTGGTGGCCGTCCTGCACGACCTCAACCAGGCGGCCCGCTACGCCACCGACCTGGTGGTGCTGCGCGACGGTCAGGTCACCACGACCGGTCGCCCGTCGGCGGTGCTCACCCCGGACCTCGTCGCCGACGTGTTCGGGTTGCGCTGCCGGATCGTGCCCGACCCGGTGACGGGCACGCCCGCGGTGTTCCCCGAGTCGTCCCGCCCCCACCCGACCGGCCCCGTGGTGGTGCCCGGTGGATGAGCGGACCACCCCCGCCGAGGGCGGGCCGCCGATGCGACGGCCCGCCCGGTCGGCGACGGAAGCCCCGGCCCTGGACATCGCTACCTACCAGTCATGACCGACGGGGGCTCCGCTGCCGTGCGGCGCTAGCGCGGGCCCCGCCGGGGTCGGGGGACGATCTTCTCGGCGTCGACCACGGTGAACGAGGCGTACGGGTGGACGCCGCCGCTGACGACCGCGTCGGCCTGCCGGTCGCCCAGCAGCACCGCACGGAAGAACGCGGTGACGTATCCGGCGCTGACCTGGCGCTGTTCGGTCTCGGTCAGCTTGCGGGTCACGTGTGACCACTCGATCGGCGGTTCGGGGGTGCCGCTGTCCGGGTCCCAGTCCGGGAACGTCGGGGTGCCACACCAGCCCGGTGCCGGACCGAAGCCCTGGTCGTCGACGGCACCGACCTGCCCGCTCCCGGGGGACCACTGGGTGTTGAGGAAGTTGTGGTTCGCGCCACGGACATGCCAGGTGTAGACCGGCTTACTCGTGTGACCGATCGCCAACTTCGCATAGTCGAGACCCTGCTCGCTGTCGCAGCCGCCGACCCAGACCGCGAGCGGCGCCGAGGTCACCCGGTAGAGCTTGGCATCCGGGGAACCGGGGTTGGTGGCGGTGCCCGAGCCGGCGGCGGCGAGGGCGAGGACGCCGGCCACGCGTACGCCTGCCGGAAGGTCGGCGCGGTGGACGTCGGCGGCGTGCCAGGCCACCGCCCGGCCGCCGCGTGAGTGGCCGAGTGTCCCCGTACGAGAGAAGTCGATCCTGCCTTTGAGGTCCGGGGTCGGGCCGTTGAAGTGGCCGGCCAGGGCGCCACGGCCGGTTCGGGCCAGTTCGGTCCAGAGCGCGAGATGCTTGTTGATGAGCTTCGCGCGGGCGTTGTCGGCCTCGGTGCCGATCTGGCCGGCGTTGATCCCGTTGGCGCTGATCGAGACGACGACCATTCCCTGGGCGGCGAGCTGTCGGGCGAGGTAGTCGTAGCCCCGGTAGCTGGGCAGTGCGGCGACACCGGGCGCGCAGGGCCACTGCCAGAGCCGGTGGAGGGCGGCCAACCAGCGCGGGTCGTCGTAGTAGTCGGCCGGCGACTCCTTCTCGATACGGGCCGCCTCGGCGTCGGCCGCCCGGTCGGCGCAGGTGGACCAGTAGCCGTGCGAGAGCACCACCAGCGGGAACGGCCCGTTGCCGGCGGCCGGGTAGTGCACGTTGCCGGTCAGCTCGATCGGTGCCAGGGTCGACGAGTCCGGGCCGTCGGTGTGGAAACCGGCGACGGTGAACGCGCGGTCGCCGAGGGTGTAGTCGAGCGACCTGACCGGATAGGTGCGGTCGTTCGCCTGGGCGGGTGACGTGGGCACGAGGCCGGCGGCGACCAGGGCCACTGCGGCCAGGCCCTTCAGCAATGACAACCTTTTCTCCTTCACGGGGACCGGGGGCTGGTACGTGCCACATCCTGGCGAACCCTTGTCAGGAACCTGTGGTGATCCGGTAGTGGTCCCGTTCGCTACCTGTTTCGATGTTCTGACGCCTCCTAGACTCGCCGCCGTGAACGCGAACGTGCTCGTCGCCGAGGACGACCCCAAGCAGGCCGAACTGCTCCGGCGGTATCTGGAGCACGAGGGTCACCGGGTGTCGGTGGTCCACGACGGCCGCGCCGCGCTGGACGAGATCCGCCACCGCCCGCCGGACCTGCTGGTGCTGGACGTCATGATGCCGCGCGTCGACGGCCTCGACGTGTGCCGCATCCTGCGTCGGGACTCCGACGTGCCGGTGCTGATGGTCACCGCCCGCAGCACCGAGGACGACCTGCTGCTGGGCCTGGACCTGGGCGCCGACGACTACCTGACGAAGCCGTACAGCCCGCGGGAACTGGCGGCGCGGGTGCGCACCCTGCTCCGCCGGACCCGGTCCGCGCCTGCGCGGCCCGTCGCGCCGCCCCTGCGGGTGGGCGACCTCCTCCTTGATCCGGTACGCCACGAGGTCACCGTCGCGGGCAGACCGGTGGTGTGCACCCCGGGCGAGTTCGCCCTGTTGAGCGCGTTCGCTGCGGAGCCGGGTAGGGCGTTCAGCCGCGACCAGCTGCTCCGCCGGCTGCACGGCCTCGACTCGTACGTCACCGCCCGCACGGTCGACGTGCACGTGATGAACCTGCGCCGGAAGATCGAGACGGATCCGCGACGGCCGGCACGGCTGCTCACCGTGTACGGCATCGGATACAAACTCGCCGATGGCTGAGTGGTGCGGACGCGGCAGCCTCCTGGTCCGGCTGCTCGCCCTCAGCGTGGTCATCTCCGTACTCTCGATCTCGGCGACCGCCTGGCTCGCCGTACGCGACACGACCCGGGCACTGCAACAGGAGCGCGGCCGGGCGCTCGCCGACGACGCGCGGATCTACGACGCCCTGCTCGGGCACGCCGCGACGCACCACGACTGGACGGGCGTGTCGCCACTGGTGCGGTCCCTCGCGGCCGACACCGAGCGACGGATCGTCCTGACCGACCGCAACCGCACCCCGCTCGCCGCGTCCGGTGCGGGAGCCCTGCCGCAACGGGCCTCCGCCACCGTCGACCCGCTCGACGTCGACACCGATCTGGCGGGCACGGCGGGAGCCGGCGGCATCGACGCGCGGGCCACCGGCCCGTACCAGCTACCGGACGCCGAACGGACCGCGCTACGCCGATTGGCGGTGAGGGCACTGGATTGTCTGCACGGTCCGGTCGACCCGGCCCCGCTGACCGCGGCGGAAGGGTTGTTTCCGGTCCACACCGACGCGGAGATCGTCGTCGCCCCCAGCGGCCGGCCCCGCATCGCGTCCCGAGGCGCCCCCGTCATCGGCGACGCGCGGTGCGTCGGGGAGTTCGACGCGTTGGCTGAGCCGACCGCCACCGAACGACAAGCGCTGGACCAGCTCGACGACCTGGTCAACGCCTGCCTGGGCCGCCAGCGGATTCCGGCGGTGCGAACCGACCTCGACGGGCAGTGGACCCCGGCCGGGTCCGGCCTGATCACCGCCGAACGACGCGACGACGTCGACGGTTGTGTCGCCGCGGCCCGACGCACCCAGATCGCCGGCCACGTCGCGCCACCCGTGTTGCTGTTCGTCACCGACCCGGGTACCCCGGCGCCGGTCGGTGCCTTCGACCTCACCCCGGCCAACCGGTTGCGGATCTTCGGGGTGGCCGGGGTGGTGCTGCTCGTCGCGGTCGGCGTCACGGTGCTGGTGGGGGTGCGCCTGGTCCGACCACTACACGCGTTGACCGCCGCGGCCGGGCGGATGCGCAACGGCGACACCACGGCACGGGTGCGGGTCGCCGGACGCGACGAGATCGCCCGGCTCGGCACCGCGTTCAACGAGATGGCCGAACAGCGGTGCCGGGTCGAGCAACTGCGCCGCGACATGGTCGGCGACATCGCCCACGAGATGCGTACGCCGGTGACGAACATCCGCGGCT
This sequence comes from Micromonospora wenchangensis, assembly GCF_002210435.1. Taxonomy (GTDB): domain Bacteria; phylum Actinomycetota; class Actinomycetes; order Mycobacteriales; family Micromonosporaceae; genus Micromonospora; species Micromonospora wenchangensis. The sequence continues at coordinate 46,532 of NZ_MZMV01000043.1, forward strand.
GGTTGGAGGCAGCCGAGGACGGGGTGGTCGAACTCGATGTGGACCTGGTCAGCTCGCTGCTGGACGAGGCGCTGCTACTCCAGCACGTCATCGACGACCTTCAGGATCTCGCCGCAGCCGACGCGGGCGAGCTGACACTGCACCGGCAACGGGTCGAGGTGCCCAGGCTGCTGCGCGAGGTCGCGGACGCCTTCGCTCCCGCCGCCGAGTCCGCCGGGGTCGCGCTGGTCGTCGATGCCGCACCCGGCACGCTCGACGCCGATCCGATCCGGCTCCGGCAGGCCATCGGCAACCTGATCACCAACGCGATCCGGCACACGCCCGCCGACGGCCGGGTCACGCTCTCCGCCCGACACCGGGCAGCGTACGTCGAGATCGTCGTGGCCGACACCGGGCCGGGGATTCCGGAGGAACAGCGTGACCTCGTCTTCGAACGGTTCTGGCGGGCCGAGAAATCCCGCAACCGGCGGACGGGCGGCAGCGGTCTCGGGCTCGCCATCGTCCGCAAGATCGCCGAGTCACACGGCGGCACCTCGGCGGTCTCCGGCACCGTCGGGACGGGAGCGGTGTTCACCCTCCGCCTTCCGGCCGCAGCCGGTCAGGCCGACCCGCCGCACGGAGCCCCGCTCCCCGACCGACCCTGACCCCGCACCGCAGGGACCGGGTGGGGGACTACCCCGGTCGGCGTCCCCAGGCCGAGATGAGCGGTGCGAGGGTGAGGTCGAGGTCGCCGGCCCCGACGGCCGCCAGGTGCGCGTCGATCTCGGCGTCGGTGGCCAGCCCCGCGGCGAGCAACTCGGCGCGGACCATCCGCACCGTCGCAGCCTCCAGCCGGTCGCAGGCCACCCCGCCGACCGGGAAGCAGCCGGACGCGCCGACATCGACCAGGCCGGCCGCCCGCAACGCCCCCGGCAGCGTGCGGCCGAACCGCAGGTCCGCGCCCCGACGGGTCAACAATTCCCGGACCGCCCGGCGTAGCCGGTTGGCGCGCCGCTGAGCCGGGCCGACCTCGTCGAGGCAGGCCAGCGGCTGCAACTCGGTGTCGGCGTCCTCGACGAGAAGCCAACCGCCGGGCCGCAACGCCGCCACCATCGTCGCCAACGCCCGGGCACGGTCGGCCACGTGGACGAGCACCAGCCGGGCGTGCACCAGGTCGAAGGTCCCCGGCTGCGGCGGCGGATCCCCACCCACGTCGTGCCGGGCCACCTCGTATCCGCCGTGCGGGTCCAGCCAGGCGGGATCGATGTCCGTGGCCAGCACGTGACCGGAGGGTCCGACGGCCGCCGCCAGCGCCTGCGCAATGCCGGGGCCACCGGCGCCGACCTCCCAGCAGCGCCAGCCCGCCCGTATCCCGAGCCGGTCGACGTGCCCCCGGGTGACACCGTCGAACAGCTCAGCCAACCAGGTGAACCGCTCCCCCGCCTCCACCCGGGCGTTGTCGAGCAGATAGCGGCGATCCTCGGCCGACCCGGGGCCGGCGGAGGGCTTCGGTGAACTCACACCCCCATCCTCACGACCGACCGCCTCCGGTGCCAGTACGACGCCACACAGAAGCCGGATGCAACCGGACACGGGACGAGCGGTCTCGTCGGACCGCGCGCGAGTCGGCGGCTCGTCGCGGCCGGCGGCTGGCCGGTCACGGGAACCCGTCAGCGGTTCACTGCACCTGGTACGCGCCGCCGCACGCCTCGGCGAGGGGCGACCCGAACAGTGCCGCCGGCGTGTACGCGCCCGGTTTCCCCTGCCCGTCGAGCAGCCGCCGGACCACCTCGGCGGGCACCGTCGCCGTCCAGGACTGGGCCTCGCCGACCCGCAGCCAGCCCTCGCGGATGCTGCCGTCCGGCCATTCCACGACGGCGTGGCCCCAGGAGTGCTCGCGGGGCTTCGGGCGGGCCCTGGTCGCCACCGTGGCGAGCCGCCGCCGCAGGAGGGCGCGCACCGGGCCGATCGCGAGCAGCGCGGTCGCCACGGGCAGCACCGCGCGCATGACCGGGGAGGACGGGGCCTCGCTCGATGCGGCGAGCACGTCCGCTGCGCCGCTGGCCCGCTGGGCGGCCATCAGCTCGCCGAGCGGCATGCCGGCGGTGGTCACCGTGGACCCGTCGGGCAGGACCAGTTTCATCGGGTCGCTGCCGAGACGGGCCGGGGCGAGTCGTCCGTCGCGGTACCGGCGGCCCTGGAACCGCCCACCGCCCTCGACCCCGGGGATGCCCTCCACGATCGTCGCGGCCAGGGCGTCACCGACGACGCCGTCGCCGGTGGCCAACGAGGGCACCATGTCGACCCGGACCCGCCGGGGTGTCGGCCGCCCCTGGCAGAGCTTCACCACGACGCTCTCGGTGGCGGTCACACCGAACCCGGCTCCCGTGACGGCAGTGCGCCCCGCTGCCGTCAACTCGCCGTGCCGGCCGAGGACCGCCGACACCGAGGCCAGATCGTTGGCGAGGTCAAGGTAGTGGCCGGTCGGGAGGCACGCGTCCAGCAGGGGCAGGGCCGTCTCGATGAACGGTCCGACGGTGTTGACCACCACGGCCGGCCGCTCCCGGCGGATCGCGGCCACGGTCTCGCGGACCGAGCCGGCCACCATCGTCGGCAGCCCGCCGGCGGCGGCCTCGAGCCGTTCGGCGTCCCGGCCGACCAGCACCGGCTCGATGCCCCGTCGGCGCAGTTCGGCCGCGATAGCGCGCCCGCTGCGGCCGGTGCCGCCGAGGATCCATACGTCGGTCATGGCACAGCTCCGCCCTGGTACGGCATCCGCCCCAGTGACGACATGCCGTGTCATCACCATACCGGCGACGACATGCGATGTCATCACGACTACACTGAGATCATGGCAAGGTGGCGACCGGATGCCCGCGAGCGGCTGCGGCAGGCGGCGCTCGAACTCTTCGCCGAGCAGGGCTTCGCCGCGACCACGGTGCCGGCGATCACCGCGCGGGCCGGACTGACGACGCGCACGTTCTTCCGGCACTTCGCCGACAAGCGCGAGGTGCTCTTCGCGGACGAGGCCGAGATCGGTGCCTACGCCAAGCAGCTCATGGCCACGGCGTCCGCCGACGAACCGCTGGCGTTCATCGTCGCGGGCCTGCGCACGCTCGCCGAGACGTATTTCGAAGGTCGCAAGGATGACCTGCGGCAGCGGCGCGCCATCGTGGCGTCCGACCCGGGGCTGCGCGAACGCGACCAGCACAAGCGCGCGATGCTGGCCGAGGTGATGCGGGACGGCTTCCGGGCCGGCGGCCTCGATCCGCTGCGGGCCGACCTGCTCGCCGCGACGGCGGGAACCCTGATGTACGTGTCCGTCGCCGCATGGCTCGACACCGACGACGGTCGCCGGCTCGGCGACATCATCGACGCCGCACTCGCGACCTTGCGGGCCGAGCTGGAAGGGCTGCCGACCTCGAACGGTCAGGTCGCTTCGGAAGGGTGAGGCCGGCGCGAGCGGAACCGGCCCTGTCCGGGTGCCGCCCGCCGGGTCGAGGCGTCGCCGCGACCGTACGTCAGGTCGCGGCGACGCCCACCTCCACGGCTACCCCGTGACGGTGACCTGGTGCTCCGCACAGGCAGCGATCAGCCTGGGGACCGCGGCGGCCAGGTTGACCTGCCGCAACTTCACCGTCTCCGGCGCGTCGCGCGGATCCTGCGCCCGTTGCGCCCGCTGCACCATGCCCACCGCGAAGACCCCTGCGGACCGCAGCTCCTCGTGCGCGGAGCGCTGGAACAACTCCCCCACCCGCCGCACCTCGTCATCAGACGCAACCTCGCCCTGCGCGGCCCGCACCACGAACCCGGCCGACCGGCAGGCCGTCACCCCCGGATCCTCATCCTCCCGGTCAGCGAGCTGCCGGTACGCCACCGCACCACCGCCACCCAGAGCGAGCACCACCAGGGCCACCACCGACGGGATGACCCACCGACGTCGCCGCCGCGGCACCTCGACGGCTGACCCGGCCCCGGAGTGGTCGTCAGTCACCCGAACGTCCTTTCTCGACTGTCCCAGCACGAGGGCGGAAAACTACCACCTCGGCTCGCCCACTCTCCGACCGAGCCGAGTTCGCGACCGTTGCCGGCGCGAACACCGACGAGGCCCCGGAAAGCCCCGCTCTGCTCAGGGAAGTGCCCGACGAAACCACCGGATTTGATCCGACCGACCACAATGCTGGTGGTGGCAGCATCCCTCAGCTCTCGCCAGGTTCGACTCCGGCGGGGCGGTGCCGTGGTCGTCGTGGTCACGCTGGTCGCCGTTGCCGTCGCCATCGCCCTGGACGACAAGGTCCTCGCGACGGTCACCACCACGCTCGGCACGGTGACCGGCGTGCTCGGAGTCTGGCATTCGCTGCGACAGGGTGCGACGCAGGCGGCAGGGGGCGGGGCCAGCTCGGCTCGCCGATCGGTCACCGCTCCGACCGGCGATGCGCCCCGGGTGCTGCACGGGCGCGAGACCGAACTGGCCCGGCTACGGACGGCGCTGGCCCGTCCGGCAGGACGACTTCTAGTGTTGGCCGGCCTCGCCGGGGTCGGGAAGTCCGCGCTGGCGCTGGCCCTGCACGAGCACGCGGCCGCCCGGCGCGGCCGCAACGCCTGGTGGATCTCGGCGCGTACGCCGGAGACCTTCACCGACGGTCTCGTCCACGTCGCGGAGACTCTCGGCGCCTCCCCTGCCGACACGGACGAACTGGGGGCAGGCACCGCTCGGGCCCGGGACCTCTGGTGGGAACTGCTGTCCCGGGCGCGTCGCGGCTGGCTGCTGGTCATCGACGACGCCGACGAGCTTCGGGTGCTCGGCGCACTGGACGGCACCGGTTGGCTCCGGCCGAGCAGACGAGGGCTGGTCCTGGTCACCAGCCGCGTCAGCAGCGCGCACCTGTGGGAACGTACCGCCGAGGTGATCCGGCTCGGACCGCTCGCCGAAGGCCCGGCCTCGCGGATGCTGCTGGACCTCGCCGGCGGCGGTAGCGAGGCGGCGGCGCGCCGTCTCGCGTACCGCCTCGGCGGCCTACCGTTGGCGCTCAAGGTCGCCGGCAGCGCCGTCGCCTGGGAGTTCTCCCGATGGGAATCGCTCGCCGCCTACGAGAGCGCGCTCGATTCCGGGGACGCGACCGGCCTGCTCCACGTGGACCGGGGTGCCGGCGGGCCCCCGGATCCGCGCCAGGTCCCGGCAACGACCTTCGAGCTGTCCCTGGCCAGCCTCGCCGAGGGGGGCCTGCCGCACGCGACGCCGCTGCTTCGGCTGCTGTCCTGCTACGCCCCGAACCTACCGATCCCGGTCGGTCTCCTCGCCTGCGAGACGGTCAACACGCTGCTCGGCGGCCCGGCGGACGAAGCAGGCCGACAGCGGCACCTCCACACCGCGCTTCGCGGGCTGGCGCAATTGAGCCTCATCACCGAAGGACGTCCTGACCGGAACGGAGCATGGACACGGACGGCGTCGTTGCATCCGCTGGTGAGCGAAGCCAGCCGCAGCCGGGCGGTGGGTGCACCGCACCAGGTGGCCGTGGAAGCAGTCGTCGCGGCACTCGATCCGCTCCGCTCCGACGACAGTCGCACCTGGCCACTGGCCGCCGTCGTCAGCCCACACGTCCGGCAGCTACTCGACACGAGTCTGGCCTACCTCGACGAGGAACACCTCGCGGCGTTGCTCGACGTCGCAGCCCGGCTCGTGGCAGCCGCAGCCTGGAGCGGTGCAGGCGATGCCAGCGGACAACTCGCCTCCCATGCGCTCGCCCGCGTCACTCCCCTGCCCGAAGACCATCCCTCGCGCCTGAACCTCCGAGCGGAGCTGGCCTGGGCCACCGGCCGCAACGGCGACTGGAACGCCGCCCGCACCATGCTGGCCGCGCTGCTGCGGACCTGGGAGAGCCAAGCGGACCCGCCGCCGCTGAACGTGCTGGACGTTCGGCACAAGCTCGCCTGGTCGATCGGGCAGACCGGCGACTGGGACTCGGCACGAGCGGGACTGACCGCGGTCGGCGAAGCACGTCGACGCCTGCTGGGTGCCGACCATCCGGACACGCTGCACACCCGGTGCTGCCTCGCCTGGGCGACATGGCGTACCGGATCACCCGCCGAGGCCGAGGCCGAGTACAGGAGGGTGATCGCGGACCGCCGGGCGGTGCTCGGCGACGACCACGTGGAGGTCCTCGACGCCTATCATTCCCTCGCCGAGGGCTACGTGCTCGACGACCGTCACGAGGAAGCCGAGGCGGTGTTGCGCATGGTCGTCGCCGGTCGTGTCCGCCTGCTGGGCCCCGAGCATCCGGAGACCCTCGACAGTTGCCCCCGCTACTGGCTCGGGCGCGCCTTGCAGGGCCAGGGACGGCACGTCGAGGCCGCCGACGTACTCCGGAGGCTGCTCCAGGAGCAGACCCGGTGGTTCGGCGTCGACCATCCGGCGACAGTAGCCACCCGAGCGCGCCTGACCGGCCACCTCGGACCGGACGCGATCGACGCCCTGTGACCACCCGGCACCGTCCGACGCCCTCCGCGGCCCGAGCGGTGATGCGAGGATGACGGCCGTGGTGAGCATCGATTCGTTGACTGAACGTGACCGCGAAGAGTGGGAGGGTTTGACCCGCCGTTTCCACGCGCACTGGGCGGGCCGGCCGGGTCGACCCGCGACCGAGGTCGACGACGAGGGCTACGAACGGACGTGGCGGCGCCTTGTGGACGGCGAGGAGATCCGAGGCATCTGCGCGCGGCGCGACGGTGAGATGGTGGGCATCGCGCACTACCTGTTCCACGCCGCCGTCTGGGGCGCCGGGAGGTGCTACCTGGCGGAATTGTTCGTGGAGCCGCGGGCACGACGGCGAGGTATCGCAACGGAAATGATCAGATGGGTGGCCCGGGATGCCGAGAGGCACGGCACCCCACGCCTGTACTGGAACACGGAGATCGATGCCGAGGCCCGCTCCCTGTACGACAGGGTCGCCGTCTTCCAGGGCTACATCCTGTACAACTACTCGCGAGCTGCGACCACCGCCACGACGTGACCGATGTCCGGTCGGATTGCGGATGTCGACCCCCGACGGGACCGTCTGCGGATTGACCACCTGCGCAGTCGTCGGCGCCGGTGGTCGAGGGGGTTCAGGCGGTCCACGGGGTGTCGGGGGCCGGCCTGATGCCGTAGTCGGCGAGCCAGCCGAGCAGGTCCTCGCGGTGGGCGTGGACGAGTGAGCCACCGGTGAACCGGGGGTCGTCGGTGACCTCGGCGACGATCTGCGGGGGTGGGAGGAACGAGCGTGCCGCCGCGTCGGTGGTGAACTCGGCCTCGGCCAGGACCAGACCGTGCAGGGGCGGGTCGAAGATGTCGATGCCCAGCGGCGGGACGCTCAGCCGGGTCTTGGACAGCGTCGCGGCGGGCAGGCGGGCGAGCAGTTCGTACTCGGCCGGGGACAGGTAGACGCTCGTGATCAGCCCCTGGATGTGGCCCGGCCGGGCGGCGGGCACCTTCTGGGTGAGCTTGAACTCGCGGGATCCGTCGGTGAGGCTCTCGGAACGCCTGAGGCGCAGCCGGGTGCCGGCCAGGTACCGGTCGGTGATGCGACGGCTGGCGGTGACCGGGGCCGGCGGCGGCGGTCCGGCCAGCAGGAACCGCCGCTCCCGCTCGATGCGCGCGTACTTCTCCTCGCGGACCGGCTCGGCTGTCATCGGGCCCCATTCCAGCACCAAGCGGTGCTCATCGTGAGCATGAGGGTCCGGCGGTCACGGAGTAGCTGCGGCCGCAGCGCGAGTCCGTCCGGCGTACGCGCGGGTCGCGCGTACGCCGGACGTTGGACGGCTCTACTGCCAGGCGCCGCTGCGGCAGATGAACTGGGTGGTGCCGCTGTACTGGGTGGTGCCCCCGTCGACGTAGCTGTAGCTGGCCCGCACCGGGTGGCCGAGGTTGCTGGCCGGGCAGGTGGCGAAGAGGGTCGGCCCGGCGGTCGTGAAGGTGCCGACGCTGCCGGAGTACCAGGTGATGCTCCAGGTCGTCGTGCCGGTGCTGCTGCCGTCGCAGTAGAACTGCGACGCGCCGGACTCGCAGAAGGGCGCCGGGGCGGCGGCGAGGGCCGGCGTGGCCCCGGCGGCCACGAGGCCCAGGGCGGCAAGCGCGGATGTGGCCAGGGCCGTGACGGTGGTACGCATGGAAATCCTCCCAACGTAGCCGGGTAACGACTGAGCGCGACGTCAGCCTAACCGCTGCATCGACGTACCCGAATTAGCTGTTCGGTCGGTCAGGCACCCGTCGTAGCCAGCGGTCGTGGTGCACCGCCTCGGCGAGGGGCCGGCGTCGCCGCCACCTGTGCCGTTCCAGGTCGGGCACGGTCTCCAGGTGGCTGACCGGCCCGACGCAGAGCCAGGCCACCGGCCGGATGCCGGCCGGCACACCCAGCAGTTCGGCCAGGAACGACTCCCGGTAGAAGGACACCCACCCGACGCCCAGCCCCTCGGCGGTGGCGGCGAGCCAGAGGTTCTGGATGGCCAGGCAGACCGAGTAGAGGCCCGCGTCGGCGATGGCGTGCCGCCCGAGCACCGCCGGGCCCCCGCGCTGCGGGTCGTACGTGACGACGATGGACAGCGTCGACTCCAGCACCCCGTCGATCTTGATGCGCGCGAACCGTTCGGCCGCGGCACCGTCCAGGGTGGCGGCGAACGTGGCCCGCTCGGCCTGCACGTGCCGGTGGAACCGACGACCGACGGCAGGGTCCCGCACCAGGACGAAGTCCCACGGCTGTGAATTGCCGACGCTGGGCGCGGCGTGCGCGGCGTCGAGGATCCGGTGCAGGGTGTCGGCCGGCACCGGCTCCCCGGTGAACTCGGCCCGGACGTCCCGGCGGCGGTGGATGGCGTCGTAGAGTTCCACAGGCAGGCTCCCGCTGCGCTCGGCCCACCCCCGACGGGTGGGCGCTCGACGCGAGGCCGGTCTTCGGACTCCCGGATCAACGCCGACCCGTCCGCCTTCCCAGCCGTACGGCCAGTGGCTGCGCTCCTCGCGCCTGGACGGTCGCTCCCCGGTCACCGCGGCGGGCCCGTGCCGGATTCACACCGGCTTCCCGATTCTCCCCGCACCCGCGGGGCACCTCGCACGATCGTGCCGCCGCCGATGCTACCGGTGGATCACGTACCTCGTGCCCGAGGTGGTCGCCGGATACGGCCCGACCCGGCAGCCGGGTGGCGGTGAGCCCGGGCCGCTGACGCCGGCCTCGGCGCTCACCGGGCGGCGGTCAGACGGCGACGGTTCCCGGTCGGGTAGTGCCTGCGCAGGTCGGAGGTCGTCATCCGGTCGAGCATCCGGTCGGGGAGGATGCGGGAGGCCCGGACGAGGAAGGCAGCCGTCGCGCCGATGGTGTAGCGGGTGCGGGGCCTGCGGTCGGTCACCGCCGCGGCGATCCGTTTCGCGGCGACGGTGGAGGTCACCCCGGCCCTGGTGAACGCCGCCACGTGGGAGGGTATCGCCTGCATCAGGGCGCCGTAGCGTTCGTTCTGCTCGGGGGTCATCGTGTCGTCGAGGCGGCCGAGGGCGGCGAGGCCGACGCGGGACATCTCGGTTTTGACGCCGCCCGGTTCGACCACCACCACCTGCACGCCGTGGGGGGCCAGTTCGTTGCGCAGCGCGTCGCTCATCGCCTCCATCGCGAACTTGCTGGCGGCGTACGGCCCGTAGCCGGCCATGGAGATCCTGCCGTTGAGGGAGCTGATGTTGACGACGCGTCCCCTGCCGCGCAGCAGCGCGGGAAGCAGGGCCTGGGTGACGGCGACGTGGCCGAAGAGGTTCACCTCGAAGATGCGCCGCCATTCGTGCAACGGCATCACCTCGACCGGGCCGGCGCCGGGGACGCCGGCGTTGTTGACCAGCGCCCGCAGCGGCAGCGGATCCCGCTCGACCCGTGCGGCGAGCGCGGTGACGTGGTCGGGGTCGGTGATGTCGAGGATCACCGGCTCGATGCGGTCGGCCCGCAGGGGTGTGGCGTCGCTGTCGCGCCGTACGCCGGCGAGGACGTGGAAGCCGCGGCGGGCCAGTTCCCGCGCGGTGGCCGCGCACATGCCGGTCGACGCCCCGGTCACGACCACGAGTTCCCGAGTTTCAGTTGACGTTGTCATCTCTCTAGTCTGCGCCATTGAGATGACAACGTCAACCGAAGGAAGGGACCTGGTCCTCACCAGCGGACTAGCATCGTCCGCGTGACCAGCCGCGCCGAATCAGCCGCCGCCACCCGCCGCGCGCTGCTCGAAGCGGCCGCTGAGCTGCTCGATTCCGGTGGCCTCGACGCGGTGACGCTGCGTGCGGTGGGAGCCCGCGCCGGAGTGACCCGTGGCGCGCCCTACCGGCACTTCCTCGACAAGGAGAGCCTGCTGATCGCCGTCGGAACCCGGGCGTGGGACACGCTCGGCGACCGCATGCAGGCTCTTCGCGCGGAACCGGGCCTGTCCGCCGCCGAGAAGATCCGGGGCGGCCTCCTCGCGCTCATAGACGTCGGCCGCTTCCAGCCACACCTCTACCAGCTCATGTTCAGCAACCCGCCCGGCGACCCCACCGCGCTCGCCCGGGCCGCCCAGCGAAGCCAGACCGAGTTCCTGGCCGTCGTCGCCGACCTGGTGGGCGAGCAGGATGCCCGCCGGTACGCGGCCCTGCTCATCAGCAGCGCGAACGGGATCGCCGGCCTGGAGGCCAGTGGCCAGCTCGCCGACCCGAAGTGGGGAGGCGTCTGCGCCGAGGACCTCACCGACACCCTCGTCGAGATGGTCGCCGCCACGAGCCGGCACACCTGACCGGCGGGCGGCGGACCCGACGACCCGGGACGCCGGCTGCACGATCGCGTCGGCGTGGCCGGGAAGCGTCGGCAGGGCGGGCCAGACGGTCAGTGCCGGGCCGGCCGGCACCAGCAGCGCCGGCCCGGCCGGGGGCGGCCGGCGTCGGCGCCGCGGGTGGAGGGCAACCGGTCAGGGCTGGAGGTTCTCCAGGTCGGCAAGCAGCTTCGGGTGGGTCGGCGTCCAGCCGAGGGTCGCCCGGGTGTGTGCGCTCGACGACGGCTGGTCGGCGGCGAAGATCCCGCCGAGCGGGCCGAACGTCTCCTCGGGCACCTGCCGCACCGGCAGGCCGAGCCGCCGCCCGATGACCTCGGCGATGTCCCGCACCGCGTCGCCCTCGTCGTCCACCGCGTGCCAGGCGGTGCCGGCCGGTGCGTTCTCCAGGGCGAGCCGGAACAGCACGGCGGCGTCGACCGCGTGCACGGCCGGCCAGCGCTGGGTGCCGTCGCCCGGGTAGCCGGAGACGCCGGACTGCCGGGCAATCTGGGTGAGCAGCCCGGCGAAGCCGCCCTCGCCGTGGTTGTGCACGGTACGGGGCAGCCGGACCGACGAGCTGCGGACACCCCGAGCAGCCAACGCCAGGATCGAATTTGCGGTACGCCCGCGGCCCCCGACCGGGCCCTCGAGCGGCAGCGGGTCGTCCTCGGTCGAGAGCCGGCCGGCCACCCAGGGCGTGCCGGAAACCGTCACCAGCGGACGGTCACTGCCGGTCAGTTCCTCGCCCAGAGCGGTGAGCGCCGCGGTTTCCTCGGCGACCGCCGCGGCCACCGCCTCGGGGCTGCTGAAGTCATTGCCGAAGGCGAGGTGGATCACGCCGTCGGAGCGGGCCGCGCCGGCTCGCACGACGTCGAGGTCGGCCAGGCCGCCCCGGATCGTCTCGGCGCCGGCCGCCTCGGCGGCCTTGGTTGAGGTGTCGGAGCGGGTGAGCGCGAGCACCCGGTGCCCGTGTTCGAGCAGCTCGGCGACGACCGCCGAACCGATCAGCCCGGTGCCGCCGGTGATGAAGACCTGCATGGACGCTCCCGGAAGTGATGGGACTCTTGTCCCGTCACCGTAGCACGTGATGGGACAAGAGTCCCATCACTTATGATGGGCGACATGGCACGTTGGGAACCGGGAGCACGCGAGCGGCTGATCGTCGCCGCCGTCGACCTGTTCGCCGAGCAGGGCTACGACTCCACCACGGTCGCGCAGATCGCCGAGCGGGCCGGCGTCACCAAGAGCACGTTCTTCCGGCACTTCCCCGACAAGCGCGAACTGCTGGCGGCCGGGCAGGAGACGCTGAGCCGGCTGCTGGCCGAGGGCATCACCGAGGCGCCGGCCGGGGCCACCCCGCTCGAGGCGGTCGCGGCCGGCCTGCAGCGGGCGTCCGACGCGATGGGCCCGCTCAACCGCGAGATCGGACCCCGACTCAAGGCAGCCGTCGCGGCCAGCACCGAGCTACAGGAGCGCGACGCCCTCAAGAGCGTGAGCATGGCCGCCGCGATGACCGCCGCCCTGACCGCCCGCGGCGTCCCCGGCGCGGCCGCCGCGCTGGCCGGGGAGCTGGGCCTGCTCGCGTTCAAGCGGGGCTACGCCGAGTGGGCCGACACCGACGCCGACCACGGACTGGCCCACTACACGCTGGCCGCCCTGAGCGAGCTGCGAGCGGCGACCGCGACACTCGGCTGAGCCGACGCGCGGATCTCGGGCCGGTCGCCGGCTCTGGGCGTCGGGCACCTGCGGCGAGAACGCGGACTGGATGCGGCCACCCGGCCCGGGTGGATGACCCGCTCCGGATGCCGGCCTCGCCGGCACGCCGTAACCCGACGACCCGCCCAACCTGCGGTTGCGCCGCCGCCGGGCGCAACCCTTTCCTACCGACCAGGTAGGGTTCCAGGTCCCTGGGTGGGCATCCTTGGAGGCGGACGGTGAATGGAACACCTGCGTCGAAGCGGTCGGCAGCACTGCGAAAGCTCGGCTTCCTGACCATCGGCCTGTTCGACGAGGCCGACCCCCGCACCGGCCACGAGGCGACACTCCGGCTCATCGAGTTGGGCGAGCAACTCGGCTTCGACAGCACCTGGGTACGCCACCGCCACCTCCAGTACGGCATCTCCTCGCCGATCGCCGTCCTGGCGGCGGCCTCACAGCGGACCCGGCACATCGAGCTCGGCACCGCGGTCATCCCGCTCGGCTGGGAGAACCCGCTGCGGCTGGCCGAGGACCTGGCCACTGTCGACATCCTCTCCGGCGAGCGCCTGAACCCCGGGGTCAGCGTCGGCCCACCGATGCACTACGACCGGGTCCGCCGGTCGCTCTACCCCGACACCGCCGACGCCGAGGACTTCAGCCACACACGGGTACGACGGCTGCTCGACCTCGTTCGCGGCGAGCCGGCCAGCGACGTCGAGGGCTCCGAGGGTTTCGAACAGTTCTCCCGCCGGGTGCAACCGCACTCCCCCGGCCTGGCCGCCCGGATGTGGTACGGCGCCGGCAGCCTCCACTCCGCCCGCTGGGCCGGCGAGCAGGGCATGAACCTGCTCACCAGCAGCGTGGTCAAGGCCGAGGAATCCACCGACTTCACCGCGATCCAGCTCTCACACATCCGGACGTTCCGCGCCCACCACCCGGACGGCGAACAGGCACGTGTCTCGCAGGGACTCGTCGTCATCCCCACCGACACCGCCACCCCGAGCCAACGTGCCCGCTACGAGGAGTACGCCCGGCAACGCACACCCCGAACGGCGTCACCCCAGGGTCCGGCCCGGATGATGTTCGCCCCCGATCTCGTCGGCCCGTCGGAACTGATCGCCGAACAACTGCTCGACAATGCCGCGTTCCGCGAAGTCGACGAGGTTGCGTTCGCCCTCCCCTTCACCTTCACGCCGGCCGACTACGCGCAGATCCTCACCGACATGGCGACCCGGCTCGGCCCCGCGCTCGGGTGGCAGCCCAGCCGCTGACGTGTGCCGGCCAGTGGGGCAGGGAGCCCACTATCCGGTGGGCAGCTCCCGGTTCGCGGCGAGCCCTGCCCCGGTTCGACCTCGGCGGCCGAGGTCGCCCCTCGGGCGGCCCCGGCAGGTGACGGATCAGACAGGGGCGATCGTGAGGTCGGTGACCTGGCCGTCCGTGATGCCGAACTCGAACGAGAAGGACAGTGGCCCGCCGGGGAAGTCGCCGTCCCCGGAGGCCACCAGCCGGTCGTCGGCGAACGAGATCGGCGTGAGCACGATCCTGGGGGCGATCAGGTGCCCCTGGATCCACTCGCGGATCTCGGTCCCGCCGGCCCAGGTCCTGCCGTCGTCGCGCACGGTGGCTCCGTCGCCGAACACCGCGGCCAGCGCGTTCGCGTCGTGTGCGTTGGTGGCGGTGACGAAGTTCTCGACAGCGTCGGGCAGCGTGATGTCATTCATGTCCACTCTCCGGTTTCTCGGGGGTCGGCAGGCTCAGAAGTCCGCGCTGCGGGAGAGCTTCTCGTTCGCGTGCAGCTCCGCGAGTGCGTTCTCGTGCATCGCGACCACGGCGTCGTAGCCGGAGTTGCCGAGCACGATCCGGTGCGGTGCAACGGGTGCGTTCATCGCGCTGATCACGGCCTGCACGCCACGGACAGGGTCACCTGCCTGCTTGCCGTCCGCGTCCACGAAGGCCGCCTTGACGGCCTCGACCATCGGCACGTAGGCGTCGACGGTCTCGCTGACGGGCTCGTGCTGGAAGTAGGAGAAGGCACTGGTACGGAAGGCTCCCGGTGCTACGGCGAGCACGCGCACCCCGAACGGCTCGACCTCCTGGCGCAGCGTCGCGGTGAGTCCTTCGATCGCGAACTTCGCCGCCGCGTAGTAACCGAACCCCTGCGCGCCGACGAGGCCGGCCACCGACGACATGTTCACGATCCAGCCGTCGCCGCGGGCCCGCATGCCCGGCAGGACCGCGCGGATCACCTCGACGACGGCGAACAGGTTGAGGTCGAACGTGCGGCGGATCGTCTCGTCGGGGGCCCCCTCGATCGAGCCGTACCAGCCACGGCCCGCGCTGTTGACGAGCACGTCGATTCCGCCGAACCGTTCCTCTGCCGCCGCGACCGCCGTCCGCACCTGGTCGGAATCGGTGACGTCGAGCTGGAGAACCAGCACCCGGTCACCGTACGGTTCGGCCCATTCCCGCAGCTCACCGGGCCGACGTGTGGTCACCGCCACCTGGTCCCCCTGGGCCAGCGCAGCCTCGGCGTAGACCAGGCCGAACCCTCCGGGGGTCCCGCCGGTGATGAACCAGGTCCGCATGGACTTCTCCTCTCGCTATAGAACGCAATGTAGCGCTACATGGGCTACCATAGCAAGCGTGACCAACGCACGGGATCGTCTCCTGCTCGCCGCGGCGGAGATGCTGGAGAGCGGCGCTACGGTGTCCACGCGGGCGGTGTGTGAACGCGCCGGGGTACAGGCCCCGACCCTCTACCACCACTTCGGCAGCAAGCAGGGCCTGATCGACGCCGTGGCCAACCACGGCTTCACCCAGTACACGGCGGTCGAGAACTCGGGCGACCCGCTGGACGACCTCCGCACGGGCTGGGACCGGCACGTGCAGTTCGGGTTGGCGCACCCGTCGTTCTACGGGTTGCTCTACGGCCGCGCCGAGCCGGGAAGAGCCTGCGCCGTCACCGCTCCCGCGCACGCCGCATTGCGTGAGCGGTTCACGGCCGCAGCGACCCTGGGCATGCTCAAGGTGCCGGCGGACGACGCCGCCGAACAGGTGTTCGCCGCCAACGTCGGCATCACGCTCACCCTGATCAGCCAGACGGAGCCGGACTTCGGGCTGTCCGGACGCGTCCGTGAGGCCGCGCTGGCCGGAGTCCTGCACACACCGTCCACCGACGCCCCCGCGACCCGGGCGAGCGCCGCGCTGACGTTGCGGGCACTGGTCGACGACGACCCGGGCGACCTCACCCCCGGCGAACGCGGACTGCTCGACGAACTACTGGAGCGCCTGGCCCGCTGACGTACCGCTGGCCTCGTGTCACGGGCTGTCCGGCGGGTGGGAGCCGTCCAACGCCGCCCCCGGCGGGGCGCGGCGGGGACGTGCCTCAGCGCAGCGGCTGGGCGCCGATGACGGACAGCATCTGGAGTTTCTCGTAGCTCTCGCTGCCGGGAACGGCGGTGTAGACCATCAGCGAGTGGGCCTGGTCCGGGTCGACCAGCCGCTGGCAGTTCAACTCCAGCGCGCCGACCTCGGGGTGGACGAAGTGCTTGACCCCGTGCGGGCGTACCCCGATCTCGTGGTCGTCCCACACCCGCCGGAACTCCTCGCTGGCGGCCAG
>NZ_MZMV01000044.1 GCF_002210435.1 Micromonospora wenchangensis
CCGGCGCGGCGACCGGAGGGCCCGCCGGCGCGGCGGGGCGGGCTGCCGGCGCGGGCGGGCGGACCGCCGCGCCGACCGGGACCGGGGCGGGGATCTCCCGGCGGATGCGGGCCGCCAGCTCCGCCCGTCGGCGCTGCGCCGCGAGCAGTCGGGTACCGAGCCCCTGGTACGTCTGCCGGGCCCGCTCGACCTCCCGGCCGAGCGAGACGATCTCCCGGTCCAACCGGACCACCTCGGCGGCGGGCGGGTACGGCCCGAGCCCGCAGCCGGCGCACCCACGGGTCAGCTCGGCGGGTGCTCCGCAGCGGGGGCAGGGGTAACCGGTGTTCTGCACCCGGCCATCCTGCCGGTGGGCCGCAACCGGAGGCCAGAGTGCCCGTACCTAGGTACGGGTGTTCTCGTGCACCCAGGTGGCGTATGCCGGGTCGCCGCTCTCGGCGTGGGTGACCAGGATCTCGGGCACCTCGTAGGGATGGTTGGACCGGATCTGGGCGACCAGCGCCGTGGCCCGGTCGGGGGCGGTCTTGAACTGCACCGACCACTCGGTGCTGGTCTCCACCCCGGCCCGCCACCAGTACGTGCTGTCGACCTGGCCGCCGACCTGGGCGCAGGCGGCCAGTCGCCCGGCCACCGCGGCGGCCGCCATCAGGTCCGCGACGGAGCGCGAGTCCACCACCGTCGTCACCACGCAGATCTGGTCCACCTGCGCACCTTACGCGGGAACGGCGGCGAACCGGTCGACCGTCACGGCGCGTTCACCGTGCCGTCACGCTGTCCCGGTTGTCGGCGATCCACCTGTCGATCCGGTCCCACCAGTCGAAGAGCCAGTCGATCCGCTCCTGCCGGCCGGTCGGGACGTCCTCGGGCGGCACGGACCAGAACCGCATGATGATCCGTTTGTCCATCGGCAGTTCGCGCCACACGTCGGCGACGGTGAGCATCCGGTCCAGGCCGGTGTGCGCCACGAAGATCACCCCGGCCTCCGGGGCGGCGTCCAGGGCGGCGAGCACCCCACCGGGCTGCGGGGCGAGCACGTGCTGCATCCGCTCGGCGCGGACCGCCATCCGTTCCAGGCCGAGCGCGCGCAGCTTGGCGATCGCCCGCAGCCGCCGGCCGGGGGTGAAGTTGCCGCCCTCCGGGAAGATCACGAAGGCGTCGTCGTCGTCCAGCCCGGTGGCCAGGTGACCGATCTGCCGGACCGCCGCCCCCTGCCCGTCACCGGGGGCGATGAAGCGGTTGGGCAGGCGGTTGAGCAGCACGTCGATCGCCGGGTCCCACTGGAGCGTCTCCTTGAGCACGATCCGGGGCTCCCGCTGGAACCAGTTGACCAGGGAGTGGATCAGGATGAACGAGTCACCCGGGCCGGCGTGCCGGCAGAGCACCAGCTCCGGCCGGCCGGGCAGGGCGGTGTCCGGGTCGGTGCCGACCACGTCGATGCTCAGCCGCAGCGTCCACCGGGCCTGCCAGAACAGCACCCGCAGGAACCAGCCGGCGAGCACGTAGTGCGCCCGCTGGAAGGCCGGCGCGCGCTTCCACCTGCCGAACCCGGAGGCCAGCCAGAGCACGAAGAGGGCGACCAGCGCCGCGGCGTCCCAGACCAGGTAGACGCAACCGATCCAGAGCAGCCGCAGCGGGCGCAGCCGGCCCGGCACGAACGGCGACGCGGCCAGCGCGAGCAGCGCCCAGACCGGCACCGTGGTCAGCACCGTGACCGCGAGCAGGATCACCCCGGGCGCGAACAGCAGCCGGCGTACCCACCGAGGGGGCAGCGGCATCAGCGGTCCAGGCTCGCCAGGTAGTGCCGGGACGCGGTGTAGGCGCGGCTGATCCGCCGCCCCACCGCCGCCATGTCCCGGTACGCCCACGGGCTGTCGTCGCGCGGTTCCAGCCCGCCGGTCGGCAGGACGTGCACCCGTACCCCTTCGGGCAGGGCGGCCATCTCCCGGGCGAACCGGTGCCGGCGGGCGATCTCGAACGCGACCTGGGCGATCTCCCACGGCCGGCGGGGCGGCGTCAGCTCCCGCTCGATCCGCCCCACCTGGAGGACGAAGATCTGCGTCGCGCCGACGGCGACCGCCTCGCCGATCGGTATCGAGTTGACGATCCCGCCGTCTATGTAGTGCTGGCCGTCGATCTGTGCCGGTGGCAGCAGCCCCGGCACGGAGGCGGAGGCGAGCACCGCCGACACCAGTGGTCCGGTGTGGAACCAGTGTTCGGCGGCCCGCTCGATGTTGGCCGCGCAGCAGCGGAACGGCACCTTCAGGTCGGCGAAGGTGGTGTCCGCGCCCAACTCCCCCTCCAGCAGCTTGCGCAGCGGCCGGGGCGAGTGCAGGTGGGTACGGGCGGCGAAGCGGCGCAGTTGCCGGGCGACCGAGTCGCCGTACACCTCGCTCGCCTCCGGGGAGGCCCACAGCCGCACCAGCCGGTCGGTGACCGCCTCGGACGGGTCGGCGGCGACCAGCGCGCCGTTGACCGCGCCGATCGAGGTGCCGAGCACGACGTCGGGGCGGATCCGGGCCCGGAACAGGGCACGCAGCATCCCCACCTCGACCGCGCCGAGCACTCCCCCGCCGCCGAGCACGAACGCCACCGGACCGCCACTCATGCCGTTCATCCTGGCACGCCACCCCCCGTGACCGTGGCGCAGCCGCTGGTCACCGCTGCGCGCTCCGCACCGGTGGCGGTCGGCGAACCCACCACTGCGGAGGGTCATCGGGCAACTGGACAACCGTTGACAGGGGGGACACATTCCCGCAACCTGACACCACCCCGAACCCCAGGCAGGTGCGAACACTGATGGCAGCCCTGAACGCCGGTAGGTTGCTGGCCCGCAGGTACCGGCTACTCGACAGGATCGGGGCCGGCGGGATGTCGGTGATCTGGCGGGCCCGCGACGAGGTGCTCGACCGGGTCGTCGCGGTCAAGGTGCTCGCCCCGTCGCTGGCCGCCGACGCCCGTTTCCGGGACATGGTGCGCGAGGAGGCGCGGTCGGCCGCCCAGCTGGTCCACCCGCACGTGACCGCGGTGCACGACTACGGCGAGGCGCTCGCCCCGGACGGCGAGATCACCTCGTTCGTGGTGATGGAGCTGCTCACCGGCGAGGAGCTGGAGCACCGGCTGAGCGAGGGGCCGTTGCCCTGGCCGGAGGCGGTCGAGGTGGGCGCCCAGGTGGCCGAGGCGTTGGCGGCGGCGCACCGGCTCGGCATCGTGCACCGGGACATCACCCCGGCGAACGTGATGATGACCCGGATCGGCGCGAAGGTGCTCGACTTCGGCATCGCCACCCAGGCCGGCACCCCCGACGACGACGAGGACGGCGGCACCTTCGGTACCCCGGCGTACGTCGCGCCGGAACGGTTGGACGGCGCGCCGGCCCAGCCGTCCACCGACGTCTACTCCCTCGGTGTGCTGCTCTACGAGACGCTGACCGGCCAACCGCCGTACCCGGCGGAGACCTGGGAGCAGCTCGCCGCCGCGATCGCCGACGAGCGGCCGCCGACGCTGGACGGCGTACCGGGGCTGCCGCCGGTGGTGGTCGACGTCTGCCTGCGCTGCCTGGCCCGGGACCCGCACGAGCGGCCGACCGCGCACCAGGTCGCCACCGCCCTGCGTGACCAGCTGCTGCCGGGTGATCCGCAGGCGGCCACGATGCTCTCCCCGACGGTCACCCTGCCCGCCGTCCCCGGCGCCGACGCCCCGGGCGACCGGCCCACCGCGCCGGTCGCCCTGGCCGGTCCGGCCGCCGTCGGCGCGGCAGCCGGTGCCGGCGCGGCAGCGGGCGTCGTTGCGGCAGCCGGCGGCGGATCGGTGGCCGGTGCCGGCCCGGCGGGCGGTGCCACAGCCGGCCCCGGTGAGGGTGCCGCGGCGGCCGGACGGGTCGGGGTCGGCGGCCGGGCCGCGGCGACGTCGGACACCGGCACCCCCGGTGCCCGGCACGGCCGCGACGGCGGCCCGGATGGTGGCGTCCCCGAACCGGAGCTGCTGCCGCCCTCGCGCCGCCCGCTGGTGGCGGTGGGGGTGCTGGTGGTGCTGACGGCGGCGGCGGTCCTCCTGCTCGCCCCGCTGCTGGAACCCGGCACCCACACCCCGCCGGTCGCCGGACGCAGCGAGACCCCGGTGGCCGAACCGTCGCCGTCACGCACCCAGCCGGCGGCGGACCCCACCCCGCCGCCGGCCCCCCGGCGGGCCACCAGCGCACCCGCGCCGTCGCGCCCGCCGGCCACCACCCCGGACGGGGGCCAGGGCGGCGGCGGGCTGACCGAGGCCGCCGACCGGATGCGCCGGCTGATCGACGACGGGGTCCGCACCGGCGAGGTCCGCGAGGACGTCGGCCTGGACCTGCGCAACGTGCTGGCCAATCTGACCCGGTCCGCCGCCGAGGGCCGCTCCGACGTGCCCGCGCAGGTGACCGCGCTCCGCGAGAAGGTCACCCGCCGCATCGACGAGGGGGGCATCACCCCGGCGTACGGCCGGCAGCTCGACGCCGCCGTCCGGGACCTGGCCGCGACCACCGTCTGAGCACCCGCTGCGTACCCGTCAGCGGGTACGCAGCCCGACGGGCCGGCGCAGGGGCGGGGCCGTGCCGAACGCGACGGCCCGGTAGACCGCCTCGTAGCCGTGGGCCATCCGCTCGGTGGAGAAGTGCTCGGCCACGTGCGCGGTGCAGGCCGCCGGGTCGAGCCGGACCACCTCGCGCAGGGCCGCCGGCAGCTCCCGGGCGTCGTCGCGGACCAGCCCGGTCACGCCGTCGACCACCACCTCGGGCACCGCGCCCCGGCGCAGCGCCACCACCGGCGTGCCGGTCGCCATGGCCTCCACCATCACCATGCCGAACGGTTCCTCCCACTGGATCGGCATGATCAGGCAGCGGGCGTCGGCCAGCAGCCGCAGGGCCGCCTCCCGGTCGGCGTTCATGACCACCTCGACGTCGTGGCCCAGCATCGGCTGGACCACCTCGGCGAAGTACCGGCGCTCGGCGGGCTCGTTGCACTTGCCGGCCAGGGTGAGCGGGAGGCCGGCCGCCCGGCAGGCCCGGATCGCCGTGTCGGGGCCCTTGTCCGGGCTGAACCGGGCCAGCCAGAGCACCGGGCCCCGGCCGGGTTCCTGCTTGACCGGCACGTCCCGGCTGTCGAACGCGTTGTGCACCGTGCCCACCCAGGGCAGGGCGGGGTTGGACCGGCGCTGGGCGTGCGAGATGGCCACCAGGCCCACCCCGTGGTCGGTGTCGCTGAGCACCGCCCCGTACTCGCCGACCGGGTTGCCGTGCACGGTGGCCACGGTGGGCACCGCACGCCGGCCGGCGACCAGCGGCCCGATCGTGGTGTGGTCGTGGATCACGTCGAATTCGGCGGCGGAGACCAGCCGGTTGATCCGGGCCAGGTGGGCCAGTTCCGGCAGCGACTCGCCCAGCCGGTCGTACTGCAACTCGTCGATCGTGGAGACGAAGTCGGCGGTGGTGCCGTGCTGCCGGCCGGCCCCGAAGAGGGTCACCCGGTGACCGTGCCCGACCAGCGCGTCCACCAGCCCGTGCACCACCTGCTCCAGCCCGCCGTACCCGGGTGGCGGCACCGACAGCCAGGGTGGCACGAGCATCGCGACCCGCAGCGGCGGCCCGGACGGCGGACGTTCCGACGGACGGTGGGTCACTGCCACGAATCCTCCCCCGTTGTCCCGGTCCGGCAGGTGTGTCCGGCGGGATCGGCGGCGATTTCCCCCTGCCCGGACAGGCAAACGCGCCCCGGCCGGGTGGGGCCCGTCCGGGGCGCGTGCGGCGGCGGGCGGTGGAGCCAACCCCCTTGGCTCCACCGCCCGCCGCCCGGAGGAGGCAGGTCTGTGGTTACGACGTCTCGGCGAGCGTCACGGTTGCGGTCGCCTCGGCACCATTTCGCTTGTAGGTCACCTGGACCCGGTCGCCGACCTTGCCGGCCTGCACCGCGCCGACCAGATCGTTGGAGTCGTTGATCACCTTGTCCCCGAACCTGGTGATCACGTCGCCGCGCTGGATGCCGGCCTTCTCGGCGGCGCTGCCCCCGGCGACGGAGGCGACCAGGGCCCCGCCGTCCTCGGCCGCGTTGACGCTGACCCCCAGGGACGGGTGGCTGATCTTCTCGCCCCGCTGGAGCTTCTCGGCGACGTCCTTGGCCTTGTTGCTCGGGATGGCGAAGCCGACCCCGATGTTGCCGGTGCTGCCCTGCCCGGCGGTGGCGATGGCGGTGTTGATGCCGATCACCTCGCCCCGGGTGTTGACCAGCGCGCCACCGGAGTTGCCCGGGTTGATCGGGGCGTCGGTCTGGAGCAGGCCGGAGATCGAGCTGGCGCCACCCTGCGGGGACTGCTGCGGGCCGTTGCCGCTGCCGGCCTGGATGGTGCGATCCCGGGCGCTGAGGATGCCGGCGGTCACCGAACCCTGCAGACCGAGCGGGCTGCCCAGGGCGAGCACCTGGTCGCCCACCTGCATGGCGTCGCTGTCGCCGAACTTCGCCGCCTTGAGGTTGTCGATGCCGCTGGTCTGGACCACCGCGAGGTCGGTCTTCGGGTCGGTACCGACGATCTTGGCGGGGGCGGTCTTGCCGTTGGCGAAGACCACCCGGACGGCGTCCCCGGAGGCCGAGGCGACCACGTGGTTGTTGGTCAGCACGAAGCCGTCGGAGCTGAGGACCACGCCCGACCCCTCACCGCTGTCGGTCATGATCGAGACCACGCTGTCCTGCACCGAGGCGGCGATCTTCGGCAGGTCGGCGCTGTTGATCACGGGTGCGGCCGAGTAGTTGCGGGTGATCCCGCCCCGGTCGCCGTCGACCGCCAGGGCGAGCGCGCCACCGGCCACGCCGGAGCCGAGCATCAGGGCGAAGACCGCCACCCCGGCGCCGACGAACTTGGCCACCTTGCCGGCCTGCGGTGCCGGGGCGGGCGCCCACGGCGGGGTCGGCTGGCCGGGGTGTTGCGGCCCACCCGGGCCACCCTGCCCCGGGTAACCGGCGGACGGCTGGCCCACGCCGGGCTGGCCGTATCCGGCACCGGGCTGACCGGGGTAGCCGGCCGACGGGGTGCCCACGCCCGGCTGCCCGGGACGGTGCTGGCCGGGGTAGCCACCGGCCCACCCGGACTGCTGCTGGCCGGGCTGGTAGCCGGCCGACGGGTACTGCCCCGCCGGGGAGTGGCCCGGGTAACCGGTGGGCGCGGGATGGCCCGGCCGGTACGCCTGGTCGCCGCCACCGGACGGGTACGAGGTCTGCGGGTACGGCGTGGCGGCGGGCGGCGCATACGGCGACGCGGGCGGCGCGTACCCCGGTCCGGGGTTGGCCGGGCCGGCCGGCTCCCCCGCGGCGCCGGCGGCCTGACCGGGGGTGTTGGTGGTGTCGGACTCGCCGCGCGTGGCGCGGGACGGCTCGGCGGAGGGGTGCGACGGCTCGGCGTCGGGGGAAGCCGGCCGACGCTGCGGGTCGGTCTCGAACTCGGTCATGCCCCTAGTTTTCCCCGTCGCACTGTCACCCACCTGGAACCCGCCTGGAAGTTTTCTGAAAGTCACGGCGGGCCCGTCGGAGCGTCACTCCGGGTCGCCGTCCGCCTCGGGCAGCAGGGGCAGCCGGACCCGGAAGGTCGCCCCGCCGCCCGGGGTCTCGTCCACCTCGACGGTGCCCTGGTGGGCGGTGACCAGCGCCGCGACGATGGCCAGACCCAGGCCGGTGCTGGTGATCCCGCTGGCCCGGCGGGTCCGGGCCGCGTCGGCGCGGTAGAACCGCTCGAAGACCCGCTCGGCCTGCTCCGGGGCGAGCCCCGGCCCGGTGTCCGCCACCTCCACCACGGCCACGTTCCCGGCCTCGGAACGCAGCCGCAGGGTCACCGACGCCTCCGGCGGGGTGTGCGTCAACGCGTTGGTCATCAGGTTGCCGATCACCTGCCGCAGCCGGGCGTCGTCGGCGTGCACGACCAGCGGGCCCGAGTTCGGGGCGATCTCCAGCTCGATGTGCCGTTCGGGGGCGACCACCCGGGCCGCCTCGACCGCCTCCGAGGCGAGCACCGGCAGCTCCACCGGGGCGAGCGACAGCGGACGTTCCCGGTCCAGCCGGGCGAGCAGCAGCAGGTCCTCCACCAGCAGCCCCATCCGGGCCGCCTCGTCCTCGATGCGGCGCAGCAGGTCGGCGGTCTGCTCCGGGGCGCGGGCGGCCCCCTGCCGGTACAGCTCGGCGAAGCCCCGGATGGTGGTCAGCGGGGTCCGCAGCTCGTGCGAGGCGTCCGCGACGAACTGCCGCATCCGCTCCTCCGAGCGCCGGGCGCGGGCCTCCGACGCCAGCGCGGCGTGCGCCGCGTCCCGGGCCCCGGCCTCCGCCGTACGGGCCGCCATCTCCGAGGCGGCGCGGGCGGTGAAGGCGGCCTCGATCTGGGCCAGCATCGCGTTCAACGCCCGGGAGAGCCGGCCCAGCTCGGAGGTGGCGCACTCCTGCCCCTCCTCGGGGTCGGGCACCCGGCGGCTCAGGTCACCACCGGCGATCGCGGCGGCCGTCCGTTCGATCTCCACCAGCGGTTTCAGGCTGGTCCGCACGATGGCCGCGCCGATCGAGGCGAGCAGGATCAGCACCGCCCCGCCGACCAGCATGTCTATCCAGATCAGCCGCTTGACCGCCAGGTCGACGTCGGTCATGTGCTGGCCGAAGGCGAGGACCCGGCCGTCGCCGAGGTCGGTGTAGAGCATCCGCCACCGGGTGCGGCCGTCCTTGGACTGCACGGTGAACGGGTCGCCGACCAGGGCCGAGAAACCGGCGAAGTCGGTGGGGAACTCCGGCAGTTCCTCCGGGCGCAGGCCGGAGTAGCGCGACGGCCCCTCCACCTCGGCCCGGCTGGCCTGCGCGGCCACGTAGTCGGTGGGGATGCCCACCAGGAGCGGGCCCCGGCCCTGGCCGAGCGCCCGCGCCACCCCGTTGGTGTCGCCGCGCAACTGGTCGTCGACCTGGCCGATCAGGTACTCCCGGAGGAAGTACGTGGTCAGCGAGCTGATCACCACGAGGGCGATGGCGACCAGGGTGAGGACCGCCGCGACCAGCTTGACCCGCAGCGGGATGCTCCGCAGCCGCCCCTTCGCCTCGTCGAGCGGGCTCACGCCGCCGGCTTGCGGAGGACGTAGCCCACGCCGCGCAGGGTGTGGATCAAGCGGGGCTGGGTGTTGTCGACCTTGCGACGCAGGTACGAGATGTACGACTCGACGATGTTGTCGTCACCCCGGAAGTCGTAGTTCCACACGTGGTCGAGGATCTGCGCCTTGGACAGCACCCGGTTGGCGTTGAGCATCAGGTACCGCAGCAGCTTGAACTCGGTAGGCGAGAGCTGCACCCGCTGACCGGCCCGGTGCACCTCGTGGGTCTCCTCGTCCAGCTCCAGGTCGGCGAAGGTGAGCCGGGAGGGGGCGTGCTCGCCGGTGGCCGTACGCCGCAGCACGGCCCGGATCCGGGCGGTCAGCTCCTCCAGGCTGAACGGCTTGGTGACGTAGTCGTCGCCACCCAGGGTGAGCCCACGGATCTTGTCGTCGGTGGCGTCCCGGGCGGTGAGGAACACCACCGGGGTACGCGTGCCGCCCTCGCGGAGCATCCGGATGACCTCGAAGCCGTCCAGGTCGGGCAGCATCACGTCGAGCACCACCAGGTCGGGGCGGTGGTCCTTGGCCGCGTGCAGGGCCGCGCTGCCACTGGTGGCGGTCGCCACGTCGAACCCCGCGAAGCGGAGGCTGGCGGAGAGCAGTTCGAGGATGTTGGGGTCGTCCTCGACGACGAGCAGTCGCGCCTCGGTCTGGGTAGCGGCCATGCTGGCCATCATCCGTGACGTCGCTGCGTCGGCGCTGGGCGCTTCCTGCAAAAACCCTGTGAAGCCGTGCCGACGCAGGCTCCCCGCCCTCAGCCGGCCCGCACGCTGCGAACCGGCGGTCACCGCAGCAGCCGGCGTAACCCGTCCAACGCGCCGTCGAGCACCCGGATCGCGGTCCGCAACTGGGTGTCGCTGAGCCGCCCGGCCCGCACCAGCGCACCCACCTCGACGGTGAACTCGGCCAGCCGCCTGTCGAACTCGACCAGCAGGGGGGAGCCGTCGGTCGGGGGGGTCGCCGGGCGGGGGGTGGGGCCGGGTGCCGGCCGGTCCCAGCGGGTCTGCCGGGTCTGCCGGGTGGCCTCGCGCAGCTCCCGCTTGAGGTCACGCACCGAGCCGCGTACCTCGGTCTGGATCTCGCCGGCCAGCGCGGACAGATCCTCCACCGAGGCCGAGATGTCGGATTCCAGGGCGGTCAGCTCGTCGGCGCGCTGGCGCAGCTCGGCCCGGCCACCCTCGGTGATCTCGTAGACCTTGCGGCCACCGGCGGCGGTGTGGGTGACCAGCCCGTCGGCCTCCAGCCGTTGCAGCCGGGGGTAGATGGTGCCGGCGCTCGGGGCGTACAGGCCGAGGAAACGCTCCTCCAGCAGCCGGATCAGCTCGTAACCGTGCTTGGGACCGTCGTCGAGCAGTCGCAGCAGGTAGAGCCGCAGCCGCCCGTGACTGAACACGGCGGTCACGGCAGCTCCTCCTGGTCGTCGTCCACGGGCCGGGCGAGCAACGCGATGCTGCCGGAAGTCGCGGACGCCCAGAGCTTACCCGCGCCCGCGCCGAGCACCCCGTGGCTGTCCTTGACCGGGCCGACCCCGACCCCGCCGCCGACCTGGGGGAAGCCGCTGGTGATCCGGCCGGAGGTGGTGTGCAGGTGGACGTCGAGGTCGCTGTCCTCGCGGACCCGGACGGTGATCGGCCCGGAGATGGTGGTGAGCCGGATCTCGCTGCGCCGGGGATTGTCCAGGTCGCAGGTGATCGCCCCGGAGACGGTGTTGGCGTGCACCCGACCGGCCGAGCTCTCGGCGAGGGTCACCTCGCCGGAGACCGTGTCCAGGGTGAGGTCGCCGGTGACGCCGAGCGCCTCGACCGGGCCGGAGACGATCCGCGCGTTGGTGCGCCCGGCCAGGCCCATCAGCGTGACCTGCCCGGAGGTGACGTTGACGGTGGTGTCGTTGACCAGCCCGGAGGCGACCAGCGTGCCGTCCACCAGGTGCAGGTCGGCCAGGGTGCCGGCCGGGACGGCGATGGACACCTCGGCCCGGAACCGGCGACCGAGCTGGCCGAGCCACCAGAGGAACCCGGGCCAGCGGGGTGGGTGTTCGTGCCCGATCCGCAGGACGCCGTCGCGGTGCTCGACGATGACCGGCCGGCTGCTGATCCGGGTGACGTCGACCCGTGCCGGCCCGTCGGTGCCGACCACGTTGAGCCGCCCGGTGACCAGGCGGACGTCGAGCCGGGTGACCGGCTCCTCGATGGTGATCCGTTGTGGTCTGTCGACCGTCCAGTTGGTCATGACGTCTCCCTCCGGGGTCACGGCCGACGGCCGCGCCACTGCACGGAGAAAGCGTAACGCGATACATCGCGATAGAACAAGACTGTCGCGAGTCGCCACCCACCCGACGCGCCCCGCCACCCCCGACCCGGTCGGAGGGTGGGCGGGCCGGCCGGGCCCACAGTCGGCAAGATCCACTCATCTGGGCCGATCCAGCGGTATCCCGCGGCCAGGTCACCGCGACATCGGCCCCCATGAGTCGATCACGCGGAGAACGCGGGGCGATCGCCCGGCCCAGGCGGGGCGATCGCGGCCTGCGGTCAGGCGGCCAGGCCGAGGCCCGTCCCGGCGGCCGGCGAGGTCACCGGACCGGGCGAGGCCACCGCGCCCGGCGAGGCCACCGCGCCCGGCGAGGCCACCGGGCCGGGCGAGGCCACCGGGCCGACGACGGCCAGGGTGGGGCGGCCGACGGTCGGGCGAGGCGGCAGCAGGTGCACGGCCGACTCGGCGGCCCGGGCCAGCACCCGGCGGTCCGCGCCGGGGACCGGGTGCAGGGCGGCGGTCACCGCGACGTCGACCACCAGGTCCCGGGCGGCCAGCACCCGACGTACCGAGCGCCACAGCGTGTCGTCGCCGAGGAAGGCGGCGGTGGTGGTCGTCGCCCCGGTGGCAGCGCAGCGGTAGCTGATCCGCAGCGGCACCACGGGGACGCCGGCGTCGACCGCCGCCTGGAAGACCGCCGGCCGGAAGCCCCGGCGCGGCCGGCAGCCGGCCGAGGGGACGACGCCGCACCAGGTCGTACCCTCGGGGAAGACCGCGACCGGGTGACCGGCGCGCAGGGTGGCCGCGAGCCGGGCCACCGTGCGCGGCAGGTCCCGGGGCCGGGACCGGTCGACGAAGACCGTGCCACCGGCGCGGGCCAGCAGTCCCAGCACCGGCCAGTTCCGCACCTCCCGCTTGGCCAGCAGCCGGGCCGGCGCGACCGCCAACACCGCGAACACGTCCAGCCAGGAGACGTGGTTGGCGACCAGCAGCGCCCGCCGTCGGGGCAGCCGCCCGCGCACCACCAGCCGCACCCCGAGCACCCCGGCGGTGCGTCGGGCCCAGGCCCGCAGCACCACCGCCCGCCGCGCCGCCGGCAGCACCGGCAGCAGTACGGCCATCCCGGCACCGGCCAGCAGCATCCCGAGTACGCCCACCAGCCGCGCCACCTGCCGCACGGGCGACACCCCGGTCCGCCCCTCCCCCGGCAGGCAGTCCGGCCCGCAGCCGGCGGTCGGCCGCCACAACTCGGCGCTCACCGGGTCACCCCGAGGAAGTGCCGGCGGTAGCGCGGGTTCATCCGGTCCAACGAGAACAGCAGGTAGAAGTCGGCACAGCGGAAGTCCGGGTCGTACGCCGGTTCCCCGGCGACCCACGCGCCGAGCCGCAGGTAGCCGCGGACCAGCGGAGGGATCAGCGCCCGCCCGGCGGGGTCCCCGGTGGCCGACTCCGGTGCCGCCGCGCCCGGCTCGGCGAACCACGGCCGCAGCGGGCGGACCCGCATCAGCGGGGGCGCGAGGTGCCCCGCCCGGCCCAGCGCCCACGTCTCGGCGACGGCCCGGCCGCCGTCACCGACCGGCACCGAGGCGCAGCCGCCCAGCCAGTTCGCCCCGCGCAGGTGCAGGTAACGGGTCAGTCCCGCCCACATCAGGTTGAGCACCGCGCCCGAGCGGTGGTCCGGGTGGACGCAGGAGCGGCCGGTCTCGACCAGCAGGTCGCGCAGCGGTTCGAGCGGGGTCAGGTCGAACTCGCCGGCGGCGTACCGGCGGTCGGTGCGGCCGGGGGGCAGCAGCCGGTAGGTGCCGACCACCGCGCCGGTGCGCTCCTCGCGGACGATCAGGTGGTCGCAGTGGACGTCGAGGTCGTCGGTGTCCAGCCCGGCGGCACCCGGGCGCAGGGTCGCGCCGAGTTCGGTGGCGAACACCTCGTGGCGCAGGCGTTGCGCGGCCGCGACCTGGGTCGGGTCGTCGGCGATCAGCAGGGTGTATCCACTGGTCGTCAGGGGTGCGCCAGCGGCATGCAGAACAGCCATGGGACCTGTGTAGGTGCCCCGGGTTGCCGGTCGGCCGGGGACGGGTGTCGATCCGGTGAACGCCGGTCGGCGGGACCGGTCCCGGGTGTGACCAGGGTGGCGTACGGGGTCGGTGGGGCGGTCGGGGGGCGTGGCCGGGGCGTGCGAGGCTGCCTGCGGGGGCCCGGCCGGCCGGGCCGACGACACGGTGGAGGGGCGATGATCATCGAGGCGCGGTACCAGGGGCCACCCGGCACGGGCAACGGCGGCTGGAGCGCGGGGATCTTCGCCGGGGCGTACGGCGCGGACGGGCCGGTCGAGGTGACGTTGCGTCGCCCGCCGCCGCTGGACACCCCGCTCACCCTCGCCGACGGTGACGTGCGCGACCCGGACGGGCACCTGGTCGCCGAGGTACGCCCCGCCGGTGAGCCGCCCGTCCCGGTCCCGCCGGTGGACCCGGCGACCGCGCGGGCCGCCTCGGCCGGCTACCAGGGGCTGGTGGACCACCCCTTCCCCGGCTGTTACGTCTGCGGCCCGGAGCACCCGGACGGCCTGCGGATCCACCCCGGGCGGCTGCCCGACGGCCGGACCGCCGCGCCGTGGCGGACGCCCGCTCAGGTGGGCGCGCCGACGGTGTGGGCGGCGCTGGACTGTCCCGGGGGCTGGGCGGTGATCGCTCCGGGCCGGCCGTACGTGCTGGGCCGGCTCGCCGTGACGCTGGACGCGCTGCCCGCGCCGGGCGGGGACTACGTGGTCACCGGGGCGGTGGACACCGTCGAGGGACGCCTGGCGGTGGTGCGTACCAGCCTCTACGACGGTGCCGGCGGGCTGCTGGGCCGGGCCCGCGCCACCTGGGTCGCGCTGCCCGCCGGGCCTCGTCCCTGAGGACGACCCGCTCCTGCCTGAGTCGGAGCAGGGCCTACCGACCGGGGCTGATGGCGTAACTTGACCTGACCAGCAAGGCTGGCAGCGGCGCATTCCGCAACGGCGTCGCAGAACGCGGTGCCCCGCGCGCCGCCGCACGGGAGGAGAACGATGTCCGACGGGCAGTGGAGCCCCAGCACCGGCCAGATCGTCGTGTCCGGTTTGACCAAGCAGTACAAGAACGTCCGGGCGGTCGACAACCTGTCCTTCACGGTCGAGTCCGGTCGGGTGACCGGCTTCCTCGGCCCGAACGGGGCGGGCAAGACGACCACCCTGCGGATGCTGCTGAACCTGGTCACCCCGACCGGTGGCACGGCGACCATCGGCGGCCGGCGGTACGCCGACCTGACCGACCCGCTGCGGCACGTGGGCGCGGTGCTGGAGGCGTCCAGCGCGCACAAGGGCCGTACCGGCATCAACCACCTGCGGGTGATCTGCGCGGCGGCCGGCCTGCCCCGGAGCCGGGCCGACGAGGCGCTGGCCCTGGTCGGGCTCACCCCGGCGGCGAAGCGCAAGTTCAAGGGTTACTCGCTGGGCATGAAGCAGCGGCTCGGCATCGCCGCCGCGATGCTCGGCAACCCCCAGGTGCTGATCCTCGACGAGCCGGCCAACGGTCTCGACCCGGAGGGCATCCGCTGGATGCGTGGCTTCCTCAAGGGGCTGGCCCACGAGGGACGTACGGTGCTGGTCTCCAGCCACCTGCTGTCCGAGATGCAACTTCTCGCCGACGACGTGGTGATCATCGCGGCCGGCAAGCTGATCCGGCAGGGGCCGGTGGAGCAGGTGCTCGGCTCCATGGCGCAGGGCGGCCGGGTGCGGGTGCGTACCCCGCAGGCCGAGGAGCTGACCGTGGCGCTGCGTGAGCAGTCCGCCACGGTGGAGACCGACGAGCACGGCCTGCTGCTGGTCAGCGGGGTGGACGCGCCGGCGATCGGCCGGGTCGCGCTGGCCGCCAAGGTCGAGCTGCACGAACTGACCCCGGAACGACCCGACCTGGAGCGGGTGTTCCTGGAGCTGACGGCCGGGAAGGCGGGCATCCGATGAACCTGGTCCGATCCGAGCTGTTGAAGATCCGCACCACCAGCACCTGGTGGATCTTCGGGCTGATCACGGTGCCGCTGTGGGCGCTCACCGCCCTGATCAACTGGTTGCAGACCGACGCGCTGGCCAGCAACAACTTCGGCGACGTGCCGGCCGAGCAGGCCGACCAGATCCAGGCCGCGCAGTCGGTGGACAGCCTGGCCGCCAACGTCTACACCAACGGGCAGTTCTTCGGTCTGATGATCGTGATGCTGCTCGGCATCATCGTGGTGACCAGCGAGTTCTTCCATCAGACGGTCACCACCACCTTCCTCACCGTGCCGCACCGGACGGCGGTGATGCTGGCCAAGCTGGCTGCCGCGGCCGTCCTGGCCGTGCTGTTCTGGCTGGTCACCACCGTGTTCAACCTGGCCTTCGGGGCACTGGTGATGAACAGCGTCGACCTGGGTTCGCAGCTCGGCAGCGGCGCGGTCTGGCGGGCCACCGCGCTCAACGGCCTGGCGTACCTGCTCTGGTCGGTGCTCGGGGTCGGGATCGGGGTGCTGATCCGCAGCCAGATCGGCGCGACGGTCACCGGCATCCTGCTCTACCTGGGCGGCGCGGTCGGCGCGGCCATCGCGATCAGCATCCTGGCCGCCCGCTGGGGTGACTGGATCAACGACCTCCAGGTGCTGGTGCCGTCGCTGGCGTCGTCGCTGATGGTCAGCGGCACCGAGATCCCGGGCAACCCGCCGCGCTGGGCGGGTGCGGTGGTCCTGATCGGGTACGCGGTGGTGGCCGGCGCGATCGGCACGCTCACCATGCGGCGGCGGGACATCTCCTGACCGACCCGTTCCCCGGCCGGCCCGGCGCGACGACCCGTCGCGCCGGGCCGACGCCTTTTCGGGCGTCGGCCGCGCGGCGGTGTGACCCACTACTCAGCGCAACTCCGGTAAGGAGTCATCGGAACACGAAGAGGTGATTGACTTTCGGTATCTTCTGTGAAACCGCACACCCCTTGGAGGTGGAAATGCCTATGGTATTTCTGCGGCGTAGCCTGGGAGCCGTCGCCCGTCCACGTGCACGTTAGGACGACGGCGGACACCGCGTGACACACAGACCCGCGTGAAAGAGGCGATTACCGGCCGTGTCGACCCAGCAGACTTCGCAGGAGAACCCACTGGCGGGTTTCGGCCCGAACGAGTGGATCGTCGAGGAGATGTACCAGCGCTACCTCGCCGACCCGTCGAGCGTCGACTCGGCCTGGCACGACTTCTTCGCCGACTACCGACCCGCTCCCGGCGCGGCGACCCCGCGTCCGGCTGACGGCCGGGCCGCCGCGGCGGCGACGCCGGAGCCGGCCGAGCAGCAGGAGCCGGTCGCCACCGTCGCGACCGGGCCCGCCGCGAAGGCGACGGCGGCCGACGCCAAGCCGGCCGCCACCCGGCCGGCCGCCACCACCAAGCCGGCCGCCACCAGGTCGACCGCCACCGCCAGGCCGGCCACCGCCCCGAAGCCGGCCACCGCGAAGACCGCCACCAGGTCCGCCGCGAAGCCGGCGGCCGCGGAGAAGGCGGCCCCGAAGCCGGCGGCGAAGGCGCCGACGGCCAGCGCCGCCGGCACCACGCCGCTGCGCGGGGTGGCCGCCCGGATCGTGCAGAACATGGACGCCTCGCTGTCCGTGCCGACCGCCACCAGCGTGCGCGCGGTCCCGGCCAAGCTGCTGGTCGACAACCGCATCGTGATCAACAACCACCTCGCCCGGGGGCGCGGCGGCAAGGTCAGCTTCACCCACCTGATCGGGTACGCGCTGGTCCGGGCCGTGGTCGAGCACCCGGAGCTGAACAACTCGTACGCCGAGGTGGACGGCAAGCCGGCGATGGTCCGCCCGGAGCACGTCAACCTGGGCATCGCCATCGACCTGGTCAAGCCCGACGGCACCCGCAACCTGGTGGTGCCGTCCATCAAGGGCTGCGAGCAGATGGACTTCAGGCAGTTCTGGCAGGCGTACGAGGACATGGTCCGGCGCGCCCGCCGCAACGAGCTGACCATGGAGGACCACTCGGGCACGACGATCTCGCTGACCAACCCGGGCGGCATCGGCACGGTGCACTCGATCCCCCGGCTGATGCAGGGGCAGAGCGCGATCATCGGGGTCGGCGCGATGGAGTACCCCGCGCCGTACCAGGGGATGAGCGAGGCGACCCTGGCCGAACTGGCGGTCAGCAAGATCATCACGCTGACCAGCACGTACGACCACCGGATCATCCAGGGCGCGCAGTCCGGCGAGTTCCTCAAGGTCATGCACGAGCTGCTGCTCGGCGAGCACGGCTTCTACGACGAGGTCTTCACCTCGCTGCGCATCCCGTACGAGCCGGTGCGCTGGATGCGCGACGTGGCCGTCGACTCCGAGGGCCAGATCAACAAGACCGCGCGGGTGCACGAGCTGATCCACGCCTACCGGGTCCGGGGCCACCTGATGGCCGACACCGACCCGCTGGAGTTCACCATCCGCAAGCACCCCGACCTGGACGTCCTCCAGCACGGGCTGACCCTGTGGGACCTCGACCGCACCTTCCCGGTCAACGGCTTCGCCGGCAAGCAGCGGATGAAGCTGCGCGAGATCCTCGGCGTGCTGCGCGACTCGTACTGCCGTCGGCTCGGCATCGAGTACATGCACATCCAGGACCCGGAGGAGCGCCGCTGGATCCAGGAGCGGATCGAGCGCCGCTACGAGAAGCCGACCGCCGACGAGCAGAAGCACGTGCTCAACCGGCTCAACGCCGCCGAGGCGTTCGAGACCTTCCTGCAGACCAAGTACGTCGGCCAGAAGCGGTTCTCGCTGGAGGGCGGCGAGTCGTTGATCCCGCTGCTCGGCGAGGTGCTGGAGGCGTCCGCCGAGGACGGGCTGGACGAGGTCGTCATCGGCATGGCCCACCGGGGCCGGCTCAACGTGCTGGCCAACATCGTCGGCAAGCCGTACGAGAAGATCTTCTCGGAGTTCGAGGGGCACCTCGACCCGCGCTCCACCCAGGGCTCCGGCGACGTCAAGTACCACCTGGGCCAGAACGGCAAGTTCACCACCCCGGACGGCGACCACTCGGTCAAGGTGTCGGTGGTGGCGAACCCGTCGCACCTGGAGGCGGTGGACCCGGTGCTGGAGGGCATCGTCCGGGCCAAGCAGGACCGGATCGACCTCAAGCTGGAGGGCTACACCGTGCTGCCGCTGGCGGTGCACGGTGACGCCGCGTTCGCCGGGCAGGGGGTCGTCGCCGAGACGCTCAACCTGTCCCAGCTGCGTGGCTACCGCACCGGCGGCACCGTGCACGTGGTGGTCAACAACCAGGTCGGGTTCACCACCGCCCCGGAGTACAGCCGGTCCAGCCTGTACAGCACCGACGTGGCCCGGATGATCCAGGCGCCGATCTTCCACGTCAACGGCGACGACCCGGAGACCGTGGTCCGGGTGGCCCGGCTGGCCTTCGAGTACCGGCAGGCGTTCAACAAGGACGTCGTGATCGACATGGTCTGCTACCGGCGGCGCGGGCACAACGAGGGCGACGACCCGTCGATGTCCAACCCGCAGATGTACAAGATCATCGACTCGAAGCGGTCGGTCCGCAAGCTCTACACCGAGGAGCTGATCGGCCGGGGCGACATCACCGTCGAGGACGCCGAGGAGCTGCTGCGCGACTACCAGGCGCAGCTGGAACGGGTCTTCAAGGCCACCCGCGACGCCGCCACCACTCCCCGCCACGTCAGCCGGACGAGCCGGGAGGAGGAGCCGGAGCCCCAGGTGGCGACCGCCACCGACGCCTCCGTGGTCAAGGCCATCGGCGAGGCGCACGTCAACCTGCCCGAGGGCTTCACCCCGCACAAGCGCATCCAGCAGTTGCTCGACCGGCGGGCCAGGATGTCCGCCGAGGGCAACATCGACTGGGGGTACGGCGAGATCATCGCGTTCGGCGCGCTGCTGCACGACGGGGTCACCGTCCGGCTCGCCGGGCAGGACTCCCGCCGGGGCACCTTCGTCCAGCGGCACGCCTCGATCGTCGACGCCAAGACCGGCGAGGACTACCTGCCGCTGAAGTCGCTCACCGCCGACGGCGAGCGGTCCCGGTTCTTCGTGCACGACTCGCTGCTGAGCGAGTACGCCGCGATGGGCTTCGAGTACGGCTACTCGGTGGAGAACGTCAACGCGCTGGTCTGCTGGGAGGCCCAGTTCGGTGACTTCGTCAACGGCGCCCAGTCGGTGATCGACGAGTTCATCTCCTCCGGCGAGGTGAAGTGGGGCCAGCGTTCCGCGGTCACCCTGCTGCTGCCGCACGGCCACGAGGGCCAGGGCCCGGACCACACCTCCGGTCGCCCGGAACGGTTCCTCCAGCTCTGCGCCGAGGACAACATGCGGGTGGCCGTCCCGACCACCCCGGCGAACTACTTCCACCTGCTGCGCCGCCAGGCCCTGTCGCCCAAGCGCAAGCCGCTTGTGGTGTTCACGCCGAAGTCGCTGCTGCGGCACAAGCTCTGCGTCAGCCCGGTGGAGGACTTCACCACCGGCACCTTCGCCCCGGTGCTGGCCGACCCCACCGGGCCCGCCCCGGAGCAGGTCAAGCGGGTGCTGCTCTGCTCGGGCAAGGTCTACTACGACCTGTTCACCGCCCGGCAGGAGCGGGGTGTCACCGACACCGCGATCGTCCGGATCGAGCAGCTCTACCCGCTGCCGGTGCAGGAGATCCGGGACGCGCTGGCGGCGTACCCGAACGCGGAGGACTTCGCCTGGGTGCAGGAGGAGCCGGCCAACCAGGGGGCGTGGAGCTTCGTCGCGCTCAACCTGCTGGAGCACCTGGCCGACGTCCGGCTGCGCCGCATCTCCCGGCCCGCCGCCGCCGCCCCGGCGGTCGGCTCGGCCAAGATGCACGAGGTGGAGCAGACCGCGCTGATCGACGCCGCGCTGCCCCGCCCCTGATCCGATCCCCAGCCACCCACCCGGCCCGCCCCTGTCCAGGGCGCGGGCCGGGCCCGTCAGCGAGGAACGAGGAACACGGTGTACTTCACCGATCGTGGGATCGAGGAACTGGTGCAGCGCCGGGGCGACGAGCAGGTCACCCTGGAGTGGCTGGGTGAGCGGCTGCGCGACTTCGTCGACCTCAACCCGGAGTTCGAGACGCCTGTCGAGCGGTTCGCCACCTGGCTGGCCCGGCTCGACGACCTCGACGAGGACTGATCCGGCTGACCGCCCCCGCACCGGTGCGGGGGCGGTCAGCCGTTGCGCACCGCCGGTTCCAGGCCGGTACGCCGCAGCTTCTGCCAGCCCAGCCGCCCGCCGGTCAGCGCGGTGACCACCGCCTGCACCATCACCAGGTACATGAGCTGCCGGTAGACGAACTGTTGCAGGGGCAGCACCCACAGCACCCCGAGCTTCTCCCGGTCCAGCCGGAACGCCACCACGGCGGTGAGGGTCTGCACGCCGAGCATGACCAGCCAGGCCACCGCCGTGGCCCGACGGTCGAGGAAGAACAGGCCGTACAGGGCCAGCAGGTCGATCACCGGCGCGAGCAGCGGCAGCAGCACCCCGAAGAGGCTGAGGAAGAACAGGCAGCGTCGGGTGAACCGGCCCGACGCACCCCGGTCGAGCACCGAGCGCCGGTGCTTCCACATCGCCTGCATGGTGCCGTAGCTCCACCGGTAGCGCTGTTTCCAGAGCTGCCCCATGGTCGCCGGGGCCTCCGTCCAGGCGCGGGCGGTCTCCTCGTAGACCACCTTCCAGCCGGCCCGGCCCAGGGCGATGGTGATGTCGGTGTCCTCGGCGAGGGTGTCGTCGGTCATCCCCCCGGCGTAGCGCAGCGCCTCCCGCCGGAACCCGCCGATCGCCCCCGGCACCGTCGACATGCAGCGCAGCGTCTCGTAGAGCCGCCGGTCGAGGTTGAACCCGATGACGTACTCGATGTGCTGCCACTTGGCGATCAGGCTGCGCCGGTTGCCGACCTTGACGTTGCCGGCCACCGCGCCGACCTGCGGGTCGGCGAAGGGCTGGACCAGCCGGCGGACCGCGTCGGGCTCGAAGACGGTGTCCCCGTCGACCATCACGATCAGGTCGTGCCGGGCCAGCGCCAGGCCGGTGTTCAGGGCGCTGGGCTTGCCGCCGTTGGGCTTGCGGACCACCCGGACGTTGGGCAGGCCGAGCGCGTCGACGATGTCGGCGGTGCCGTCGGTGGAGCCGTCGTCGACGACGATCACCTCGATCCCGCCCGGATGGTCGCCGCCGGCCAGGGAGCGGACCGCCGCCGCGATCCCCTCCTTCTCGTTGTACGCCGGGACGATCACCGAGACCGGCGCGGTGACCGGCGGCCCCCAGCTCCAGTCCCTGGCCCGCCGCCGTCGGGCGTGCCGCCCGGCCAGCACGAACAGCACGAGGGTTCGGCCCACGGTGAGCACACCGACGACGACGAAGAGCACACCGAACACGGTCAGCATGCGGTCGGCGCCCTGCACCGCCCAGATCAGCGTCCGGCCGCGCCACCGTTCCCCGGTGCCGGCGGGGGTGGCGGCGTCCATCCGGTGGTCGACCCCGGCGGCGGCGAAGGCGAGGTTCAGTCCCTCGGTCGCGGTGACGAACCGGTACCCCCGTTCCTTCATCATCGGGATGAACCGGTCGAGGGCGGCGACGGTCTGCGACCGGTCGCCCCCGGCGTCGTGCCAGAGGGTGACCGCGCCAGCGTCACCGTCCGGGGCGGCGTTCGCCACGATCCGGTCCACCCCGGGCAGCGACCAGTCCTGGCTGTCGGTGTCGTTGAGGAGGGTCAGGTAGCCCAGGTCACCGGCGGCGGTGACCACGGGCCAGTCCCGGTTGTCGATCGCGCCCGGATGCGACGAGTACGGGAAGCGCACCAGCGAGGTCCGCGTCCCGGTGGCCCCGGCCACGGCGAGCTGGGTCTGGGCGTACTCCAGGCGTTGCCGCCACGCCGGCAGCTCGGCGAGGTCGGGGTGGGTGAAGGTGTGCACGCCGAGCTGGTGCCCGCCGTCGGTCAGCTCACGGGTCACTTCGGGGTGCCGGGCGACCTGCGAGCCCAGCACGAAGAACGTGCCCTTGACCTGGTGGGCGGCCAGGACCTTGAGCACCTCGCGGGTCCAGACCGGGTGCGGGCCGTCGTCGAAGGTCAACGCGATGGTGCGTGGCGGCAGCCGGTAGGAGCGGACCAGTTCGCTGCTGGCGCTGATGATCGGCCCACCGGTCACCACCGAGGTCGGCACCTCCCGCTGCCCGGCGACGTCGTTGCGGCGGTCCGGGGCGAAGGAGGCGTTGGCGTACGCGCCGACCAGCAGCACACCGGCCAGCAGCGCGAGCACCGTGCCCAGCAGGATTCCGCTCGGCGGCGGCACCGCCCGCCGCCGCCGGGCCGGCCCGGGTGTACGACGGCGGGTCGACCCGGGGAGGCGACGGCGGGTGGTCGGGCCGGCCGGCTCAACCATCGACGCGGACGCCGTCGGCACCGCCGGGCAGCGGGTCGGGCAGGGTGGGCGGCTCGTCGGTGGGCGTCGGCGGGTTCGGCGTCGTGGCCTGCGGCGTCGACCGGGTCGGCCGGGGCGACGCCGTGGAGGTGGCCGGGCTGCGGCTCGGCGACCGGCTGGCGCTCGGCGACGGCGAGGGGCTGGCGGTGCCGGGGGTGGCGGACGGGGCCGGGGCGACTGCCGGACCGCTCCCCCGGGACGTCCGGGGGGCGACGGTCGGTGCCCCGGCGCCGGTGGTCGTGGCGGGGGCGGCCGGGGTGGTGGTGGCCGTCCGGGCCGGCGGTGACGACCGCTCGGGCTGCGCGACCTCGTCGACGAAGGGGAGCACCGCGTGCGGGGCGATGCCTCCGGCGAAGCTGACCCCGACCAGCCCGGAGTAGGCCAGGACCAGCAGCCCCAGGGCGTACGCGAGCCAGCGCAGCCGGGAGTGGCGGCGGCCGCTGGGGTCGACGAAGACGGGGACCGGCGGGGGCACGGCGGCGATCAACGCGGTGGGGCCGTCGGTCGGGCCGGCGGTGCGGTCGAGCACCACGGTCGGCCCATCGACCACCGTCACATCATCGATACAATATGGATCGACAACCGACCGACCACCGAGCGCGCCCACGGTCTTCGATCCCTTGGGAGGCGCATTTCTCCTGCTCAGGCGGTCGCCAGTCATGGGATGCGAGTTTAGGCACGAGGATCACTCAGCTTCCAGCCCGTCCCACGAATGAGACTCGGGTCGCACCGGCGCACCCCTTGCGGCGACGGTTCAGGGCGAAGGTCCCGGGCGGGACCCGACGTGATCTCCTAGGGTGGTGCCGTGGCCCGCAGCGTCTACCTGACCAGCGTGGGGTCCGGCGGAGGTAAGTCGACCATCGCCCTCGGCCTCGCGGAACTCCTCTCCCGGCAGGTCGAACGGATCGGCGTGTTCCGGCCGCTGGTCTCCGACACCGGCGACGACCCGATCCTCGCCCTGCTGCACGACCGCTACCGGATCGACCTGCCCGCGGCCGACCTGACCGGCACCACCTACGCCGAGGCCGCGGCCCTGGTCGCCGACGGCCGGCGGGAGGAGCTGATCTCCCGGATCGTCGAGCGGTACCGGGCGGTGGAACGGCGCTGCCCGGCGGTGATCGTGGTGGGCAGCGACTTCACCGACGGCGGGGACACCGCCGGCCCCCGGGAACTGGCGTTCAACGCCCGGCTGGCCACCGAGTTCGGCAGCGTCGTCGTGCCCGTGGTCGACGGCTTCGGGCAGCAGCCGGAGGCGGTCACGGCGGCGGCGCGCGGGGCGTACCACGATCTGGCCGACCTGGGCGCGACCGTGCTGGCGGTGATCGCCAACCGGGTTACCGGGGCGCTGACCCTGCCGGAGCTGCCCGTCCCCGCGTACGCCATCCCGGAGGTGCCGAGCGTGTCCGCGCCGACGGTGGCCGAGGTGGCGGCGGCGCTCGACGCCACCCTGCTGGCCGGCGACGACGCCGCCCTCGGCCGGGACGTGCTCGACTACGTGGTCGGCGCGGCGCACGTGCCGACCCTGCTCGACCACCTCACCGAGGGGGCCCTGGTGATCACCCCGGGTGACCGGGCCGACCTGCTGGTCGCGGCGGCCACCGCGCACGTCGCCGGGCAGGTCTCGCTCGCCGGGGTGGTGCTCACCCTCGGCGAACAGCCCGACCCCCGGGCGATGCGCCTGGTCGAACGGCTCAACACCGGCTTCGCCGTGCTCTCGGTGACCAGCGACAGCTACGACACGGTCGAGGCGTCCAGCCACATCGAGGGCCGGCCCGGCCCGGCCAACCCGCGCAAGGTGGAGGCCGCGCTCGGCGCGTTCGAGGGCCACGTGGACACCGTCGACCTGGCCCGCCGGCTGCGGGTCAGCCGCTCCGAACGGGTCACCCCGCTGATGTTCGAGTACGACCTGCTCGACCGGGCCCGCGCCGACCGCCGCCGGCTGGTGCTGCCGGAGGGCACCGACGAGCGCATCCTGCGGGCCACCGAGATCCTGCTCCGCCGGGGGGTGGCCGACCTGATCCTGCTCGGCCGCCCCGACGAGGTGGCCCGCCGCACCCGCGAGCTGGGCATCGACCTGACCGGCGCGGAGGTGGTCGACCCGGCCGGCAGCGCCTGGCGGGACGACTTCGCCACCCGGTACGCGAAGCTGCGCGCCCACCGGGGCGTCACCGTCGAGCTGGCGCACGACATCGTGGCCCAACCCAACTACTTCGGCACGATGATGGTGGCCACCGGGCACGCCGACGGGATGGTCTCCGGGGCCACCCACACCACGGCCGCCACCATCCGCCCCGCGTTCGAGATCATCCGTACCGTGCCGGGCGTCTCGGTGGCGTCGAGCGTTTTCTTCATGCTGCTCGCCGACCGGGTCCTGGTCTACGGCGACTGCGCGGTCAACCCCGACCCGGACGCCGCCCAGCTCGCCGACATCGCCATCTCCTCGGCCGACACGGCGGCCCGGTTCGGCATCGAACCCCGGGTGGCGATGCTGTCGTACTCGACCGGGGACTCCGGCGCGGGAGCCGACGTGGAGAAGGTCGCCGCCGCCACCAGGCTGGTCCGCGAGCGCCGGCCCGACCTGCTGGTCGAGGGGCCCATCCAGTACGACGCGGCGATCGACCCGCAGGTCGCGGCGACGAAGCTGCCGAGCAGCACGGTCGCCGGCCGGGCCACCGTGTTCATCTTCCCGGACCTCAACACCGGCAACAACACGTACAAGGCGGTGCAGCGGTCGGCGGGGGCGGTGGCCGTCGGCCCGGTGATGCAGGGCCTGCGCCGGCCGGTCAACGACCTGTCCCGGGGCGCGAAGGTCGCCGACATCGTCAACACGGTGGCGATCACCGCCATCCAGGCGGCCGGATCGTCGGAGGAGGGGTCGTGACCGACCGGGTGCTGGTGCTCAACTGC
The DNA here is from genome assembly GCF_002210435.1 of Micromonospora wenchangensis. Taxonomy (GTDB): domain Bacteria; phylum Actinomycetota; class Actinomycetes; order Mycobacteriales; family Micromonosporaceae; genus Micromonospora; species Micromonospora wenchangensis. The sequence continues at coordinate 25,752 of NZ_MZMV01000044.1, forward strand.
GGGTCTTCGTCGGTGAAGTACCGGCTCTACGCCGGGGAGTCGAGCGTCGACTCCGGCACGGTGGAGCGGGTCGGCGAGCCGGGCGGCGGTCCGGCCGACCACGCCACCGCCGTCCGGGACATCCTCGGCCGGCTCGACCTGACCGGACTGACCGCGGTGGGGCACCGGGTGGTGCACGGCGGCCGGCTGTTCAGCGCGCCGGTGCGGATCGACGACGCGGTCTTCGCCGCGATCGGGGAGCTGGTGCCGCTGGCACCGCTGCACAACCCGGCCAACCTGGCCGGCATCGCGGTCACCCGGGAACTGCTGCCGGACGTCGCCCAGGTGGCGGTCTTCGACACCGCGTTCCACCACACCCTGCCCGAGTCCGCCGCCACGTACGCCATCGACCTGGACACCGCCCGCCGCCACGACATCCGCCGGTACGGCTTCCACGGCACCTCGCACGCGTACGTGTCGCGGCGCACCGCCGAGCTGCTCGACCGGCCGTACGACCGGCTGCGCACCATCAGCCTGCACCTGGGCAACGGGGCGAGCGCCTGCGCCGTGGACGGCGGACGCAGCGTCGCCACCTCGATGGGGATGTCCCCGTTGGAAGGGCTGGTGATGGGCACCCGCAGCGGCGACCTCGACCCGACGGTCATCTTCCACCTGCGCCGCGAGGGCGGGATGGGCGTCGACGAGATCGACGACCTGCTCAACCACCGCAGCGGGCTGCTCGGCCTCACCGGGGCCAACGACATGCGGGAGGTGCAGGCCCGGCGGGCCGCCGGAGACCCCGCCGCCGTCCTCGCCTTCGACGTCTACTGCCGGCGGATCACCGGCTACGTCGGCGCGTACCACGCGCTGCTGGGCGGGGCGGACGCGATCGTGTTCACCGCCGGGGTGGGCGAGCACTCCCCCGAGGTGCGGGCCGCCGCCCTGGCCGGGCTGGACCGGCTCGGGATCTCCGTCGACCCCGACCGCAACGCCGGCACCGGCGACCGGGTGATCTCCCCGGCCGGCGCGCCGGTCAGCGTCTGCGTGGTCGGCACCGACGAGGAACGGGAGATCGCCCGGCAGACCCGCGCGGTGCTGGCCGACGCCCCCTGAGCGGTGGAGCCGGACCGACCGGGCCGGTGACCACCATCGTCCGGACGGCCGGGCCGGACCGGGCCGCCGACCACCTACCGTGCAGGCATGGGGGAGAGGCGGCTGTGCGCCGTGGTGCTGGCCGCGCTGCTCGCCGGCTGCGGCCCGGCCACCGCCGCCACCGACGCCCCGGCACCGCCGCCGGCCCGGCACGCCCCGGACCACGCCCTGCCGGTCGCGGTACGCACCCTCACCGTCGACCCGTCCGGGTCGCGTCCGCTGCCGGTGACGCTCTGGTATCCGACCGTGGGTGGCCGGGTCGCCCCGGGCCGGTTCCCGGTGGTGCTGCACAGCCACGGCCTGCGCAGCCTGCCCGCGTTGCACGCCGCGCTGGCCGTCCGGTGGGCCGCCGCCGGTTTCGTGGTGGCCGCGCCGGCCTACCCGCACACCAACCGGCGGGCGGCCCGGTTCAGCCGCGCCGACGTCCGCAACCAACCCGCCGACGCCTGGCGGGTGATCCGGCACCTGGTCCGGTTGGACGCCCGTGCCGGTGACCCGCTCGCCGGGCACCTGGACGTGGGCCGGTTCGCGGCGACCGGGCACTCGGCGGGCGGCTTCACCACGGCCGGCATGTTCACCTCCGGCCACCCGGCCCGGCTGCGCTCCGGCGTGATCATCGCCGGGGGCGGGCTGGCCGGTGCCTTCGCCGGGCCGGGCGCCCCGCTGCTGTTCGTGCACGGCACCGCCGACCCGGTGGTGCCGCTGGCCGTCGGCCGGGCCGGTTACCAGCGGGCGAGCGGCCCGAAGGCGTTCCTCAGCGTGCTCGGGCAGGGGCACGGCGAATACCTCACCCCGGGCCGACCCGGCTTCGAGCAGGTACTCGCCACCGTCACCGATTTCCTGCGCTGGACCCTCTACGACGACCGGGACGCCGACCGGCGGCTGCGCTCCGACGCCACCCGCCCCGGCGTGACCACCCTCGACGACCGGTTGGCCGACGCCGGGCCGTAGCCCGCCGGGCCGCCGCGACGGGCGGGCACAATCGTTCTCATGTTCCGTCGCCGTACCCCGGTCCTGCTGACCGCCGCGCTGCTCGCCGCCGGTCTCGTCGGCTGCTCGACGTCTCCGTCCGCGCCCACCGCCGCCCCGTCGCCGACGCCGGAGGCGAGCGCGCCGCAGGCCGCCCCGCAGGCGTCGCGCGTCCCCGCCGGGACCGCGCCGACGCGGGCGTTCGCGGTGGGCGTACGGCAGCTCACCCTGAACCGGGGCGGCGACCGCCCGCTGCCGGTGACCCTCTGGTATCCGGCCCGGGGCACCGCCGGTGGGGCGGCGCAGCGCGACGCCCCGGTGGCGGCCGGACGGTTCCCGGTGGTGGCGTTCAGCCACGGCCTCGACGGGCGGCCGACCGACTACCGGGCGTTGACCACCCGCTGGACGGCGGCCGGTTTCGTGGTGGCCGCGCCGATGTTCCCGCACACCGGCAAGGGCACCGACGGCAGCGTCCTGGACGTGCTCAACCAGCCCGCCGACGTGTCGTACGTGCTGGACGAGGTGCTGGCGCTTGACGTGAAGGCCGGCGACCCGCTGCGCGGCCGGCTGGCCACCGACCGGGTGGCCGCGGCCGGGCACTCGGCCGGCGGGGTGACCACCATCGGCCTGTTCACCACCGGCCGGGACGAGCGGCTGCGCGCCGGGGTGGTCCTCGCCGGGACCGGGCTGGGCGTGGGCACCGCCTTCGCCGGGGCCGCCGCCCCGCAGCTCTTCGTGCACGGCCGGGCCGACGAGGTGGTCGACTACGCCGCCGGCAGGGCCGTCTACGACGCGGTGCCGTGGCCCAAGGCGATGCTCAGCCTGACCCGGGGCGACCACGGCCGGATCCTGCTCGGTGACGACACGGCCCTGCGGGTGGTCTCCGACACCACCATCGAGTTCCTCCGCTGGACGCTCTACGGCGACGCGGCGGCCCGGGACCGGCTGCCCGCCTCGGCCACCCGGGGCGACGTCGCCACCCTCGACGACCGCCTCTGAGTTGGCCGGAGGTCAGGCGGTGTGGTCGACCACGACCTTGCCGAAGACCTCACCGGAGTGCAGCCGGGCGAACGCGTCGGCCACCCGGCTGAACGGGACCACGCTGTCGACCACCGGGCTCACCTCGTGCTCGGCGCAGAAGGCGAGCAGTTCGGTCAGCTCGTCCGGGGTGCCCATCGAGGTGCCGAGGATCTCCAGCTGCATGGCGAAGACCCGGCGCAGGTTCACCGGCGGCAGGTGACCGGAGGTCGCACCGGAGACCACGATCCGGGCCATCGGGGCGGCCGACTTCAACGAGTGGTCGAAGGTGGCCGCGCCGACCGTCTCGATCACCACGTCGACCCGCTCCGGCAGCCGGGCGCCGGGTTCCAGCGCGGTCGCCCCCAGCGCGGCGACGCGCTCCCGCTTGGCGGCGTCGCGGCTGGTGGCGTACACCCGTTTGCCCAGTGCCAGGCCGAGCGCGACGGCCGCGGTGGCGACCCCGCCGCCGGCCCCCTGCACCAGCACCGCCTCGCCGTCGGCGATCCGGCCCCGGGTGGTGAGCATCCGCCAGGCGGTGAGCCAGGCGGTCGGCAGGCAGGCCGCGTCGGTCGCCGACAGGCCGGTCGGCAGCGGCAGCAGGTTCATCCGGGGTACGGCCACCCGCTCGGCCAGGGTGCCCTGGTAGTGCTCGGAGAGGATGGAGACGCCCCGCGGGTCGCCGGGGGTGGGCAGCACCGGGTAGATCACCACCTCGTTGCCGTCCGGGTCGGTGCCGACCGCGTCGCAGCCCAGGATCATCGGCAGTTGACCGTCGGCGAGCCCCACCCCGCGCAGCGACCACAGGTCGTGGTGGTTGAGCGAGCTGGCCCGCACCTGCACCGTCACCCAGTCGTCGTCGAGGTGGGCGGGCTCGGGACGGTCGCCGACGGTGAGCGCGGCGAGCGGGTTGTCGGCGTCGAACCGGGAGGCATAGGCGGCACGCATGATCCGCACCGTAACAGCGGAACGATCGTTCAAGAAGGGTCCGGGCCGGCCGGCCCGGACCCTTCGCACCCGGTGGGGGGCACGTCACGCGCCGGTCGGGCGGCACGCGACGTGGCGGCTCAGGCGCGGGCGACGCCGTCGTGGCGGGCCGCCCGGGCCACCGCCTCCGCCACCGCCGGGGCGACCCGGGGGTCGAGCGGGGACGGCACGATGGCGTCCGGGGTGAGCGCCCCGTCGACCACCCCGGCGATCGCGTCGGCGGCGGCCACCTTCATCCCGTCGGTGATCCGGGTGGCGCGGGCGTCCAGCGCGCCCCGGAACACCCCGGGGAAGGCGAGCACGTTGTTGATCTGGTTGGGGTAGTCGCTGCGCCCGGTGGCGACCACCGCCACGTGCCGGGCGGCGACCTCCGGGTCCACCTCGGGGGTGGGGTTGGCCAGCGCGAAGACGATGCCGCCCGGGGCCATCCCGGCGACCGCCACCTCGGGGATCCGCCCGCCGGAGACGCCGATCAGCACGTCCGCGCCGCGCAACGCCTCGGTGACGTCACCGCGCCGTCCCTGCGCGTTGGTGGTCGCGGCGAGGTGCGCCTTGGTCTCGGTCAGGTCGTCGCGGTGCCGGCCGATGACGCCCCTGGAGTCGCAGACCACCACCTGTTCGGGGTCCACTCCCCCGGCGACGAGCATGTGGGTGACCGCGACCCCGGCCGCGCCGGCCCCGCTCACCGTCACCCGCAGGTCGCCGAGCTTGCGGTTCAGCAGGCTGGCCGCGTTGCGCAGCGCGGCCAGCACCACGATCGCGGTGCCGTGCTGGTCGTCGTGGAAGACCGGGATGGGCAGCGCCTCGTCGAGCCGCCGCTCCACCTCGAAGCAGCGTGGGGCGCTGATGTCCTCCAGGTTGATCCCGCCGAACGAGGGGGCGAGGGCCCGGACCGTCGCCACGATCTCGTCGACGTCCTGGGTGTCCAGACAGACCGGCACCGCGTCGACGCCGGCGAACTGCTTGAACAGCACGGCCTTGCCCTCCATCACCGGCAGCGCCGCGCGCGGGCCGATGTTGCCGAGGCCGAGCACGGCGGAGCCGTCGGTGACGACGGCGACGGTGTGCGACACCCAGGTGTAGTCGTCGACCAGCGCGGGGTCGGCGGCGATCGCCTCGCACACCCGGGCCACCCCCGGGGTGTACGCGAGCGAGAGGTCCTCACGGCTGGTCAGCGGGACGGTCGAGGCGACGGCGAGCTTGCCGCCGAGGTGCAGTCGGAAGACGGGATCGGCGGGATCCACGGTGGACGCAGACATGGTGACTCCAGGATCTGTCGAGCAGACGGAGCGGCCGGCGCGAGGGCGCGAGGTGAGGCGGAGCGGCGACACGCGGTACGCGGTACGGGGGTCACCCGGGCACACCCCGAGCATAGTCAGCCCACCCGCACCGGGTTGTGAGGAGGGTCATATCGGTGCGGGGGCCGGCCGGCCGGGGCGGGGCCAGTAGCGGAACACCACCCGACCCAGCACGTCGGCCACCCCGTACGCCCGGGAGTCGTCGGTGACCAGCGCGTTGTCGCCGTGCAGCCACCACCCCCCGTCCTGCGGGCGTACGGCGCGCTTGACCACCAACAGGTCCGGGCGGCTGCGGAACACGGCCACCACCACGTCGCCGGGGCGGACGGGCCGGCCGCCCCGGCGGACCAGCAGGGCGTCGCCGTGGCGCAGGGTGGGCGACATGGACGGCCCGGTCACGCCGACGGCGGTGAGCGGGGCGCGCGACCGAAGGGTGGGACCGGAGCCGCCGACCGTCACGAGGTTTCCCCTCCGTCCCTGCCGGGGACGTCGTCAGGAGTAATGTCGGCTCGGATCATCGCAAACATCCCATGGAGGAGCCTGATGCGACTTCCCCGCATCCTTTCGCCCCGTGTGACCGCCAGCGCACACTGTGACCTGCCCTGCGGCGTGTACGACCCGGCACAGGCCCGGATCGAGGCCGAGTCGGTCAAAATGATCTGCGAGAAGTACCAGGCGAACACGGACCCGGAGTTCCGCACCCGGGCGATCCTGATCAAGGAGCAGCGCGCCGACCTGGTCAAGCACCACCTGTGGGTGCTCTGGACGGACTACTTCAAGCCGCCGCACTTCGAGAAGTACCCGCACCTGCACCAGCTGTTCAACGAGGCCACCAAGGCGGCCGGCGCGGCCGGCGCCAAGGGTGCGACCGACCCGGCCAAGGCCGACGAGCTGCTCCAGAAGATCGACGAGATCTCCAAGATCTTCTGGGAGACCAAGCAGGCGTGAGCCTGCCCGTCACGGCACCGACGATCCGGCCGGCGCGTCCTGGGGACGTGCCGGCCATCGTCGCGATGGTGCACGAGTTGGCCGACTACGAGAAGGCCGCCGACCGCTGCGGGCTGACCCCGGCACAGCTCGACACCGCCCTGTTCGGGCCGGCCCCGGCACTGTTCGGGCACGTCGCGGTGGACGACGCCGACCGGCCGGTCGGCTTCGCGCTGTGGTTCCTCAACTTCTCCACCTGGGCCGGCGTGCACGGCATCTACCTGGAGGACCTGTACGTCCGCCCGGCGTACCGGGGCACCGGCGCCGGCCGGGCGCTGCTCGCCACCCTCGCCGGGATCTGCGTGGAGCGCGGCTACCGGCGGCTGGAGTGGTGGATGCTCGACTGGAACCCGGCGGCCCGGTTCTACGCCTCGATCGGGGCCGAGCCGATGACCGAGTGGGTGCCCTACCGGCTCGACGGGGCGGCCCTGCACGACCTCGCCGCCGAAGGGGTGACGTCGGCCACGCGTCCGTCCGCCCGGCCGGGTAGAGTCCCGGACCGGGGGGATGAGGCGTGACTCAACTGACCGGCCAGCCAGCGACCGACGACGACGTCGTGCACCTCACCGTGCCCGCCGACGGCGGCTACCTGGGCGTGCTGCGCACCGCCACGGCGGGGCTCGCGGCCCGCCTCCAGTTCGCGCTCGACGAGATCGAGGACCTGCGCATCGCGGTCGACGAGGCGTGCGCGATGCTGCTCGCCATCGCCACCCGCGACGCCGAGTTGGAGTGCCGGTTCTCGGTCACCGAGGACGCGCTGACCGTCGAGGTGACGGTGCCGACCGTGCGGGGCGCGGCCCTGCCCGGGGAGTCCTCGTTCGCCTGGAAGGTGCTCACCGCGCTGACCACGGCGGCGGCGGCCGAGTCCGCCCAGGGCCGGGCCACCATCTCGCTGCTGACCCGCCGCTCCGCCGGCTACTGACCGGGCCTGCCGGCGTCACCGCGCCCCGCCCCCGGGCGGCGTGGGTCAGCCGAAGCCCAGGGCCCGGGTGGTCGGCGGGCTGACCAGCAGCGCGCAGACGCCCACCCCGAGCGCCATCAGCGGTACGCCGAGCCAGCCCAGCCCGCCGGAGATCATGAACCAGCCGACCGGCAGCAGCATCAGCTCCAGCACCATCGCCGGGGCGCGGGCACCGGCCCGACGGCGGCCCAGCGCCCCGCCCAACGCCCAGAGCGCGACCGCACCGGCGATGGCGAACCCGGTCACGAAGAGTGCCGAGACCAGGTCGGTCTTGGTGGCGGTGAGGTCGGCCCAGACCAGCCAACCGGCGAGCAGCGCGAGGGCGACGGCCTCGGCCCGCAGCAGGCGTACCGCCCAGCGCAGGGTGTCGGGAACCGGCGCGGAGTCGATCGTCACGCGGGCCACGATACCCCCGTCCCATCACGTAAAGTGCCGGCCATGCGGGCCGTCCTGGTGGTCAATCCGAAGGCCACCACCACCAGCGAACGCAGCCGGGACGTGCTGGTCCGGGCGCTGCGCAGCCAAGTAGACCTGTCGGTGCGGTACACCCGACGCCGGGGCCACGCCACCGACCTGGCCCGGGAGGCCGCCCAGGAGGGCGTCGACCTGGTGGTCACCCTGGGTGGTGACGGCACGGTCAACGAGGTGGTCAACGGCCTGATGACGGCCGATCCCCCGACGATCCGCACCGGTGGCTCCCCGGCGGAGCGGCTGCCGGCGCTGGCCACCGTGCCGGGCGGCTCGACGAACGTCTTCGCCCGCGCCCTCGGGCTGCCCCGGGAGTGGGCGGACGGCACCAGCATGATCCTGGAGGGGCTGCGGCTGGGCCGGTCCCGCACGATCGGGCTGGGCCGGGCCGACGACCGCTACTTCACCTTCTGCGCCGGCTTCGGGTTGGACGCGGCGGTGATCCACCGGGTGGAGCAGGCCCGGCGGCGGGGGCGGGTCTCCTCACCCTCGCTCTACTTCCGTTCCACCCTGAGTCACTACTTCCTCGGCTCCCACCGGCGGCATCCGACGATCAGCCTGGAGCGGCCGGGCGAGCCGGCCGAGGGCGAGCTGGCGACCGTGATCATCCAGAACACCGCGCCGTGGACGTACCTGGGCGACCGGGAGGTCAACCCGAACCCGGAGGCGTCGTTCGATCTCGGGCTGGACGTGATGGCGCTCCGTCAGCTCCGCGTCGCCAGCACGACACGGACGGTGACGCAGTTCCTCTCCCGACACCCCGATCCGCGGGGCAAGCAGGTGCTCCGGTTGCACGATCTGGAGGAGTTCACGCTGGTCTCGGCCCGCCCGCAGGCCTTCCAGCTGGACGGGGACTACCTCGGCGAGCGACACAAAGTCAGATTCACCTCCGTTTCCGGCGCACTGAGAGTAATCTGCTAGGTCTCGGGTAACGCCCTAGGTCGAGCGGTCGGGACACCGCGCGGCGCGGTGGCCGCCACACCGAGGAGGAGTGCCGGAAATGTCAGCAATGTCACGCGGACTGTACTATATTGATCCTCGACTGTGGTACGCCGGGTAACAGGGAAGCCTGGAAACCGGACAAAAGGGTCGTGAGCTTGCTCACCGAGCGGAGTTTTTCCGAGCGTCACCCCTTGACATCGCGTTCGTTCGTGAAAGTATTCACAAGCGAACTTGAGTTACCGGGACATTGCCTGGATATGCTCGGCCGGTTGAGCAGTTCCAGCAGGCCCAGGCGCTGAAACGAGTCTGCTCACGCATTGCCGAATAGTCGTACGCGAACCGTGACGACCGGCACTGCGGACGGATATAAGAAAAGCACCAGCGTTAACTGCCATCCATCCAGAATGAGGAGTGTTGCCGCCATGGACTGGCGTCACAATGCCGTCTGCCGCGACGAGGACCCGGAGCTGTTCTTCCCGATCGGGACGTCCGGCCCTGCTGTCCTGCAGGTCGAGCAGGCCAAGGCCGTCTGCCGGCGCTGCTCCGTGACCGACCAGTGCCTCCAGTGGGCACTGGAGTCCGGTCAGGACGCCGGCGTCTGGGGCGGGATGAGCGAAGAGGAGCGCCGCGCGGTCAAGCGCCGTGGCGGTCTCCGGGTGCTGCGCGCTCACTCCGCCTGAAAAAACCGATCACACACGCTGTCCGCCCCGGCCGGGTCCGCCCGCCGGGGCGTTCTGCTGCCCGCACTCCCCGTGATCAGAATTCGTCAATGTATTGTCGCGAGACAATTACCGACGGTAATGAACATGTGAGTGACTCCCGTCACCCGACGTGTCGACCCGGCGCAGCACCAGATCCACCAGATCCGGCGAGTCGTTCAGCGGGGCGCTGACGGCCACCGCGCCGGCCCGCTCCGCCGCCGCCACCACCGCGTCGTGGAACAGCCCCGGCGCGAGGAAGTACGCCACCACCGCCACCTGTCGCGCCCCGGCCGCCCGCAGCCGGGTCACCGCCACGCCGGCCGTCGGCGGGGCCGCCGAGGCGTACGCCACCGTGCAGGGCACCCCGTACCCGGCGGCGAGGGCGGCGGCGACCCGCCCCACCGAACCCCGGGCCCGCGCGTCCCGGGTGCCCGCCGCCGCCAGCACCAACGCGTCCACCGGCCCCGGCCGCGCCTGCGCCAGCCGGTGGCCAAGCCCCGCCAGCAACCCCGCGTCCACCGTCCCGTCGGCCGGCCCGAGCACGTCGGTGACCCGTACCGTCAGCCCGGGAGCGGCCTGCCGGGCCGCCGCCACCGCCGCCGGGACGTCCACCCGCCTGTGGTACGCGGCGGTCAGCAGCAGGGGCACCACGACCGCCGTACGGTGACCGTCGGCCGCCAACCCCCGCAGCACCTCCGTCGGCCCCGGCTCGGTGTGGTCGAGCCAACTGGGCAGCACCGGCGTACCGGGACGGGCGGCACCGACGGCACGGGCCAGCGCCCGGGTCGCCGCCGCAGCCCGGGGGTCCCGGCTGCCGTGCGCCACCAGCACCACCGGCACACCCGCGCCGGCCCGCGCCGAAGCGCCGGGCGTCGGGGCGTGCTCCGGCCCGGTCAGACGTGCAGGCCGCACTCGGTCTTCTCGAACATGGCCCAGCGGCCGGCCCGGGGGTCCTCCCCCGCCCTGGTCCGGCGGGTGCACGGCCAGCAGCCGACCGAGCCGTAGCCCCGGCTGAGCAGCTCGTTGACCGGGATGTCGTAGCGGGAGATGTAGGAGTCCACGTCGGCCTGGGACCAGGCGGCGATCGGGTTCACCTTCACCTTGCCGCGTCGGGGGTCGAACGTCACCACAGGCGTGTTCGCCCGGGTCGGCGACTCGTCCCGGCGCAGCCCGGCGGCCCAGGCGTCGTACCCGGACAGGGCCCGTTCCAACGGCTCGACCTTGCGCAGCTGGCAGCAGTCGTCCGGGGAGCGGTTGAACAACCGGGGGCCGTACTCGCCGTCCTGCTGGCCGACGGTCTGCCGGGGCCGGATCGAGCGCACGTTCACCGGCAACCGGCGGGCCACCTCGTCGCGGACCCGCAGCGTCTCCGGGAAGTGCAGCCCGGTGTCCAGGAAGATCACGTCCACCCCGGGGGCGACCCGGGACACCAGGTGGGCCAGCACGGCGTCGGCCATCGAGCTGGTCACGCAGAACCGGTCGCCGAAGGTGTCGGCCGCCCACCTGGCGATCTCCAGCGCCGGGGCGCCCTCCAGCTCGCGGCCGGCCCGCTCGGCCAGCGCCCGCAGCTCCGCCGGGTCACGACGGGCCGGGTCGGCCGTCCTCGGGCCACCGGGGCCGACCAGGCCCAGACCGGTGGCGGAGAGCAGCCCGGTCACCGGGTCACCGCCCGACTCAGCAGGCCGTTGAACTTGACGGTGAAGACCCGGGCGCAGGCGTGGCACTCCCAGGCGCCGTGTCCGGCCTCGTTCGGCCGCAGGTCCTCTTCGCCGCAGTACGGGCAGTGCAGCGGCGCGGATCGGGTTTCGCTCATCGGAGTTCCTCCTCGTCGACCCTGATCACCCAGTTGGCGAACGTCTCGCCCTCGGTCCGGCCGGCCAGGTAGCGGCGGGCCAGTCGTTCCACGTACTCCGGAAGCTCGTCGGCGGTGGTCTTCAGGCCGCGCAGCTTGCGGCCGAACCCGGCGGTCTGCCCCTGGGCCATGCCCAGCCCGCCGCCGAGGTGCACCTGGAAGCCCTCCACCTGCCGGCCGTCGGGGCCGACCACCAGCTGACCCTTGAGGCCGATGTCGGCGACCTGGGTGCGGGCACAGGCGTTCGGGCAGCCGTTGATGTGGATGGAGATGTCCGCGTCGAAGTCACGCAGCCGCTCCTCCAGCCGGGCCACCAGCTCCTCGCCGCGCGCCTTGGTCTCGACGATGGCCAGCTTGCAGAACTCGATGCCGGTGCAGGCCATGGTGCCGCGCCGCCAGGCCGACGGCCGGGCCTCCAGGCCGATCCCGCGCAGCTCGTCGACCAGGGACTCGGTCCGCGCCGGCGGCACGTCCAGCACCAGCAGCTTCTGGTACGGCGTGAGCCGGACCCGGTCGCTGCCGTGCGCCTCGACCACGTCGGCGAGCTTGGCCAACTGCCCGCCGGAGACCCGCCCGACCACCGGGGCGGCCCCGATGTAGTTGCGCCCGTCGCGCTGCCGGTGCACGCCGATGTGGTCGACCGGCTTGTCGGGCAGCTGGGGGGCCGGACCGTCGAGCAGGGTGCGCCCCAGGTACTCCTTCTCCAGCACCTCGCGGAACTTCTCCACGCCCCAGTCGGCGACCAGGAACTTCAACCGGGCGCGGTTGCGCAGCCGGCGGTAGCCGTAGTCGCGGAAGATGCCGACCACGCCCGCCCAGACGTCCGGCACCTCGGCCAGCGGCACCCAGACGCCGAGCCGCTTGGCCAGCATCGGGTTGGTGGACAGGCCGCCGCCGACCCAGACGTCGAAGCCGGGGCCGTGCTCCGGGTGCTCGACCCCGAGGAAGGCGATGTCATTGGCCTCGTACGGCGTGTCGACCAGCCAGGAGATGGTGGTCTTGAACTTGCGGGGCAGGTTCGAGTACGCCTTGTCGCCGACGTACCGGCGGACGATCTCGTCGAGCGCGGGGGTCGGGTCGAGCACCTCGTCCTCGGCCACCCCGGCGACCGGGCTGCCCAGCACGATCCGGGGGCAGTCGCCGCACGCCTCGGTGGTCTGCAGGCCGACCGACTCCAGCCGACGCCAGATCTCCGGCATGTCCTCGACCCGGATCCAGTGGTACTGGATGTTCTGCCGGTCGGTGATGTCGGCGGTGTCCCGGGCGAACTCCCGGGAGATGTCGGCGATCACCCGGAGCTGGGCCAGGGAGAGCTGGCCGCCGTCGACCCGGACCCGGAGCATGAAGAACTCGTCCTCCAGCTCGTGCGGCTCCAGCACGGCGGTGCGCCCGCCGTCGATGCCGGCCTTACGCTGGGTGTAGAGGCCCCACCAGCGGAACCGGCCGCGCAGGTCCTGCGGGTCGATCGAGGCGAACCCGCCGTGGGCGTAGATGTTCTCGATCCGGGCCCGGACGTTCAGCGGGTCGTCGTCCTTCTTGATCCGCTCGTTGGGGTTGAGCGGCTCGCGGTGGCCGAGGGCCCACTGTCCCTCGCCACGGGGACGGCGGGGGGCACGGGTGGCGGGGACGGTGGTGGCCGTCGGGTTCCCGGGACGGGCCGGGGTGCTGCTGACCGCCATCGCGGCGTCCTCCGTTGTCTCTGCGGTGCCTCGGGGGGAGCGCGGACGCGGCGGCGGCCGGCCCGGTAAGGGCCGAGGACAACGGTGTCGGAACGGCCGGCGCAGAATACGCGCCCGAGACGGATGGGTCGGGCGTCGTCAGTGGGCCGGACAGATCGCGCTGCGCACGCGGCCGTAGTCGACGTGGCGACGTGCCACGAAGCGGCGGACGACAGCGGCGGTCATACAGCCATGTTCCCACACCCTGCGGAAACCGGCCAATGACCGCGTGCGGCATCCCACATCACGGGCCGCATCCCCACCGTCACCGCCCCCGGCGGGCGGGGCGGCCCGACGGCCGGCCGGACGGTCAACGGGGCGGCCGGGGGCGGGGGCGACCGGGGCGGGACGGCCGGGGGCGGGGACGGCCGCCAATGGGCGCGAAAAGGGGTATCCGGCCGGAAAGACACCGCAACATCGGCCCACATGAGTCGATCGAGGGCGATCGGCCGCTCGGACGGCAACCCGTGGGTCGGGACGGGACCCGGGATGCGTCCGGGGAGCGGACGGGGAGCGGACCGGGAGCGGACGGGCGTCGCCGCGAAGGCGACCCCGGCAGGAGGACCCGGACGACCGGTCGCCGGGATCGCGGAGCGGGCGGACCGGCTGCGACCGGGTGAATCGTCTTCGACATCAGCTCGAAAGGACGCGCACCCCACCTCGTGTCCGCCGAGGCAGCCTGGTCACCTCCGGCTCCGGCGGTGCCGCCGGGTCGGGTGTGGGACCCTCGACCCATGGGCACAATGTCCCAAAAAGGGCATTCGGGTGGGCAGTCGGATGCGCACCCGCCTCTTCCCGAATCTCAATCGACGGGCCCGCAGGCTGGACCGGCGCGGGTGGCGGTGTGGGCCGTGCCGCTGCTGGTCACCCTGGTCGCGGGCGGCTCGGGGCTCAGCAGCGCCCAACCCTGGCGGGACGAGCTGGCCACCTGGAGCGCGGCCACCCGACCGGTCGGGGACCTGTTCCGGCTCACCCGTACCGTCGACGCGGCGACGGGGCCGTACTACCTGGTGGTGCACGGCTGGACCGGGGTGTTCGGCGACTCGGTGGCGGCGTTGCGGCTGCCCTCGGTGCTGGCGATGGCGGGGGCGGCGGGCCTCACGGCCGTCCTCGGGCGGCGGTTGTCCGGGGCGTCCGCCGGGCTGCTCGCCGGCCTGCTCTTCGCGGTCCTGCCCGGCACCTCCCGGTACGCGCAGGAGGCCCGGCCGTACGCGCTGGTGACCCTGCTCGCCGTGCTGGCCACCGTGCTGCTGGTCCGCGCCCTGGACCGTCCCGGCCGGCTGCGCTGGGCCGGCTACGCGGCGGCCGTCGCCGGGCTCGGCCTGGCCCACCTGCTCGCCCTGGGTCTGCTCGCCGGGCACGCCGTGGCGGTGCTGACGTTCGCCGCCTGGGGCCCGCCCACCACCGGCCCGACCCGCCCGGCAGCCGCGGACCGCCGACCGGGTATCGACGGACCGGGCGACGGGAGGTGGTGGGGACGGCGGCTGCGCGGGTGGCTGCTGGCCGTGTCGGCCGCCCTGGTGGTGCTGGTGCCGCTGCTGGTCACGGCGCAACGGCAGCGGTCCCACCAGCTCGACTGGGTCGCCGCGGCCCGGCTGGCGGACCTGGCGGCCCTGCCGGGCGCGCTGGCGCAGAGCGGCGTGGTGGGGGGCGTGCTCGTCGGGCTCGCCGCGCTCGGGGCGGCCCGCTCGGGGCGGCGGGCCCTGCTGCTCGGCCTCTGCGTGCTGCTGCCGGTGCTCCTGGTCTTCGTCGCCGCGCTGGCCGTGCCCCTCTGGGTGCCCCGGTACCTGTTCTTCACGGTGCCCTTCGCCTGCCTGCTCGCCGGTGCCGCCCTGGCCGGCCCCGCACCGCCGGCGGGCCGGGCACAGGCCCGGCCGGTGCGCGCCCTGGCCCGTCCCGTCGGGGCGGGGTTGGCGGTGGTGGCGTTCGCCGCCCTGCTCGGGCTGCCCGACCAGGCGGCGGTACGGCACAGCCACGGCTGGCCGCGCAGCGCGACCGTCGACTACCGGGGGGCGGCGGCGGTGATCGCCGCCGGTCAGCGGCCCGGCGACGCGGTGGTCTACGCGCCCCGCCACGGGTGGCTCTTCCTCGACCTCGGCATCGACTACCACCTGCCCCGGATCACCGGTGACCGGGCCGCCGACGGGCCCCGGCCCCGGGACGTGCTGGTCGCCGAGGGGCGGCGGGACCGGGCCGACCTGTGGGTCCGCGAGTGCGACCGGCCCGCCGGGTGCCTGGCCGGCGTGGACCGGGTCTGGCTGGTGGTCGCCGGGCGACACGACGATCCGCTCGCCGCGGTGCCGGGCGGTAAGGGCGACGCGCTGCGGGCCGGGTTCACCGTCGAGCAGGTCCGTTCCCGGCCGGGGGTGACGGTGGCGCTGCTCGTGCGGCGACGCTGACCGCGTCCACCCCGGTCAGGCCGGTTTGCGTTCCAGCAGGACCACCCGTACCCGGTCGAACCGTTCGACGTGCCGGATCAGGAAGCGCTGCCGCAGCAGGGCCTCCCGGGCCGGCGGCAGCCCGGCCAGCGGGTCGTCGAGGTGGCCGGTCTCCACCAGCCAGATCCGCCTGGTGTCGCCGAGACAGGGCAGCGGTTCCGGGCACTCGCGGGCGGTCAGCCAACCGGTCTGCCGGGCGGGGACGGCCACGAAGACGTCCCGGGGGTGGGCCCGGTCGCGCAGGCCGTAGTCGGTGGCCTTGCGGGCCACGTCGCTGGAGCCACCGAACCCGTCGTTGTACGCGACCCCGTCACCCGGCTTGACCTGGGTGCCCAGGTAGCGGACCGCGTCGAGGTAGCGGGGCTGGCCGTCGGCCTCGTTGGAGCGGACCCGCTCCTGGGCCGGCAGGGTCTGCCAGGCCAGCACCGGCAGCAGCACCAGCGCCCCGGCCAGCCAGGCCGCCGGCAGCCGCTCCCGGGTCGCCAGCCGCGCGGTGCGGCAGACCGCGAACGCGGCGAGCAGCGCCCACGCCGGGACGGTGAACAGGAAGTACCGGGCCAGGAAGAGGTGCAGCGTGCCGGCGGTGAGGTAGCCGGCGACCGGGGGCAGCACGGCCCAGACCAGCAGCATCAGCACCGTGGCCCGCCAGCGTGGGCCGGCGACCGCCACCGCGGGCACGGCGAGCGCCGCGACCAGCGCCAGGGTCGCCGTGGTGCCGGTCAGGTTCGCCAGGAAGCGGAGCACGGCGTCGCCGTCGCTCTCCACCCAGGAGATCTGCCCGGACTGCCGGCTGCCGAGGATCAGCACCGGCAGGATGAACAGCCCGGCGATGCCGGTGGACGCCGCCCACCGCCACCTCGGTTCCTCGCCGGGGACCGACCGCCACAGGTGGAACAGGTGCGCGGGCACCACCAGCAGCGCGACGAAGTGCAGCCAGCCGACCAGCACCAGCAGCACGCCGTACGCCCACCAGCGGCCCCGGGTCGGCCGGTCGACCGCGCGGAGGAAGATCCAGGTGGCCGCCACCGCCGCCAGGGTGACCAGGGCATACGAGCGGGCCTCCTGGGCGTACCGGGAGACGGTGGGCAGCAGGGCGAGGACCAGGCCGGCGAGCACCCCCACCGGGGTGTCGAAGAGCCGCCGCCCGATCAGGGTGACCAGCCCGGCGGTGAGCCCCACCGCGAGCACCGACGGCAGCCGCAGGGCGGTCGTCGAGTCCCCGGTCACCGTGGTCAGCGCCGACATGATCAGGTAGTAGCCGGCGTGCACCAGGTCGATGTTGCCCACCAGCATCCGGAACTGCTCGACCGAGAGCGTCGTGACGTGCCAGGTGACCAGCTCGTCGTTCCACAGGTCCCGGGCGTCGAGCCGCCACCAGCCGAGGCCGAGCGCGACGACGGTAGGCAGCAGCGCCCACCAGCCGCCGCCCCGACCCGCCCGCCGGGGTACGGCGTGGCCGGTGACCTCCGCCGGGTCGGCCTGCCCGGTCCACTGCACCGTCGGCGCGGTCACTTCACGGTCCTGATGTCGAAGCCGAAGGTGTCCTTCGCGGCGGACCGGCGGAACGCGCGCAGCGCGGCGTCGTCCCGGTCGATGTTCCACTTCCCGGAGCCGTTGATGTTGAAGTACGCCACCCCGAGGAAGTCCCTGCGCCGGGCGACGTTGGTGAGCAGGTCGGTGATCTGGGCGGGCCGGCGGCTGCTCGGTTCGGCCCCGGTCTCCACGATCAGCAGCGGTCGCCTGGTGAAGGTGCGGATCTGGGTGATCGTGGGGACGAAGAGGTCCTGGAACGTCTTGGGGCCCCGGTTGGTGTAGTAGCCGTCCATGCCGACCCAGTCGACGTAGGCGTCCCCGGGGTACAGCGCCCTGATGCTGACCTTGCGCAGGTAGTTGACGACGTTCGGGGTCCAGGTCCAGATCACGTTGGTGGCACCCTGCTGGGTGAAGATGTCGTGCAGGTGCCGCCAGGCGGCGACGTACTCGGCGGCGGTGGTCTTCTTCGTCCCCCAGGAGTACCAGTGCCCGTTCATCTCGTGGGCGAAGGTGAGCGCGATCGGCAGGTTGAGGGTGCGGACGGCGGCGGCGAACTCCTTGACGTACGCGTCGTGCCTGCCGGCGGCGATGTCCCGCAGGGGCACGTCGTACGGCTCCCAGCGGATCACCGCCAGCGCGCCGTAGTTGTGCAGCTCGCGGACCTCGCTGGCGGCGAATTTGTCGTCGAAGCTCTCGAAGATCGCCACCAGGTTGGGCGTCTTGCCGGTCTCCCCGGCGAACTTCCGGACCCGCTCCATCTCGGCGCCGCCGGTCACGGTGACGCCGAGGTACTTGCCCTTCGGTGACTTCAGCGCGGTCACGTCGTACGCCGGGATCTGTGTCTCGGTGGCGGCGACCCCGCCCGGCCCGCCGGCGGACCCGGCGACCCGGATGTCCACCCTGCGCAGCACGGCGAACTCGGTGAACGCCAGCGCGAGCACCAGCATGAAGGTGACCAGGTACTTCGTCCTCACCTGACGACCTCGACGTCGCGTTCCGGGTCGACCAGCAGCGCCTGCCCGACGACGGCCAGGTAGAAGACCGCACTGAGCAGGGCCGGTACGAAGATCCACGGTGCGGGTTCGACGAGCATCCGCCACCCGGCGACGCCGACCCAGACCAGCCCGGTGCCGGCGGTCCAGACCCTCATGCCGGTCCACAGCCGCCTGGTCTTGCTCTTCTTGGCGGTGCCGCCGGTCGGCTGCCAGCCCATCCGCCGGCCCCGGATGATGTCGATGATGGCGAAGGCGTGCGCCCAGCCGTAGATCATCTTGACCGTCCAGCTCTCCAGGCCGTACCGGTTGCGGTGCCAGAACGGGAAGATGATCAGGTTGTAGACCACGCTGGGCAGGATCAGCAGGTAGTTGGCGATCGCGATCTGGTGCGCGAACACGGTCAGCATCAGCACCGGGATGACCGGCGCGACGAAGGTGAACAGCCCGGTGTGCAGGTAGTAGCAGAAGCCGGAGATGTAGCTGAGCCGGGCCCGCAGCCGCAGCTTCGTCGACCAGAACTTCCTCGACCCGAGCAGGCTCATCGAGCCGGCGCACCAGCGGTACTGCTGGGTGAAGAACGAGTCCACGTCCGACGGGCAGAGCCCGGCGGCCAGCACGACCGGGATGTAACGCAGGTTCCACCCCTTCATCCGCAGGTCGAAGCCGGTGTGCACGTCCTCGGAGTGCTCGATGAGGGTGGACCCGCCGATGGAGAACAGCGCGTCGCGCCGGTAGACGGCGCAGCTACCCACGCAGATCGCCGAGTCGTGGGCCTGCCGGGACACCTGCACCGACCGGTAGAACAGCTCCTGCACCGCCCCGGCCCCGCGCTCCACCCAGGTCTGCCCGAGGTGCACCCGGAAGTACTGCGGCGACTGCACGATGCCCGCCTTCGGCTCGGCGTCGAACCAGGGCAGCATCTGGTCGAGCATGTCCTGACGCGGGACGAAGTCGGCGTCGAGGACCAGGATGAAGTCGCTCATGGTGCGTTCGAAGGCGTACCGCATGTTGCCGGCCTTCTTGTACCAGCCCCGGTTGGGTCGCCGCTGGTAGACGAAGCCGAAGGCGAGCGCCATCCGTTCCATCGCCTCGTTGGGCGAGTCGTCGAGCACGTAGACGGTGACCTCGCCCCGGTAGTGGCGGCCCATCGCCCGCACGTGCTCCCAGGTGTTGCGCAGCACGTGCGCGGGTTCGCCGCAGACCGGCAGGAAGACGTCGACGGTCGGGTACCGGGCCGGCCGCCAGGTGCGGACCAGTTCCTGGTGCCGGGCCAGGTCGAAGCCCGGGGTGAACAGGTTGACCGCGAGCGAGATCAGGTAGTAGGCGACGGTGAAGAACAGCAGCGGGGCGAGCAGCCACAGCCACGGCGCGAGCCGGACGAAGAGCAGTTGGCTGGTGATCAGGCAGCCGAAGCTGACCAGCGACGGCACCATCAGGGCGGCCAGCCGCCGCTTGCGGTAGGAGAGCATCTCGGCGTCCGTCGGCGGCAACGGCACCGGAGCGTACGCGGGCCGGTGCGGCGCGTCGCCGGTCCTGCGCGGGGTCCACTTCGACACCTGCCGCGGCACCCGGAACTCGGCGGTCGGCGACAGCACCGCGGCCGGATCGACCGCAGGCGGTGAGGTCATCGCTTTCGTCTCCCCCGCTCGCCGGGCCGCACGGCCTTCCCGGCAGTGCGAGCGGGATGGGTCGCCGGACGCGTCCAGGAAGCCGGGCACGGTGAACTGGCCGTGTCTGCTTGATGGTGAAGCTAGAAAACTATTCAGTAGGCCGCAAGGTGTCAATGCCCGCGAATCGATCGAAAGCCCCACCGGGCCGCAGATCGTGCGTAGCACTACTCACATTCACCGGAACGTCACCGGTGGGAAACCGGTGCGTCGCCGAGCGTCGTCAGCCCTTCGCCAGCGGGAGCACCAGCACCGCCTCGGTGCCGCCGGTCGGGCCGGGACGCAGCTCGATGCTGCCCCGCAACTCCCCGGTCACCAGGGCCCGGACGATCTGCAACCCGAGCCGCCCACCCCGGTCGGCGTCGAACTCGGCCGGCAGCCCGCGCCCGTTGTCGGTCACCGAGACGTGCAACTGCTTGCGCTGCCGGTGCGCCGAGACGACCACCTCGGGCCGGGTCGCCGGCTCCACCGCCTCGTCGCCCTCCTCGGCCGGCGGGAAGCCGTGCTCGACGGCGTTGAGCAGCAACTCGTTGAGCACCATCACCAGCGAGGTGGCGATCTCGGCGGGCAGCACCCCGAAGCTGCCGGTACGGCGCATCCCGACGCTCACCTCGGTCGCGGCCACCTCGGTCGCCGCGCTCGCCACCCGGTCGACGATCCCGTCGAACTCGACCGCCTCGTCGCTGGACATGGAGAGCGTCTCGTGCACCAGGGCGATGGAGGCGACCCGGCGTACCGACTCCTCCAGGGCGACCCGGGCCTCCGGCATCGACACCCGACGGGCCTGGAGGCGCAGCAGGGCGGCGACGGTCTGCAGGTTGTTCTTCACCCGGTGGTGGATCTCCCGGATGGTGGCGTCCTTGGTGATCAGGGCCCGGTCGCGGCGGCGTACCTCGGTGATGTCGCGGACCAGGACCAGCGCGCCGATCGGCACCCCGGCGGGCATCAGCGGCAGGGCCCGGGTGAGCATCGTCGCCCCCCGGGCGTCGATCTCCCGGCGCGGCGGGCCCTCCCCACGCAGCGCGGCGAGGATGCCGTTGGCCGCCTCGGTGCCGTCGAGCGGGTCGCTGGCCAGCCGGCGGTGCAGCTTCGCCAGGTCCTCGCCCACCAGGTGGGAGGCGTACCCCAACCGGCGGTACGCCGACTGCGCGTTCGGGCTGGCGTAGGTGACCTTGCCGCCCGCGTCGAGCCGGACCAGCCCGTCGCCGACCCGGGGCGCGGAGGTGGTCTCGCCCGGGTGCCGGGGCGGCGGGAAGGTGCCGTCGGCGATCATCTGGGCCAGGTCGTCGGCGGTGGTGAGGTAGTTCAGCTCCAGCTGGCTGGGGGTGCGGGCGGTGGACAGGTTGGTGTCCCGGCCGACCACCGCGATCACCTCGCCGGCCTCCCCGTCGGCGGTCCGCAGCCGCACCGGGATCGCCTCGTGCCGGGCCGGCACGTCGCCGTACCAGACCGGGTCGCCCTCCCGCCAGATCCGGCCCTGCCGGTAGGCGACCTCCAGGTGCGCCACCTCCGGCCCGCCCACGATCCGGCCGACCTGGTCGTCCAGGTAGGCGGTCGGGGCGGTCGTCGGGCGGACCTGGGCGACGCAGAGGAACGTGCCGTCGGCGTCCACCGGCACCCACAGCAGCAGGTCGGCGAAGGACAGGTCGGACAGCAGCTGCCAGTCGCCGGCGATCCGGTGGAGGTGGTCGATGTCGGCCGGGCGGAGCTGGGTGTGCTCCTCGGCGAGGTCGCGCAGCGTGGACACGAGACACAGCGTGCCACGCCCACCCGGACGCCGTCGCGCTGGCAGGGCCGGGTCACATCGTCGCGGTGACCTTCTTCAGTCCGCGCGGGGCGTCCGGGTCCTCACCCCGGGCCAGCGCCAGGGCGAGGGCGAGGCGTTGCAACGGCAGGATGTCCAGCAGCGGCGCGTACCGCTCGTCGACCTCGGGCACCGCCATCCGGGTGGCCCCCTCGACCTCGGCCGAGCCGACCACCACCACGTCGGCCCGCCGCTCGCCGAGGCGGGGCAGCACCTCGCCCATGGACCGGCCGCCGGGGCCGGAGCCGACCACGGCCAGCACCGGCACGTCCGGGTCGGTCATCGCCAGCGGGCCGTGCAGCAGGTCGGCGCCGGAGAACGCCAGCGCCGGCAGGTAGGACGTCTCCATCAGCTTCAGCGCCGCCTCCCGGGCGGTCGGGTACGCGTACCCCCGGCCGGTGGTGACGAGCTGGCCGGCGAACCGGTACCGCGGGGCGAGCTGGGTCGGGGTGGGGTCGGCCAGGGTGCGCTCGGCCAGCTCGGGGAGGCGTTCCAGGGCGGCCCGCTGGTCGGCCGGCAGCACGCCGTCCCCGGCCCGGATGCCCTCCACCAGCAGCAGCAGGGCGAGCAGCTCGGCGGTGTACGTCTTGGTGGCGGCGACCGCCCGCTCGTGCCCGGCAGCGATGTCGACGCCCAGCTCGGCGGTCCGCGCCAGCGGCGAGTCGGGGTCGTTGGTGACCGCCAGGGTGAGCGCGCCGGCGTCGCGGGCGGTGCGCAGCACCTCGGTCAGGTCAGGTGAGCCGCCGCTCTGGCTGACCCCGACGACGAGCGCGTCGGAGAGGTCGGGGCGGGCCCCGTAGACGGTGACCGCGCTGGGCGAGGCGAGCCCGGCGGGCAGCCCGAGCCGGATCTCGGTCAGGTACGCCCCGTAGAGGGCGGCGTGGTCGGAGGTGCCGCGGGCGGTGAAGACCACGTGCCGGGGGCGGCGTCGGGCGACGACCGCCGCGACCCGGGCGATCGCCGCGGCGTGCTCGGTGGAGAGCAGCCGCGCGTAACCGGCCGGCTGCTCGGCGATGTCGGCGGCCATGCCGGCCCCTGGCTGCGTCACGGAGACTCCCTTCGCTGCGCGAATGCCGCGCGTTTCATGTTCAGTCTTGCACGATTGAGTCCTGATCGACAATCCATCGCGCACTAACGCGCAGAAGATCG
Organism: Micromonospora wenchangensis; assembly: GCF_002210435.1. GTDB lineage: Bacteria > Actinomycetota > Actinomycetes > Mycobacteriales > Micromonosporaceae > Micromonospora > Micromonospora wenchangensis. The sequence continues at coordinate 48,369 of NZ_MZMV01000044.1, forward strand.
GCACCTGTTGCCGGTATCCCCTACGCTTGCCCAGCCCTGGCAACCCCCTGCTAGCGAGAGGCCGACGTGTCGGAGGAGCCACCCGCGTTGACCGCGGCCGAGGAACTCGCCCTCGCCCGGCTCGCGCTCGACGAGGGCGACCTGGCCCACGCCGCCGACCACCTCGCCGCCGCGCTGGTGCTGGCACCGACCCTGCCCGACACGCACGAGACGCTCACCCGGATCGCCGCCGCCTCGGGCGGCGACCTCGACCTCTTCCCGCTCGGCCAACGGGCCCACGTCGGGGCCGTGGTCGCCCGCGCCCACCTGCTCGCCGCCGCCGGCCGCCCGGCCGAAGGGCTCGACCTGCTGGTCGCCGCCACCGGCCACGCCCCCGGCGTCGACTGGGCCGGGGTGCCCTGGGTCACCGCCCCCGAGCTGGCCCAACGGCTCGACCCGGACCGCTGCGCCCGGATCCTCATGCAGGTCTGCGCCGCGGTGCCCGACCCGGTCCCCCGCGCCGGGCGGGCGCCCCTGACGCCGTACCTCACCCTGGCCCGGCACGCAGTCGCCGCGCACCCCCGGCACGCGCTGCTGCTCGGCGCGGCGTCCGCGCTGGCCCGGCGGCTCGGCGAGGTCACCCTCGCGGTCACCTGGGCCAGCCGGGGGGTACGCGAGGCACCGTCCAAGCTCGGCGAGGTCTGGCTCGGGTACGCCTACCGCAGCGCCGGGCGGACCCGCGACGCCCTGGCCGCGCTGGAACGGGCCGTCGGGCACGACCCCGACGACCTCGCCGTCTACGCCGACATCGCCGGCACCCTGGCCGACCACGGCCGGCTCGACGAGGCCCTCGGCTGGATCGACCGGGCGCTGACCCGCGACCCGACCTTCGACTGCGCGGTGCACACCGCGCACCGGCTGCGGTTCCTGCGCGACGGCGACGTGGCACACCTGGTCGACCTCGCCGACTTCACCCGGGACCACCCCGACGACAGCCACGAGCACACCGACCTCGCCGAGTCCTGCCGGGGACGCCCCTGGCTGGGGCAGGTCACCCCGGCGACCGGCGCGATGGTCGACGCGCTGCGCCGCGCGCTCGCCGCCGACGGCTTCCCCGACGCGGCGGTACGCCTCGACACGGTCGAACCGCCGAGCGCGATGCGTACCGTCGCCGCCGCCGTGCCCGGCCTGCACGTCGAGGTGACCGGGGTGGCCGAGCCGGACCCCCGCGAGCCCCGTCGGGACACCGGCTACCGGCTCTGGCGTTACGAGGGCACCACCGCCGCGCCGGCCCTGCCCACCCCGTCCCCGGCCGCCGCCGAGCGGGTACGCCACCTGGCCCACCCCGCCTGGCCGCACCCACCGGCCGCGTACGACGCCGCGGTCGGGCTGGCCACCCTGGACCTGGCCGACCTGCTGGGCCTGCTGGTGCACCCGCCCGACGCGCCACCGACCGCGCTGGGCCGGGTGCTCAGCGGTCAGGACCCGTCGCTGTGGGTCCGGTGTGTGCAGGTCTGGGCCTGCCTCGGCCTGCTGCACCACCGCACCGACGAGCCGTGGGCGACCTCGACCCGCCGCCGGGTGCTGGTGGAACTGATCTGGGGCGTGGAGGACTGGATCACCGAGGCGGCGCTGTTCGCCCTGGTCACCGCCGCCTGGATCGACCCGACGGTACGCCCCGACGTGGCCGGCCTGGTGGCCGAGCGGCTCGCCGACGTGGCGGCCGTCGCGCAGGGCCGGGCGGTGCCGATCGCCGTCTCCCTGGCCCACCTGGCACTGGCCACCCCGGCCGTCGACCCGGACACCACCGCGCTGGCCCACCGGCTGCTCGCCACCCCGCCCGGGGCCCGCCGGGGCCGCCGCCTGACCCGTGCCTGGCGTCGCCTCACCGCCCTGGTCCGCCGCCGCCCCGGCCCCCGCCCAGCTTGATCGACTCCCCGGGGCCGAGGTAGCGGTATCCGAGCCGGTTGATGCCGCAACATCGGCCCAAGCGAGTCGATCACGGAGGCGGGCACGACGGAGGCGGGCACGACGGGCGCGGCCGGCCCGTACCCCTGGCGGGGACGGACCGGCCGTTACGGACGGGACCGGGTCAGGAGACCGGGGCCTTGCCGAGGGCGACCTCGGCCTGCTCCTCGCCGCTGGCGTCCGGCGGCGGGACGGCGTTCGCCGTGCGGAGCGGGATCTCCCGGATGAACCAGGCGAGCACCGGCACCGCGATCGTGATGATCGTCGCCCAGAAGAAGACGTGCGAGATGGCGTCGGAGAGCCCGCCGAGCACCACCTCACGCGCCTGCGCCGGCAGTTCCTTGAGCTTCGTCAGGTCCATCCCCCGGCCCTCGCCGGTGCCGCCGGCGAACGCGCTGCCGGCCGGCGAGTCGGCGAGCCGGTTGGCGAAGATCGCGCCGAACAGCGAGATGCCGAACGAACCGCCGATGGAGCGGAAGAAGGTGGCCGCGCCGCTGGCCGCGCCGAGGTCCTTCTGCTCCACGCTGTTCTGTGCGATCAGCATCGAGGTCTGCATCAGGAAGCCCATGCCGGCCCCGAGGACCAGCATGTAGAGCGACGACTCGACCTTGCCGGTGTCGACCTTCAGCAGGGACAGCAGCGCCATACCGACGGCCATCACGACGCCGCCGACGATCGGGAACATCCGGTAGCGGCCGGTCCTGGTGATGGCCCGGCCGACCACCAGCGACACCACCAGCATCCCGAACATCAGCGGGAGCAGGAGCAGGCCGCTGTTGGTGGCCGAGGCGCCCTGCACGGTCTGCTGGTAGAGCGGCAGGAAGTTCATCGCGCCGAACATGGCGAAGCCGAGCAGGAAACCGATCACCGAGATCAGCGCGAAGTTGCGGTTGGCGAAGAGGCCGAGCGGCAGGATCGGCTCGACGACCCGCCGTTCGACGATGCCGAAGGCCACCAGGCTGACCAGGGCCAGCGCGGCGAGGCCGAGGATCTGCGCGGACGCCCAGTCGTACTCGTTGCCGCCCCAGGTGGTGATCAGGACGATCGCGGTGATGCCGACGGAGAGCAGGCCCGCGCCCAGCCAGTCGATCCGGTGCTCGGTGCGGTACTTCGGCAGGTGCATGCTGGTGGCGAGGATCAGCAGCGCGAGGCCACCGAGCGGCAGGTTGACGTAGAACGCCCAGCGCCAGGAGAGGTTGTCGGTGATGAACCCGCCGACCAGCGGGCCGGCGACCATGGCGACCGCCATGATGCCGGCGATCATGCCCTGGTAGCGGCCCCGCTCACGCGGCGGCACGAGGTCACCGATGATCGCCATCACGCCGACCATCAGACCGCCGGCACCCAGCCCCTGCACGGCCCGGAAGGCGATCAGCTCGACCATCCCGTTGCCGGTGCCGCCGAGCATCTCGGAGCCGGACATCCCGCACAGCGCCGACCCGATCAGGAAGATGACCACCGAGGTCAGGAAGACCGCCTTGCGGCCGTAGAGGTCGCCGAGCTTGCCCCAGATCGGGGTGGAGACCGTGGTGCCCAGCACGTACGCGGTGACCACCCAGGTGAAGTGGTTGACACCGCCGAACTCGCTGACGATCCGCGGCAGCGCGGTGCTGACGATCATGTTGTCGAGCATCGCGAGCATCATCGCGATCATGAGGCCGAACAGCACCACCCGGATGTTGGGTTTCGCCCTCGCCTGGGTTTCCTGAGTCATGGGTAAGCTCCCCCGGAGATCTCTAGCACTTACTTACCGGCCGGCTAGTCACTTTACTAGCCGCACGGTAAGTTGGAGAGCGGGACCCCGTCAAGCGAGTTGGGTGGTAGGTACAGGTGACTCAGAGCACAGGCGGCACGCGCGGGCGCATCCAGGCCGTCGCCCTGGAGCTCTTCACCGAGCAGGGGTACGAGAAGACCTCGCTCCGGGAGATCGCCGAGCGGCTCGGTGTCACCAAGGCCGCGCTCTACTACCACTTCAAGAGCAAGGACGAGATCGTCAACAGCTTCGTCGAGGACCGGTTGCACCGGATGGACGAGCTGATCGACTGGGCCCGCGACCAACCCGCCAGCCGGGCCACCCGACGGGAACTGGTCAGCCAGTACGCCGACATGATGTTCGGCACCGGGCAGTCCCTGGTGATGCGGTTCTTCGAACAGAACCAGACAGTGCTCAAGAGCCTCGCCGCCGGTCAGCAGATGCGCGAACGGATGTACCAGCTCGCCGACGCGATCTGCCTCGGCGACGACTCCCCCCGGGCCCAGCTCCGGGCGACACTGGTGCTGTTCGCCGTGCACAGCAGCTGGTTCGCCGTCCGGACCCCGGACGTCACCGACGACGAACGCAAGAAGATCGCCCTTGAGGTCGCCGACGAGCTGCTGGCCGGCATCGAGGAGGGCGGCCCGGCAGACCGCTGACGGCGTTCAGCCGACGGCGGGCCGGTCCGGGCCGGCGGGCAACGCCATCCGCAGGGCCAGCAGGTCGACACCGGGCAGCGGCGACCAGTCCCGCTGCGGGGTACGCACGAAACCGAGCCCCGCGTACAGCCGGTGGGCGGCGTCGGCGAGCCCGCTGCGGACGCAGATGACCATCGCCGTGCAGCCCTGCGCCACCGCCCGGGACAGGCAGGCCCGCACCAGCGCCACCCCCACGCCCCGCCCCTGGGCGGCCGGGTCCACCGCCAGCATCCGGAACTCCGCCTCGCCCGGCCCGGACAGCTCCGCGTACGGGCTGCCGGGCAGCACGTAGGTGACCGAGCCGAGGACCGTGCCGGTCGCCCCGTCGACGGCGACCAGGATCTCGCCGTGCTCCGCCCGACCGGCCACGTCGGCCAGCACCGCGCCGTAGCCGTTCTCGCCCTTGAGCTGACCGTCGGCCTCGTAGGCGGCGACGGTCAACCGGGCCACCGCCGGGAACTCGGCCGGTACGGCCCGCCGGACCAGCAGCCCGGCCGACCGGTCGCCGGGGCTCAACCGATCACCGCAATCAGGTCACCGTCCTGCACCACGTCGCCCTCGTTGACCACGAGCTGCTCAACCACCCCGTCGGACTCGGCGACGACCGGGATCTCCATCTTCATCGACTCCAGGATCACCAGCGTGTCCCCCTCGGAGACGGTGTCCCCCCTCGACGCGACGACCTTCCACACGTTGGCCACCATCTCGGCGCGGATCTCCTCGGCCATCACGGCCCTCCCTCTCCACCGGGTGTGCTTGCGTCGGTATCCAATCACGGACCGACCCCGCGTGGGCGGGAGAGCGCCACGCGCACCCCGGCGTACCCCTGCCGCCCCGGCGCACGACGGCGCACGCCGGCCGCACTAGCATCATCAGGTCGGACCCGACGCCGGGAGGCCGGCGGCGTGCACGCGGTCGCGGGTCGACCGCAGCAGGGGTCGGACCCATCACGAGGAGGTCAGTATGGCGAAGAAGGCCCGTAAGAAGAAGGCCCGTAAGAAGAGCGGCGCGAACCACGGCAAGCGCCCCAACTCCTGAGCCGTTGCGGCGGGCGACCGCCGCGACGTCAGGTCCGGCCCCGCGCCGGACACGCCGGTGGCCCGGGTCGACTCGACCCGGGCCACCGGCGTTCGTCTCGTCCACGGCGGGTCCGCCGTGCGGGTGTCACTCGGCGAGTTCGCGGGACTCGCTGGCCTCGAAGACCACCAGCTCGGTGAGGCGTACCCGCAGCCGCTCGCGCAGCTTGTCGGGGGCGGTCTCGTTACCGCAGCACCGGGCCACCAGCGCCCGCACCTCCTGCTCGATGCCGTACTCGCGCAGGCAGGGCCCGCACTCGTCCAGGTGGTAGCGGATCAGCGAGCGGCGTTCCTCGGCGCACTCCAGGTCGAGGTAGAGGTAGACCTCCGCGAGCACTTCCCGGCAGTCCGTCTCGTGCGGCTTCCCACAGCTCACGTCACACCTCCCGACCGGCAGTGGCGGTGGTCGAACCCTTCGCGGGCTGCGCGGCGCTGAAGCCGCGCTCCGCGGCGTACCGCTCCAGCAGCTTGCGCAGGTTACGACGCCCGCGGTGCAACCGGGACATCACGGTGCCGATCGGCGTGCCCATGATGTCGGCGACCTCCTTGTACGAGAAGCCCTCGACATCGGTCAGGTAGACGGCCAGGCGGAACTCCTCAGGCAACTGCTGGAGGGCCTCCTTGACGTCGGTGTCCGGCAGCCGGTCCAGTGCCTCGGTCTCGGCCGACCGCAACCCGCTGGAGGTGTGCGACTCGGCCTCGGCGAGCTGCCAGTCGGTGATCTCCTCCGTGGGCGCCTGGATGGGCTGGCGCTGCCGCTTGCGGTAGGAGTTGATGTAGGTGTTGGTCAGGATCCGGTAGAGCCAGGCCTTCAGGTTGGTGCCCTGCTCGAACTGGTGGAAGGCCGCGTACGCCTTCAGGTACGTCTCCTGGACCAGGTCCTCGGCGTCGGCCGGGTTACGCGTCATCCGCAGCCCGGCGGCGTAGAGCTGATCGACGAAGGGCATCGCGTCCCGCTCGAAGCGGGCCCTGCGCTCGTCCGTCTTCTCGGTGGTCAACCGCACATCCCCTCGCGTCGGATGCTGTCCCGCCGAGGATACGCGGACGGACCGGTCCGCAGCTTCCGTTCTGCCGGGTGTGCCCGTACTCACCACCCGGGGGCCGGTCCCCACCGCCGGCCAGTCCGGGCCGTCGAGCAGCCTTCTGAGCTGCCGCGCGTCCCGATCGTCCCGCTCCCGGCTCCGTGTCTCGGTCGGCACCGGTCACCCCCCTCGCCAGATTCCTCGTCCGGGAGTCGTAACACCCGACCGCCGGCCGCACATTCCGCCGGCCCCCGCTCCTGGTCCCGGCCCGCCCGGTCGGCTACCGGAGGACTGGGACCAGGAAGGGCCTGGGAGGGACGGTCCCGACCACCCGAACCGGAAGGTCGGCACCACCGGATGCAACGAGGGGTCCGGCGGGGCGGAAACGGGTGGTCAGCACGGCGAACGGGCCCGGCGATGCGGGTGGCCGCAGCGGTCAGCGGGCCCACCGGTAGGTGCGCAGCCAGGCGAGCACCGCGGCGGCCACCCCGGCCGGGTCCTGGCGCAGGTCGTGACGTTCGCCACGGCGCACGACCACCTGCACCGGGCCGGCGGCGACGGGCAGCCCGAACGGGTCCCGGTCGCCGTTGACCACCAGCGTGGGCAGGCCGGTGACCAGCTCGTCGGCCCGGGAACGCTCCGGGCGGCCGGGCGGGTGCAGCGGGAAGGCCAGGGCGACGACCCCGACCGCCCCCACCGCGCCGGCCGTCCGGCAGGCCACCCGGGCGCCGCTGGACCGGCCACCGACCAGCAGCGGCAGGTCGGGGTGCCGGCGGCGCAGTACGGCCAGCACCGCCGTCCACGCCTCGTCCAGGTGCCCCGCCGGGGCCGGCGCCCGGCGGCCGGCCACCCGGTAGGGCTGGGTCACCCGGGCCACCAGCACCCCGGCGTCGCGGGCGGTGTCGCGTACGGCCAGCAGGTCCGGGGCGTCCACCGCACCGCCGGCCCCGTGGCCGAGCACGAGTAGGGACGTCGGCGGGCCGGTCGGCCGGTCGGTGTCGACCCGGGCCGGGCCGCGCGGGGTGTCGAGCTGCGTGGAGCGGGACATCCGGCCATTCTGCGCCGTGGCCGGCGGGATGATCAGCTCAACGGCACCAGGGTGAGCAACTGGTCGCGCACCGGTGGACCGGCGTCGCCGGCCGCACCGGAGTCGGCGCCGACCTCGCCGCGCCAGGCGACCAGCATGGCCCGGCGCTCGCGGGGCGTGGTGCCGCCCCACACGCCGTGGGTGTCGCCCACCTCCAGCGCCCAGGCCAGGCAGGAACCCTGCACGTCGCAGCTACGGCAGAGCGCGACCGCCGCGTCGGCCGGTTCGTTGGGCGCCGGAAAGAACGTCTCCGGGTCCACGCTCTGGCAGGTACCTCTGGTCCGCCAGGCATCGTCGGAACGGCGGTCCCGCAACGCGCGGAGCAGTCGCGGATCTCGTCGTGCGGCGGCCACCTCGTGCGGTCGGGGCATACGTGCCCGGGTCATCACACCCACCTCCCCCGTGGGACCGGCAAGATCGACGGGCGTCGTTCGCACTGCGCGAGGACGCTCCCAGTGCCAGCGCTGTGTTGTATCGCACTGTCGGCTACCGAGACAAGAGGTGTGCCGGAAAGATGGCAAAAGATCCGAGCGACGTTTCACCCGGAACTCTGGCAATTCGTACGCGCCAATGTCACCTATCGCGATCAGAACAGTGCGTCGTTCCCGTGGGAGCGTTCCCGGTCCGGCGACACCCGGACGGTCAACTCCGGGCCGTCGTTGCGCACGTCGCCCACCGCCGTACCGACCGGGCGGATCTCCAGCCCGGCGAGCCAGTCCGCCGGCGGCGGGACCAGCAGCGCCGCCGGGTCGTCGGCCGGGGCGAGCCAGTCCGCCCACCGGTCGGGCGGCAGCAGCAGCGGCATCCGGTCGTGCACCTCGGCCAGCTCGCCCACCGCCGCCGTGGTGAGCACGCTGAACGTGAGCGTCGTCTCCCACCGCGACCAGATCCCGGCCAACGCCAGCACCGAACCGTCCCGCGGGGTCATGAAGTAGGGCTGCTTGCCGCCGCCGGCCCGGCGCACCCACTCGTACCAGCCGTCGGCCGGGACCAGGCAGCGGCGGCGGGCGAACGGCAGGGCGTACGCCCGGCTGGTGGCGACCGTCTCGGCCCGCGCGTTGATCATCCGGGCCGCCCCGGCGGCCGACTTCGCCCAGTGCGGCACCAGCCCCCAGCGGCCCACCGAGAGCGCCCGCCCCCGCTCCGGATCGACCCGCACCAGCGGCACCCGGTCGGTCGGCGCGACGTTGTGGTCCGGCCGGACCCCGCCGTCGGTGTCGTCGTACGACTCGAAGACCGCGCTCAGGTCCCCGGAGCTCCGGGTCGTCGCGTACCTGCCGCACATGACGCCAACGCTAACCCCCCGCGCCGCCGTCGGCTGTCCCGCCCACCGGGAGTCGGCCCGTCGGCAGGCTCGAAATCGCCGTCGGGTTGGCAGAATGTGACCGTGGGAAACCTGACCGCCACCCGTCCGCAGCAGCCCTGGGCGGCACCGACCGCCACCGACCCGGTCACCGCCGCCCTGCGCCTCCCCGGCTCCAAGTCGATGACCGCGCGGGCCCTGGTGCTCAGCGCGCTGGCCGGCGGCCCGTCGACACTGCACGGGCCGCTGCGCGCCCGCGACACCGAACTCATGGCCGGGGGGCTGCGGGCGATGGGCGCCCACGTCTCGGTCTCCGACGACGACCGCTGGCTCGTCCGACCGCACCGGCTGGTCGGCCCGGCCCACGTCGACGTCGGGCTCGCCGGCACCGTGATGCGGTTCGTCCCGCCGGTCGCCGGGCTCACCGAGGGACGGGTCACCTTCGACGGCGACCCGCAGGCCCGGGTCCGGCCGCTCGGCCCGCTGATCGGCGCACTGCGCTCGCTCGGCGTCCGGATCGACGCGCCGGAGACCGGCAGCCTGCCCCTGGTGGTGCAGGGCGTCGGCCGGGTCACCGGCGGCGAGGTGGTGATCGACGCCTCCGCCTCCAGCCAGCTCGTCTCCGGCCTGCTGCTCGCCGGGGCACGCTTCGACCGGGGCGTGGTGGTCCGGCACCAGGGCCCACCGGTGCCCTCCGCGCCGCACCTGCGGATGACGGTGCAGATGCTGCGGGCCGCCGGGGCGGCCGTCGACGACACCGTCCCCGACGTGTGGGTGGTCGAGCCGGGACCGCTCGCCGGCCGCGGCTGGGAGATCGAACCCGACCTCTCCGGCGCGGTCCCGTTCTTCGCCGCCGCCCTGGTCACCGGCGGCGAGGTCACCCTCCAGGGGTGGCCGCACAACAGCGTCCAGCCCGTCGAGCAGCTCCGCTCGCTGCTGGACCGGATGGGCGGCGAGGTCACCCTGACCACCGCCGGGCTGACCGTGCGGGGCACCGGCACCGTGCACGGCCTGACCGCCGACCTGTCCGACGTCAGCGAGCTGACCCCGGCGCTGACCGCGCTCGCCATGCTTGCCGACTCGCCGTCGACGTTCACCGGCATCGGCCACATCCGGGGGCACGAGACCGACCGGATCGCCGCGCTGGCCCGGGAGTTCACCGGGCTCGGCGCCGACCTGACCGAGACCGCCGACGGGCTGGAGATCCGGCCCCGACCGCTACGCGGGGGCACCTTCCGCACCTACGCCGACCACCGGATGGCGCACGCCGCCGCGGTGGCCGGGCTCGCCGTCCCCGGCATCGAGGTGGACGACGTGGCGTGCACCTCGAAGACCATGCCCGAGTTCCCGGCACTATGGTCGGCGATGGTGACCGGCAAGAGCTGACGGCGGAGGGGGCGGGTCCTGGCAACCAAGCGACGGGAGTACGACGAGGACGACGTACGGGTCCGGCCCGGCCGGTCCTCACGTCCGCGTACCCGGACCCGCCCCCGGCACGACGACGCGGTCGACGGGTTCGTGATCGCCGTCGACCGGGGCCGCTACACCTGCGTGCTCCCCGACGCCCCGGACGGTGCCGCCGTCACCGCCATGCGGGCCCGCGAACTGGGCCGCAAGTCGGTGGTGGTCGGCGACCGGGTGAGCCTGGTCGGCGACGTCTCCGGCGCGGACGGGGCACTGGCCCGGATCGTCCGGATCGCCGAGCGGCGCTCGGTGCTGCGGCGCACCGCCGACGACGACGAGAACACCGCCGAGGGACGGCTGGAACGGGTGGTGGTCGCCAACGCCGACCAACTGGTGATCGTCAGCGCGCTGGCCGACCCGCCGCCCCGGACCGGCTTCATCGACCGTTGCCTGGTCGCGGCGTACGACGCCGACATCGAGCCGCTGCTCTGCCTCACCAAGGCCGACCTGGCCGGCCCGGCACAGGTGGTCGGCTACTACACCGAACTGGAACTGCCGTACGTGCTGGTCCGGCCCGACTCCGACCTCGACGCGCTGCGCGCCCTGCTCGCCGGCCGGGTGTCGGTGCTGGTGGGGCACTCCGGGGTCGGCAAGTCGACGCTGGTCAACCGGCTGGTGCCGGACGCGCTGCGGGCGGTAGGCGTGGTCAGCGCCATCGGCCGGGGCCGGCACACCTCCACCAGCGCGGTGGCGCTGCGGCTGCCGCGTACCCCGGACGGCGACGGTGACCCGGGCTGGATCGTGGACACCCCGGGCATCCGCAGTTTCGGGCTGGCCCACGTCTCGGCCGAGAGCCTGCTGCACGGGTTCCCCGACCTGGTGGAGGGGACGGTGGACTGCCCGCCCAACTGCCCGCACACCCCGGACGAGGCGGACTGCGCCCTGGACGCCTGGGTGGCCGCCGGCAAGGCCGACCCGCGCCGGCTGGCCTCGTACCGTCGGCTGCTGGCCTCCCGCGCCGGCGAGGGCGACCCCCGCGAAGCGGAACGCAACCCCGGCGACCCCCTCGCCGGCTCCTGACCGCCCTTCCCCTCACCTCCCGCCCCGCCCTCGTCCGGCCCTGCCCGCGCGCCCCTGCCGGCCCCGCACCCGACGCCCCGACCCCACCGCCCCCACGCCCCGGTGATCAAGAAGTTTGCGTCAAGTGATCAAGAGGTTTGCGTCAATCCTAGGCGCTGCCGTGACGCAAACCTCTTGATCACGCGAGCGGAGGGCGGAGGGCGGGGGGGCGGGGGGCGGGGAGCGGGAGCGGGGAGCGGGAGCGGGGGTGGGGGCGGGCGGGGTGGGGGTGGTGGGGAGGGGGTTAGGGTTTCGGGGTGACGGGGTATGCGGGTGACATCGATCTTGCTCATCGGC
>NZ_MZMV01000045.1 GCF_002210435.1 Micromonospora wenchangensis
GGCGGATCGGCGCGCCGCACCGCCGGCAGGGCTCACCCTCCCGGCCGTAGACGTTCAGCGACCTGTCGAAGTAGCCGCTCTCCCCGTTGACGTTGACGTACAGGTCGTCGAAGCTGGTGCCGCCCTGCGTGATCGCCTCGCCGAGGACGTCCCGCACGTGCCCGAGCAGCCGGCCCGCGGCGGGGCCGGTCACCGCGTCGGTCGGGCGGGCGCCGTGCAGCCGGGCCCGCCACAGCGCCTCGTCGGCGTAGATGTTGCCCACCCCGGACAGCAGCGTCTGGTCCAGCAGGGCCCGTTTGACCTCGGTACGCCTGCGGCGCAGCGCGGCGACGAACCCCGCGTCGGAGAACTCCGGGTCCATCGGGTCACGGGCGATGTGGGCGATCTCGGCGGGCAGCTCGGCGCCGCCCTCGCTGACCGCGAGCCCGCCGAACGTCCGCTGGTCGACGAAGCGCAGTTGCGGGCCGTCGTCGGCGAACCGGAACCGGACCCGCAGGTGCAGCTCGTCGGCCGCCTCGGCCGGCTGGAGCAGCAGCTGCCCCGACATGCCCAGGTGGCCGACGAGGGCGTCCCCGCTGTCCAGCGGCAGCCAGAGGTACTTGCCGCGCCGCCGCACGTCGGTCACCGTCCGGCCGGCGAGCACGTCGGCGAAGTGCGCCGGGCCGGGCGGGTGCCGTCGCACGGCCCGGGGGTGACGCACCTCCACCGTCGAGATCCGCCGGCCGATGACCCACTGGGCCAGTCCCTGCCGTACGGTCTCGACCTCGGGCAGCTCAGGCACGACCCAGTCCCGCCTCGGCGGTCTCGTCGGCCGCCGGGGCCGCCGCGTCGACCGCCGGGCCGCCGCCGTTCGACCCGGGCGTACCGTCCGGGGCGGCCCCGGGCGTCGCGTCCGCGTCGGCCGGCGGGGTGTCGGCCCGGTCCTGCTCGGCCTGCGCGGTGAGTTCCCGCCAGGCCGCCTCGGCGGCCCGCTGCTCGGCCTCCTTCTTGCTGCGCCCCTCCGACCCGCCGTAGCGGTTGCCGGCCACCACCACCCAGGCGGTGAAGGTCTTGAGGTGGTCCGGGCCGGTGCCCTCGATCCGGTACTCGGGCACCCCCAGGCCGAGCGCGGCGGTCAGCTCCTGGAGGCTGGTCTTCCAGTCCAGCGCCGCGCCCCGGCCCGCCGACTCGGCCATCAGCGGGTCGAACAGCCGGTGGATGACGACCGCGGCGGTGTCCAGCCCGTGCTGGAGGTAGATCGCGCCGAGCAGCGCCTCGAGGGTGTCGGCGAGGATGCTCGCCTTGTCCCGCCCGCCGGTGGTCTCCTCGCCCTTGCCGAGCAGCAGGTAGGCGCCGAGCCCGTCCGGGCCGAGCCCCCGGGCCACGTCGGCCAGGGCGCGCATGTTGACCACGCTGGCCCGCAGCTTGGCCAGCTGCCCCTCGGGCAGGTCGGGGTGGTTCCGGAACAGCGCCGTGGTGATCACCACGCCGAGCACCGAGTCGCCGAGGAACTCCAACCGTTCGTTGGTGGGCAGCCCGCCGTTCTCGTACGCGTACGACCGGTGGGTCAGGGCCCGCTCCAGCAGCTCGGCGTCGAGTGTCACCCCGAACGCCGCCTCCAGGTGGCTGACGGGCGCACGCCGCCGCTTGTCGTTGCTCATGTTCCTACCTCTGCTTCGGTCCCGCCGGGGTACGCGGGCGGATGATCCGCGTGCCGGGCGGCGGGTGCGTTCTTAACCGTCGGGTCGACCGGCGCGGGTCCGGTGGTCACCGCCACCGCGTCGGCCCGGTCGGCGGCCGGGCGGGTGGGGGTGTCGTCCCGCTCCGGGTCGGTGGAGTCGCCGGCGGGAAGGAGCGCGACCTGCTCCCGGACCTGGTCGGTGGCCCGGCGACGCCAGAGGTGGGCGGCCAGGGCGATACCGGAGGCGACGTCGTCCGGGGTCGCCGCGCCGTGGCAGACCACCACCGTCCCGGCGACGCCGAGCAGGGCCGCCGCCCGGGGCGCGCCGCCGCTGGCCGGCGGGCCCCCGGCCATCGCGTACGCCCCCTCGATGGCCTTGAGCAGGATGTTGCCGGTGAAGCCGTCGGTGACCACCACGTCGGCGCGGACGCCGGCCGTCACGTCGTACCCCTCGACCAGGCCGACGTAGCGGGCGTCGCCGGGCAGCGCGGTGGCGGCGAGCAGGGGGTCGGCGGTGCGGCGCGGGCGGTCCCCCTTGCCGGCCTCGGTGCCGACCGAGAGCAGGCCGACCCGGGGGGCGGCGACGGCGTGGGCGACGGCGGCGTAGGCCGCGCCGAGCACGGCGTGCCGGGCCAGGGTGGCCGGGCGGGGTTCCAGCGAGCCGCCGACGTCGAGCAGGACCACCGGGCCGGAGACGGCCGGGAGCGTCGCCACCAGCGCGGGCCGGCGCACGTCGGGCCAGCGGCCGAAGCCGAGGGCGGCGGCGGAGACGGTGGCGCCGGTGGACCCGGCGGAGACGAGCGCGTCGGCGGCGCCGTCACGGACGGCGCAGACGGCGGCCCGGACGGTGCTGTCGGCGCGGGGCGCGTGCTCGGTCGGCCCGGCGGCGGTGCGGGTGGCGCGGATGGTGATCCGGGTCCGTTGCGCCGGGGTCAGGGCGTCGACGACCCCGGCCGCGACCTCGGTCGGGCCGACGAGCAGCAGGTGCAGGTCCGGGTCGGCCCGCACCGCCCGCAGAGCGCCGTCAACCACGACGGCGGGAGCATCGTCCCCGCCGAGGAGGTCAACGGCGATCCGCGCGGTGCCCGACTCCCTCGCCGGGCCGGCCGGATCAGGCCGGCCGGCGTCGGAGGGAGCCGGGGCACCGGGCGATCGCCGGGGTGCGCGCGCCACCCGACCCGTGGTCGGGGGTGTCACTCGGCGTCCAGGTCAGACCTCGAGGACCTGGCGGCCGTTGTACGTGCCGCAGACGGAGCACGCCGCGTGCGGCAGCTTGGGGGACTTGCACTGCGGGCAGGCCACGGTCGCGACCACAGCCGCCTTCCAGTTCGCCCGGCGGGACCGGGTGTTGCTGCGCGACATCTTGCGCTTGGGGACGGCCACGGTTCCTACTCCTCTGTACGGTTCAGTTGCGACAGGCTCGCCCAACGCGGGTCGGTCTGCTGGTGGCTGTGTTCGGCCGGCAGATCGTCCCGGTGCACCCCGCATTCGGGGCACAGTCCCGGGCAGTCCTCCCGGCAGAGCGGGTTGGTCGGCAGCGTGAGCACCACCGCGTCCCGCAGCGCCGGCTCCAGGTCGATCAGATCGTCCTGCATCCGGCCCACCTCGTCCTCGTCGGTCGTGATGTCCGTGGTGCTGTTCTCGTACGCGTACAGCTCCTGGACGTTCACGGTCAACGAGTAGTCGATCGCGCGCAGGCAACGACCGCACTCGCCCTGGACGGGACCGGTCACGGTCCCGGAGACGAGCACGCCCTCGGACACCGACTCCAACCTCAGGTCGAGGTCGAGGTCCGCGCCCTCCGGCACGCCGATCAACTCCACGCCGAGGTCCGCCGGTGCCGGCACGACCCGCCGATGCGTACGCAACGCGCCAGGGCGACGCGGCAGGTCCCTCGTGTCGAGGACCAGCGGCGCCCTGGGGTTGAGTGATGAAGGCGAGTGTTTGGGCATAGTCAGACTCCGGCCGGTGAGAGGCCGACAAAAAAGGTTACCTGGGCGACCACCGGGTCGTCGAACCGGGGGCGACGCCCGACCCGTCCGTCGGTGGGATGAGGTGCCGCTCAGAAGGGTAACGGGCGTTCCGCCTCGTCCCCACCGAAGGTGCCGATCTCCCGCAGCGCGTGCATCTTGTCCCGCCCGCGCTCGATCGAGGCCAGCGCCCGGGTGAGGAACTGCTCGAAGTTCGCCAGCGCGGTGTCGACGTAGTCGTCGACCTCCTCGCGCAGCCGCTGCGCCTCGGCGCGGGCCTCGGCGATGATCCGGGCCCCCTCGTGCTCGGCGGAGACGGTGATCTCGTTCACCGAGACCAGCCGGGCGTGTTCCGCCTCACCCTCGCTGATGATCCGGTCGGCCTCCCGCTTGCCGGCCTCCATGATCTTGTCGCGTTCCTCCAGCAGGGCGGCGGCGCGGCGCAGGTCGGCGGGGAGTTCGGCGCGCATCTCGTCGAGGGCGGCGATCATCTCGCCCCGGTCGACCATGCAGTTGTTGCGCGACATCGGGACGGAGCGCGCCTGCTCCACCATGGCGATCAGTTCGTCGATGCGGTCGAGCGGGTCCACCGGTACCTCACTCCTGTCGTTCGTCGGCCGACCTACATGATGCGGCCTGCGCCCGGCTTCGGCGCTGCACCACATGATGTCGTGCCCCGGCCACCACCGCCGCCACCACCCCGGCCCGACGCGCCGCCCGGGTCCGGCGCGACGGCACGACGGTCAGGGACGCGGGACGGTCAGCCGGGCCTGCAGCGCCCGGCGGACGGTGTCGGGCACGTGGGAGGAGATGTCGCCACCCCACTTCGCCACGTCCTTGACCAGGCTGGAGGAGAGGAACGAGTAGAGCGGGTTGGTCGGCATGAACAGCGTCTCCACGCCGGCCAGGCCGATGTTCATCTGGGCCATCTGCAACTCGTAGTCGAAGTCGCTGACCGCCCGCAGGCCCTTGATCAGCACACTCGCCTCCTGCGCCCGGCAGAAGTCGACGAGCAGCCCCCGGAAGGACGCGACCCGCACGTTGCCGTACGAGGAGGTGACCTCGCGCAGCATGTCGATCCGCTCCTCGACGGTGAACAGGCCGCTCTTCGACTGGTTCACCAGCACGCCGACGATCACCTCGTCGAAGAGCCGGCTGGCCCGTCCGATGATGTCGAGGTGTCCGTTGGTGACCGGGTCGAACGAGCCGGGACACACCGCACGTCTCATGATCGGCGACCGTACCAAAGAGTGGTCTCGCCGTAACGCCGGCTGCGCCCGGCGGTGATGCCCCGCACCCAGCCGACCGGGCCGCTGCGGGTGGACCGTTCGACCACCACCAGCGCGTCGGGGGCGAGCCAGTCGTGCTCGACCAGCCCGGTCAACAGGGCGGTGATCTCGTCGTCCGGCACCGCGTACGGGGGGTCGGCGAAGACCACGTCGTACGGCGCGTCGCCGGGCCCGGCCGCGACCACCCCGGCCACCCGGCCGGTGACCAACCGGGCGGCGGGGGCGGCCCGCAGGGCGGCGACGTTCTCCCGGATCACCCGGGCGGCCCGGGGGTCGGACTCGACCAGCAGCACGTGCGCCGCGCCCCGGGACAGCGCCTCCAGCCCGACCGCGCCGGAGCCGGCGTACAGGTCGGCGAAGCGCGCCCCGTCCAGGTCCACCTCGGCGGCGACGGCGCTGAACAGCGCCTCCCGGACCCGGCCGGAGGTGGGCCGGGTGCCGCCGCCGGCGGGTGCGGCGATCCGTCGTCCGCCGAGCGTGCCGGCCACGATCCGGGTCACGGTCTGCCCCTGTGCATGCCTGTGACGCTACGCGACGGGCGGCGCGGGCCGGCGACGCGGTGCACCCCGGTCGGGTGACCACGTGATCACGTGGGGTTGATCAATGATCTCATATGTATAACAACACTCCGGGTGCCGGCTGTGCACTGTGTCCGTATCGACGGGCCCACTAGGGTCGGCCCGGTGCCGGTGCCGCTCCGCCGGCCAGGGCGCCGCACGGCGTCGTCACGGCGCTCCGGACGCAGGCCGTGACCCGGCAACGCCATCCCCGCCGCGCCCTGACGCATCCTCACCCCGGGAGTACGCGTGATCCGTCCCAAGCTGTCGCCACGGCGACCGCTCGCCGCGACCGCCGCCGCCCTGGCCGGCCTGGCCACGGCCCTCGCCCTGACCGCCCCGGCGGGCGCCACCTCAGCCTCACCGTCCCCGACCGCCACGGCCACGCCGACGGCGACCGCCACGCCGAGCGCGACGGCGACCACCCCGTCCGGCGGCGAGCCCGGGCCGTCCTGCGTCGCCGCCGCCGACGCCCGCTACACGCACACCTTCGACGGGCCGGCGGGCAAGGCGTCGATCACCCTGACCAACGGCCCGCTGTGCCGGGGCGAGGAGCAGGACCTGGCCCTGGTGTCGTACGTGACGCCGTCGGCGAAGTTCGCCGTCCCGCAGTACGTGCTCGACAAGTCGGTCAAGAAGTTCACCGGGGTGGCCCCGGGCGAGCTGGGCGTGGCCACCCTCGACTTCGCCGTCGAGGTGCCCAACTGCTACACCCAGGTCGACTTCGTCTTCGGCAGCAAGCTGATCGACCCGCTGACCGACACCAGTGACCGGTACGGCGACCGCAAGGTCGGCAGCCCGACCGGTATCGGCGCCCGCTCCACCGGCCCGCGCGCCTGGTACAACGGCGGCTCGGGCACCTGCTCGGCGGCACCTGAGGTGATCGCCGAGTCCGACTGCGACGGCAACGTCGAGCTGACCCTGGTCAACCGCAGCGGCAACGCCGAGGCGACGTTCGCCATCGTCGGCAGCGGCGGCTTCACCGAGAAGGTGACCGTCCCGCTGCGCAAGATCGAGACCCGCAAGCTCAGCGCCGGCGAGGCGCAGGAGATCACCGTCACCGCCCCCGGCATGAAGGACTTCACCGGCGGCTGGCAGAAGCCCGCCGACTGCCAGCAGCCCGAGGTCGGCACCCCCGACGCCAGCTACGAGTCGAGCTGCGACAAGATGATCTTCCGGATCAGCAACCCGGAGGACGGCACCCCGCTGACCTCCGTGTTCACCCCCAGCAAGGGCGAGCCGAAGAAGCTCACCGTCGAGCCCGGCCGGACCGGGACGGTCAGCTTCCCGGCCAGCAAGGGGCTCACCGTCACCGTCACCGGTGACCTCGACTCCGGCGGCCCGCTGAAGTGGGAGCAGCCGAAGGACTGCCCGTCCACCGGTGGCGGCGGTGGCGCCGGCGACCAGGACGGCGGCCTCCCGGTGACCGGCGCGGCGGCCGGCGCCATCGCGGCCGGCGCGGCCACCCTGCTGGTGGCCGGCGGGGTGCTCTTCCTCGTCGCCCGACGTCGGCGCATCCGCTTCACCGTCTGACCCGCGGCGCGCCCGTAGGGCGCTGACCCGCAGGCACGTCCGCAGGGCGCGTCGACCGACCGGTCGACGCGCCCTGCGCGGTTCGGGCTTGACCCTGACGCAGCGTCAACCTCGCATGCTGACGCCATGTCCACGACAGAGTCGACGCGAACCTCCGGGCCCGCGATCCAGATCCGGGGCCTGACCAGGTCCTTCCGCGAACTTCCGGTGCTGCGCGGGGTGGACCTCGACGTGGCCCCGGGCAGCATCCTCGCCCTGCTCGGCGCCAACGGAGCGGGGAAGACCACCCTGGTACGCATCCTCGCCACCCTGCTCCGGCCGGACGGCGGAACGGCCCACGTGCACGGCTTCGACGTCACCACCCAGGGCGCGCGGGTACGCGAGTCAGTCAGCCTCACCGGCCAGTTCGCCGCCGTCGACGAGATCCTCACCGGCCGGGAGAACCTGGTGCTGGTCGCCCGGCTGCGCCACCTGCCCGACCCCGGCCGGGTCGCGGACGACCTGCTCGGCCGGTTCGCGCTCACCGACGCGGGCGGCCGGCGGGTGGGCACCTACTCCGGCGGGATGCGCCGCCGCCTCGACATCGCGATGAGCCTCATCGGCGACCCACCGGTGATCTTCCTCGACGAACCCACCACCGGGCTCGACCCGCAGGCGCGCATCGAGGTGTGGCAGGCCGTCCGGGAACTCGCCCGCCGGGGCACCACGGTGCTGCTCACCACCCAGTACCTCGACGAGGCCGAACAGCTCGCCGACCGGATCGCCGTGCTGCACCACGGGCGGATCATCGCCGACGGCACCCTGGCCCAGCTCAAGCAGCTCCTTCCGCCCGCCACTGTCGAATACGTCGAGAAGCAGCCCACCCTGGAGGACGTGTTCCTCGCCATCGTCGGCGACGACGGCCCCACCGCCGACCCCGACCGCACCCGGACCCCGTCCGCCCCGCCGGTACGAACCACTGAGGACCCCGATGACCAGACACTTCCTGGCGGACACCGCCGCCCTGCTCGGGCGCTCGCTGCGGCACATCAGCCGCAGCCCGGACACCGTCATCACCACCACGATCATGCCGATCGCGTTCCTGCTGCTGTTCGTCTACGTGTTCGGCGGCGCGATCCGGACCGGGTCCGACCGGTACGTGAACTACCTGCTGCCCGGCATCCTGCTGATCACCGTCGTCTCCGGCATCTCCTACACCGCGTACCGGCTCTTCCTGGACCTCAAGGGCGGCATCTTCGAGCGGTTCCGGTCCATGCCGATCGCCCGCTCGGCCGTGCTCTGGGCGCACGTGCTGACCTCGCTGGTAGCCAACCTGATCTCGCTCGTGGTGGTGGTGCTGGTCGCCCTCGCCATGGGCTTCCGCTCCGGGGCCGGCCCGCTGGCCTGGCTGGCGGTCACCGGCATCCTGCTGCTGTTCATCCTGGCGCTGACCTGGCTCGCGGTCATCCCGGGCCTGACCGCCACCTCCGTGGACGGCGCGAGCGCGTTCTCCTACCCGCTCATCCTGCTGCCGTTCGTCAGCTCGGCCTTCGTGCCCACCGACACCATGCCCGGCCCGGTGCGGGCCTTCGCCGAGCACCAGCCGGTGACCTCCATCGTGAACGCCCTGCGTGGCCTGCTCGGCGGGCAGCCGGTCGGCGACGAGGTGTGGACCGCGCTCGCCTGGTGCGCCGGCCTCCTCGTCGTCGCGTACGGCGGCGCGATGGTCGTGCACCGCCGTCGGGTCGGTTGACGGTGCTCCCGGGTCGGGCAGGCTGAGGCCATGTTGACGATCGGACGGCTGGCGTCGTACGCCGGGGTGACCATCCGGGCCGTGCGGCACTACCACCAGATCGGGCTGCTGCCGGAACCGGAACGCGACGCCTCCGGCTACCGCACGTACGACGCCGCGGCGGTGGTGCGGCTGGTCCGCATCCGCACCCTCGCCGAGGCCGGTGTGCCGCTGGCCCGGGTCCGCGAACTGCTCGACGCCGACGCGGAGACGTTCGCCGCCGCGACCACCGGGATCGACCGCCAGTTGCGGAGCCAGATCCGCACGCTCCAGGAACACCGGCGGCGGATCGCCCGGCTCGGCGACGGTGACACCCTCGCCGTCCCGGCCGAGGTGGTCGACTACCTGGACCGGCTCCGCGCCGCCGGGGTGCCGCCGATAGCCGTGCAGGCCGAACGCGACGGGTGGATCCTGATGGCGGCCCGGTGGCCGGACGCCATCCCCGGGATGATGGCCGACAAGGTGGCCCAGCTCGACAATCCCCGGGTCGTCCAGCTCTACCGGTTGATCGGTCGGGTCGCGCAGGACTGGCAGGACGAGGAGCTGCTGCGGGAGACGGCCGACCTGATGGCCGAGTTGTTCGCCCAGGCGGAGGCCGACGGGGAGCTGGCGATGCAGGAGGAGGTCACCCCCGACCCGGCGTTCGTCAGGTTGATGGACGCGTTCGCCGACGCCGCCCATCCCGTCGTCAGGCGGCTGCGCGGGCTCGTCGCCGACCGGGGCTGGACCGGCTGGACCGTCGTCGAGAAACGCCGTCCCTGAGCCGTCCCGCCGGGCCGTGGCGCACCCGCCGGCCCGCCGTCCCCCCGCCGGGGGCGGCGGTCAGCCCTTCTCCAGGTACTCCGCGCGTTCCTCGTCGACCAGGGCAGCCACCGAGGCGGCCAGGGCGGGGTGCCGGGCCAGCTCCGGGTCCTGGTCGACCAGGACGACGGCCTCGGCCCGCGCGTCGCGGATCAGGTCGGCGTCGCGCAGCAGGGAGAGCAGCCGCAGGTGCGAGCGGCGGCCGGACTGGGTCGCCCCCAGCACGTCACCCTCCCGGCGCTGCTCCAGATCCAGCTCGGCCAGCTTGAACCCGTCGGTGGTGGAGGCGACCGCGTCCAGCCGCTCCCGCGCCGACGAGCCCTCGGCCGCCTCGCTGACCAGCAGGCAGAGCCCCGGAGCCGAACCCCGGCCGACCCGGCCCCGGAGCTGGTGCAGCTGCGAGACCCCGAACCGGTCGGCGTCCAGCACGATCATCACGGTGGCGTTGGGCACGTTCACGCCGACCTCGACCACCGTGGTGGCGACCAGCACGTCGAGGTCGCCGTCGGCGAAGGACCGCATCACCGCGTCCTTCTCGTCGGCGGGCAGCCGGCCGTGCAGGACGCCGATCCGCAGCCCGTGCAGCGGCCCCTCGGCCAGCAGCGGGGCCACCTCGGTCACCGCCAGCGGCGGACGTCGCCCGTTGTCGTCTTCGCGGGGCGGCTCCTCCTCGCCCACCGGCCCCTCACCGATGCGCGGGCACACCACGTACGCCTGGTGGCCGGCGGTGACCTCCTCGCGCACCCGCCGCCACGCCCGGTCCAGGAAGGCCGGCTTCTCGGCCGCCGGCACCACGTGCGAGGCGATCGGGGACCGGCCCTGCGGCAACTGGGACAGGGTGGAGGTCTCCAGGTCGCCGTAGACGGTCATCGCCACCGTGCGCGGGATCGGGGTGGCCGTCATCACCAGCACGTGCGGCGGCTGGTCGGCCTTGGAGCGCAGCGCGTCGCGCTGCTCCACACCGAACCGGTGCTGCTCGTCGACCACCACCAGACCCAGGTCGGCGAAGTCGACGCCCTCGTAGAGCAGGGCGTGGGTGCCGAGCACGATGCCCGCCCGCCCCTGCGCGACCTCGGCCAGGGCCCGCCGCCGGGCCGCCGCGCCCAACGAGCCGGTGACCAGCTCCACCCGGGTCGCGTCGTCGGCCGCGCCCAGCTCGCCGGCCTGGGCCAGCGGGCCGAGCAGGTCGAGCATGCCCCGGTGGTGCTGGGCGGCGAGCACCTCGGTCGGGGCCAGCAGCGCCGCCTGGCCGCCCGCGTCGACCACCTGGAGCATCGCCCGCAACGCCACCACCGTCTTGCCGGAACCGACCTCGCCCTGCAACAGCCGGTGCATCGGATGCGGGGTGGCCAGGTCGGCGGCGATCTCGACACCGACGTCCCGCTGCCCGGGGGTCAGCTCGTAGGGCAGCCGGGCGTCGAACGCGTCGAGCAGGCCACCCGCCTTCGCCGGGCGCGGCTTCGCCGGCCAGGACGCCGCCCGCAGCTTGCGCTGCACCAGGGTCAGCTGCACGGCGAACGCCTCGTCCCACTTGAGCCGGCGACGGGCCCGGTAGAGCTCCTCCTTGCTGGACGGCCGGTGGATCTCACGCAGCGCGGTACCGATGCCGACCAGCTTCCGATCGGCCCGCAGCGACGCCGGCAGCGGATCGTCAGGCGGGGTGACCGTGTCCAGCACCACCCGGACGCACCGGGCGATCACCCAGGTCGGCACGGCGGCGGCGGCCGGATAGACCGGGATCAGCGCCCCGGCGAACTCCTCGACCTCCTCCGAGGCCGCCGCCTCGCCCTCGCCGCCCTCGCCGAGCAGCACGTACTCGGGGCCGTTGAGCTGCCGCCTGCCCCGGAACTCGGTGACCTTGCCGGCGAACAACCCCCACCGGCCGGGGCGCAGCTCGCGTTCCCGCCACGCCTGGTTGCCGAAGAACGTCAACGTCAGCGTCCCGCCCGAGTTGTCGCCGACGGTCACCTCCAGCAGGTTGCCCCGGCGCTGCCGCATCGGGCGCACCGCCGTGCGCTGCACCTGGGCCAGCACGGTGACCTGCTCACCGACGTCCAGCGAACGGATGTCGGTGTGCTCGCCGCGCTCGTCGTAGCGGCGCGGGAAGTGGTACATCAGGTCACCGGCGGTGTGCAGGTCGAGATGGCCGGCGAGCGCCTTGGCGGTGCGCTCCCCGACCAGCTTCGTCAGCGCGGTGTCCACCGTGGCCGGTTCGGACGTCGTCATTCGACCCCCACCAGGAGCGGATAGTGCGGTTGCCCGCCCGGGTACGCCTGCACCTCGACGAAGGGCCAGCGCCGGGCCACGTGCTCGCGGACCGCCTCGGCGAGCCCGGCCGGGGCGTCCGCGCCGGTGAGCAGGGTGACCAGCTCGCCGCCGCCGCCGAGCATCCGGTCGACCACGGCGGCGCAGGTGTCGACCAGGTCGCTGCCGATCAGGTGCACCTCCCCCTCGACCAGGGCCAGCACGTCGCCGGGCCGGCACGGGCCGGCGACGGTCAGCGCCTCCCGGCTGGCGTGGCACACCTCGGCGTACCGGCAGGCCCCGGCCGCCTCGGCCATCGCGATGACGTCGTCGGCGAACCGGCGCTGCGGGTCGCGGACGGCGAGCGCGGCCAGCGCCTGCACCGGCGAGCGGGTCGGCACCACGCTGACCTTCACCCCGAGCCGGTGCGCCTCCCGAGCGGCGGCGCTCGCCACGGCCTGGGTGTTCGGGTCGTTGGGGAGGACCACCACCCGGGCGGCGGCGGTGGCCCGGATCGCGTCCAGCAGCTCGCCGGTGGACGGGTTGCCCGGCACCACCGTCGCCCCCTCCCCGCCGAGGAGTTCGGCGATGCCGACCCCGGTCGCGACCACCACGGCCGCCCGGCCCTCGGCGGTCGGTCCGGGGGCCGGCGGGGCCTGGTCGGCGAACCGGGTCACCGAGATCCGGTACGGCCGGCCGGCGGCCACCCCCGCCTCGACGGCCGCCCCGACGTCGTTGACGTGGACGTGGACGTTCCAGGTGGTGGATTCGGCGGGTGAGCCGGCATCGCCGACCACCACCAGCGAGTCGCCCAGCGTGGCCAGTTCGGCGCGCAGCCGGGTCACCGCCTCGTGCGGGGCGTCGAGCAGGAACTGCACCTCGTAGGCGTACTCGGGGGAGCCGGTCTCCCGGACGGCGGTCAGCGGCGGGCGCACCGGACGGACCACCGGTGCCGGCCAGGCCGGGGCCTCCCCCGTGACCACCTCGACCAGCGCGTCGAGCAGCAGGCAGAGCCCCCGGCCGCCGGCGTCGACCACGCCGGCCCGGCCCAGCGCGGGCAACTGCCCGGGGGTACGCGCCAACGCCCGGGCCGCCTCGCCGGCCGCGGCCCGGGCCACGGCGCACAGGTCGTCGCTGTCGGCCCGCTCGGCGGCGGTCGCGGCGGCGGCGACCACGCTCAGCACGGTGCCCTCGACCGGCCGGGCCACCGCGGCGTAGGCGGCGGTGGTGGCGTCGCGCAGCGCGGCGGCCAGCGCCCGGCCGGCGACGGCGGGCACGTCGCCGAGCGTGTCGGCGAGGCCGTGCAGGATCTGCGAGAGGATCACCCCGGAGTTGCCCCGCGCGCCGAGCAGCGCGCCCCGGGCCATCAGCCGCAGCGCCCGCCCGTGCGGGGTCGTGCCGTCCTCGGGCAGGGTGCCGAGCTCCATCGCCAGCGCCTGCTGGGCCGAGGTGAGGGTGAGCACGAGGTTGGTGCCGGTGTCCCCGTCGGGCACGGGATAGACGTTCAGCTCGTCGATCTCGCCCTGGTGCCGGCGCAGCGCGGCGAGACCGCTCGCGCACCAGCGGCCCACCGCGGCGGCGTCGAGGGTGTCCAGCACGGCCAGAAGCCTACTGGCGGCGGCCGACACCCGCCGGGGCCGGCCGGCGCGTGTCCCCGTGCCTTCCGGCCCGGTCCCGGCCGGCGCACCCGGGCCGGGCCGGGACGGCCGCCGGGGGCCGGGACGGGCCGGTTGGTCCTGCCCGGGGGGCATCGGGTAACCTGGCCAGGTTGTCCGGGCAGCGCCTGCCGGCGACCTCATGAACGTATCAATCTCAGGAGTATCCCGTGGCTAGCGTGTGCGACGTCTGTGGCAAGGGGCCGGGCTTCGGCCACAACGTGTCCCACTCGCACCGGCGGACCAACCGCCGCTGGAACCCGAACATCCAGTCGGTGCGTACCCCGGCCGGTGGGGGCACCACCAAGAAGCTCCAGGTCTGCACCTCGTGCATCAAGGCCGGCAAGGTCACCCGCGCCTGACCTGGCGACACCTCCACCGCCCCAGCTCCGATCAGTACCGGCGGGCCTCCCGGCCCGCCGGTACTGTCGTGTCCCCGGAACCCGGTGGCCGACCCGTACGGAGGACGACCGTTGGACCTCGACCTGGGCCGTGACGAGATGATCGTCGTGGGCGCCTCGCTCGGCATGCTGCACTGGTTCGCCGAGGAGCTACCGGCGGGCAGCGTGGTGCTCGTCGAGGAGCCGGAGATCATCGCCCGGCGGGACGTCACCGCCACGGCGGCCCGGCTGCCGGTGGTGTCCCGGGTGGTGCCCGCCCGCTACCAGACCGGCCTGGACGTCGAGGAGCTGCTCGCCCGGGAGCCGGGGCTCAGCACCGCCCGGCTGGTGATGCCCGGCCTGGAGTACGCGGTAGGCGCCACCGCCCGGCTCGCCGAACGGCTGGGCCTGCCCGGCGCCGGCCCGCAGGCCGCCGACGTGTTCTCCGACAAGCACCGGATGCGCCTGCTGGCCGACCGGGCCGGGCTGGCCAATCCGGCGTACGAGCTGGTCGACTCCCCGCAGCGGGCGGCGGCGTTCGCGGCCCGGTTCGGTGGCCGGTGCGTGCTGAAGCCGACCCGCCGCTCCGGCAGCCTCGGCGTGCAACTCGTCGACGCCGGTGACGACGTGGCGGCGGCCTGGTCGGCGACCGCCACCCCGGAGGCGCCGGTGGAGGCGGCCACCGACCTGCCCACCGAAGTGCTGGTCGAGCAGACCCTGGTCGGCCCGGAGTACAGCGTCGAACTGCTGGTCGCCGACGGCGAGGTGGGCTTCGCCAACGTCACCGACAAGCGGGTGCTGCCCGGTCGTCGTCCGGTGGAGACCGGGCACACGGTCCCCTCGGCGCTGCCGGCGGCCGGCCACGCGGAACTCGTCGCGGCGGCCACCCGGCTGGCGGCGGCGGCCGGCTTCCGCACCGGTGTGCTGCACAGCGAGTGGATCGTCGCCGACGGGGTGCCGACGCTGGTGGAGTGCGCCGCCCGGCTGCCCGGCGACATGATCGCCGCGCTGGTCTCGGTGGCGTACGAGTGCGGGTTCATCGACGCCTACCTGCGGACGCTGCGCGGCGAGCGGCCCCGGCTGCCGGCCCGGCCGTCCGGGGCGGCGGCGGTGGAGTTCCTGCTGCCGCCGCCGGGGACGCTGACCGCAGTCGACGGGCTGCGCGACGCCCGCCGGGTGCCCGGCGTGCTCGCCGTGCAGCTCGACGTGGCCGTCGGGGACCGGGTCGGCGAGGTCACCTCGTCGGTGCGCCGGGGTGGGCACGTGCTGGCCTGGGGCGCCGACCCGGCCGAGGCGGCGGCCACCGCCCGGGCCGGTGCCGACCGGCTCCGGTTCACCGTCGCCTGACCCCCGCCGACGGCCCGGTCCCGCCGCTGCGGGGGGGGACCGGCGGGCCGGACGACCGGTCAGAGCGTGCGGCCGAACGACAGGCAGCCGGGGGCGTCGGCGTAGTAGCCGAAGTTGGGGATCCGCTCGTACCCCGCCGAGGTGTAGAGGGCGACCGCCTCGGGCTGCCGGTCACCGCACTCCAGGATGATCCGCTTGCGTCCGTGCCGGCGGGCCGACTCCTCGATGGCGGCGAGCAGGGCGCGGGCCACCCCGCGCCCCCGCACGACCGGGGTGGTGTACATCCGTTTCAGCTCGGCGGCGTCCGCGCCGTGGCTGCGCCACCCCGCGCAGCCGACCGGCTCGCCGTCGAGATGGGCGACGAGGAAGTCGCCGTGCGGCGGGACGAACTCGGTGTGGTCGACGGGGGTCTCGTCGCCGCTGCCGCCGTACCGGACGCCCAGGTCGGCCATGGTCGCCCGGATGAGCGTCTGGGCCACCGGCGAGTCGAAGCCCAGCGGCCGGATCTCGATCTCACTCACGGGTGAAGGGTACGACCGCCCCTTACCGGAAGTGGTCCCAGCCGGCCGGTCCGTCGTACGCGTCACCATCGACGGTCACCCCGCCGCCCTCGACCACCCGGCCCACCGTCCGCCACCGGTCCGGCAGCGCCACCGTCGCGGGGAAGGTGGCGACCAGGGCGTGATCGTCACCGCCGGCCAGGATCCAGGTGTACGGGTCGACGCCGAGCGCCTGGGCGGCGTCCCGCATCTGCGGCGGCACCGCGAAGGCGTCCCGCCGCAGGTCGACGCCGACACCGCTGGCCTTCGCCAGGTGGCCCAGGTCGGCCAGCAGCCCGTCCGACACGTCGATCATGGCGGTGCCGCCGAGTCGGGCGGCCTCCGGCCCGGCCTGGTAGGGCACCTCCGGCCGCCGGTACGCCTCGACCAGCACCCGGGGGGTGCGGAACCCCCGGGAGAGCACGGTCAGCCCGGCGGCGGCCCAGCCGGTGCGGCCGGCGAGCGCCACCACGTCACCCGGCCGGGCGCCGGAGCGGACCACCGGTGCCCGGCCCGCCAGGTCGCCGAGGGCGGTCACCGCGATGGTCAGGGTGGGGCTGGCGGACATGTCGCCGCCGACCACCCCCGCGTCGACCAGCGCCGCCTCGGCGGCCAACCCGTCGGCCAGCTCCTCCACCCAGGCGGTGTCCAGGTCGGCGGGGATGCAGAGGGCCACCAGCAGGGCGGTGGGGGTGGCGCCCATGGCGGCGATGTCGGCGAGGTTGGCCGCCGCCGCCCGGTGCCCGACGTCCCGCGCGCCCGACCAGTCCCGCCGGAAGTGCCGCCCGTCGACCAGCACGTCGGTGGAGGCGACCACCCGCCGGTCGGCGGCGGCCACCACGGCGGCGTCGTCGCCCGGCCCGAGCAGGCAGGACGATCCGTACGTCAGCCGGGTGGTCACCCGGTCGATGAGGCCGAACTCGCCCACGTCCGCGACACCCATGTCTTCCTTCCGACACGCTCGCTAGCTGCTTACCCGCGACCACCGCTAGGGATCACGCCTGCTCCGTAGGGTATTTTCACCCTTCGGGCCGCCCCGGGCGGCGACGGACGGAGGTCGAGTCGTGGTACAGGCGTACATCCTCATCCAGACCGAGGTGGGCCGGGCGCGGGACGTGGCCGGTCTGATCGCGGATCTTGCCGGCGTGGTACGCGTCGACGCCGTCACCGGGCCGTACGACGTGGTCGTCCTCACCGAGGCGAACACCGTCGACGAACTCGGCAAACTGATCGTCAGCAACGTGCAGATGGTGCCCGGCATCACCCGCACCCTCACGTGTTCGGTGGTGCGCCTGTAAGTGGACGAGAAGACCTCCTCCCCCGAGACCCCGACCGACGTCGCGCCCGCCGCCGCCCGGCCGGCGGTGGACCGGTCGACCCGGCGGGCCGCGCTGTGGGCCACCCTGGTCGCCGTGCCGGTGACGGTGGCCGTGGCGGGGTTCACCCTCGCCAAGCTCTCCCCGGATGCGCCGGTCGCCGCGCCGGACCCGTCGCCGACCAGCGCCGGACCGGTGTCCAGCGCCCCGGTCGAGATGCCCGCCCCGGCGCTTGCCGAACGGCCCGGTGTGGTGTGCCGGGCGCTGGTGTCGCAACTGCCGGCCACCGTGCGGGACCTCGGCCAGCGGCCGGTGACCGCCGGTGCCGAGCAGAACGCCGCCTACGGTGACCCGGCGTTGACCGTGGCCTGCGGTGGCGCCGAGCCGACCGTGGACGCCACCGCCGACGTGTGGACCGTCAACCGGGTCTGCTGGTACGCCGACGAGCGGTCGGACGCCACCGTGCTCACCACGCTCGACCGGGAGACCGCCGTCACGGTGACGGTGCCCCGGGCGTACGAGGGGGCGTTGCAGTGGCTCACACCGATCTCCGACGCGGTGGTCGCCTCCGTGCCGTCGGGCGGCGACAGCCCGGCCGGCTGCCGGGGCTGAGCCGGGGCCGGCCACCCGCCCGCTCTCTCGTTCCTCCTCGTCACCGTCGTCCTGGACATGCTCGGGCTCGGGCTGATCGTGCCGGCCCTGCTGACCGCCGTCACCGGGGATGCCGCCGCCGTCCACCAGTCGACCTGGACGTTCTTTCTCACCCACCAGTTCGCTTGGGGCACCGCGCGGATCGGCACCGTGCTCGCGGCGGGGGCGCTCGCCGGGGCGCTCTTCCAGGCCGGAGCAGTCGGGCCGGTGGTGCGTCGGCTCGGGGACAAGCGGGCCGCGGTGGTCGGCGGTCTGCTCGGCGTCGTCGCGCTGGCGGGTACGGCGTTCGTGACGGTGCCCTGGTCGCTCCACCTGCTCCAGGCGGTCGGCGTCCTCGCCGCGACGGGGGGAGCCGCCACTCAGTCGTGGCTCTCCCGGCTGGTCCGCCCCGACGAGCAGGGCACGGTACAGGGGGCGCTCACCTCGATCGGGGCCGCTGCCGAAACGATGGTGCCGCTCGCGGCCGGCGTGGTGTTCGCCTGGTCGCTGGCGAACGCGGCACCGGGCCTGGTCTTCGTCGGCGCGGCCGTCTTCGCGGCCGGTTCGACGCTCCTGCTGGCCACCACCCCCGACCTGCGGCAGCCCTGACGCCACCCGACCGGCGGTGCGGGAAAACTGCGCGACCGGTGCCGCCGGACCGGCCGCCCGATGCGTCGGGTGCGGACTCGGCCTGCCGTTCCATCAGATCGTGCCGACCGACTCCGGCGGCGCACGTCCACTCCTGCATTTGCATACCGTGGAAGTTCCACGAAACCGATCGGGGTAGCAAAACGATTTGGCCCTACACGCGTTGATAGATGGGACAGTGGGCGGCTTCCATTAGCTGGGAATGGGCAACTCCTGACGCTGGGAACCGCTTCTGCCGGAACTGGCTGATTCGACGGTCAGCGCTGCGGTATTCGCCATTTCCGGACGGGTTCACCCGCCGGCCCGGTCGCGGAAAGTCAACATTCTCCACGATGTGCCGTCGATCAAGCGATTGCCCGACAAAAGGCGCAGGCAACCTCCGGCGGCACACGCCCCGAACGCCCTCTACCTGGGGAAACGTCGACCGTGGCCCGCTCCTTCGCGGCCCGGCCGCAGCGCCGCGGCCGGCACCGGCCGAAGGTATGGCCAGGCAATCGGCTGATCGGCGGGGCAGCATGGACTGATCGGCCACTCTTGCCGCACCCCAATAGGCGCAGCCGGAGCGAATGGCCGATGCGCGCGACGTTCCGCACCCGGCCGCCGACCACATTCTGGTCACCATCGGCTACGGCGGTGTGAAGTGAACGTGAATGAGGTGTTTCGATCACCTCGGAAAAGAGCACGTCAGCGCACCTGACACCGACCGGCAACATCACCAAGATCAGCGCAAAGCGCGTTACCGGAAGGCGGCTCCGTACGCGCGGCACTAACACCCGACCCCGCTTGCGTCAATGCTCCACATACGACAGGATCATGCGCGGAATCCGCACGAACAATTGCTAGCCTTCGATGGCAACCCCGCCGTCCATACAGGATCGGCGGCATTGTTCACATCTCCTCATCGGAGGTCACCACATGGTCCACACCGGACCTACGCGTCGTCGCGCGAACCGATTCGCCCTCGCCGGGCTGACCGCACTCACGGTCCTGCTCGGTACCCAGACCCCGGGCCTCGCCCAGCCGCCGGCCGCGCCGGGCACGCTGGCCCAGCCGCCGAGCGCGCCCGGCCTCGGCCAGGTCGCCGCCACGAAGGAGGCCCGTCCCGGCCCCCTGCCGACCCGGGCCGGCACCGTCAAGGTCGCCCCGTCCTCGTCGAGCGCCCGCAGCGGCGGCGTGGGCACCCAGGCGATCAACGACAAGGTCGCGCTGAAGGCGCTGATCCTGGCCACCGACCCGGCGGACTTCGGCGTGGCCACCCTCACCACCACCCTCAACCGGGTCGGCGCGAGCTACGACATCCTGTACACCACCACCCAGACGATCTCGGCGAGCACGCTCGTCGACGGCAACGGGGTGGGCAAGTACAACGCGGTCCTGCTCACCAACAGCATGCAGCTCTACGAGTCGGGCGGTAACTACCTCAGCGGCCTGACCAGCACGGAGTGGAACACCCTGTGGGCCTACGAGCGCAACTTCGAGGTGCGCCAGGTCGCCCTCTACACCAGCTACGGCACCTGGCCGGAGGACTACTGCCTCAACTCCGCAGGTGAGGGCGCGGTCGGTGAGACCCCGCTGCCCGTCTCGCTGACCAGCAGCGGCGCGGCCGTCTTCGACTACCTCAACAGCTCCGCCCAGATCCCGATCACCCAGTCGTACGTCTACCGCACCTCGATCCGGTCCGGCTGTAACGCCCAGGCCCTGATGACCAACGGCTCCGACGTGCTGGCGGTGAGCACCACCTCGACCGACGGCCGGGAGCGGATCGCGCTGACCTTCACCGCGAACCAGTACCTCCTCCACGCCGACCTGCTGGTCTACGGCCTGTTCCGGTGGGCGACCAAGGGCCTGTTCCTCGGTGAGCAGAAGCACCACCTCAACGTCGACATCGACGACTGGTTCGCCGCCTCGGCCCACTACATGGAGGACGGCACCGTCGACTACAGCCCCAACCTCCACCTCACCGGGCACGACGCGGTCAACCTCGACGCCAAGCAGACGGCGCTGCGCACCGCGCACCCGCTGGCGTCGGGCTTCACCTTCAACATCCCCTACAACGGTGCCCAGATCGACCCGTTCGCGGGCAGCACGTGCAGCCCGAACGGGGACGCCAACACCCTCACCGCCACCTCGAAGTGCCTGAAGAACAACTTCCGGTGGATCAACCACACGCTCACCCACCCCGCGCTGAACAGCACGGACTACGCCACCACCCACGACGAGATCACCGAGAACCAGGCCGCCGGCAACGCCATCGGGCTCAACCCGCCGGCCACCGTGCTCAAGACCCCCGAGTACTCCGGCCTCGGCGTCTACAACAACGCCAGCGGCGTGCTCACCGACTACGGCCTCACCGCGTCCAACCCGGACCTGATCGAGGCGGCCGGTGACCTCGGCATCACCACGCTGGCCGGCAACATGTCGTTCGCCAGCCACGTGCCGGCGAACTTCAACGGTTCGACCGCGCACCCGCTGGACCCGAGCATCGTGGTCGTGCCGTGCTGGCCGACGAACATCGCCTACCACACCACCAACCAGGCGGAGGAGGCGCACTTCTACAACTCCTTCTACGGCCCGAACGGCCTCTTCCCGTACTGGCCCACCGACCGCACCTACGCCCAGGTCCTCGACTACGAGTCGACTGTCGGGTTGCAGCACGTGTCGTCCGGCTCGATCTACTCGCACACCTTCCACATCGCCAACGTGCGTGACTACGGCTCGGGCAACAGCCTGCTCACCGACTGGGTCGGCGCGGTGCTGACCAAGTACGACTCGCTCTACTCGGTGCCGCTGCTGAACTCGGCGTGGACCGACATCGCCGCCTACACCCGGACCCGCACGGCCCACTTCGCGGCGCTGACCGCCGGGGCGTCGGCGGTCTACGACCGGACCACCGGGGAGATCACGGTGACCTCACCGGCCGCCGGGACGCTGCAACTCGGTGGCGTGACCGCGGCCACCACCGGCGCCGGCACCTACGGCACCGACGTCACCGTGCCGGTGACGCTGGCGGCGAACACCGCCGTGACGTTCAACGCCGCTCCCCGCGCGTAGCGCGGGACGGCTCAGACAAGCACAGAGAAACGGGGGAAACCGGTGCGGATCGCGCTGGTCTCGGAGGGCACCTACCCGTACGCGATGGGTGGGGTGAGCATCTGGTGCGAACAGCTCATCCGGGGAATGCCGGACTACCGGTGGGAGGTCGTGGCGCTCACCGTGGACGGCACCGAGGAGCCGGTGTTCGACCGGCCGGCCAACCTCGACCGTGTGCACTCGATCCCGTTGTGGGGCGGCGGGCCGACCGGCCGCCGCCCCCGGCGGGGCGTGCTGGTCCCCTCCGGGCGGCCCGGCACCGAGTTCATGCAGTCCTACGAGGTGTTCCTGCGGGCGCTGGTCACCCCGTTGGAGTCGACCCGTTCCCAGGCCGGGGCGGTCAACCGGAGCACCTTCCTGCTGGCCCTGCGCGGCATGTTCGAGTACGCCGCCGCCGGCGGCGACCTGGGCGCGGCCCTGCTGTCCAACGAGGCGCTGCGGATGATGCTGGAGGCCTGGCACACGCTGCGGGTCGAGGAGACCGGGCCCGCCCCCACCGTCGCCGACGCGCTGGAGGCGGCCTGGCTCATCTCGCACATGCTGCGGCCGTTGAGCGCGCCGCCGGTACGCGCCGACATCGTGCACTCGTCGATGAACGGTCTCGCCACGCTCGTCGGGATGGCGGCCACCTGGACGTACGGCACCCCGCTGGTGCTCTCGGAACACGGTATCTACCTGCGCGAACGCTACATCTCCTACCTGCACGACGACGCGCCGCACCCGGTCCGGGTGCTAGTGCTGAGCTTCTTCCGCTCGCTCGCCGGTGCGGCCTACCTGATCACCGGCGCGCTCGCCCCGCACTCGCAGTACAACCGGCGTTGGCAGCTGCACAACGGCGCCGACCCCGAGCGGATGTGGACGATGTACAACGGCGTCGACCCGGACGAGTTCCCGCCCGCGGCCGGCGAGCCGGACGTGCCGACCATCTCGTTCATGGGCCGGATCGACCCGCTGAAGGACCTGCACACCCTGATCCGGGCGTTCGCGCTGGTACGGGCCGAGATCCCCGAGGCCCGGCTGCGCATCTTCGGCGGTACGCCGGCCGCCAACAAGGTCTACCACGAGAGCTGCGAGGCGCTGATCGACGAACTCGGGCTGACCGGGCACGCGGTCCTGGAGGGCCGGGTCGGCAGCGCCGTCGAGGCGTACCACGCGGGCAGTCTGGTGGCGCTGACCAGCATCTCCGAGGGCTTCCCCTACACGGTGGTGGAGGCGATGGCGTGCGGCCGGCCGACCGTGTGCACCAACGTCGGCGGGGTCGCCGAGGCGGTCGGTGACACCGGTTTCGTCGTCGCGCCGCGCGACGTCGCCGCGATCGCCGCCGCCTGCGTCAGGATGCTCAACGACCGGGAGCTGCGGCTGCGGCTGGGGGCGACCGCCCGGGAACGGGTGCTGGAGCGGTTCACCCTGCAACGGTCGTTGCAGGCGTACCGCGACATCTACGAGCGGCTGGCCGCGCCGCGCGGGGCGTCGCCCGCGCCGAAGCACCTGCGCGGTCAGGCCCAGGGCTTCGTCCGGGTGCCGAACCGGCCGACCCGACCCGGGGTGGCGTCCGTCACCGCCCGCCCCGCCGCCACGCCCACGGTCCGGCCCGAGGTGGCCCCCGTCGCCCCGACGCCGGCCGCCGTCCGGCCCGAGCCGACGCCCGCCGCCGTCCGGCCCGAGGTGTCGCCGCTGGCCGGGCGGGTGCCCCGCCAGCGCGGGCCCGAGCAGTACTCGGCGGCGGCGTACCGGACCCGCCACGACCCGAACTCGGCCGCGCCGGAGCTGCCGCAGCCGGCCGGGCCGGAACCGGACGACGACGAGACGACGATCGCCATCATGCGTACCACCGGTGGTCGCTGATGACCGAGGCCACCGACCCGGACGTCACCGATCCGTTGTTCCGCCCCGTCGCCACGATGACCACCGAGCCGGGGCCGTCCGAGAGCCCCGAGCGCACCATCCTGCTGCCCCGGATCTCCACCGACCCGGTGGACGACCTGGTCGAGCGGGTCCGGCCCCGGTTGACCCGCGCGGTGGACGCGTTGCAGGTCGCCGCCGCCCTGGAGGCGGACGGGCACACCGACCGGGCCGCCCAGGTCGAGTACGGCTACCGCGACGTCTTCGTCCTCGCCTCCGAGGTGTTCCGGCGGTTGGGGCCGGTCCCGGCCGTCGAGGAACAGCCGGCCACCACGCCGGGGACCGGCCGCGACCGGCGGGGCGACCTGCGGACGATCTCCCACGGCCTGCTGTACGTGCTGCCGAGCGCCGCGTTCCCCGCCGTGCTGTCGGTGGTGGGACGGTCGGGGCTGGTGGCCGGGATGATCCTCGCCGGCACGGTCGGCTGGGTCTGGTCGGGCGTGGTCGCCTACGCGGCGTTCCGCCTGCTCGGCCTGGGCCGGGCCCGCTCGGCCAGCCGGGTGCTGCGGATCGCCGCGCTGACCGCCGTGCTGCTCGGCCTGGTCACCGGTGCCCTGATGCTGCCGTACGGCGGGCTGCCGCTGGCCGCGATGATGGTCTGCCAACTGGCCTACCAACTGGCCAGCACGCTGCTGATCTTCTACCGGCGGGAGGGGTGGCTGGCCGCCGCGCTGGTCCCGGCCGTCCTCGCCAGCGGGGTGTTCCTGGTCGCGGGCGGGGTGACGGCCCGGCGCTGGGCGGTGGGCGCGGCGGCCCTCGGCGTGCTGGCCGCGTTCACCGCCGGGCTCTGGGCCACCCGGTCCGCCGCCCGGTCGGCCGAGCCGGCCCCCCGCGACCCGCTCTGGCCGGCGCGGCCCGCCCTGCTCGGCGTCGCCGGGTACGGGCTCTGCTCGGCGACGCTGCTCTTCCACGCGCAGGCGCCCTACCTGCTGGGCCAGTGGGACGTCGCGGCGTCGGCGGTGCCGCTGATCCTGTCCATGGGGTTCGTCGAGTGGCGGACCAGCCGGTTCTGGGCCAGCGGGGTCGCCCTGTCCCGGCGGGCCCGGTTCCCGCACGCCTTCGTCGTCGGGATCTGGCGCACCATCGGCCGGGAGGTCGCGTGCTGCCTCGCGGTGCCTGCGGTGTTCGGGGTGCTGCTGCTCGTCGCGCTCGGCCGGGCCGGCGTGCTGTCCACCGCCGGGGTGGTGATGACGGCCGCCCACGTCGCGCTCGCCGGGGCGTACTACCTGGCGTTCCTGCTGGCCGGTCAGGGCCGGTACGGCTGGCTGTGCCTGTCGATGACGGTCGTGGTCGTGCTGCACGTCGGCGGGGGCGCGCTGCTCGGCGTCGCCCCGCTGCTCGGGCAGGGTGGCGACGCGCTCACCGACACCTCGCTGTACCTGGTCAGCGTGCTGCTGCTCCAGGCGCTGTTCGCGCTCGGTCTGGTTCCGGTGATCGGGCAGGTTCGGCACTACCGATAGTCCACTTGAGACCTATGGGGAGGTCCGGTTGCACGCGGTGATCCTTGCCGGTGGCAAAGGGGTGCGGCTCCGGCCGTACACGACGACGCTGCCGAAGCCCCTGATGCCGATCGGGGACAGCCACTCGATCCTGCAGATCGTGCTCGACCAGCTCGCCTCGCGGGGGTTCACCTCGGTGACCCTGGCGATCAACCATCTCGGCCCGCTGATCCGGGCGTTCGTGGGCGACGGCAACCGGTGGGGGCTGGCCATCGACTACGTCGAGGAGGACCGGCCGCTGTCCACGGTCGGCCCGCTGTTCGGCCTCAAGGACCGGCTGCCCGACGAGTTCCTGGTGATGAACGGGGACGTCCTCACCGACCTGGACTACGGCGACCTGCTGCGCAGCCACCAGCGCTCCGGGGCCGGCCTGACCCTGGCGACCTCGGAACGGGTGCACCGGATCGACTTCGGCGTGCTCGACGTGGACGCCGGCCGGGTCGTCGGGTTCCGGGAGAAGCCGGCGCTGCGCTACCCGGTCAGCATGGGCGTCTACGGGATGTCCCGGCGGACCCTGGAGCCCTACCCGGCCGGGTTGGCCCTCGGCTTCGACCAGCTCGTGCTGGACCTGCTCGCGGGCGGCGACCCGCCGATGACGTACCCGTTCGACGGGTTCTGGCTGGACATCGGGCGACCGGAGGACTACGACGAGGCGAACCGGTCGTTCCACCAGCTCAAACCGATCCTGTTGCCGGCCGGGCCGACCCCGGTGGAGGTGGCCGTCGGCGACCCGGTGGGGGCCGTCGGCGAGCCGCTGGCCGCCGACCTGACGGGCGTGGTGGGCGCCGGGGAGCTGACGTGACCCGGGTGCTGCTGTTCGGGGCGTCCGGGTTCATCGGGGGGCACGCCCGCGACGCGCTGACGGCGGACCCCCGGGTGACCGAGGTGGTCTGCCCGGGGCGGACCACCCACGACCTGCTCGACGGCACGCCGGACGCGCTGGCCGGGTTGCTGCGGGAGGTCGCCCCGGACGCGGTGGTCAACTGCGTGGGCGCGCTCACCGGTTCCGCCGGGCAACTGGTCACGGCGAACACCCTGGTCGCGGCGAAACTGCTGGAGGCGACCGCCGCCGCGGCGCCACGGGCCCGGCTGGTCCGGCTCGGCTCGGCCGGCGAGTACGGGCCGGTGCCGGACCGGGTCCCGGTCACCGAGGACTCCCCCGCCCGGCCGGTCAGCGCGTACGGCGTCAGCCACCTGGCCGGCACCCGGCTGTTCCAGCTCGCCGGGGAGGCCGGCGAGGTCGACGCGGTCTCGCTGCGGGTGTTCAACCCGATCGGCCCCGGCATGTCGCAGGAGAACCTGCTCGGTCGGGCGGCGGCCCGGCTGCGGGCCGCCCTGGACGACGGGGCCGCCGAGATCACCCTGGGGCCGCTGTCGGCGTACCGGGACTTCGTCGACGTGCGGGACCTCGCCGCGCTGGTCGTCGCGGCGGTCCTCGCGCCGACGCTGCGGTACCGGGTCGTCAACGCCGGCAGCGGCCGGGCCGTCACCGCCCGGGAGGCGGTCGGCCTGCTGGCCGACGCGGCGGGTTACCGGGGCCGGGTCCGCG
This sequence comes from Micromonospora wenchangensis, assembly GCF_002210435.1. Taxonomy (GTDB): domain Bacteria; phylum Actinomycetota; class Actinomycetes; order Mycobacteriales; family Micromonosporaceae; genus Micromonospora; species Micromonospora wenchangensis. Next base: position 26,381 of record NZ_MZMV01000045.1, read on the forward strand.
AGGCCGGGGCCGGGCCGCAGCGCTCGCAGGCGGTCGACTGGATCCAGGCCGACATCGGCCGGGCCGCCGAGCTGGGCTGGTCGCCGGTGCGTGACCTGGCCACCTCCGTCAAGGACATCTGGGCCGCCGGCGAGGCGCGGTGAGCCGGGCGGACCGCTCCCCCCTTCACGACACACCGCACACGAGAGGACAGCAGATGAGCATGAAGATCGGGGTCGTGGGCCTGGGCTACGTGGGGCTCACCCTCACCGCCGCCCTCGCCGACAAGGGCTTCACGGTGTACGGCGCCGACGTGTCACCGGCGGTGCTGGACGCGCTGTCACACGGCCGGCCGCACATCTTCGAGCCGGGCATCGAGGACGTCTTCGCCGCCCACCTCGGTACGCGCATCCACGTCGCCGCCGACCTGCCTAAGGACACCGTCGACGTGGCGGTGATCAGCGTGTCGACGCCGGTGGACAACATGACCCACCGGCCCAACCTGGCGAACCTGGCCGCCGCAGCCCGGGTGGTGGCGGCGAGCTGCCGGCCGGACACCCTGGTGGTGGTCCGCAGCACGGTGCCGGTGGGCACCAGCCGTCGGGTGGTGCTGCCGGAGCTCCAGGCCGCCTGGGGCGAGCGGGTGAGGCTGGTGATGGCCCCGGAGCGCACCATCCAGGGGCAGGCGCTGCGGGAACTGGTGGAGCTGCCGCAGGTGATCGGCGGCCTGGACGACGACAGCCTGGTCGCCGCGACCGGGTTCTTCAACGGGCTGGTCCGCACTATCGTCCCGGTCTCCAGCCTGGAGGCCGCCGAGTTGGTGAAGCTGTCCAACAACTGCCACACCGACCTGATCTACGCGTTCGGCAACGAGATCGCGCTGGTCGCCGAGCGGCACGGCCTCGACCCGCTGGAGGTGATCCGGGCGGCCAACGTCGACTACCCGCGCCCCGATCTCGCCAAGCCCGGGTACGTGGGCGGCGGCTGCCTCTCCAAGGACCCGTACATCATGATCGACAGTGCGGGTGACCGCCGGCCGTTCCTCGTCGGCAAGGCCCGCCAGCTCAACGAGTACCTGCCGATCCACGTCGGCGAGACGGTGGTCCGGATGCTCGTCGAGGCGCGCGGGCGCAGCCTCGGCGCCCGGCTGGCGGTGCTCGGGTGGGCGTACAAGGGCTGGCCGGCGACCGACGACATGCGCGGCACGCCGATCGAGCCGATGATGCGGGTGTTCTCCGCCGCCGGGGTCACCGTCCTCGGTCACGACCCGATGGTCACCGACGACGTGATCCGCCAGTACGGCGGCGAACCGGTCAGCCTGGACAAGGCGTTCACCGAGGCGGACGCCGTCCTGATCATCAACGACCACCCGGACTACCGGGCGTTGCGGGTGCCGGAGGTGCTCGGCGCGACGCCACCGGCGTTCGTCTACGACTCGTGGCGGGTGCTCGACGCGGACGCGGTGCTGGCCGCCGGGGTCCGCTACGCCGGGCTCGGCTACCTGCCGCCCGCCCCCGCCGGGGCGGCCGGCGCGGACGCGGCGACCGTCGGGGCGGTGTCGGCATGAGGGCGCTGCTGCTCGGCGGGGCCGGCTTCATCGGCCTGCACCTGGCCCGCCGGCTCGTCGCCGACGGGCACCGGGTGACGATCGTGGACGACTTCTCCCGGGGCCGCGACGACGCCGACCTCGACCGGCTGCGCGCCGACCCGGCCGTGCAGGTGGTCTCCGGGGATCTGACCAGCCCGGACACCTGGGCGGCGCTGCCGACCGGCTGGGACCAGGTCTACCTGCTCGCCGCCGTCGTCGGGGTGCGCAACGTGGAGCAGGACCCGGCCCGGGTGATCCGGGTCAACACCCTGTCGGCGCTGCACCTGCTCGACTGGGTGGCACCGGGCGAGCGGGTCTTCTTCGCCTCCACCAGCGAGGTCTACGCCGGGGGCGTGACCGCCGGGGTGGTGCCGGTGCCGACCGACGAGACCGTGCCGCCGATGATCTCCGACATCGCCGCGCCACGGTTCGCGTACGCGGCCAGCAAGCTGCTCGGCGAGGCCGCCTTCCTGCACACGGCGCGGGCCCGGGGCTTCGAGACCGTGGTGGGCCGGTTCCACAACGTGTACGGCCCCCGGATGGGCGCCGACCACGTCATCCCGGAGATGTCGCTGCGCGCCCTGCGCGGGGCCGACCCGTTCCCCGTCCCGGGGGCCGACCAGTTCCGGGCGTTCTGCCACGTCGACGACGCGGTCGAGGCGATGCTGCGGCTGATGGCGACGCCGGCCGCCGCCGGGCAGATCGTGCACATCGGCAACGACCGCGAGGAGACCAACATCGGCGACCTGGCGAAGCTGGTGCTGCGGGTGGCCGGGGTCAGCCCCGCCATCGCACCCGGGAACGCGCCGCCGGGATCGGTCGCCCGCCGCTGCCCGGACCTGTCCCGGCTGCGCGAGCTGACCGGCTACGAGCCGGCCGTCAGCCTGGAGGAGGGGGTCCGCAGCACGTTCGCCTGGTACCGGGAACACGGGTGGACGTGATGAGCCGCCGCCCCATCTGCTTCTACTACGGCGACGGCCGCCTGCCCGAACTGACCCGCTACGTACGGGTGGTGCTGCAACCGGACTTCTACCGTCCGGCCGAGCTGCGCTACCTCGCGGCGCAGGACGTGCAGACCCTCGGCTACCTGTCGTTGTCGGAGGACCAGGGGCCGCCCGCGCCCTGGCAGCGGCAGGAGCGCAACCCGGACTGGGGCGGCGCGTTCGTCCACGTCGACCATCCGCTGTGGGTGTCGCACGTGGTGGGGCAGGCGAAGCAGGCGATCGCGCAGGGGTTCGCCGGGTTGTTCCTGGACACGCTCAACGTCGAGCTGACCTTCCCGGAGGACGTGCCGCACCTGCTCACCCTGGTCGCCGCGATCCGGGAGGAGGCGGAGCCGGCGTACCTGCTGGCGAACCGGGGTTTCGGCATGCTGCCCCGGCTGGCCGAGATCGTCGACGGGATCGTCTTCGAGTCGTTCTCGGCCCGGTGGACCGACCAGGGTTACGCGCCGTGGCCGCCCGACGTGCTGGAGTTCCACGCCCAGATCGCCGAGCAGCTGCTCCAGTTGGAGCTGGACCTGTACAGCCTCGACTATGCCGACAGTCAGGGCCTGACCGATTTCGCCGAGCGCCGGGCCCGGCAGTTCGGGCTCCAGTCCTCGGTCAGCGACCGCGCCCTGTCGCGTACCTGACCGCCTCACCCGGGGCGTACGCCTCACCGGGTCGGGACCGCTACGGTCCCGTCCCGCCCCGGGCCCCCGCTCCCGCCGGGCGGGACCGGACCGCGCGTCGGCACCACGCGCGTCCGGCTCCCACCCGGCGGGGGCGGGGGTCCACCGCAGCGGTGGGTCAGGACGCGGCGGCGTCGAGCGCCGGGGCCAGCGGCAGCAGCGCCGCCCGGACGAAGTCCGGCAGCGGCGCGGGCGGCACCACGAAACCGGCCATCGACGGCACCTCGCCCGTGCCGTGCAGCCACTGCCGCAGCGCCACCCGGGCCGCCGCGCCGACCGCGGCGGCGAGCACCCGGGCGGCCAGTGGTCCGACGCCGGGACAGCGGGTGGTGACCGCCCCGGCCAGGGGTTCCTCGAACGTGGTGACGGCCTCGACGTAGCAGTCGCGCAGCGTGGGGCTGGCGGCGATCATCAGCAGCGCGGCGGGCGGCTGGTCGCCGGGGTCGGCGTAGAGGCCCACGACGGCCTCGACGACCGCGTCGGCGAGGCCGACCCCGGCCGGCCGGGCGAGCACCGCCGCCGCGACTCCGGCCGCGCGGTCGGCGGCGACCCCGGCGACGATGGCCTGCTCCCGGCTCGGGAAGTAGTTGTTGTAGGTCCGGGTCGAGACGCCTGCCGCCTGGGCGATCTCCTCGACGCGGACGTTGTCCGGCCCCCGTTCCAGCGCGAGGCGCAGCGCCGCCGCCTGTAGGGCCTCCCGGGTGGCCCGCTTCTTCCGTTCCCGCAGCGTCGGTGGATCGGTCACGGCGTCACTGTCGCACACACGGTACGTGCACGCAAAATTGCGTGCACGCAAAAATATGCTACGGTCCCTCCGAACTCCGGCAGCACCACGACCGAAAGGGACCGACATGCGCGCCAAAGGCATGGCCTACGACACCGGCTTCGTCACCGACGGCGTCAACTCGGTGCCGCACTGGGACCCCGAGGTGGTCCGGCGGGAGCTGGCCATCATCCGAGACGACCTGCACTGCACCGCCGTCCACCTGGTCGGCGGTGATCCCGGGCGGCTGGAGTCCGCCGCCCGGATCGCCGCCGGGCTCGGCCTGGAGGTCTGGTTCTCGCCGTACCCCCTGGAGCTGGAACCGGACCTGATCCGCGCCCTGTTCCTCGACTGCGCCGAGCGGGCCGAGCGGCTCCGCGCGGCGGGAGCCGAGATCGTGTTCGTCACCGGCGCCGAGCTGAGCATCATGAACCGCGGGTTCATCGAGGGGGACCGCCTCGCGGACCGCCTCGACCACCTGCTGACCGACCCGAACGGCCGGGCCGAGCGCATCGCCGGGGTCCGCACCCGCCTCGATGCGTTCCTGCGCGCCACCGTGGCGGCGGTCCGCGAACGCTTCCACGGGAGGGTCACCTACGCCGCGATCCCGTTCGAGGGCGTCGACTGGGACCTGTTCGACGTGGTGACCGTCGAACTGATCCGCTCCGCCGAGGTCGCCGACCAGTTCCGCGACGGCGTACGCCGGCTCGTCGACCAGCCCAAGCCGGTCGCCGTCACCGGCTTCGGCACCGCGACCTGGCGCGGCGCGGGCGACGTCGCGCCGCGCAGCATGGAGATCATCGAGTACGGCCCGAGCGGCAGACCCCATCGGCTGGACGGGGTGTACGAGCGCGACGAGCCCGGCCAGGCCGCGTACCTGAGCGAACTGCTCGACATCTTCGACAGCGAGGGCGTCGACAGTGCCTTCGTCCACCTGTTCGCGCTGCCCAGCCTCCCGCACCGACCGGACGGCGACCCGCGCGACGACCTCGACCTCGCCAGCCCCGGGATCGTCAAGGTGCTCGACGGGCGCACCGGTGAGACGTACCCCGGCCTGCCCTGGGAACCGAAGGCCGCGTTCGCCGCGGTCGCCGCGCACTACGCGCGCTGATCCGCCCCCGCCCGGCCTGGCCGGCGGACGACGTCGACGTCGGGGCGACGCCCGGCCACCGGGCGTCGCCCCTCAGCGCAGCCGCAGCCCCGCGACGAGGAGCCCGACCATCCGGCGGGCGTCGTAGTAGGGGGCGCGGCCGGCGCAGAGGTTGCCGACGGCGAACAGCAGCTCCCGGGGATCGGTGCCGGGGCGGATCTCGCCGGCCGCGGCGGCGGCGTCGAGCAGGCGGGCGCACGCGGGGACGAGGCGGTCGAGGAAGTACCCGTGCAGCGTCTCGAAGGCGGCGGTGTCCGAGCTCATCGCCCCGGCGAGGCCGTGCTTGGTGACCAGGAAGTCGACGAACCGGTCGATCCAGGCGGTCAGGGCGGCGTGCGGCGTGACGCTGTCGGCGAGCAGGGCCGGCGCGGCCTCGGCGCACGCCTGCACCTGGTGCCGGTAGACCCCGACGATCAGGTCGGCCCGGGTCGGGAAGTGGCGGTAGATGGTGCCGACGCCGACGCCGGCCCGCGCGGCGATGTCGCGTACCGGCACGTCGACACCGGCGTCGAGGAAGGCCGCGGCGGCCGCCTCCAGCAGGGCCGCCTCGTTACGCCGGGCGTCGGCCCGCTTCCGGGGCGCGTCGGCGCGCCCGCCCGGGGTGGGTGACCCCGCTCCGCCGTCGACCACCGCGCCGTCACCTCCGGACTCCTTGGCAAACGGAACAGCGTTCCGTATAGTTCAGAGCGGAACACGGTTCCGCTTGAACCATGATGCCAGAGCCGGACGGCCGGCGGCCAGCCGCGCCCCCGTCACCCCGTGGAGGAAACCCTCATGCAGTACCGCACCCTCGGCCGCACCGGCGTCCAGGTCAGCACCCTCGTGCTCGGCGCGATGAACTTCGGCGCCATCGGCCGCACCGGCCAGGCCGAGGCCACCGCGATCATCGACGCCGCCCTGGAGGGCGGGATCAATCTGATCGACACCGCCGACCGGTACAGCCAGGGCGAGTCGGAGGAACTGGTCGGCCGGGCCATCGCCGGCCGCCGCGACGACATCGTGCTGGCCACCAAGGCGGCCCTGCCGATGGGCGACGAACGCAACCACCGGGGCACCTCCCGTCGCTGGCTGCACACCGCCCTCGACGGCAGCCTGCGCCGGCTCGGCGTCGACCACGTCGACCTCTACCAGGTCCACCGCTGGGACCCGACGACCAGCGACGAGGAGACGCTGTCCGCGCTCACCGACCTCCAGCGGGCCGGCAAGATCCGCTACTTCGGCTGCTCGACGTTCCCCGCGTACCGGCTCGTGCAGGCCGAGTGGGCCGCCCGGGAACACCACCTGGGCCGGTACGTCACCGAGCAGCCCAGCTACTCGATCCTGCAACGCGGCATCGAGACCCATGTCCTGCCCGTCACCGCGCAGTACGGCCTGGGCGTGCTCGCCTGGAGCCCGCTCGCCTCGGGGTGGCTGTCGGGCGCGGTCCGGGCGGGCCGGGAGATCACCACCCACCGCGCCGACGTCCTGCCCGGCCGCTTCGACCTCACCGTCGCCGCCAACCGGGCCCGGCTCGACGCCGTCGAGCAGCTCGCCAAGGTCGCCGAGGAGGCCGGGCTCACCCTGATCCAGCTCGCGCTCGGCTTCGTCACCGCGCACCCCGCCGTGACCAGCGCGATCATCGGCCCCCGCACGCCGGAGCACCTGCGCAGCCAACTCGCCGCCGCCGACACCGTGCTCACCGCCGACGTGCTCGACGCCATCGACGCCATCGTCGCCCCCGGCGTCGACCTGGCCCCCGACGAGAAGTACGACACCCCGCCGGCCCTGCTCGACCCGGCGCTGCGCCGCCGCTGAGCGCCGGATCAGGAAGGACGGAAAGTGCCGCACCCCGCCCCCATCCGCTTCGGGATCATGACCGCACCGATGCAGGTCCATTACCACGACGTGCTGCGGGTCTGGCTCGAGGCGGACGACATCCCCGAGATCGCGCACGCCTGGCTCTTCGACCACCTGATGCCGATCGGCGGCGACCCGGACGGGCCGACGTACGAGGGCTGGACGCTGCTCTCGGCCCTCGCCGCCCGGACCCGCCGGTTGCGCCTCGGCCTGCTGGTCACCAGCAACCGGTTCCGGCCCCCGGCGATGCTCGCCAAGATCGCCACGACCGTCGACATCGTCTCCGGCGGACGACTCGACTTCGGCATCGGCGCCGGCTCCCGCCCCGGTCATCCGGCGGCCCGCCGCGAGTACACCGCGCACGGCCTGCCCTACCACGACTTCACCCACTCGGTGCAGAGCCTCGCCGAGGCGTGCACGGTCATCAGGCGGCTGTGGACCGAGGACGCGCCGTTCGACTTCCACGGCGAACACGTGCGGTTGACCGGGGCCTACGGTAATCCGAAGCCGGTACAGCGGCCGTACCCGCCGATAGTCGTCGGCGGACGCTCGTCGGCCCTGCTGCGGGTCGTCGCCGAGCACGCCGACGTGTGGAACGTCCCCGGCGGTGGGGACATCGGAGACCTGGCCGCCCGCAGCGCACTGCTGGACGGCTACTGCGCCGAGATCGGCCGGGATCCCGCCTCGATCACCCGCTCGATCCACCTGCCGGTCTCCTACGACCGGCCCGAGGAGACCCGGGCCGCGATCCGCGCGGCGACCGCCGCCGGCTTCGGGCACGTGATCCTGGGGTTGACGCCGCCCTATCCGGCCGGCGTCGCCCGGTGGACCACCGACGAACTCATCACCCGGTCGGTGTAGCCGGGACGAAGCCCCCGGTTCCCGCGCATCCGGCTCAGCCAGCCCGGGCGTCCGCCCACCACCGGCCACCCGGCGGTGGCCCGGGCGCGTCCGGGCCGGACCGACGTCAGCTCACGCAGAACACGTTGCCCTCCGGGTCGTGCATGGTGACGTAGTAGTAGAGGTCCGCCGGGTCGTCGCCCCGGGTCCGGCGCTGCACGGTCGCGCCCGCCGCGACCAGTTCGGCCACCTTCGCCTCGACGATCTCGATCCGCCGCGCCTGGGGCAGGGCATCGTCCCGCCCGGTGGGATAGAGGTCCAGGTGGAGGCGGTTCTTCCCGGCGTGTTCCCGCGGCACCCGCTGGAACCACAGCGGCGGACGCAGCCCCGCCGGGTCGAACAGCCGGTCCTCGAACGCCGCCGCCCCACCCAACCGGCCACGGAAGTGCGCGTTCCAGGTGGTCGCCGGCTCGGCCGGCGGTGTCGGCCGGTAGCCCAACGCCTGAGCCCAGAACCGGGCCAGCAGGGCCGGGTCGTTCGCGTCGATCGTCAGCTGCCAGAACACCATGGCCCCACCCTAACCGCGCGGCGTCCGACGCCCCGGGGCGCGACCGACGGCGACCGGTCGCGGCGGCGCTGACGTCGCCGCGCGGTCACCGGGTCGACGCCACCGCTCCCGACCGGCCGGCCCGCCCGGAGCGCTTGAGCAGCACCGCGCCCCCGGCGACGAGGACGACACCCAGGACCATCCCGACGACGTTGCCCTGGGTCAGCGAGGCGAGCGCCCCCAGCACGCCCACCACGACCAGCAGTACACCGAGAACCCGCATGAGCAGACCACCGACGGTCTTCGTCTGTCCGTTCGCCATACCAGCCCTGTTCCCCGGTCACACCGTCCACAAACGACCGGTGGCGGACCCGTCACCCCGTCGAGGTGGTCGGAGCGCAACCTCAGGGACGAAATCCGGGTTCTTCCGCATGGGGCTCGGGTAGGCCGGGCGTCCAGGGTGGAAGGGTAGCCGCAGCCCGGGAGGTCCGCCGTGTTCCGTCGTACCGTGACCGTCGTCGTCGCCGTGTCCACCGTCCTCGCCGGTCTCCCGGCGGTGGCCCAGGCGCGTCCCGGGCCACCGCCGGGCCTGAGCTGGGGTGGGTGTCCCGACGATCTGCCCGACGTACCACCCGACCCGCGCGTGCGGTGCGCCCCGCTGCGCCTGCCGGTGGACTGGGCCAGGCCGGACGGGCGCACGTTCACGCTCGTCGTGGCCCGTCGGACCGCCCGGGTGCCGGAGCAGCGGGTGGGCACGCTGGTGTTCGGGCCGGGCGGCCCCGGGGACTCGGGGGTGGAACGCATCCGCCGGGGGGACCGGTTCAGCGACGAGCTGCTGGACCGGTTCGACCTGGTCAGCTTCGATCCGCGTACGGTGGCCCGCAGCGCCGCCCCGGTCTGCACTCCCGACCCGCAGCTGCGCAGGCCGCCCGTCGTGCTGACCGGCCAGGCCGATTTCGACGCCACGGTGGCCTACAACCGGGCGCTGTGGAACCGGTGCCGCCCGACCAGCCCGGTGTTCGCGTACGCCGACACGCTCAGCACGGTGCACGACCTGGAGGCGCTGCGACGTGCGCTGGGTGAGCGGCGGCTTACCTTCCACGGCAGCTCGTACGGCACGCTGCTGGGTCAGCAGTACGCCGAGCGGTATCCCGACCGGGTCCGGGCCGTGGTGCTGGAGGGCGTGTTCGACCACAGCCTGGACGTGCGGTCCTTCGCCCGTACCCAGGCGGCGGCGCTCCAGGACGCCTTCGACGAATTCGTGGCCTGGTGCGACAGCTCGCCCGGGTGCGTGCTGCACGGCCGGGACGTCCGGGCGGTCTGGGCCGCGGTGCTGGCCCGCGCCGACAACGACGGGTACGCCCCGCGCACCGCATTCGACGTCACCGCCGTGGCCCTCGGGATGCTCGCCGGCCCCCGCTTCCCGCAGCTTGCCGAGGCCGTCCGGGACATGGCCGCCGGGATGCCGCCGCCCGAGGTGAGACTCCCGGTGGCCGTGGCGGTCTTCTGCGCGGACTGGCCGGCCACCGTCCGCGACCACCACGAGTACGCGGCCCTGGTCCGGGCAGCCAGGGCCGTCGCACCGGACGTCCGCTACGGTGCCGGCCTGCTGGCCGTGCACACCTGTCTGGGCTGGCAGTCCCCGGTCCGGAATCCACCGCACGAGATACGGGTGCACACCCGCACGCCGTTGCTGCTGCTCAACGCCAGACACGATCCCCGCACCGGCTACGCCTGGGCCACCCACGTCGCCCGACAGCTGGGCCGGCACGGACGCCTGGTCACCTACGAGGGCTCGGGCCACGGCACCTACCTGCGCGACGCGTGCACGGTCGCCGTGGTCGACAGGTACCTCGTCGACCTGACCCTGCCCGGTGCCGACGCCCGCTGCCCCGCAGGGTGAACCGTCCCGTCAGCGACCCACCGGGGCCGGCCGGTGCCGTCGGCGGTCACCTACCGGGCGGGCTGGGCGGCCAGCGGGAAGGTGACGCCGGTCAGCTCCTCGGAGACCGTCCACAGCCGACGGGCGACGGCGCCGTCGCGGGCCTTCTTCGAGCGGCCGACGAGCTTGGGCGCGCCACGCCCTTCGAAGAGGCCGTCCGGCCCGGCGTAGCTGCCGCCCGGCACGTCGGCGACCGCCGCGTAGAGGGTGGGCGACGCGCCGTCGGCCTCGCTCTGCGCGAACCGGTTGACCACCGCCGTCTGGAGCCGGTTCCACCGGGAGCGGTCGTCGAGGTGCCCGAGCAGGTTGGTGGCGGCCAGGCCGGGGTGGGCGGCGGTCGCCAGCACCGGCGAGCCGGCCTCGGTGAGCCGGCGGTGCAGTTCCGCGGTGAACAGCAGGTTCGCCAGCTTGGACTGGGCGTACGCGGGGAACGCCCGGTAGGGGCGGCGCTCCCAGTTCAGGTCGGCGAAGTCGATCTTTCCGGCCCGGTGCGCGGAGGAGGCGACGGTGACCACCCGCCCCCGGACCTGCGGCAGCAGCAGGTTGGTGAGCGCGAAGTGCCCGAGGTGGTTGGTGCCGAACTGGAGCTCGAACCCGTCGGCGGTACGGGTGGGCGGCGGGATCATCACGCCGGCGTTGTTGATCAGCAGGTCGATCGGCCCGGTCCAGCCCTCGGCGAAGGCGCGGACGGAGGCGAGGTCGGCCAGGTCGAGCCGGCGCACCTCGACGTCGCCGGTCATGCCCGCAGCGGCGGCGGCACCCTTGGCGGGGTCGCGGACGGCGAGCACGACCCGGGCGCCCCGGCCGGCGAGCGCCGTCGCGGCGAACCGGCCGATGCCGCTGTTCGCGCCGGTCACGATGACGGTACGGCCGGTCAGGGCGGGGATCTGGGCGGTCGTGAATGTTGTCATGGGAAACAATGTATACGGCGACAACAATGTCGGCAACGACGACATTTTTCGGGCTACGATGACCCCCGTGCCCGCGTACCACCACGGAAACCTGCGGTCGACGCTGCTCGCCGCCGCCGAGCGCAGCCTGCGCCAGCACGGCGCGGGCCAGCTCTCGCTGCGCGAACTGGCCCGGGACGCGGGCGTCAGCCACGCCGCGCCACGCCGGCACTTCGCCGACCGGCAGGCGCTGCTGGACGCCCTCGCCGAGGCCGGGTTCGCCCGGCTGCACGCCGAGCTACGCGCCGCGCTCGCCGCCGCGGGTGCGGACTTCGCGCCGCGCCTGCACGCCATGGCCGCCGCCTACCTGCGGTTCGCCACCGAGGACGCCGCCCTGCTGGAGCTGATGTTCACCGGCAAACACCGGGAGGGGGCCGAGCACCTCGTCGCGGCCGCCGCCGGACCGTTCGGGCTGATGCACGACCTGATCGCCCAGGGGCAGGCCCAGGGAGTGCTGGAACCCGGCCCCCCGGACCGTGCCGGCATCGTGCTGTTCGCCACCTTGCAGGGCATCGCCACGCTGGTCAACGGCAACCTGGTCGCACCCGACCTGCTCGACGGGATCACCCGGACGGCGGTCGACCAGTTCATCCGGGGGTCACGCCGTCCCTGACCGCCGGACGGTGTCGGGGGCCGGTCGTAGGCTCAGCGCCATGACGAGGACGCACACGCTCACCCTGCCGGGAGTGGAACTGGTCTACGACGTCCGCGGCCCGCTCCCCCCGGCCGACGGGCGTCCCGCCCTGGTCATGATCGGCCAGCCGATGACGGCCGAGGGCTTCGACGCGCTCGCCGCCCAGTTCGCCGACCGCACGGTGGTCACCTACGACCCGCGCGGCCTGGGCCGCAGCGTCCGCACCGACGGCCGGTCCGAGCACACGCCCCAGCAGCAGGCCGACGACCTGCACCACCTGATCGGGGCGCTCGACGCCGGTCCGGTCGACATGTTCGCCAGCAGCGGCGGCGCGGTGACCGCGCTCGCCCTGGTCGCGGCCCACCCCGACGACGTCGTCACGCTGGTGGCGCACGAGCCGCCCGTCAACGCCGTGCTGCCCGACGCCGCTGCCGCCGAGCGCGCGCGGGCCGCCTTCCACGAGGCGTACCAGGCGAGGGGCGCCGGGGCGGGAATGGCCGCGTTCATCACGATGACGTCGTGGCAGGGCGAGTTCACCGACGCCTACTTCGCCCAGCCCGAGCCCGACCCGGCGACGTTCGGCCTGCCGACCGACGACGACGGCAGCCGGGACGATCCGCTGCTGTCGAAGAACTCGTGGCCGGTCACCGACTACCGCCCCGACGCGGCGGCGCTCACCGCCGCACCGACCCGGATCGTCATCGCGGTCGGCGAGGAGTCGACCGGGACGTACACCGCCCGGACGGCCGTCGGTACCGCCCACCTGCTCGGCCAGGAGGCGACGGTGTTCCCGAGCCACCACGGCGGCTTCCTCGGCGGTCACGCCGGCTACGCCGGCAGGCCCCGGGAGTTCGCCGCGAAGCTCCGCGAGGTGCTGGCCACCCCCTGACCGACGCCCTCCGTTGGGCCGCCCCACCATCAGGCCGGAACAGCGGTTTCGGGGCCACGGAATACCGCTGTATCGACCCGACAGGCGCATTCCCGACCTCCGGAAAAGACCGGAGCCCCGGCCGACGGCCGGGGCTCCGGTGCGGGGAGGGTGATTTACGCGGGTGAGCCGGCTTCGGCGTAGTCGTACAGGCTCTTGATGTCGTCGTCGTAGTAGGGTCCGTCGAATTGCCCGTTACCCGGATTGTCGCCGTGGCTGACGGTGCTGTTGATGTAGCCGGCACCGATCGAGTCGTTGTATTCCTGCAACCAGGGGCCACCGCTGGAACCGTAGGTCATGTTGCAGTACATCCGGATCTGCTGGCCACCGGCGTCCCAGGTCGTGCTCTGGCAGTACTGCTGGCTCTCACCGCCGCCGAGGTTGGACGGGTAGCCCAGGGCGGTGACCGCCACGGAGTAGCCCCAGTTCCAGCGCAGCCCGTTACCGCCGACGGTGTCGACGACCTTGGCGTTGTACGTGCCGCCGTTGGACATCACCGCGATGCCCATGTCCTCGGCGTAGCTCGACGAGCTGGCCCACGCGCCCCGGGTGGAGAGGCTGTAGGCCACGAAGGTGCCGAACGGCCGCACGCCGTTGCGGTACCTGGGGACGAACTGCCAGTTGGAGTACCACCCGCCGCCGGCGCCCTGGTGTACGCAGTGGCCGGCGGTCACCACCAGCCGCCGCTTGGTGCTGGCGACGGTGCTGGCCGAGCAGGAGGCGGTGCCGCCGCCGGGGACGGTGAAGTAGACCTTGCCCACGGTCACCGCCTCGTTCAGCATCGTCCGGGGGCCACCGGCGATGCTCGGGGCCACCGGTGCGACCGTGCCGGCCGGACCGGTGGGCCGCGGCGCGCGGCTCGACGACGTGGTGGCCCGCGCCGACTTCGGGAAGTCCAGGTCCACTGCGGACGCCATGCGTTCCGGGGTCCAGAAGTCGGCGACCTCCTTGGCGATCTTCTCATTGGTGATCGCCCGCCCGTCGAGGGTGCGGGCGATCGCCGTGATGTTCCCTTTCCCGTCGACCGTGGTCGAATTCGCCTCGGCTGCCGGCGCACCGGCCAGGATGAGGGTGAATGCCGCACCGGCACTCACCGACCAACGCAGAGCGGATTTCAAGAGGACCTCCTATGCCCCTTGCAGCTATCCGAACTCCGGCAGCATATTGAGGTCCAACTATTGATCACAATGACGGGCAATTGTTGTCAGGAATTCGTGCCGCACCACCGGGGACGCCATAACCGACGCCGATTTTGTCAGCCCTGGGATATGCGACAGGCCGCGTCGAACTCCGGTCGGGGCGATCCCCGGACGACCCGGGACACGCCTGTCGACGCCCCCGGACGGGGGCGTCGACGACGAGATGCACCGGCGGCGACCGGCGCGGCGGTCAGTGCCGGTGCAGCGCCGTGCGGATCAGCCGGTTGACCAGCTTGGGATACTCCAGGCCGCTGGCCGCCCACATCCGGGGGAACATCGACGTCGGGGTGAACCCGGGCATCGTGTTGATCTCGTTGAGGTAGACGTCCAGGTCGGGGGTGACGAAGAAGTCGACCCGGGCCAGGCCGGAGCAGTCCAGCGCGGTGAAGGCGCGGGTGGCGTACTCCTGGACCTGGTGGGTGACCCGGTCGGGCAGGGCGGCGGGGACGTCGTACTCGCAGACCTCGTCGGCGAAGAGGTACTTGGCCTCGAAGTCGTACCACTCGCGGTCGCCGACCATCCGGACCTCGGCCAGCACGGACGCCTCGGGCGCGCCGCCGGCCTCGCCCTCCAGCACGCCGCACTCGATCTCCCGGCCGACGACCGCGGCCTCGACGAGCACCTTGGTGTCGATCTCCCGGGCGACGGCGACCGCGTCGTCGAGCCGCGCCCAGTCGTCGACCCGGGTGATGCCGAACGACGAGCCGGCCCGGGACGGCTTGACGAAGACCGGCAGGCCCAGCCGCTGCTTGTCGGCCTCGCTGAGGGTCATCCCGTTGCGCAGCACCGCGTACGGGCCGACCGGGATACCCTCGGCGGCGCAGAGCTTCTTGGTGAACTCCTTGTCCATCGCGGCGGCGGAGGCGAAGACGTTCGCGCCGACGTACGGGATGTCGGCCATCTCCAGCATGCCCTGGATGGTGCCGTCCTCGCCGTACGCGCCGTGCAGCACCGGGAAGACCACGTCCACGTCGGCGAGCGCGCGGGGGCCCTCGGCCGGGTCGAGCACCAGCAGGCCACCGGCGGTGGGGTCGGCGCGGAGCACCACCTCCGCCCCGGCACCGGCGGTGACCTCCGGGAGCCTGCGCGCCCGGATCGCCAGTTCGCCCGGGTCCCCGCTGGTCAGCACCCACTGGCCCTGCCGGGTGATGCCGACCGGCACCACGTCGTACTCGTCGGGGTCGAGCGCGCCGAGCACGCTGCCCGCGCTGACGCAGGAGATGCCGTGCTCGGGGCTGCGTCCGCCGAACACGATCGCCACGCGGGTCTTGCCTGGGGTGGTCACTCGGGTCACCTCTCGGTACGCGACTGCGGAGCCGTCAGTTGCGCTCACCCGACTGACCTTACTGTGGGTTGCGGCGGGCCGATGGTGATACCCGGCAGGAAGCGAGCGACCCTCGCAAACGGTCATCCGACCCGATACGTTACGTGACGATCAGGGCCGGTGGGGGCGGTTGCCGCGCCCCCGTCCGACCGCGATCACCTTCACCCGCTGCCGCCCGGCCCGGACCATGCCCAGGGCCATGAACGCCCCGGCTATCCGGTCGGCGGCCTCCCGGCTGCTGGCGCCTACCACCTGCCGCCGGCGCTCGGGCCGGGCCCGCTCGTCGCGGGTGGGCGTCTCCACCGGCCGGACGTCGCTGAGCACCACCAGGAACCGCGTCATCGCCGTCACCAGACCCCTCACTGTTGGAAGTCCTTTCTCGACGCATGCGGCGGCGGCACGTGGCGATCGGGAACGGGGGAGTAAACCCGATCGCCACGCGCCTCATCCCCTCCGGTCACTCACCATCGCCGTCGCCACGACAACCGCTGGTGAGGACTCCGTTACAGGTTGACAGGTGCACAGGCGTGAATGCAACTCTCATCGCACCTTCTCTCATGCACGTCTTCCCATCGACCTGTGTCACCATCTACGTATGGCACCGAAGACCGCCCGGGCTCGCCGCCTGGGCATCGCCCTGCGCGCCCACCGGGAAGCGGCAGGCCTCACCCTGGAGGCCGCCGCCGACGAGATCAACAGCACCCGCAGCACGCTCAGCCGCTACGAGAACGCGCAGACGCTGGTCAGCCCGGCCACCGTCCGCGCGCTGCTCAGCCTCTACGGGGTCAGGCCCGACGAGATCGCCGCCGCGGTCCAGCTGGCCAAGGACACCCGCAAGCCCGGCTGGTGGGTGCCCTACTCACACCTGCTCGACAAACGCACCATCGACTTCATCGCGCTGGAGGCCGAGGCCACCGCGATCGCCAACTTCGAACCGTCCATCGTGCCGGGTCTGCTCCAGACCGCCGACTACATCCGGGGCGTGATGCGGGGCGGGCCGCACACCCTCACCGACGAGCAGGTCGAGCAGCGGGTCAAGCTCCGGCTGGACCGGCAACAGCGGATCACCGCCGCCGAACCGCCGATCTTCGACGCGATCATCGACGAGGGCGCGCTGCTGCGCCCGGTGGGCGACCGGACGGTGATGCAGGCGCAGCTCAGCCACCTGCTCAAGACCTCGGAACTGCCGAACGTCACAGTCCAGGTGATCCCGCTCGCCGCCGGCTACCACCGGGGCACCCGGGGCTCGCTGCACATCCTGGAGTTCGCCGACCCGGAGGACCCGCTGATCGCCTCGGTGGAGACGGTCGCCGGTCAGATGGTCCTGGACCGGCCGGGTGACCTGCGTACCTGCACCAAGATCATGGAACACCTGCGGACCGTCGCGCTCAGCCCGGCCGACAGCCGCGACCAACTCGTGCAACTGATGAAGGGACGGTAGGAGACCGATGACACCGACGATCGGCGGGGCCCTGTCCGGGGCCGCCTGGCGCAAGAGCAGCCACAGCGGGGACGAGGGGGCCTGCGTCGAGCTGGCGTCGCTGCCGGGCCGGGTCGCGGTCCGCGACTCCAAGGACCCGGGCGGCCCGGTGCTGATCTTCCCGCCCGCCGCCTGGTCCGCCTTCGCCACCGCCCCGCCGCGCCGCTGACCACCCCGGCCCCGCCTCCGCCCCGTCGTCAGGGGTGCGGGGGCGGGGCCGGGTCAGTCGACCGGGGCGGGGTCGCGGCGGGGCGGACCGCCTCGGCGGCGGCGATGGCCACCCCCCGCGCGCCGGCCATGTCCCGGTCCGGCACCAGCGCGAAGGTGGCCAGCGCGGCCTGCTCCTGGCGCAGCACGGTGTGCGCGCGGACGGTGTCGACGAACCAGTCCCGGAACTCCGGTGCCGCCTCCACCACCCCACCGCCGACGAAGTACGCGTGCGGATCGGTGAAGTTGGCCGCGATGGTGAACAGCCGGCCGAGCGCCGCCGCCTGCTGGGCGAAGACCTCCCGGGCCAGCGCGTCGCCCCGCTCGGCGTACCCGCGCAGCAGGGTGGCGGCCCGCTCGGGCGGCTCCTGCGCCAGCGGGTGCCCCGGATACCGGGACAGCCAGTACGGCAGCAGGTTGCGCCGGATCGCGGTCAGCGAGGCGACGCTCTCCGCGTCACCGGCGAAACCGCAGGCGCAGCGCGGTTCGGGCTGGTCGGGGGCGAGCAGCCCGGCCAGCGGGATGTGCACGTGACCGAACTCGCCGGCCATCCCGGCCGCGCCGGTGACCACCCGGCCGTCGACCACCACCGCGCCGCCGAGCCCGGTGCCCACGATCGCCGCCACCGACGACCGGGTCGCCGCGTCCGCTCCGAAGTGGACGTGGTGGGCGTAGAGCGCCGCGGCGTTGCCGTCGTTGTGGTAGATCACCGGCAGCCGGAGCCGCCGCTCCAACGCCCCGCGCACGTCGAAGCCGTGCCAGGCGGGCTGGGCGAAGTTCGTCGAGCCCCGCGACGAGATGACCCCTGTCGCGCTGGCCGGGCCGGGGGTGTCCAACCCGACCGCCCGGACCAGCCCCCGGGGCACCCCGGCGTGGGCCAGCACCCCGTCGAACGCGCCGGCCAGCGCCTCGATGGCCGCCTGCGGGCCGGCGGTCACCTCGCTGGGGGTCTCCACCAACCCGTCGACCAGGAACCGGCCGTCCAGGCGGAGCACCGTGGCGTTGTTGCTGGTGCCACCGTTGTCGAGGCCGACCACCACCGGCACGTCCACGCTGACCATCCGCCACCTCCGACCGGGCCTGCTGCGAGGTTAGTTCCCGTTCCCACCGCCCGTCACGCCCCACGTGCGGCAATCCCGCCGACCGCCCGGCCGGGGACGACCGGCCCCGCACCAGGACGACCGGCCCCTCGCCGACGGCACGGGACCGGCGCGGCAGCACGGGGCCGGCGCGGCGGCTCACTCCGGTCGGCGGGCCAGGACTCCCGTCGCGTCCCACCGGTCGGCGTGCAGCACCCTCGGCAGCAGCCCCAGACCGGTCATCGCGGCACACAGCGCCTCGGCCTGCCCGGCGCTGACCTCCACCACCAGGTGCCCGCCGGGCCGCAGCCAGTCCACCGCACCCGCGGCGACCCGGCGCAGCACCGCCAGCCCGTCGACACCCCCGTCCAGCGCCACCGACGCCTCGTGCAGCCGGGCCTCCGCCGGCAGCAGCGCCACCGCCGGGGTCGGCACGTACGGGGCATTGGCGACCACCACGTCCAACCGGCCCCGCCAGTCGGGCGGCAGCGGGTCGTACAGGTCGCCCTGCACGACGGTGACGTCCCGGCCGGCCAGGTTGCGGCGGGCGCAGGCGACGGCGACCGGGTCCACGTCGACGGCGGCTAGCCAGCGTGGGGCGAGCCGGTCGACCAGCGCGACGCTGATCGCCCCCGAACCGCAGCAGAGGTCGACCAGCGCCGGGGCCGGGCCGGCGACCGACGCGGCGGCCTCCACCAGCAGCGCGGTCCGGGCCCGGGGGACGAACACCCCCGGGTCGACGGCGACCCGACGGCCGCAGAACTCGGCCCATCCGAGCAGGTGTTCCAACGGTTCGCCGGCGATCCGCCGGTCGGTGAGGTCGGCGAGCGCCTGCGGCGAGTCGGCGGCGGCGGTGAGCAGTGCGGCCTCGTCCTCGGCGTAGACGCAGCCGGCGGCGCGCAGCCGGGCGACGAGGGCGGCGGGGTCGTGGGGGAACGGATCGGATGCCATGGTGATGCCTTTCGGGAGCGCACGTCGGCGCTCCCACCGTCGCTACCGCGGCGACGGGACTCCGTTGCCGCAGCGACGGGACTCGACGGGGAGCGCCGGTCCTGACGTCTGGTGGATCGGACTCACCTCCTCCGGTCGGGGCCCGTGCGGGCCGGCATCACGATAGCGGACCGGCCGCCCCCGCGCTGTCCAGTGCGGCGGTCACGTCGGCGACCAGGTCGGCGGTGTCCTCCACCCCGCAGGAGAGCCGGACGAACCCGGGAGCGGTGTCGTCGCCCCACTGCGCCCGCCGGTCGGCGCTGGTGTGCAGGCCGCCGAACGAGGTCGCGGCGGCGACCAGCCGGGACGCGGCGACGAACCGGGCCACCCGGTCGGCGTCGCCGAGGTCGAACGAGAGCACCCCGGGCATCCGGCGCAGCTGCCGCGACGCCACCGGGTACGCCGGGTCGTCCGGGCGGCCCGGCCAGCGCAGCCCGGTCACCTCGGGCCGACCGGCGAGCAGGTCGGCCAGGGCCGCCGCGTTGGCGGACTGCCGGGCCAGCCGCAGGTCCAGGGTGGCCAGCGAGCGGTGGGCCAGCCAGGCGTCGAACGCGCCGGGCACCGCGCCGGTGGTGGTCCGCCACCCGGTCACCGTCTCCAGCAGCTCCGCCGACCGGGACGCCACGTAGCCGAGCAGGAGATCGGAGTGGCCGGTCAACGCCTTGGTGCCGGAGGCGACCACCAGGTCCGCGCCGAGGTCCAACGGGCGCTGCCCCAGCGGGGTGGCGGTGGTGTTGTCCACCGCCACCAGCGCGCCGGCCGCGTGCGCCGCGTCGGCCACGGCGGCGATGTCGGCCACGTCCAGGCCCGGGTTCGCCGGGGTCTCCAGCAGCACCAGCCGTACGCCGTCCCACGACGGGTACGGCCCGGCGGTGGGCACGAACCCGACCCGCACCCCCAGCGCGGCGAGGGTGGCGGTGGCGAACGCCCGGACCGGGAAGTAGCCGTCGGCGGGCAGCAGCACGGTGTCACCGGGGCGCAGCACGGCCAGCAGCAGGCCGGTGATGGCGGCCTGCCCGGAGGCGAACACCAGGCAGTCGCCGCCCTCCAGCTCGCCGATGGCCGCCTCCAGCAGCCGCCGGGTCGGATTGTCCGGACGGCCGTAGCCGTTCGGTGTCGTGGCCGGCCCCTGCCACGGGTCGAGGTGGTACGGCGCGGCGAAGACCGGGCCGGGCAGGAACGGCTGCCCCGGCTCCGGCTCGGGCAGCCCGGCGTGCACGCACCGGGTGCCGTCGTGCCAGTGCGTCGCCGGGTCGCCGGGCCCGGTCGGCGGGCCGCTCACTCGTACGACTCCGGCTTGGCGGTCCGGCTCATCAGGGCGTCCACCGCGAGCCTCGGGTCCATCCCCTCGTGGCAGATCCGCTCGATCTGCTCGGTGATCGGCATCTCCACCCCGTGCGCGCGGGCCAGGTCCCGGATGGCCAGGCAGCTCTTGACCCCCTCGGCGGTCTGCCGGGTGGCCGCCTGCGCCTGCTCCAGCGTCTCCCCCCGGCCCAGGTGCTCGCCGAAGGTGCGGTTGCGGGCCAGCGGCGACGAGCAGGAGGCCACCAGGTCACCCATGCCGGCCAGGCCGGCGAAGGTGATCGGGTCGGCGCCGAGCGCCACCCCCAGCCGGGCCGTCTCGGCCAGCCCCCGGGTCATCAGCATGGCCCGGGTGTTGTCGCCGAAGCCCATCGCGGTGGCGATCCCGTACGACAGGGCGATCACGTTCTTGACCGCCCCGCCCAGCTCGCAGCCGATCACGTCGTCGTTGGTGTACGGCCGGAAGTACGGGGTCCGGATCGACTGCTGCACCAGTTCGGCGCGGCGGGCGTCGGTGCCGGCGACCACCGTCGCGGCCGGCTGTTCGACGGCGATCTCGGGGGCCAGGTTGGGGCCGGAGACCACCACCACCCGGTCCGGGGTGACCCGGGCGGTCTCCACGATCACCTCGCTCATCCGCCGGGTGGTGCCCAGCTCGATCCCCTTCATCAGGGAGACCAGGGTGGCGTCCGGGGCGAGGTGGCCGGCCCACTCGGCGAGGTTGCCGCGCAGCGTCTGCGACGGCACCGACAGCACCACCAGCTCCGCGCCGGAGATCGCCTTGGCCGCGTCGCCGGTCGCGGTGACCCGGTCGGGCAGCCGCAGCTCCGGCAGGTAGTCGGGGTTGCGCCGGTGGGTGCGGATCGCCTCGGCGACCTTCTCCCGCCGGGCGAGGATGGTCACCTCCCGACCGGCGTCGGCGAGGATCTTGGCGAACGCCGTACCCCAGGAACCGGCCCCCAGCACCGCCACGTGCCCGCTCACGCCACCCCTGCCCCTGCGTCGCGCCGGTCGATCCACTCGCTCATTCGGTCCCCTCGGGAGTACGCGGACGGACGGGACGTTCCCACAGCGGCGGCGGTGTGCCACCCCGCACCCCGGCGAGCAGGTCCCGCAGGGTCAGCATGATCTGGTCGGTCATCTCCTCCAGCACCACCCGGCTGGGGGTGGCCCCCGCCCACCGGTCGAGGTCGACCGGCGGGCCGGCCAGCACCGTCACCGGGGTCCGGGGCCGCAGGCCCACCCGGCCGGTACGCGGGTCGAAGAGACGTTCCGGCCCCCACATCACCACCGGGACCACCGGTGCGCCGGTGGCCAGGGCCAGCCGGGCCGCCCCGGTCTTGCCCTTCATCGGCCACAGCTCCGGCTCCTGGGTGATGGTGCCCTCCGGATAGATCACCACCGCGCCGCCGGCGTCCAGCGCGGCGACCAGCCGGTCCAGCGACTTGACCGCGGTGGCGGTCTCCCGCTCCACCGGGATCTGCCGGCAGCGGTGCAGGATGTAGCCGACCACCGGCACCCGGAACACGCTGGCCTTGCCGAGGAACTGCGGCCACCGGCCCGCGTCGTAGATGAAGTGGGCGCAGACCAGCGGGTCGGCGTGCGAGATGTGGTTGGGCACGATGATGATGCCCCCGGGGCGGCGCAGCTGCTCGACCCCGTGCCAGGTGCGCCGGGTCCAGGCCAGCATCACGGGCTTGACCAGCGCCACGGCGAACCGTCGCCAGAAACCCAGCCTGCGCCGTGCCACCGTGCCTCCTTGTCACCCCACCCGCGTGCCGCACCCCCACCGTTGCGTGCCCGCAGCGGAAATCATGCCTGCTCGTCCCGGGTACGGCCAGTGCGGGTACCACCGCCGCCGCTGGCAGGATTGTCGACGTGGGCCAGGCGAGGTGGGTGGCGGTGGTGCCGGTGAAGCGGCTCCGCGCGGCGAAGAGCCGGTTGCGGGGGGCGCTGCCGGCCGTACCGCACGAGGAGCTGGCGCTGGCGCTGGTGGCCGACACGGTCGGCGCGGTGCTGGCCTGCCCGGCGGTGGCCGAGGTGCTGGTGGTCACCGCCGACCCGCGGGTGGCGGCGACGGTCGGCGCGGCGGGCGCGCGGGTGGTGCCGGACCGCCCGGACGCCGGGTTGAACGCCGCCCTGCGGCACGGCGTGCAGGTGGCGGCCGACGACGGCCGGAGCTGGCTGGCCGCCCTCACCGCCGACCTGCCGGCGCTGCGCCCGGTCGAGCTGGCCGCCGCGCTGCACGCGGTCGGCACCGGCCCGACGGGGGTACGCCGGTTCGTGGCCGACGCCCCCGGTACCGGCACCGTGCTGCTCACCACACCCCCCGGGGTGCCGCTTGCGCCCCGGTTCGGGGCCGGCTCGGCGGCGGCGCACCTGGCCTCGGGGGCGGTGCCGCTGCCCGGCGACTGGCCGAGCCTGCGCCGCGACGTGGACACCGCCGCCGACCTGGCCGACGCGGCCCGGCTCGGTCTCGGCCCGGCGACCGGCGCGCTGACCGGCGTCGTCCCGGCGGCCCCCGGCCGGACCGGCCGACGGCCCGGCACCGACCGGCCGGTGTACGGTGCTGGCATGCAGGGCACCGTGGCGACCTTCGACGCGCAGAGCCGCACCGGCGTGCTGCTGCTCGACGACGGCACCGAGCTGCCCTTCCCGGCCCGCGCCTTCGACGCCTCCGGGCTGCGGCTGCTCCGCCTCGGCCAACGGTTGACGGTGCACACCGATCCGGACGGCGGGGTCGTCCGGGTGACGTTGCCGACGATGGTCTGAACAACGCGGCCCAAGTTCATTTTGCGTTAACCGTAATCGGGTGATTATGAGCGGGTGAGCACCCCTCGCGAGCACCCCACCAGCCCGTCCGCCGCCGCCGACCCGACCCGCAACGGCACCCGCCGTCGCAGCGGTTCCCGCACCCGCCGCGCCCCGGAGGAGGTCTCCGCCACGGCCCCCGACTCCCCCGGCGCCAGCGCCGCCGGGGCCTCCGCCGGCCTGGACGAGGTGCTCGACGCCGACGACCGCCCCGCCGACGGCCCGGCCACCGGTGGCGGGTCGACGGGCGACGGGCCGCCCGCCGTCGCGCCGCTGCCGGCCGACCGGTTCCTCAACCGGGAGTTGTCCTGGCTCGACTTCAACGGCCGGGTGCTGGCCCTGGCCGAGGACCCGCGCACGCCGCTGCTGGAACGGGCCAAGTTCCTGGCCATCTTCGCCAGCAACCTCGACGAGTTCTACATGGTGCGGGTGGCCGGGCTCAAGCGCCGGCTCTCCGCCGGCCTGCCGGTACGCGGCGGGGACCGGCTGCCGCTGCGCACCCAGCTGGAGCGGATCACCGAGTGCGCCGCCGGGCTGGTCGCCCGGCAGGCCGCCTGCTTCGTCGACGACCTGCTGCCGCAGCTCGCCCGGGAGGACATCCGGATCACCCGCTGGGCGGAGCTGGACGACCCGGAGCGGGAGCGGCTGCGCACCTACTTCCGGGAACACATCTTCCCGGTGCTCACCCCGCTCGCCGTGGACCCGGCGCACCCGTTCCCGTACATCTCCGGGCGGTCGCTGAACCTGGCGGTGGCGGTCCGAGACCCCGACGGCGGGTCGGAGCTGTTCGCCCGGGTGAAGGTGCCCAACAACGTGCCCCGCTTCGTCCGGGTCGGCCGGGACCAGCCGGGGCTGCGGATGCTGCCCGTGGAGGACCTCATCTCGGTGCACCTGGGGCAGCTCTTCTCCGGTATGCAGGTGGTCGAGTGCCACCTGTTCCGGGTCACCCGCAACGCCGAGGTGGAGGTCGACGAGGACCGCGACGAGGACCTGCTCCAGGCCCTCGAACGGGAGCTGGCCCGGCGGCGGTTCGGCCCGCCGGTCCGGCTGGAGGTCGCCGCCTCCATCTCCGACCACATGCTGGAGCTGCTCGTCCGCGAGCTGGACATGGACGACCACGACGTGCTGCGGGTGCCGGGCCTGCTGGACCTGTCGGCGCTGTGGCAGCTCTACGGCGAGGCGGACCGCCCCGACCTGAAGGACAAGCCGTTCGTGCCGGCCACCCACCCCCGGCTGGCCGAGGGCGAGGTGCCGCGCAGCGTCTTCGCCACCCTGCGCGACGGCGACGTGCTGGTGCACCACCCGTACCACTCGTTCGCCACCAGCGTGCAGCGGTTCGTCGAGCAGGCCGCCGCCGACCCGAACGTGCTGGCCATCAAGCAGACCCTCTACCGCACCAGCGGGGACTCCCCGATCGTCGACGCGCTGGTCGACGCCGCCGCCGCCGGCAAGCAGGTGGTGGTGCTGGTGGAGCTGAAGGCCCGCTTCGACGAGGTGGCGAACATCGGCTGGGCGCGCACCCTGGAACGGGCCGGCTGCCACGTCGTGTACGGCCTGGTCGGGCTCAAGACGCACTGCAAGACCGCCCTGGTGGTACGCCAGGAGGGCAACCAGATCCGCCGGTACTGCCACATCGGCACCGGCAACTACCACCCCAAGACCGCCCGGCTGTACGAGGACTTCGGCGTGCTCACCGCCGACCCGGAGATCGGCGCGGACCTGACCGACCTGTTCAACGTGCTCACCGGCTACAGCCGGCAGACCGCGTACCGGCGGCTGCTGGTGGCCCCGCAGGGCATCCGCAGCGGGCTGGTGGAGCGGATCGAGCGGGAGATCGCGCACGTCCGGCTGGGCATGCCGGGGCTGGTGCAGTTCAAGGTGAACTCGCTGGTCGACGAGGAGATCACCGACGCGCTCTACCGGGCGTCGCAGGCCGGGGTGCACGTGGACCTGCTGATCCGGGGGATGTGCACGCTGCGGCCGGGGGTGCCGGGGCTGTCGGAGAACATCCGGGTCCGCTCGATCCTCGGCCGGTTCCTGGAACACTCGCGGATCTTCCGGTTCGGCAACAACGGCGACGCCGAGTTCTGGATGGGGTCGGCCGACCTGATGCACCGCAACCTCGACCGCCGGGTGGAGGCGCTGGTGCAGGTCAGCGACCCGGTCGCCCGCGCCGAGCTGGACCAGGTGATGACCACGGCGATGAGCCCGGACGTGGACGCGTTCGAGCTGGCCGCCGACGGTAGCTGGAGCCGGCGGACCGGCACCCCGGAAGAGCCGCTGCACGACCTGCAGGAACTGCTGCTGCGCCGGGTGGGCAGTTCCGCCGGCTGAGCGCGGGCCGGCCGGGTGAGCGCCCGGTACGGAGGCTTCCACGGACGTAGGGTGACCAGAATGGTGGACGAGGAGCCGGTCGGCATCCGGGCGGCCGGTGGGGTGGCGTGGCGGTCGACCGACGACGGCGGGGTCGAGGTCTGTCTCGTGCACCGGCCCCGCTACGGCGACTGGTCGCTGCCCAAGGGCAAGCTGGAACGGGGCGAGCATCCGCTGCTGGCCGCCGTCCGGGAGGTGGCCGAGGAGTCCGACGTGCGGGCGGTGCCGCAGGTCCGGCTGCCCAGCGTGCGGTACCGCAGCGAGGGCCGGCCGAAGCTGGTCGACTACTGGTCGATGCGGGCCGTGGGCACCGGCGGGTTCCAGCCGGGCACCGAGGTCGACGACGTGTGCTGGCTCGACGTCGACGCGGCGGTCGAACGGGTGAGCTACCCGCACGACGCACAGGTGCTGGCCGCGTTCGCCGCCCTGCCCCGGGTCACCGGCACCGTGGCGCTGGTGCGGCACGCGCACGCCGGCAGGCGGGCCACCTGGTCGGGGCCGGACACCGGCCGCCCGTTGGACGCCGAGGGGGTCGCCCAGGCGCGCGCGTTGGCCCCGCTGGTCGCCCTGGTCCGGCCGGTACGGCTGCTGTCGGCCTCGCCCCGTCGGTGCGTACAGACCCTGGGGCCGGCGGCCGCCGCGCTGGACCTGCCGATCGAGGTGTGCGGTGACTTCGACGAGCCGCAGCCGGGCCAGCAGGTCGACGAGTGCGCGCTGGCCGCCGCCGGCCGGCTGGTCGAGCTGGCCGCCGCCGGGCAGCCGGTCGGGGTGTGCAGCCAGGGCAAGGTGATCCCGGGCGCGTTGGCCCGGCTGGCGGGGCGTGACGACGACTTCGGCACCGCCAAGGGCGGCGGCTGGCTGCTCGCGTTCACCGCCGACGGGCTGCTGGCCGCCGACCGGTTCTGAACACGCGGACGGGCGTCCACCGTGCCGGTGGACGCCCGTCGGGTCGTACCCGCTGTCAGCGCTTGGCTGCGGCCTTGCGGGCCGGCGCCTTCTTGGCCGGCGCCTTCTTCGCGGCGGTCGCCTTGGCGGCCGTGCTCTTGGCCGCGGTGGCCTTCTTGGCCGCCGGGGTGCGGGCGGTGGTCGACTTGGTCGCCGTGGCGGTCTTCTTGGCCGGTGTGGCCTTCTTGGTGGCCGCCTTGGTCGCGGCGGTGGCCTTGGTGGCGCTCGCCGTGGTGGTCTTGCGGGCTGCGGTCGCCGTCGTCTTCTTGGCGGCGGTCGCCTTCGCCCCGGTGGCCTTCGTGCCCGTCGCCTTGGCGGCGGTCGCCTTGGTGCCGGTGGCCTTGGTGCCGGTCGCCTTCGCGCCCGTGGCCTTGGTGCCGGTCGCCTTGGCGGCGGTGGCCTTCGTGCCGGTGGCCTTGGCGGCCGCCGTGCTGGTGGTCTTCTTCGCCGGAGCGGCGGTCTTCGGCACCTTGCCGGTGGCCACCATCTCCTTGAAACCGGCGCCCGGCTTGAAGGCCGGAACGGATGTCTTCTTGACCTTCACCGCCTCACCGGTACGCGGGTTGCGCGCTGTTCGCGCCGCCCGGACACGCTTTTCGAACGATCCGAATCCGGTGATCGCCACTTTGTCGCCCTTGGTGACCGCCGCCTGGACCTCGGCGAGGACCGCGTCGAGCGCCGCCGTCGCCGACTTCCGGTCCCCCAGGCGAGCGGCGAGCGCCTCGATGAGCTCGGCCTTGTTCACGACTTCCTCCCGATTGTGCAACTGACTCGACGCGAGCCATTCTGCGCGCACCGTATGCCCTGTGCTGCCTGGACACAAACATTCGGTGGAAAAAAGCCCTTGTGTCGTAACGGATTCGCCCCCACCGGATGAACCGGTGGGGGCGAAAACCGCGCGCTGGTCGGATGAAATGCGTGCCGTGATCGGACGTACGGCTAGCGCACGGCGGGCGCGAACGAGGGCCTACCCGCCTCGTACGCCTCGATGTCGGCGAGGTGCCGCAGGGTGAGTCCAATGTCGTCCAGGCCCTCCATCAGCCGCCAGCGGCTGTGGTCGTCGAGCGGGAACGGCCAGGTGGACTCCCCGAGGCGGACCTCACGGGTGGTCAGGTCGACGGTGACCGGGGTGGTCGGGTCGGCCTCCACCCGGTCCCAGATCTGCTCGACCACGGCCAGTTCCAGCTCGACCGGAAGCAGGCCCTCCTTGAGCGCGTTGCCCCGGAAGATGTCCCCGAACCGGGGCGAGATGACCGCCTGGAAACCCCAGTCGCGCAGCGCCCAGACGGCGTGCTCCCGGGACGACCCGGTGCCGAACTCCGGCCCGGCCACCAGGATCGACGCCCCGGCCCGGACGGGGTCGTTGAGCACGAACCCCGGGTCCTCCCGCCAGGCGTTGAACAGCCCGTCGGCGAAGCCGGTACGGGTCACCCGCTTGAGGTACACGGCCGGGATGATCTGATCCGTGTCCACATTGGAACGGCGCAGCGGCACGGCGGTGCCGGTGTGGGTGGTGAACTTGTCCATCTCTCGGCTGCCCTTCTACAGATCGGCCGGGGCGGCGAGCCGGCCGGTCACGGCGGTGGCGGCGGCGACCGGCGGGGACACCAGGTGGGTACGCCCGCCCCGGCCCTGCCGGCCCTCGAAGTTGCGGTTGGAGGTCGAGGCCGAACGCTCGCCCGGCTTGAGCGTGTCCGGGTTCATGCCCAGGCACATCGAGCAGCCGGCGAACCGCCACTCCGCTCCGGCGTCGGCGAAGACCTTGTCCAGGCCCTCCGCCTCGGCGGCCTCCCGCACGGCGGCGGAGCCGGGCACCACCAGCATCCGTACCCCGTCGGCGACCCGGTGGCCGCGCAGCACGTCGGCGGCGGCCCGCAGGTCCTCCAGCCGGCCGTTGGTGCAGGAACCGACGAACACCACGTCGACGGCGAGGTCGCGCAGCGGGGTGCCCGGGGTGAGGTCCATGTACTCCAGGGCCCGGCGCGCGGCGGTCCGCTCGGCGTCGGTGGTGAACTCCTCCGGGTCCGGCACGGCCGCGCCGAGCGGGGCGCCCTGGCCGGGGTTGGTGCCCCAGGTGACGAACGGGGTGATCCGGGAGGCGTCCAGGGTCACCTCGGCGTCGAAGGTCGCGCCGTCGTCGGTGGGCAGCGTCCGCCAGTAGGCCAGCGCCGCGTCCCAGTCGGCCCCGGCCGGCGCGTGCGGCCGGCCCTTGAGGTACGCGAAGGTGGTCTCGTCCGGCGCGATCAGGCCCGCCTTGGCGCCCCACTCGATGGACATGTTCGCCACCGTCATCCGGCCCTCCATCGACAGCGCCCGGATGGCCTCGCCCCGGTACTCCACGATGTGGCCGCGTCCGCCGCCCGTGCCCACCTGGGCGATCAGCGCGAGGACCAGGTCCTTGGCGGTGACGCCGGGGCCGAGCTGGCCGGTGACGTTGACCGCCATGGTCTTCGGGCGGGCCTGCGGCAGGGTCTGGGTGGCCAGGACGTGTTCGACCTCACTGGTGCCGATGCCGAAGGCCAGCGCCCCGAACGCGCCGTGGGTGGCGGTGTGCGAATCGCCACAGACGATCGTCATGCCTGGCTGGGTGACGCCCAACTGGGGGCCGATCACGTGCACGATGCCCTGGTTCTCGTCGCCCAGGGGGTGCAGCCGCAGGCCGAACTCGGCACAGTTGCGGCGCAACGTCTCGATCTGGGTACGCGAGGTCGGGTCCGCGATCGTCAGCAGGTCGCCCCGGCGCAGCCGGAACGCGGGATCGTCGTACCCGGTCGGGGTGTTGTGGTCCTCGGTCGCGAGCGTGAGGTCGGGACGACGGACCCCTCGACCGGCCAGGCGCAGCCCGTCGAACGCCTGCGGGCTGGTCACCTCGTGCAGCAGGTGCAGGTCGATGTAGAGCAGGTCCGGCTCACCCTCGGCGGTCCGTACGACGTGCGCGTCCCAGACCTTCTCGGCCAGGGTCCTCGGTTGAGTGACTCCCACCATCTGGACATCCTAAATTCTGGGAGGTAAATTTCGGCTTGTGGGACACAGTATGAGCGGTGTCGGCGTCCTCGACAAGGCGGTGGTCATCCTGGCCGCCTGTGTCGACGGCGCCAGCCTGGCCGAACTCGTTGAACGCACCAAGCTGCCCCGAGCCACCGCACACCGGCTGGCCCAGGCCCTGGAGATCCACCGGATGCTGGTCCGGGACACCCAGGGGCGATGGCGTCCCGGGCCCCGGCTCGGCGAGCTGGCCAACGCCGCCCCGGACGTCCTGCTGACCGCCGCCGAGCCGTTGCTCGCCGCGCTGCGCGACGCCACCGGGGAGAGCGCCCAGCTCTACCTGCGCCGGGCCGACGAACGGGTCTGCGTGGCCGCCGCCGAGCGGGCCAGCGGCCTGCGGGACACCGTGCCGGTCGGCTCGGTGCTACCCATGACGGCCGGCTCCGCGGCGCAGATCCTGCTCGCCTGGGAGCCGCCCGAGGCGGTCATGCCGCTGCTGCCCCGGTCCAAGTTCACCGGCCGCACCCTCGCCGAGGTACGCCGCCGGGGCTGGGCGCAGAGCGTCGCCGAACGGGAGGCCGGTGTGGCGAGCGTCTCCGCGCCGATCCGGGACCGCACCGGCCGGGTGATCGCCTCGATCAGCATCTCCGGCCCGATCGAACGCCTCGGCCGCCGCCCCGGCGAACGACACGCCATGGCCGTCGTCCGCGCCGGCCAACGCCTCTCCGGCCTCTGACCCCCACCCCACCCTCATCGGATCCCGCCCCCCTCTCCACCCCACCCGCCCCGGTGATCAAGAAGTTTGCGTCATGTTCAGAGATCAAAGTGACGCGAACTTCTTGATCACGTGACGCAAACCTCTTGATCACCGGGGCGAGCGCGCGGGGCGGGAGGGATGAGGGAAGGGGAAACGATGATCGGCCCGCCTCGCGGGGCGAGACGGGCCGATCGTGTGGTAGCCCCGACCGGATTCGAACCGGCGCTACCGCCTTGAGAGGGCGGCGTCCTGGGCCACTAGACGACGGGGCCAGGCACTTTTTTCTGCTTCACCACCCCGTGGGGCGGTGCGGCGTTAGTCTAACGGCACCGGCACCCGGCCCCAAAGACGGGGGTCGGCACCCCGGCGCGAGCCGGTGCCCGGGTGGTGAAGTCGGGGTGTCCGGGCGGCCGGGACGGCGCATCATCGCCACCCGCACCGGACCAGCCACGCTCACCGGACCAGGCCACCCGCACCGGACCCAGCCACCCGCAGTGGGCCAACCACCTACGCGGGGCCGGCCACCCGCACGGTGCCCGCCGGGCCCAGCCGCCGCACACGGAGGCACCGGGATGCGAAGAAGCCCGCCCCAACGAACGTGGGACGGGCTGTCAGCGTTGTAGCCCCGACCGGATTCGAACCGGCGCTACCGCCTTGAGAGGGCGGCGTCCTGGGCCACTAGACGACGGGGCCAGAACATAGCTCGTGCTTCCCTGCCCTGCCGGGCGGGGAAGCTGCACTCTATCAGAGATCAACTTCGCCCCGGCGACGGGACGGAGCCGATCTCCGTCAGAATCCAGCGTCCACGGATTCGGGTGAACCCGCGGTTGCGCTGGGGTACCAGGACTCGAACCTAGACTAACTGAACCAGAATCAGTTGGGCTGCCAATTACCCCATACCCCATTGGCCCCTTGTGGCGCCGGGAAGGAACTTTACCCTCCCCGCGCCAACAGGCCAAATCCAATCCCCCAAACCGCCTGTGAGCTGCGGAAACAGGGGTGTCGTACGGCTCAGGCGACAGGCACCACCGAGTTGGTGAGCTCGCCGATCCCCTCGATCCGTACGGTGACCGTATCCCCGTCCGTGAGCGGACTAACCCCGGCCGGGGTGCCGGTCAGCACCACGTCGCCGGGCAGCAGCGTCATCACGTGCGAGATGTACGACACCAGCGCCGGCACGTCGAACACCATGTCCTTGGTCCGGCCGAGCTGACGTACCTCCATCTCGTCCGGGTTGCGCCCCACCTCGCACCGCACCTCCAGGTCGGAGACGTCGAGACCGGTGGTGATCCAGGGACCGATGGGGCAGAACGAGTCGAACCCCTTGGCCCGGGTCCACTGCGAGTCGGACCGCTGGAGGTCCCGCGCGGTGACGTCGTTGGCGCAGGTGTAGCCGAAGACGGCCTTCGCGGCGGTGGCCCGGTCGGCCCGGCGGGCACCCGGCGCGCCGATCACCACGGCCAGCTCGGCCTCGTGCTCCACCTGCCTGGAGAAGATCGGCAGCCGGATCGCGTCCCGGGGGCCGATCACCGAGGTGGACGGCTTGAGGAAGAGCAACGGCTCCTTCGGCACCTCGTTGCCGTGCTCGGCGGCGTGCTCGGCGTAGTTACGCCCCACACAGACCACCTTGCTGGGCAGGATCGGCGACAGCAGCCGCACGTCGGAGAGCGCCCACCGGGCACCCGAGAACTGGATCTGCCCGAACGGGTGGCCCTCGATCTCGGCGACGGTCAGGCCCTGCGGCCCGGCCTCCGGCTCGCCCTCGACGACCCCGAACGACATTCCCTTGGCATGAGCGAAACGAGCGATACGCACCCGGCCAATCTATCCCCACGCCCGGTGTCGCCCGCCGACCACCGGGGCGTCGGCGCAGCGTAGGCCATCCGTCGGCGCGGCGGGCGGGGTTCGGCGCTTCGTACCCGCCCGGAGGGTGCGCGCTCCTAACGTCGGCTCCGGAGGTTCGTTGGTATGCCTGCATCGAGACGACACCACAGGGCCCTCGCGGTTTTCGTGAACTGCCTGGGCATCCTCGCCGCCGTACCGGCGCTGCCCGGTACCGGCCCCGCGCCCCACGCCACCCCGGCGGTGACCGCCGCGGCGGCGGAACCCGCCAGCACGGCCGGACCGGGTCGGGCACCGGGGACGACGGGCCACGCCGGCCCGGCGGGACCGGGCCGGGCACCGACGGGGCCGGTCACCCGGGCCCGGCCGGCGGCCACCGCCCGCCCCGCCGTACCGGCCCACCTCG
>NZ_MZMV01000046.1 GCF_002210435.1 Micromonospora wenchangensis
GGGGGGGGGGCAGCGCGGTGGGCAGGGAGCGCAGCGGACGGGACCGGGGCGGGGGGTCAGGCGGACTGCCTGATCACCAGCTCCGTCGGCAGCACCACCGCCCGCTCCACCTCGGCACCGTCGG
The DNA here is from genome assembly GCF_002210435.1 of Micromonospora wenchangensis. Lineage (GTDB taxonomy): Bacteria > Actinomycetota > Actinomycetes > Mycobacteriales > Micromonosporaceae > Micromonospora > Micromonospora wenchangensis. The sequence continues at coordinate 125 of NZ_MZMV01000046.1, forward strand.
CCAGGGCCAGCAGCAGCCGGGTCATCTTCCGTCCCAGCTCGACGATCGGCTGGCGCACGGTGGTCAGCGGTGGCTCGGTGTAGGCGGCCGTCTCGATGTCGTCGAAGCCGATCACCGCGACGTCGTCCGGCACCCGCCGGCCCGCCTCGTGCAGCGCCCGCAGAGCGGCGTGCGCCATCAGGTCGGAGGCGGCGAAGACCGCGTCCAGATCGGGGTACGCGGCGAGCAGCCGACGCATCGCGATGGTCCCCGACTCGCGGGTGAAGTCGCCGTACTCGATCATCTGCGGCAGGCCGGCGGCGACCACGGTGTCGCGGTAGCCGGCGAGCCGTTCGATGCCGGCGACCATGTCCTGCGGGCCGGCGATGGTGGCGATCCGGCGGCGACCGTTGTCGATCAGGTAGCGGGTCGCCCTGGCGACCCCGCCGATGTGGTCCACGTCGATGTAGGGCACGTCGGCGGCGTCCAGCGGCCGGCCGCTGCACACCACCGGGATGCCCAGCCGGGCGAGCCGGCCGGGCAGCGGGTCCTCCCCGTGCAGCGAGGCGAACAGCACCCCGTCGACGTGCCGGCCGGTGGTGTAGCGGGCGACCCGGTCGTGCCCGGCGGGCGAACCGGCCAGCATCAGCACGAGCTGCTTGTCGGCCGCCTCCAGTTCCTGGGCCGCGCCCCGGATGAGCCCGGGGAAGACCTGGTCGTCGGAGAAGACCCGGGTGGCCGCCTCCGGCAGCACCAGGGCGACCGAGTCGGTCCGCTGGGTGACCAGGCTGCGGGCGGCCAGGTTCGGCACGTACCCCAGCTCGGCCACCGCCCGGCGGACCGCCTCCTGGATCGGCTCGGCGACCGTGGTGGAGCCGTTCACCACCCGGGAGACCGTCGCCCGGGACACGCCGGCCTGCCGGGCGACCTCCTCCAGGGTGGGCCGCTGTGCCGCCGTCATACCCGCCACCACCACCTCGTCACAGCCCGTTCCGGGAGATCACCTCCTGGTACCACCGGGCGCTCGACTTCGGGGTGCGCCGCTGGTTCAGATAGTCGACGTGGACGATCCCGAACCGCTTCCGATAGCCCTCGGCCCACTCGAAGTTGTCCAGCAACGACCATACGAGATAGCCGCGCAGGTCGACTCCGCGGGAGATGGCCTCGTGCGCGGCCCGCAGGTGCCCGTCCAGGTAGGCGATCCGGTCGGCGTCGTGGATCCGGCCCGCCCCGCCCCCGTCGGAGGTGCCGCTGTCGTCGGGGAACGCGCCACCGTTCTCGGTGATCATCAGCGGGAGCCCCGGGTAGTCGGCGGCGAGCCGCACCAGTAGCCGGGTCAGCCCGGCCGGCTCGATCTGCCAGCCCATGTCGGACACCGGCCCGGTGGCGGGCAGGAACTCCACCGCCTGCTCGGTGCCCGGGTAGGCGCTGCTGCCCGCCCCGTCCGGGCGGCCCGCGACGTAGGTCGGCGAGTAGTAGTTGATGCCCAGCAGGTCCAGCGGCGCGGCGATGATCTTCTCGTCGCCGTCCCGGACGAACGTGGGCTCCACCATCCGGGCGACGTGTTCGAGCACGTCGGCCGGGTAGCCGGCCCCGGTCAGCGGGTCCAGGAAGATCCGGTTCTGGAGGCCGTCGACGAGACGCACCGCGGCGGCGTCGGCGGCGCTGGCCGGGTCGGCCGGCGCGACGTCCGCCGGGTTGAGGGTGATCCCGACCGTCCGCGCGCCGGCCGCCCGCAGCGCCCGTGCCGCCAGCCCGTGCCCCAGCAGCAGATGGTGTACGGCCCGGAACGCCGCCCCGGCGTCCTGCTCGCCGGGGGCGTGCACCCCGTTGCCATAACCCAGGTACGCCGAGCACCAAGGCTCGTTGAGCGTCGTCCAGGTGCGGATGCGGTCACCGAGCCGGGCGTGCACCGCCAGGGCGTAGTCGGCGAAGTGCTCGGCGGTCTCCCGGCTGGTCCAGCCGCCCCGGTCCTGCAACGTCTGCGGCAGGTCCCAGTGGTAGAGCGTGACGATCGGGTCGATGCCCCGGTCGAGCAGCGCGTCGGTCAACCGGTCGTAGAAGTCCAGGCCGCGCGGGTTGACCGGGCCGGTGCCGTCCGGCCTGATCCGGGGCCAGGCCACCGAGAACCGGTACGCGGCCAGCCCCAGCTCGGCCATCAGCGCCACGTCGTCGGCGTACCGGTGGTAGTGGTCGCAGGCGACGTCACCGGTGTGCCCGGCGAACACCTTGCCCGGCGTACGGCTGAAGGTGTCCCAGATGGACTCGCCGCGACCGTCGTCGCGGGCCGCGCCCTCGATCTGGTACGCGGCGGTCGCCGCGCCCCACACGAAGCCCTCCGGAAAACGAACCTCATTCACGCGGCTTTCTCCTTCGTTCGCGACTGCGGGGCTCGCAAACCCGGCTCACTCCTCGCGCTCACGCCTTAACCGCACCTTCCATGATGCCGCCGATGATCTGGCGGCCGAACACGACGAACACCAGCAGCAATGGCAGCGTCGCGATCGCCGTGCCGGTGAACACCTGCGACATGTCCTGGTAGTAACCGTCGGAGAGGGCCCGCAACGACAACTGCACGGTCGGATTCTCCGGGTCGTTGAGCACAGCGTACGGCCAGAGGAAGTCGTTCCAGGTCGTCATGAACGTGAGCAGGCCGAGGACGGCGGCGGCCGGGCGCAGCGCGGGCAGCACCACGTTCCAGTAGATCCGCAGCGTGTGGCAGCCGTCGACCCGGGCCGCCTCGATCAGCTCGGTGCTGACCGCCTGGGCCGCGTACTGACGCATCATGAACACGCCGAACCCGGTGACCAGGGCGGGGACGATCACCGCCGGCAGCCGGTCGTTCCAGTTCAGCTTGGTCATCAGCAGGTACAGCGGGATGACCCCGAGCTGGGTGGGCACCATCATGGTGGCGACGATGACCATGAGCAGGGCGTTGCGGCCCCGGAACCGCAGCTTGGCGAATGCGAACCCGGCGAGGGTGGAGAAGAGCACCACCGAGAAGGTGACGCTGACCGCGACGATCGTCGAGTTGACCAGGCCGGTGAGGAAGTGCGCGTCGGGGTTGGCGAACAGCCGGGTGATGTTCGCGCCGAGGTTGCCGCCGGGGGTGAGCGGTGGCGGCACCTGGCCCATCGCGTCGCTGCTGCGGCTGGCGACCACGAACATCCAGTAGATCGGGAAGATCGACAGCAGGGCGGTGAGCGTCAGCGCCGGGTAGGTGAGCCGGCCGGCCGACCAGATGCGGGTCATCGGTCCCCCTTGCGGGCGCCGCCGCCGAGCCGGCGCAGGATCAGTACGTTGATCGCCGCGACCACCGCGATCAGGGCGAAGAGCAGCCAGGCGACGGCCGAGCCGTAGCCGAAGTTGTAGTGCGGGGCGAAGGCGTTCTCGAACATGTACATGGTCATCGTCTGGGATTCGCGCAGCGGCCCGCCCCGGATCGCGTTGGTGCCGGAGTTGAACAGCCGGGGCTCGGTGAACAGTTGCAGTCCGCCGATGGTGGAGATGATCACCGCAAAGATGATCGTGGGTTTGAGCAGCGGCACGGTGATCGACCAGAACTGCCGGGCCCGGCCGGCCCCGTCGATCGAGGCGGACTCGTACAGGTCGCGGGGGATGGCCTGCATCGCGGCCAGGAAGATCAGCGCGTTGTAGCCGGTCCACCGCCAGTCGACCATGGCGGAGATGGCCGTCCAGGCGGCGAACCGGTTCGCCTTCCAGTCGATCGCGTCGACGCCGACCAGATCGAGCAGCCAGTTGATCATGCCGAACTCGCGGCCGAACAGCACCGCGAAGACGATCGCCACCGCCGCCGTCGAGGTGACGTTGGGCACCAGCACCGCCATCCGCCAGGTGGTCCGTGCCCGTAGCCGGCGGTTGAGCAGGTTGGCCAGCCAGAGGGCGGCGAGCAGTTGCGGCACCGTGGAGAGGACGAAGATGCCGAGGGTGTTCACCACCGAGTTCCAGAAGTCGGCGTCGGCCATCAGCTGGGTGTAGTTCTGCGCGCCCACGAAGGCCGGGTCCACCCCCAGCAGGTCCCAGTCGTGCAGCGACACCCAGAACGTGTACGCCAGCGGATAGAGCCCGAAGATCGCGAACAGCAGGAAGAACGGCGTCACGTACAGGTAGGGCGAGTACCTGACGTCGAGCCGGGCCAACCGGTGCTCCCGCTCCGGCCGTCTGCTCCGGGTCCGTACCGCCCCCGGCGGCGGACCGTCGACCTGAACAACCATCTCCCGTGCGTTTCCTCTCTGTCCCGGCCTGCACCCGCCCGCCCGTCGGGGGCGGAGTCGCGGCGTGGGCCCGCGACCCCGCCCCCGGACCGGGTTACTTGGCGGCGGCCTTGCGGGCGTTGGCGGTGGCGTCGGTCCAGCCCTGGGCGGGGTTGCGTTGACCCAGTTCGACGGTGCGCACGGCGTTCTCCACCTCGGTGCGGACGGCCTGGTTCTTGGGGCCCATGTAGACCGGCTTGAGGCTCTTCGCGCCAGCGGCGAAGATCTTGCCGACCGGGGCGTCGGAGAAGTACGCGTTGGTCGAGTTGACGATCGCCGGGTCCTCCAGCGCCTGCGGGGACGACGGCAGCGGCCCCTTCTCCTGGAACGCGCCGATCTGGCCCTTGGCGCTGGTCAGGAACTTGGCCAGTTCGATCGCCTCGGCCTGGTGCCGGCTCTGCTTCGGCACCGCCAGGTAGGAGCCGCCCCAGTTGCCGCCGCTGCCGGGCACCTGGGCGATGTCCCACTTGCCCTTGGCGTCGGGCCCGGCGTTGCCCTCGATCACCCCGGTCATCCAGGCCGGGCAGGCGATGGTGGCGAACTTGGCCTGCTTGAAGGCCGACACCCACTCCTCCGACCAGGCCCCGTACCGGCCGGAGAGGCCGGAGTCGATGATGTCGACGGTGGTGTCGTACGCCTGGCGTACCGCCGGGTTGCTGTCGACCACCAGCTTGTCGGTGGTGTCGTAGTAGCTGTAGCCGGTGGTGTTGCCGGCGGTCTGCAACAGGATGGTGTTGAAGGTGTTGGTGGCGGCGTCCAGGAAGGCCGCGCCGGTGTTCTTCGCCTTGAACTGCTCGCCGACCCGCACGTAGTCCTGCCAGGTGGGCCAGAGCTTGGACACGGCCTCCCGGTCGGTGGGCAGGCCGGCGGCGGCGAAGAGGTCCTTGCGGTAGCAGATCGCCATCCCGCCGACGTCGGTGCCGAGGCCGATGAGCTGCTTGCCGTCGGCGGTCAGCCCGCCGGTCCACTTCCACTCCAGGAAGTTGCCCTTGAGGTCGGCGGCCCCGTGGTCGAGCAGGTTGACGAAGTTCTGCGGGTTGGCCTTGTACTCGACCAGCAGCCCCTCCTCGATGGCTACCACGTCACCGGCGCCCTTGCCGGCGGCGAGCCACTGGGTGAGTTTGGGGGAGTACTCGTCGAGGTTGCCGCCGGTGCCCCGCTCCACGATCTTGATGCCGGGGTGGGCGGCCTCGTACTCCCGGTAGAGCTTCTCGTAGCCGAACTGGCCGAACACGTCGACGGTCAGCGTGACCGGGCCGCCGTCGGCGGCCCCGTCGTCGCCGCCGCAGGCGGTGGTGCCGAGCAGTGCGGTGACGGTGACCAGGGCGATCGCCGTGAGGCGGCGGCGGGAAAAGACACCCATCTGGGTCGGACCCCTCTCAGGTCGGTGGTGGGGTGGTGCGTGTATGCGCGGGCCACGTGAGGCGGCGGCCCGGACTCGATAGCGGTGAGAGAGCGCTCTCACGACAGGGTGGTGGGTCGATCGACTCCTGTCAAGAGAGCGCTCTCTCGGAGCATTGGCCGGGCCGGCACACACGAGAGCGGCCGCCCCCGGACGGGGACGGCCGCTCTGCGGTACGCGGACGCGGTGCGGGAGGTCAGCCCACCCGCAGGCCCTCCAGCAGGGAACGGTCCCCCGCCACCCCGAGGGTGTCGAAGCTGACCCGGCCCCACAGCGCCAGCAGCAGGTCGCTGGCCGAACCGGTGACCTGCACCCGGGCGTGGTGGTCGTCGTGCCCGAACACCGTCGCCGTGTCCAGCAGGGCCACCCCCTCGCCGCGCATCCGCAGGTACCAGTCCTGCGCGGCGTCCGTCGCGGTCAGGTGCACCACCCCCTGCCACTGCCCCCGGTTACGCCGACGACCGGACGGCAGCCAGGTGTCCAGCACCTCGCTCACCCCGTCGGCGGCGAGCTTCGCCTCGATCGGGTCACCGGCGGCGATGGCGAGCTGGGCGTCCCACCGGTGCACCGCGGTCTCGTGCGCCATCCGCCGGGCCCAGAACCCGGCCTTCTTCGGCTGCGGCGCCCAGTTCCACGCCGGGGCCTCCGGGTCGAGCGCGTCGAACAGGGTCATCAGCTGGTCGTACTGGTGCTGCCAGAGCTGGAGCGGCGTCACCCCGGCGGGCAGGTCGACGGTGTCGTCGCGACTGGCCGGCTGCGCGGTGTCCCCGGCGCCGGCGACCGAGTGCACCCAGTAGTAGAGACCGCCCAGGTGCACGGTGAGGTCTGCCACCGTCCACCCCGGGCAGGACAGCACCGGTGTCTCCGGCGGGGCCTCGGCGACGGCCGCGGCGAACGCCGGACCGTCGATCCGGAGCGCTCCCAACCAGAAGTCCTTCGTGGCGTGCAGTCTGCTCATCGCAATCCTCCCCGGGGTGACCCGGCGACCAGTGGGTGCCGCGGCTACCCCTCAGCCTAGGGTGAAAGGCGTGTCAGACGTCTACGCCAAACCGACAACGGACGCGCAACCCGCCGATCCGGCCGCCCTGGCGGAATACACCACCCTGCGGCTCGGTGGCCCCGCCGCCCGTTGCGTGACCGCCACCAGCGCCGACGAGATCGTCCACCGGGTCCGCGAGGCGCACCGGCGCGACGAACCGGTGCTGGTCCTCGCCGGCGGCAGCAACGTGGTCGTCGGGGACGCCGGCTTCCCCGGCACCGTCGTGCTGATCCGGTCGCGGGGCTACACCGTGGTCGCCGAGGACACCGACACCGTCACCGTACGGGTCGAAGCCGGCGAACCCTGGGACGACCTCGTCGCCGCCACCGTCGGCAACGGCTGGTCCGGCCTGGAGTGCCTCTCCGGCATCCCCGGCTCGGCCGGCGCCACCCCCATCCAGAACGTCGGCGCGTACGGCCAGGAGGTCGCCGAACGGATCACCGGCGTCCAGGTGTACGACCGCGCCGAGGACCGGCTCACCACCGTCGCCGCCGCCGACTGCGGCTTCGCGTACCGGGGGAGCATCTTCAAGTACAGCGACCGCTGGGTGGTGCTCTCGGTCGACTTCCGGCTGGACCGCTCGCCGCTGTCCGGGCCGGTCCGCTACGCCGAACTGGCCCGCTCGCTCGGCGTCGAGGTCGGTGACCGGGTGCCGCTGGCCGCCGCCCGGGACACCGTGCTGGGCCTGCGCGCCGGCAAGGGCATGGTGCTCGACCCCGCCGACCCGGACACCTGGTCGGTCGGCTCGTTCTTCACCAACCCGGTGCTCGACCGGGCGGCGTACGACCTGCTGCGCGAGCGCGCCGCCGACATCGGCGAACCCCCGTCCTGGCCCTGCCCCGGTGACCTGGTGAAGGTCAGCGCCGCCTGGCTGATCGACAAGGCGGGCTTCGCCAAGGGGCACCCCGGGCCGGGCGGCACCGCCATCTCCGGCAAGCACACCCTGGCCCTGACCAACCACAGCGGCACCGCCCGCACCGCCGACCTGATCGCCCTCGCCCGGGAGATCCGCGACGGCGTCCACACCCGCTTCGCCGTCCCCCTGCACCCCGAACCCGTCCTCGTCAACTGCACCCTCTGACCCACCCCGACCCCCGCCCTGGGTCAGGTGGGGGCGACGGTGGACCAGGGGAGGGTGAGTTCGCCGTGACGCCAGCGGTGGGGGCGGTCGAGGACGGGCCAACCGGTGGACCGCAGGGCGCCGACGGCGGTCAGCCAGCGTTGGCGGGGACCGAACGGAGCCAGCCCGGCGGCGGCCTGCCAGGCGTCGTCCAGGGCGTGCAGCAGGGCGTGGACGCGTTCGCCCGGCACGTTGTGGTGGATCAGCGCCTTCGGCAGGCGCTCGGCCAACCGGGCGGGGCTCTCCAGCGTGCTCAGCCGGGCGGCCAGGGTCAGCGTCCGGGGGCCGGTGGCGTCGACCAGCAGCCAGCCGGCCAGCCGGCCCAACTCGTCGCAGGTGCCCTCGACCAGCACCCCGCCCGGGGCGAGCCGGTCGGTGACCGTCCGCCAGGCGTCGGCCACCTCGCTCTCGTCGTACTGGCGGAGCACGTTGAACGCCCGGACCACGGTGGGCCGCAACCCGGCCAGTTCGAAGCCGCCCCGGGCGAACGTCAACCCCGGTGGGTCGGCGGCCGGCGCGGCGGCGGCCACCCGTACCGGATCGATCTCCAACCCGACCACCCGGACGTCGGCGCGGACCCGGGCGGCCAGCCGGTCCCGCAGCTCGACGGCGGTGACCGGGGTGGCGCCGTAACCGAGGTCCACCACCAGCGGGTCGGCGGCGGCCCGTAACCGGTCGCCGCAGGTCCCGACGATCCAGTTGTCGACCCGGCGGAGCCGGTTCGGGTTCGTCGTCCCCCGGGTCACCACCCCCACCGGCCGCTGCCGGCCCCGGTCAGCCATCCCGGGTCACTGCCCGACCCGGTGCACCTTGTGCTGGGCGGCCTGGGCCAGCGGGCGGACCACCAGACGGTCCACGTTGACGTGGTGCGGGAGGGTGGCGCACCAGGCGACGCACTCGGCGACGTCGGCGGCCACCAGGGGCCGCGCCACCCCGGCGTAGGTGGCGTCGGCCTTCGCCGCGTCCCCGCCGAAGCGGTTCAGGCTGAACTCCTCCGTCCGGACCATCCCGGGGTCGATCTCGACCACCCGGACGGGCCGGCCGCACAGCTCCAACCGCAGGGTGCCCGCCACGGCGGTCTGCGCGTGCTTGGCCGCGCTGTATCCGCCGCCGCCCTCGTACACGGTGAACCCGGCGGTGGACGAGACCACCACGACGGTCCCGGCGCCGGAACGCTCCAGGGCCGGCAGCAGGGCCTGGGTGACCCGCAGGGTGCCGAGCACGTTCACGTCGTACATCCATTGCCAGTCGGCGACCGAGCCGGTCTCCACCGGGTCCAGCCCACGCGCCCCGCCGGCGTTGTTGACCAGGACGGTGACCGGACCGGGGGCGTCGGCGGCGGCGCGGGCCAGCCCGGCCACCGACTCGTCCGAGGTGACGTCGCAGGCTACGGCGGTGGCGCTGCCGCCGGCCGCCGCGATCTCGGCGACCAGACCGGCGAGCCGGTCGGTGCGGCGGGCGGCGGCGAGCACGTGGAAACCCTCGGCGGCGAGCCGGCGGGCGGTGGCCGCGCCGATCCCGCTGGACGCCCCGGTGACGATCGCGACAGAGGTCATCAGGCCATTCTCACCCCGGCGGCGCGACCGGCCGTCCCGGGTCCCGTGATGAGGTCCGTCACGCCCACGGCCCGGGGCGAGGCATTTCCGAAGCCCGATGGGGAAGATTGCATCCGGCGTGAAGGTTGTCCGAGGAGCGCCGGTCGTGCGGGACGGCATCAACCGTGACAGAGGGAGCGGACGTGGCGGATCAGCACACCGGTGTCGGTCGTCAGCGAGGTGCCCTGCCGTGGCCCCGGCCCCGCCGGATCGCCACCCTGTCGGTGCACACCTCACCGTTGCACCAGCCGGGCACCGGCGACGCGGGCGGCATGAACGTCTACATCCTGGAGGTCGCCCGTCGGCTCGCCGAGGCGAACGTCGAGGTGGAGATCTTCACCCGGGCCACCTCCGGTGACCTGCCGCCGGTGGTGGAGATGGCCCCCGGGGTGCACGTCCGGCACGTCACCTCCGGCCCGCTGGAGGGGCTGACCAAGGAGGAGCTGCCCGGTCAGCTCTGTGCCTTCACCGCCGGGGTGCTGCGGGCCGAGGCGGCCCGCCCGCCGGGCCACTACGACCTGATCCACTCGCACTACTGGCTCTCCGGTCAGGTCGGCTGGCTGGCCAAGGAGCGCTGGGGGGTGCCGCTGGTGCACACCGCGCACACCCTGGCGAAGGTGAAGAACGCCCAGCTCGCCGCCGGTGACCGGCCGGAGCCGAAGGCCCGGGTGATCGGCGAGGAACAGGTGGTCGCCGAGGCCGACCGGCTGGTCGCGAACACCCGCGCGGAGGCCACCGACCTGATCGACAGGTACGCCGCCGACCCGTCCCGGGTGGCGGTCGTCGAGCCGGGGGTGGACCTGGCGCGGTTCCGGCCCGCCGCCGGGGACCGGGAGGCCGCCGCCCGCGCCGCCCGTCGCCGGCTGGGCCTGCCCACCGACGGGTACGTCGTCGCGTTCGTCGGCCGGATCCAGCCGTTGAAGGCCCCGGACGTGCTGGTCCGCGCGGTCGCCGCGTTGCGGGAACGCGACCCGGCCCTGGCCGACCAGGTGACCGTGGTGATCTGCGGCGGCCCGAGCGGCAGCGGCCTGGACCGGCCCACCTCGCTGATCGAGCTGGCCGGTTCGTCGGGGGTCGCCGACCGGGTGCGTTTCCTGCCGCCGCGCACCGGTGACGACCTGCCCGCCCTCTACCGGGCGGCCGACCTGGTGGCGGTGCCCTCGCACAACGAGTCGTTCGGGCTGGTGGCCCTGGAGGCGCAGGCCTGCGGCACGCCGGTGGTCGCCGCCGCCGTGGGTGGCCTGGTCACCGCCGTCCGGGACCAGGTCAGCGGCGTGCTCGTGCACGGCCACGACCCGACCGACTGGGCCCGTACGCTGGCCCGGCTGCTGCCCGACCGGGCCGGTCGGGAGGCGCTGGGTCGGGGGGCCGCCCGGCACGCCCGGAGCTTCTCCTGGGAACGCACCGTCTCCGGGCTGCTCGCCGTCTACGGCGAGGCGGTCACCGGGCACCGGGAGCGGCTGGCGGCCCGGCTGGCCGACGGTCCGGCGCTCACCGGCTCGTGGTGACCGGGCACCCCGCCCCTCGTCGCCGGGTGGGGCGGCCACGGCGGCCGTAGAGTGGGTCCGATGAGCGCGAAGAGCGAGCTGGCGGCCCTGATCGAGGCGGTCTGCACCGAACGGGAACTGGACTGGGAAGCCACCGGTGAGGGCTCGTACGCGGTCACCCTGCCCGGCACCCACAAGCTCAAGACGATCTGCAACCTGATCGTCGGCGAGCACGCGCTGCGGGTCGAGGCGTTCGTGATGCGCCAGCCCGACGAGCGGCGCGAGGAGCTGTGGGCGTGGCTGCTGCAACGCAACGCCCGGATGTACGGCGTGGCGTTCTCGATCGACGCGGTCGGGGACGTCTACCTCACCGGGCGGGTCAACCCGTCCGCCGTCGACGCCGACGAGCTGGACCGGCTGCTCGGCGCGGTGCTCAGCTACGCCGACGAGTCCTTCGACACGATGCTGGAGATCGGGTTCGGCAGTTCCATCCGCCGGGAGTGGGAGTGGCGGGTCAAGCGGGGCGAGTCGACCGCGAACCTGGCCGCCTTCGCCCACCTGTTCACCCCGTCCGCCGGAGGTTCGGACCGGTCCTGACGGGTATGCCGCAGCGCTGCGGCGCGGCAGTGTGGGACCCGCCGCAGGCCGAGGACGGACTGTCGAGGAGCGTGTCATGGCTCAGCGGAACAGCTCAGGTCGCGGCGCGACGGCGACCAGGACCACGCGTCAGGCCGGCAACCGGACCCCGAACACGCCGGGCATCTCCGAATCGGAGATCTCCCGGATGAGGGTCGACGAGATCCGGGGTCAGTTGCGTCGGCGGGGGGTCTCCGGGATCTCCGCGTTGCGCAAGCCGGAACTGGTGAAGGCGCTCGCACGGACGTTGCGCGCGGAGGGCCGGGCCGGCGGCGCCGCCCGCCGCAGCACCGGCCCGTCCGGTCGGGCACCCGCCCGCAGGAGCACGGCCGGGGCCGCGAAGGCCAAGGCCACCCCGTCGCGTACGCGGGCGAAGGCGACGCCGGCGAAGGCCGCCCGCGCCACGGGTGTACGCACCGGCCGGTCCACCTCCCGTTCGGTACGCTCCGCGCAGCTCATCACGTCTCCGGCGGACCGTCCGGAACGTCCCGGGCGCAGCCTGGTGACCACCAACCACCAGGTGATCCGGAACTGGGCCGCAGCCCGGGGCGCCAAGCCGGCGACCATCGCCGGCACCGAGCGCAACGGCCGGCCGGGGGTGCTCACCTTCGACATCCCGGGCTACCGGGAGAGCCGCCGGCTGCGTGTGGTGAGCTGGGAGGACTGGTTCCGGACGTTCGACTCCCGCAAGCTGAACCTGATCTTCCAGGAGCAGCTGCGGGACGGCCGGCCGAGCAACTTCTTCCGCACCGAGTCACCCGATCGGGAAGACGGCTGAGACGTTTGGCGGAATGGCTGCCGGGTAGCCGCGTGTTGGCAGTCACGGAGCCCGGAACGGCAGCAGCGGAGCGGGGACGGTCGGTGTTGTGACCGGCGAGACAGTGCTCGAAGGTTGAATCCGGAATCTGGGCGAACTAACTTTATTGCACCGCGTCACGCTCGGAAACGTTCGGGGGAGCGGCGGATCGATCAGATCCGTGCACCGAGCGGGACGCAATCGGGTGGATCACGCCGTTGGGGGACGGTGCCACCCGGGAACCGGCGGCGCGAGCGGGCGACGCTTACGGGGGTGAGGGTCGCCCGCCGCCGCCGGGCAGGCGGTACGAGCGCCCACCGCGACCATCGGTCGCCGGTGGGCGCTCTGCCGTTCACCGGCCTCCCGCGCACTTTCGGCCCTGTCCGGCCGATCCGGAAACCCCGCCCCGAACGTCACGGTGTCGCGGCACGTGGTGGAAGCAGCCCCGGCCCGGAGGCCGAATGGTGGTCGGTGCGCGTCCTTTCGGGTGGGGTTCGGTCGGGGCGGGTGGAAGGCCCGGTGGGGCTGCCCTGGGGCGTGAAACGTGGGTCGACGGTGGGGGTGGTGGGCGTACTCAGGCGGGGGTGCGGGCCCCGACCGGCTCGGCGGGTGCGGTCGCGGCGGCCTCGGCCGGCTGCGGGGCCGGCGGCTGGACGGCGGTGACCGGCACGACGGGAACCTCGGGGCGGCGCAGGCGGGCCGCCCGGCGTTCCCGGGCCGGCCCGGAGAGCAGGTGGGCCAGGGCGGTCGCCACGCCGATCGCGGCGCAGCCCAGCCAGAGCGTGGCGTTGCCGGCGTGCTCGCGCACCAGCCCGCCGAGCACCGGGGCGACCGCCCCGGCCACCTGCCAGGAGAGCGAGAAGACGCCCTGGTAGCGCCCGCGCAGCTCGGCGGGGGAGAGTTCGGCGATCAGGGTGGCGTTGGACGGGGAGTTGAGCATCTCGCCGAGCGTCCAGATCAGCACGGTCAGCCCGAAGAACCAGGCGGCGTCGGCGAACGCGGTCAGCCCGAAGCCGACCCCCATCACCACCGAGGCGAGGGCGAGCACGTGCGACCGGCTCCGCCCCCGGATCAGCCGGGGGACGAAGAGTTGCCCCACCACGATCAGCACCCCGTTGAGCGCGACCACCGAGCCGTAGGTGGCGGGAGACAGGCCGGCGTCGCCCATCGCGATCGGCAGCATCGAGATGTGCTGGAGGAAGACCAGCGCGCCGAACAGGTTGAGCACGACGAAGCCCAGGAACACCCGGTCGGCGGCGATGGTGCGCAGCGCGCCCACCCGGGGCGGCCCGCCGGCCCGGCCCGGCGCTCCCCCGGTGGCGACGGCCGTCGGACGGCGGGTCTCGCCGACCTTGACGAAGATGATCAGCGCGGTGACCAGGGTGGTGGCCGCGTCGACCACGAACAGCAGCAGGTAGCCGGCCTCGGCGGCGAGGCCGGCGAGCACGGCGGCGCAGGCGAAGCCCAGGTTGATCGCCCAGTAGTTGAGCGAGAACGCGCGCAGCCGGTCCCGCTCCGGCACCACGTCGATCATCATGGCCCCGAAGGCCGGCCGGGCCGCCTCGGCGAACATGCCGAGCAGCAGCGCGCCCACCGCGACCGCCCAGAGCGGCCGGGCGAAGCCGAGCGTCAGCATCATGGTGGCCGCGCCCAGGTGGGCGGTGAGCAGGGTGGGCCGTCGCCCCCACCGGTCGACCAGGGTGCCGCCCACGGTGGTGCCCACCGCGCCGCCGACCCCCCACAGGCCCATCACCAGGCCGGCCTGGGCGGCCGAGAAGTGGCGGGCCTGGGTCAGGTAGATGGCGAGGAAGACCAGCACGAACGAGCCGAGCCGGTTGATCAGGGTGCCCGTCCAGAGGTACCAGAAGGTCCTCGGTAGCCCACCGGTTGTCTCCCGGAACCAACCCCGCACCGTCCGCACGCCCGCGCCCCCGCTCAGGTAATGACCGCTGTCCTTGAAGCGCCTTACAACCTAGTTCCGGGGTCGGACACCGGTCATCCGTTTTTCCACGTGGTGGTCGTCACCACCACCGCCCGCGTGTCCCCGGACGCCGTGCGGCAGGATGATCGGCATGACTGCGAGCGAGGGGCCCACCGTCGGGACGCTGGTCCTGCTGCGGCACGGCGAGAGCGACTGGAACGCGAAGAACCTCTTCACCGGCTGGGTCGACGTCGACCTGACCGCCAAGGGCGAGGCGGAGGCGCGCCGCGGCGGCGAACTGCTGCGCGAGCACGACCTGCTGCCGGACGTGGTGCACACCAGCGTGATGCGCCGGGCGATCCGCACCGCCGAGCTGGCGCTGAACGCCGCCGACCGGCACTGGATCGCGGTGCGCCGGTCGTGGCGGCTCAACGAGCGGCACTACGGCGCCCTGCAGGGCAAGAACAAGAAGCAGACCCTTGACGAGTACGGCGAGGAGCAGTTCATGCTCTGGCGTCGCTCGTACGACACGCCGCCGCCGCCGATCGCCGACGACGACGAGTTCTCCCAGGTCGGTGACCCGCGGTACGCGCTGCTGCCGACCGAGCTGATGCCGCGCACCGAGTGCCTCAAGGACGTGGTGGCGCGGATGCTCCCGTACTGGTACGACTCGATCGTGCCGGACATCCTCGCCGGCCGCACCGTCCTGGTGGCGGCGCACGGCAACTCGCTGCGTGCCCTGGTCAAGCACCTCGACCAGATCTCCGACGAGGCGATCGCCAAGCTGAACATCCCCACCGGCATCCCGCTGCGCTACGACCTCGACCCGCAGCTGCGCCCGCTCACCCTGGGCGGGACCTACCTCGACCCGGCCGCCGCCAAGGAGGCCGCCGCCGCGGTCGCCAACCAGGGCCGCTGACCTGACGACAGGGCTCCCGGCCCGGCGACTCCGCCGGGCCGGGAGCCCTTCGCCGTCGTCGGGCGGCGCGGGTCAGCCAGCGGTGGGGGTGGTCTCCCCGGTGATCAGGTAGACCACCCGCTCACCGGCGTTGACCGCGTGGTCGGCGAACCGCTCGTAGAACCGGCCGAGCAGGGTGGCGTCGATGGCGGTCTCAACCCCGTACGGCCACTCGTCGCCGAGCAGGATGCCGAACAGGCTCTTGTGCAGGTCGTCCATGACGTCGTCGTCGCGGTCCAGTTCGGCGGCGATGTCGGCGTCGGGGGTGGCCAGCACCTTGCCGATCTTCTCGGCCATCCGGTCGGCGACCGAGGCCATGTCGGTGAAGACGGGCCGCAGCTCGGCCGGCACCGCCGGGGAGGGGTGCCGGCGCAGCGCGGTCTTCGCCACGTGGTCGGCCAGGTCGCCCATCCGCTCCAGATCGGCCGCGACGTGCAGGGCGGTGATCATCGCGCGCAGGTCGGAGGCGACCGGCGCCTGCCGGGCGAGCAGGTCGCAGACCCGCTCCTCGACGTGCTGGTAGAGGTCGTCGATCTCGGCGTCCCGCGCGATCACGGCCTCGGACGCCTCGCGGTCGGCGGTCAGCAGGCCGCGGGTGGCCTGGCGCATCGCGGCGCGTACGCCGTCGGCCATGTCCACCAGCAGTTGGCTGACGATCTGCAGGTCGGCCCGGAACTCGTCGCGCATCGTCACTTCCTGGGGTCGGTGCCGCCGGTGGTCGGAGGGACCGCTGGCGTACGGGTTGAGCAGGTGCGCGACCCACCGTAGGCGGGGGCGACGGGAGCCCAGATGAACCCGGATGAACGACGCGGGGCCCGGGAGTGAATTTCTGCCAAAGCGAGTGTGGTTCGTCCTGTTATGGGCGATAGCCAGGTTAACAATGACCCTACGATCGCCGGGTGGAATGGGCGGTGGCGATCGTGGTGGCCCTGGTGACCGGACTGGTCGCCGGGCTGCTGCTGGCGCGGCCCGTCCAGACCTGGCGACGCCGCGCGGCGTCGTCCGGGGGCGAGGGCCCCCACGGGGACCTGGGGAGGCGTGCGATTCCCGACGACCAGTCCGGCGGGCTGACCGGGCTCGGCCGCAAGACCATCGACTCGCTGCGCGCCGGTGTCGTGGTGCTCGGCCCGGACGACGTTCCGGTGCTGGTGAACCCGGCAGCACGGGCGATGGGACTGCTCCGTACCGGTGCCACCCCCGGCTCCATCGCGGCCCACCCGCTGATCCGTACCCTCGCCGGGCAGGTCCGGCGGACCGGGGTGCGGCGCGAGATCGAACTCGACCTGCCCCGTGGCCGCGACAACGCCGGGGAGAACCCGCTCGGCGTGCACCTGCGGGCGATGGGCATCGGCGGCGGGTACATCGCCGTCGAAGCGGCCGACGTGACCGAGTCGCACCGGCTGGCCCGGGTCCGGCGGGACTTCGTGGCCAACGTCAGCCACGAGCTGAAGACCCCGATCGGGGCGCTGCAACTGCTCGCCGAGGCGCTCGTCGACGCCACCGAGCCGGCCGACGGCGCACCCGACCTCTCCGAGGACATGCTGGCCGCCCGCCGGTTCGCCGAGCGCATCCAGCACGAGTCGACCCGGCTCGGCCGGCTGGTGCAGGAGCTGCTGGAGCTGACCCGGCTCCAGGGCGCCGAGCCGCAACCCGCGCCGGAACCCGTCGCGGTCGACTGGGTGATCGCCGAGGTGCTCGACCGCACCCGCACCTCGGCCACCGCCCGCCGGGTCCAGGTGGTCACCGAGGGGCAGCGGGGCCTGACCGCGTACGGCAGCGACAGCCAGCTCGCCACCGCCGTGTCCAACCTGGTGGAGAACGCGATCACCTACTCCGGCGAGGACACCACCGTGCGGGTCGTCACCCGGGCCGACGACGACCACGTCACGGTCTCCGTCACCGACCAGGGCATCGGCATCGCCCCCACCGACGTCGACCGGATCTTCGAGCGGTTCTACCGGGCCGACCAGGCCCGGTCCCGCGCCACCGGTGGCACCGGCCTCGGCCTGGCCATCGTCAAACACATCGCCAGCAACCATGGCGGCCGGGTGGAGGTGGCGAGCACCCTGGGTGGGGGGTCGACGTTCACCCTCCGGCTACCCGCCAGCCCTCCGGACGCCCTGGAGTCGCTACTGCCGTCCGCTGGTATCGAGCCCGGCCCGACCGACCCTGCGCCGGGCCTGACCGTAGGAAAGGAAACACCCCGTTGAGCCGCGTACTGGTGGTCGAGGACGAGGAGTCGTTCTCCGACGCCCTGTCGTACATGCTCCGCAAGGAGGGTTTCGAGGTCTCCGTCGCCGCGACGGGCACCTCCGCCCTCACCGAGTTCGACCGGACCGGCGCGGACATCGTGCTGCTCGACCTGATGCTCCCGGAGATGTCCGGGACGGAGGTCTGCCGGCAGTTGCGGCAGCGCTCGCACGTGCCGATCATCATGGTGACCGCCCGGGACAGCGAGATCGACAAGGTGGTCGGGCTGGAGATCGGCGCCGACGACTACGTCACCAAGCCGTACTCGCCCCGGGAGCTGGTGGCCCGGATCCGGGCGGTGCTGCGCCGGCAGAGCCCCGAGGTGACCGAGTCGGGGGCCCCGACGCTTGCCGCCGGCCCGGTCCGGATGGACATCGAACGGCACGTGGTGACCGTCGACGGGGCGGCCGTGCAGCTCCCGCTCAAGGAGTTCGAGCTGCTGGAACTGCTGCTGCGCAACGCCGGCCGGGTGCTCACCCGGGGGCAGCTCATCGACCGGGTCTGGGGAGCCGACTACGTCGGTGACACCAAGACCCTCGACGTGCACGTCAAGCGGCTGCGTTCCAAGATCGAACCGGAGCCGTCCGCGCCCCGGTTCATCGTCACCGTGCGCGGGCTGGGCTACAAGTTCGAGCCGTAGGCCGGCACACCGTTCACCCCTGCGGGCTGGCCGGGTGCGGGGCGATCTGACCCTGGCCCAGCCGGGCCGCGCACAGCTCGGCCAGCTTCGCGTACGCGGGCGCGCCGACCAGCGCGGTCAGCTCCGGGCCGTACGACAGGTACATCGGCTCGGTGCCGACGTGCGCGTCGGTCGACGAGGTGCACCACCAGTCCAGATCGTGCCCGCCTGCGCCCCAGCCCCGCCTGTCGAACTCGGCGAGCGTCGACACCAGCACCTTCGTGTCGTCGGGGCGGGTGGTCCACTCCTGGTCCCGGCGGATCGGCAGCTGCCAGCAGACGTCCGGCTTGTACTCCAACGGGTGCACGCCGTCGCGCAGCGCCTGGCCGTGCAGCGCGCACCCGCCCCCGCCGGGGAAGTCGGCGTCGTTGAGGAACACGCACGGCGCGTCCTCGCCCCGGGTGGCGGTCCGCCGGGCCGGGTTCTTGCCGTCGATCGTGTCGGTCGCGGTCCAGTTCTTCGTACCCTTGCGGAAGTGCTGCCAGGTCTGCGGGGTGAGCCGTTTGACGGCCGCCCGGACCCGCTTCTCGTCGTCGCCGTCGGTGAAGAACGCGCCGTGCGAGCAGCACCCGTCGGCGGCCCGCCCGGCGACGATCCCGTGGCAGCCCCGGCCGAAGACGCACGTCCAGCGGGACAGCAGCCAGGTGAGGTCGGCGCGCACCAGGTGCCGCTCGTCGGCCGGGTCGACGAACTCGATCCACTCCCGGGGGAAGTCCAGACCGACCTCCCGGCTGCGGGGGTCGTCGGGGCCGTCCACCAGCACGTGCAGCTCCACCTGGCTCGTCACCCGGCCCAGCGTACGCGTGAGTGAACCCGCCGGCCGGCGTGCCGTCGAAACGCGGTGGCCCTAGGGTCTTCTCATGCGGCTGGGTGTGCTCGACGTCGGTTCCAACACGGTGCATCTGCTGGTGGTCGACGCCCACCACGGCGCGCACCCGTGGGCCGCGCACTCCGAGAAGGTGGTGCTGCGGCTGGCCGAGCAGATCGGCCCCGACGGCGCGCTCACCCGGGCCGGCGCGGACGGGCTGGTCCAGGCGGTCGGGGCGGCCCGCGCGTCGGCCACCGCGCTGGCCGCCGACGACCTGCTGGCGTTCGCCACCAGCGCGGTGCGCGACGCCACCAACGCCGCCGAGGTGCTGACCCGGGTCCGCGAGGAGACCGGGGTACGGCTGGAGGTGCTCTCCGGGGCGGACGAGGCGCGGGCGACGTTCCTCGCGGTCCGGCGCTGGTTCGGCTGGTCGGCGGGGCGGCTGCTGGCGATGGACATCGGCGGTGGCTCGCTGGAGCTGGCCGCCGGCATCGACGAGGACCCGGAGGTGGCGGTGTCGCTGCCGCTGGGTGCCGGCCGGTTGAGCCGGGAACGCCTGCACGTCGACCCGGCCGGGTCGACCCCACCGACCGCCGAGGCCGTCGAGGAGCTGCGCGAGTACGTCGACGCGCAGCTCGACCCGGTGGTGGAGAAACTGGCCGGGGTCGGCTGGGAACGGCCGGTCGCCACCTCGAAGACCTTCCGGACGCTGGCCCGGCTGGCCGGGGCGGCCCCCTCCTCGGCGGGCCTGTGGGCGCGGCGCAGCCTCACCCGCACGGGGCTGCGGCAGGTGCTGGGGTTCGTCAGGCACATCCCGCCGGCCCAGTTGCCCGAGCTGGAGGGGGTGAGCGCCGGTCGGGCGCACCAGCTGCTGGCCGGGGCGGTGGTGGCCGAGGCGGTGCTGCGCCGGTTCGACGTGCCGGCGGTGGACATCTGCCCGTGGGCGCTGCGTGAGGGCGTCATCCTCAGACGGTTGGATCAGCTCGAACCGATGTGACGTACGCCGGTCGTTGCGCGGCTTTTGCCGCTGCTCGTCCGGAACTGTGGTGGCGGGCCGGGCTACCCTCGGGGATGTGACTTCCCGCGTCCCGGTGCTCCTGTCCAGTTCCTCGGTCTTTCCTGAGCGGACCGCGGCGGCGTTCCAGCTCGCCGCGGCACTCGGCTACGACGGGGTCGAGGTGATGGTCTGGACCGACGCCGTCAGCCAGGACGCCGGGGCGCTGCGCGGCCTCGCCGAGCACTACGGCGTCCCGGTGCTGTCGGTGCACGCCCCCTGCCTGCTCGTCACCCAGCGGGTGTGGAGCCCCGACCCGTGGGAACGGCTGCGGCGGGCCGCCGAGCTGGCCGACACGCTGGAGGCGCCCACGGTGGTGGTGCACCCGCCGTTCACCTGGCAGCGCGACTACGCCCGCAACTTCGCCGACGGGCTGCGCACCGTCGCCGACCGGTTCACCGGGCTGCACTTCGCGGTGGAGAACATGTACCCGGTGCGGATGGCCGGCCGGCAGTTCGTGCCGTACGTGCCCGGCTGGGACCCGACCGAGGTCGGCTACCCCGCGTACACCCTCGACCTGTCGCACTGTGCCGCGTCGCACAGCGACCCGCTGGCGATGGCCGACCGGATGGGTGCCGGCCTGGCCCACGTCCACCTCGGCGACGGCACCGGCGAGGGCCGCGACGAGCACCTGGTGCCCGGCCGGGGCACCCAACCCTGCGCCGAACTGCTGCGTTCCCTGGCCGGACGCGGCTTCACCGGCTCGGTCGCGGTGGAGGTCACCACCCGGGGCGCCAGGAGCCGCGCCGTCCGCGAGGCCGACCTGCGCGAGTCCCTCGCCTTCGCCCGAGCCCACCTCACCGCCCCCACCCCCCTCAACGCCTGACCCTGCCTCGCCCGCCCCGCCCCGGTGAGTGGGGTTCAGGGGACCGGGGTGAGGGTGGGTTGTTCGGCGGCGCGCTTGCGGGCGCGGTGGGCGGCCACGTGCGAGCGGGTGGCGCAACGCTCCGAGCAGAACCGGCGGCAGCAGTTCGACGAGGTGTCCAGGTAGACGTTTCCGCAGCGTTCGTCGGCGCAGACCCCGAACCGGGCGCTGCCGTACTCGCAGAGCCACACCGACAGGCCCCACGCCGCCCCGGCCAGGTATTCGGCGCTGACCGACGCGCCCCGGCTGGTCACGTGCATGTGCCAGTCGCTGGAGTCGTGGCCGGAGATGCGCGGCTGCACCGGGAACGCCTCCAGCAGGGCGTTCAGCTCGGCCACCGCCTGGGCGTCGCGCCCCGAGGTGCCGTACTCGAAGACGTCGCGCAACCGCTTCTGCGCCCGTCGGAAGACCGCCAGGTCCCGGTCGGCCACCTCGTCGCGCATCCACGCGTTCTCGTCCGGAATGAGGGCCCGCAGGTCGTCGAGGTCGTCCAGGTGGGCGTTGACGAGGTCAACCCCGGTCCTGGCGTACGCGTCGAAGTTCACCCGACCAACGGTAGACGACTCACGCGGCACGCGGCGCGTCGATGTAGTGCGGCAGGAAGCGCGCGTAACCGTCGGTGATCAGACTTTCGCTCTCCCGGATGCCGACACCTGCGGACTCGCCGTCGACGATCCAGCTACCGAGCACCATCCGACCCCCGTCGAACTGCGGCAACGGCCGGAACTCCTGATAGCAGAAACCCTCGTCGCCATAGATGCCGGGATTGCTGATCTCCGTGTCGCCGGTCACGATGCGTACCGAACCACCCTCCCGGCCGAGCAGCGGCTTCGCCACGTACTCCGGCATCCCGCGCGGCGAGTCCAGGTACGCCGGCAGCAGGTACTCGTGCCCGGGGAACAGCTCCCAGAGCACGGCCAGCAGCGCCTTGTTCGACAGCAGCAGCTTCCAGGCCGGTTCGATCCAGGTGGTCGGCGTGCCCGGCTCCAGCGCCGGCCGGCCGTACGGCTCGGCCAGCATCCACTCCCAGGGGTAGAGCTTGAAGCAGGTGGTGACCGGCCGGTCGGCGGCGTCGACGAAGCGCCGGCCGTCCCACCCGACGTGCTGGATCGGCAGCAGGGTCACGTCCAGCCCGGCCTGCCGGGCCGTCTCGGCCAGGTAGCCGGCGGTGATCTGGTCCTCGCCCGACTCCTCCTCGTTGGACCAGCACACGTGCACCCGCCGGTCGTGCAGCCCCGCCCCGATCTTGGCCCACGCCCCGACCAGCCGCTCGTGCAGGCTGTTCCACTGGTCGGCGTCGGGCCGGGTGTCCTCCAGCCAGTACCACTGCACGATGCTCGCCTCGACCAGGGCGGTCGGGGTGTCGGCGTTGTACTCCAGCAGCTTCGGCGGCCACGAGCCGTCGTAGGCGAGGTCGAACCGGCCGTACAGGGTGGGCGGGCGCTCGTGCAGCGACCGGGCGACCGCCTGCGCCGCCCAGGCAGGGATGCCGAACTCGGCGTACCGGTTGCGGGCCACCACGTGCTCGGCGGCGGCCACCGACATCCGGTGCAGCTCCTCGGTCGCCTCCTCCAGCCGCAGCACCTCGTCGAGGTCGAAGGCGTACGCGGCGGACTCGTCCCAGTACGACATGATCTCGCCGTCGGGCAGTTCGGTGTCGACGTACACCAGGCCCTGGGTGCGGATCACCGCGTCGGAGTCCGGGCGGGGGGTGACCCGCTCCCGGCGCACCGTCAGCCGCCGCAGGAGGCGAGATGGGTGCCGAACCCGCCGCGCTCCGGCAGCGCGCCGGCCACCGGGTCGGGCGCGGCGGCCCGGGGGTCGATGCCGACGGTCGGCACCTGCATGGCGAGCGCCACGGTGTCCCCGCCACCGACCGGCCCGAGGGCGCAGTCGTCATCGTCGTCGTCGGAGGTGAGGTTGCAGCCGGAGAGGGCGAGTGCCAGCGCGGTGAGCGCGCCGAGCTGCACGGAGGCCGACCGCAGCCGGCGGCGGGGGTGTCGTTCCACGTTCATGGTTGTAACTGATCCACGCCACCGGCGCGTCCCCTGACCGGCCCGCTGCCGTGGCCGGAACCGGCCCGCTGCCGTGGCCGGAACCGGTCCGCCCCGCCGCCGGGCGCGGCCGCACCGTCGGGCGTTACGCTCGGCTCATGCTCCGTTCCGTCATCCTCGCCGCCTCCCGGTCATCCCAGGTCGAGCGGCTCGTCGCGACGGCCCCGCTCACCCGGGACGTCGTCCGCCGGTTCGTCGCCGGCACCGGCACCGACGACGCGTTGCGCGCCACCCGCGAACTCGTCGCCGACGGCCTCCGGGTCACCCTCGACAACCTCGGCGAGGACACCGTCACCGCAGAGCAGGCCACCGCCACCCGGGACGAGTACCTCGCCCTGCTGCGGGCGCTCGACGCCGCCGGGCTCGCCCCGGCCGCCGAGGTGAGCGTGAAGCTCTCCGCCCTCGGCCAGCGCTTCGACGAGCGGTTGGCCTACGACAACGCGCGGGCGATCTGCGTGGCGGCCGACGAGGCGGGCACCACGGTCACCCTGGACATGGAGGACCACACCACCACCGACTCGACCCTGGACACGCTGGTCAAGCTGCGTAAGGACCACCCGTCGACCGGCGCGGTGCTCCAGGCGTACCTGCGGCGGACCGAGTCGGACTGCCGGGAGCTGGCCGGTGCCGGGTCGCGGGTCCGGTTGTGCAAGGGCGCGTACGCCGAGCCGGAGTCGGTGGCGTACCAGTCGGCCCGCGAGGTGGACAAGTCGTACGTGCGCTGCCTCAACGTGCTGATGTCCGGGGCGGGCTACCCGATGCTGGCGACCCACGACCCGCGCCTGATCGCCATCGGCGAGGACCGGGCCCGCTGGTTCGACCGGGGGCCCGACGAGTTCGAGTTCCAGATGCTGTATGGCATCCGCCCCGAGGAGCAGGCCCGGCTGGCCGGCGAGGGCTACACGGTGCGCACCTACCTGCCGTACGGGGAGGACTGGTACGGCTACCTGATGCGCCGTCTCGCCGAGCGTCCCGCGAACCTGGTCTTCTTCGGCCGGGCCCTGGCCTCGAAGAAGTAGGCCACCGGGAACACCAGGTCACGACCGGGTGAACGACGCCTGGAGCGCGATCAGTTGTGGGAAGGGATCGCGCAGGTCACAGCCGCCCCGCTACCGTACTGGTAACACGCGCGTTGCCGGCCCGTTCGGGAGCTCCGTCGGGTGGCGCGCGCCGGGCATGGGATGGGTCGGGTGAGCCATGGCCGGGTCGCAGTCCTCCGACGGTCGGCTGTCGGACGTCAGGTTCCTCACGGTCGCCGAGGTCGCCTCGGTGATGCGGGTCTCCAAGATGACGGTCTACCGCCTGGTGCACAGCGGTGAACTCACCGCCGTGCGGGTGGGCCGGTCGTTCCGGGTGCCCGAGCACGCGGTGCACGACTATCTGCGGGGGGCGTTCCAGGAGACCGCCTGACCCGGCCGATCGCGACGTAACGGGCATCGACGGGGGCGCGTTGGTCCTGCTGACGCTCTCCGGCTACCCTGGAGCCCGATCTGACCGTGCGCCGGTGTGCCCCGACGCCACCAGGCTGGTCCAGGTCCGTTGTCCGTAAAGCGGCCACCGGCGTCACCATCTCGACGCCGAGGGTCCGTCCCGAACGTTGCATTGAAAGGCTGTCGTATGGGCTCGGTGGTCAAGAAGCGTCGCAAGCGCATGGCTAAGAAGAAGCACCGCAAGCTGCTGCGCAAGACCCGCGTCCAGCGTCGCCGTCTCGGCAAGTGACCGACGCCGGGTCACCCCCGGCGTCCGGCACCACTTGCCATCTGTCGACCCCCGGAGGCTCAGGTGATCAGGCCGCGGACATCCCGGCTCGATCTCTCCTGCCGGTCAGGGCGTGCACGATGACCCCCGGTGGCACCCCAGGTGCTCCGGGGGTCGTCGTCGTGACCGGGGTCGGTCGTTACCTCGGTGCGCACGTCGCCGCCCGGCTCGCCGCCGACCCCCGGATCGAACGGGTGATCGGCATCGACCCGGCCACCCCCGGCCCCGAGTTCGCCGGCCTGCTCGACCGGGTGGAACGCATCCGGCTGGACCTCGACTCGCTCGGCGGGCTGCTGGCCGACCTCGACGTCGCCGCCGTGGTCCACCTCGCCCTGGTCACCGCCCCCGACCCGCAGCACGGCGGACGGGCAGCGATGAAGGAACAGAACGTCATCGGCACCATGCAGCTCCTCGCCGCCTGCCAGCGGGCACCCCGGCTGCGCAAGCTGGTGGTCCGGTCGTCGACCGCCGCCTACGGCGCGTCCTTCCGCGACCCGGCGGTCTTCACCGAGGAGACCGAGCCCCGCGAGGTGCCGCGCGGCGGCTTCGGCCGCGACATCCTCGACATCGAGGGGTACGTGCGCGGCTTCCGCCGCCGTCGGCCCGACGTGACCGCGACGGTGCTGCGGTTCGCCCCGTTCATCGGCTCCACCGCCGACACCACGCTCACCCGCTACCTCTCCCAGCCGGTGGTGCCCACCGTCTTCGGCCGTGACCCCCGGCTCCAGTTCGTGCACTTCGACGACGCCCTCGAGGTGCTGCACCGGTCCGTCGCCGAGGACCATCCGGGCACGTACAACGTGGCCGGGCCGGGGGTGCTCTCGCTGTCCCAGGCGATCCGCCGGGCCGGCCGGGTGGCCGTGCCGGTGTGGGAGCCGGGGCTGTCCGGGGCCGCCGCGATCGCCCGTAACCTCGGCTTCGGCCGCTACGGCCTCGACCAGGTCGACCTGATCGTGCACGGCCGGGTGGTCGACACCCGCCGGCTGACCCGGGAGTACGGCTTCACCCCGCGCACCACGGCAGCGGCGTTCGACGACTTCGTCCGGGCCCACCACGGCGGTGTGGTGGTCACCCCGGACCGGCTCGCCGCCGCCGAGCAGGTGGTGCTGGAGAGCATCCGGCAGGTCCGCTCCGCCGTCCGGGACCGTACGTGACCGCGCAGAACGGCCACCGTCGGCTCACCACGACACCCGCCCCCGCCTCGCGCAACGGGTCGGGCCCCGACCCGACCGTCCCCGCGACGACCCACCCCACCCCGGCCGGCTCCGGTTCAGCCGCCTCCGGTGCGGGTTCCCCCGTGGTGGAGCGGCCCGGTGACCAGTGGGACCGCCGGGTCGCCTCCGGGCTGGCGTTCCTGCGCCGCCGCCTGTCCGGCCAGTACGAGGTGGACGAGTTCGGCTTCGATCCGGAGCTGACCGGGACGGTCTTCCACCCGCTGCTGCGGCTGCTCTACCGCGACTGGTTCCGTACCGAGGTCACCGGCCTGGAACACGTGCCCGCCGACGGCGCCGGCCTGGTGGTCGGCAACCACTCCGGCACGGTGGCCCTGGACGCGCTGATCCTCTCCGCGGCCCTGCACGACCAGCATCCCGCCCACCGCTACCTGCGGTTGCTCGGCGCGGACCTGGTCTTCCGGATGCCCGTCGTCTCCGAGCTGGCCCGCAAGACCGGCGGTACGGTCGCCTGCAACCCGGACGCCGAGCGGCTGCTCGGCAACGGCGAGCTGGTGGGCGTCTTCCCGGAGGGGTTCAAGGGCATCGGCAAGCTCTACTCCGACCGCTACAAGCTGCAACGCTTCGGTCGGGGCGGCTTCGTCTCGGCGGCGCTGCGCACCGGCACCCCGATCGTCCCGGTCGCCATCGTCGGCGGCGAGGAGATCTATCCGATGCTGGCCGACATCAAGCCGCTGGCCCGGCTGCTCAAGCTGCCCTACTTCCCGGTCACCCCGACGTTCCCGTGGCTGGGGCCGCTGGGCATGGTGCCGCTGCCGAGCAAGTGGTTGATCGAGTTCTGCCCGCCGATCCCGACCGCGCACCTGACCGACTCGGCCGACGACCCGCTGGTCGTGTTCAACCTCGCCGACCAGGTCCGGGAGACCATCCAGCAGACCCTGCACCAGCTACTGGAACGCCGCCCCGACCCGTTCGGCCCCTGACCGCTCCCGCCCCCGGTGCCCCGGGCAACGCGGTGGCCCCGGTCAGGCCGGGCGGCGGCGTCGGTGCAGCGCCCGACCGGCGGAGACCGCGCCGGCCAGCAACCCGAGCGCGGCCGTCGACGGTACGGCGATCCGCGCGGCCCGGCGACCGGTGCGGAAGTCCCGCACCTCCCAGCCCCGTTCCCGGGCCACCCGCAGCAACGCGCCGTCCGGGTTGACCGCCACCGCGCGTCCCACCGCGGTGAGCATCGGCAGGTCGTTGCTGGAGTCGCTGTAGGCGGTGCAGCGGGGCAGGTCGAGCCCTTCGACCGTGGCGAGTTGGCTGACCGCCTCGGCCTTGGCCGGCCCGTGCATCAGCTCGCCCACCAGCCGACCGGTGTAGGTCCCGTCGAC
The DNA here is from genome assembly GCF_002210435.1 of Micromonospora wenchangensis. Taxonomy (GTDB): domain Bacteria; phylum Actinomycetota; class Actinomycetes; order Mycobacteriales; family Micromonosporaceae; genus Micromonospora; species Micromonospora wenchangensis. Next base: position 27,348 of record NZ_MZMV01000046.1, read on the forward strand.
CACCTCGGCGACGGTGCCGATCGCGCCGGTCAGACCGAGTCGGGCGGCGATCACCCGGCCGATCTCCACCGGCGCGGCGCTGACCAGCCAGACCCGCTGCCCGGCGTCGAGGTGCCGCTGGGCGAGCCGACGGGTGCCGGCCCAGATCCGGGGTGCCATCAACTCGTCGAAGATCTCCTCGGCGAGCCGTTCGACGTCACCGACCCGCCAGCCCTCGACGAAGGCGAGGGCGGCCTGCCGGGCCTGCGACATGTCGCCGGCGTGCTCGGTGGCCAGCACCCGGTACCGGGTCTGCTGCCAGGCGAACCGGGCCAGGTCGCCGGTGGTGAAGTAGCGGCGGGCGGCGAGCCCCCGGGCGAACCAGTAGATCGACGCACCGCGCATCATCGTGTTGTCGACGTCGAAGAACGCGGCGGCGCGGGGGTCGGTCGGCGTGGGCCCGACGGCCGTCGCGTCCGCCCAGCCGGTGGTGTGTCCGTGGGCGTCGGTGCTGACCGTGACCCTGCGGGTGCCGGCCATGGCACCTCCCTCCGACGAGCGACCCTGCATGATCGAGCCTAGTCCGGGCGTGGACCGTGGCCGACCGGTCGGCGCGGGAACTGTGGCGTGCGGCTCCGTCGCCGGTCAGCGGTCGGTCGGGCAGGTGCCGGGCACCGGGCCGAGGGCGTCGCTGCCGACCGGGGCGGGCAGCGCGCAGCCGAGCGCGGTCCGCAGCGCGTCGGAGCGCCGGCGGATGGCGTCGAGCAGGGCGAGGGACTGCCGGGTGCGTTCCCGTTCGGCGGAGCCGGCCCCGTCGAGCAGGCCACCGACCGCCCGGCGCTGCCCGCTGACGAAGGTGTTCACCGCGTCCAGCGCCGCCGGATCGCCGTGCTGCACGGCACCGCCGGTGAGCAGTCGTACGCCCTGGCGGGTGTCGGCGTCCATGTCGTCGAGGACCGCGTCGAACCCGGTCGCGTCGTCGCGGAGCGTGGCCGCCTCGTCGAGCCGGGTCCGGGCGAAGTCGAGGAAGAGCTGCCCCCGGCTGACGTCCGAGCTGGCCAGGGCGAGTTGAGCGCGTTCGGTGGAGCGCTTCATGCCGTACAGGGCGTCGCCCGGCACCGCGTTCTCGCTGGCGGCCGAGATGCCGGAGACGGCGACCGCCCCGGCCGCGATGCCGACCAGGATGGCACCCCGGGCCCGGGCCCGTCGGGCGGTCGCCCCGCCGAGCAGGGAGCCCCGGCCGGTGACCTGCGACGTGGCGTCGGTGACCGGTTCGGCGGCGTGCCCGCGTTCGGCGGCGGCCACCAGCATGGCCCGCAGGCCGGCGCGGAACTCGACGTCCACCTGGATGTCGGGTCGCTCGGCGACGAGCCGCTGCCCGACCGTCACGAGCCTGGTGAGCTGGTCGTCGGCGCGGGACCGGACGTGGTGGCGACGGCCGCCGTTGGCCTCGTCGAGAAGCTGGGCGAAGCGTACGGCCCGACGACGGGAGAAAAGGTCGCTGTCCACCGCAGGCACCCCCTCTCGCTGGTCACGGCCGGTCGGCCGCGGTGGTCCACGCGACCGGCGGCGGCGTGCACCGTCGTACCAGGGTCGTGGTCGGCGGCGCTGCTCCGGACCGGGACGGGTCCGGGGGACGCGCCGGACAACCACCGGCCGCACCCGGAGAAACGCTCCGCGCCGGGCCCCGGTTACGGGACGGTCGGGAGTGAAATCACGAAGAGTGATCGTCGCGGCAGGTCAGGGCTGGAAACCGTCCGGAAGCAGACGGGCCAGCGCGCGGACCGCCCGGTACTGCAACGCCTTGATCGCTCCCTCGTTCTTGCCCATCGCACGGGCGGTCTCGGCCACCGAGAGGCCCTGGAGGAAGCGGAGCACGATGCACTCCTGCTGCTCCGGGTTGAGCCGGGTGACGGCGGTGAGCAGCGCGACGTTGGTGACGTGTTCGACCACCGCCGCTTCGGGGCTGCCCTCCGGCCCCCGGTCCTCCCGGTCGGCGTCGAGCACGTCGCCGGTGGTCACCTCCAGCCGGTAGCGGCCGGACTTGAAGTGGTCGGCGACCAGGTTGCGGGCGATGGTGACCAGCCAGGCGCCGAGGTCGCGGCCCTGCCAGGTGAAGCTGCCGATGCGCTTGAGGGCGCGCAGGAAGGTGTCCGAGGTCAGGTCCTCGGCCAGTTGCCGGTTGCCGACCCGGAAGTAGACGAACCGGAAGACGGTGTCCACGTACCGGTCGTAGATCAGGCCGAACGCCTCGGCCTCGCCGGCCTGGGCCCGCTCCACCAGCGTCCAGACCTCGGTGGCCGGGTCGGACGGGTCGGGGCGGCTCGGGAAGCCGGTGGGGGAGGTACCGGCGGGCGGCGCCGCGGTGGTGGGCGGTCCGGCGGCCGGCACCGCCGGCTGCGCGTCGGGCACGGCCGGGATCAGGGCGGTGTCGTCGGCGGGTACGGCCGGGATGACGGCGGTGTCGTCGGCGGGCACCACCGGGATCACGGCGGTCTCCCCGCCGGCCGGATCGGTGACGGCGGGCGGCTCACCGACCCGTCGGGTCTGCGTCGGCATGGGGGGCCGGGAGTGGGAGGTCACCCGGCCGGCCGGCGTGGCGTTGCCGCCGGGGGCGGCGGGCCGGGGGGCCGCCTCGTTGGGGTGCGGGCGCTGGTGCGGCCGGCGGGGCGTCGCCTCCGGGCGGGACGGGTCGAGCCGTTCGTTGACCGCCGCCCGGGGCGTCGGCCCGGTGAGTCCGGTGGGACGGTCCGGGTAGCCGAAGGCGGTCACCGGGCCTCCCCGCAGCGGGTCACGACCGTGACCGGACGGCGGCGGGCGGCCGCCGTGCCGGGTCTGCCCCGGACGGGCAGGGCCGTGTGGGGGGGTGCCGACGCGCGGCAGATCCCCTTGAGGTGCTGGTCCAATGCGCGCACAGGCACGGGGGCCTCCTCGGGCTGAGGGGTGTCGACTCACGGCAAATGGGGTGAGCCGACCCGAGTGATGATAGGGCCAACGTCACCCGCGTGTGCCAAGTCCGTTACACAGGGCCAAAGTATTTGCCCGGCCCGCCGACCCCTGGCGGACCGGTTGTCCGTCGTGGTCGGTTGACTTTCACGTCGCGACTTGTTCCCTGATGGAAATTGCAGCCCAGGGGGGTGGTGGAAGGTCCCCGACACCCCGCCCCGCAGCTCCGGCGACGGGTGCCCGCGGGTCCGCCCGGCGCGCCCCCGGGGGCGGTCGCGGCGGCCCCGTTCGGGTGGTCCGGTTGACGCTGCGTGACGGTTCGGTGTGTGGGCCTGGCCGGGCGGCCGACGGCGTGTCAGACTCAGCCACCGCGCGACCGGCTCGGGCGTCCCGGGTGTGCCGCACCCGGGGACGGGCGAGACTGGGCGGGTGCGCCCGGCCCGCCCCGGGCACCCGGCACCGGTGCGCAGCGGTCCGTCCACCGCGCGCATCCCCGTCGCGGCCGAGTCCGGCCGCCCTCACCCGGAGGTCCCGATGTCCACTGCCGCCCGGCTCGCCCTGATCACCCGGCCCGGTTGCCACCTGTGCGACGACGCCAAGGCCGCGCTGGACCGGGTGGTGGCGGTCACCGGGGACCGGTGGGTGGAGAGGGACGTCACCGGCGACGTGGAGCTGGAGCGCGAGTACGGCGACCGGCTGCCGGTGGTGCTGCTCGACGGCAAGGAGCACGGCTACTGGCGGGTGGAGGAGGAGCGGTTGCTGCGCGACCTGACCACCCCCCAGCTCTAGGGTGGCGCGGATCACCCTGGGTCATCGAGCGAGCGCGATTGGTGAGAGAAGTCGGGATTGCGCAATAATCGCGCGGCGGCACCGCTGGCGTGCCCGATCGATCTTGCGGGATGGGGGAGCAGGTGCACGGGGGCCGCGATTCAGCAAGATCGCGATTTGTGCACGTCTTCACAAGCGCCTACTCTGTAGTTTCGACGCGCCCTGCTAGCACGGCCGGCTCGCCCGGCCACCGGCGGGGGTCCCCCAACGGGCGGGCACCGGAGCCGGCCGAGGATCGCACCGCACGGAGTCTCATGAGTCAGCACCGTCACCCTGGCGCGCCCGGCCGCGCCGGTGCCGTACCGGCGCTCCCGGACCTCCCGGAGGCGACCGTCGCGCGGCTCCCCGAGTATCTCCGCGCCCTGCACAACCTCGCCGACGCCGGCCACGAGACGGTCTCCAGCGAGGGGCTGGCCGGGGCCGCCGGGGTCAACTCGGCCAAGCTCCGCAAGGACCTCTCCCACCTCGGCTCGTACGGCACCCGGGGGGTCGGCTACGACGTCGCCCTGCTGATCGACCAGATCGAGTTCGTGCTCGGGCTCACCCAGCGCCGGGCGGTCGCCCTGGTCGGGGTGGGTAACCTCGGTCACGCCCTGGCCGGCTACGACGGCTTCGCCAGCCGGGGTTTCCGGATCGCGGCCCTGTTCGACGCCGACGCGTCCCGGGTCGGCGAGATGATCAACGGGTTGGTCGTCCGGCACATCGACGAGCTGCCCCGGGTCGCCGCCGAGGAGGCGATCTCGATCGGCGTGATCGCCACTCCCGCGCCGGCCGCCCAGGCGGTGGCCGAACAGTTGGTCGCCGTCGGCGTCACGAGCATCCTCAACTTCGCGCCGTGCGTACTCTCGGTGCCGGACGGGGTCGACGTGCGCAAGGTCGATCTCGCCATCGAGCTCCAGATCCTGTCCTTCCACGAGCACCGCAAGGCGTCGTTGACCGCGCTGCCCGCCGCCGGCGGCTCCGCCCTCACCGCCCTGCCCGGCGGGCTCGCGACCCCCGACACCCAGGAGGCGATCGGCACGTGAAGCTGCTCGTCGTCGGCGCGTCCTACCGCACCGCTCCCGTGGCCACGCTGGAGCAGTTGGCGGTCGCCCCCGCCGACCTCACCCGCACCCTGGACCGCCTGGTCGCCCAGCCGTACGTCGCCGAGGCGGTGCTCGTCTCCACCTGCAACCGGGTGGAGGTGTATGCCGCCGTGTCCGGTTTCCACGGCGGTCTCGGCGACGTGTGCGCCGTCCTCGCCGAGCAGGCCGGCGCGCCACCCGCCGCCTTCGCCAGCCACCTCTACGTGCACTACGACTCGGCCGCCGTCGACCACGTGTTCCGGGTCGCCGCCGGGCTGGACTCCATGGTCGTCGGCGAGGCGCAGATCCTCGGCCAGCTCCGCGACGCCTACCACTGGGCCTCCGGCGCGGACACCGCCGGGCGGCTGCTGCACGAGCTGATGCAGCAGGCGCTGCGGGTCGGCAAGCGGGCCCACGCCGAGACCAACATCGACCGGGCCGGCCAGAGCGTCGTCACCGCCGCCCTGGACCTCACCGCCGAACTGCTCGACGGTGACCTCGCCGGCCGGCCGGCCCTGGTGGTCGGGGCGGGCGCGATGGGCGCGCTGAGCGTGGCGACGCTGTCCCGCCGGGCCGCCGGGCCGCTCACCGTCACCAACCGGGGGGCCGACCGGGCCGTCCGGCTGGCCGAGTCGTACGGGGCGAACGCCGTCCCGATCGCCGGACTCGTCCCCGCGCTCTCCACAGTGGACATCGTAGTGGCCGCCACCGCGGCCACCGAACCGGTCCTCACCGTCGACGTGGTGACCCGGGCGCTCGACCGCCGCGACCCCGACCGGGGGCCCCTGGTCCTGCTCGACCTCGCCGTGCCCCGCGACGTGGCACCCGAGGTGGCCGGGCTGCCCGGCGTCGAGGTGATCGACATCGACCGGATGGCCGCCCTGCTCGCCGACGGCCCGGCCGCCGCCGACGCCGCCGAGGTGGGCCGGATCGTGACCGCCGAGGTCGAGGCGTTCCTGAGCTGGCTGCGCGGAGCCGACGTCGCGCCCACCGTGGCCGCCCTGCGCGGACGCGCCGACGACGTGGTCACCGCCGAACTGCGCCGGCTCGCCCAGCGTCGCCCCGACTTCAGCGACGACCAGCGTGCCGAGGTGGCCCGCACGGTGCACCGGGTGGTGCAACGGCTGCTGCACCAGCCCACCGTCAAGGTCCGCCAGCTCGCCGCCGAACCGGGCGGTGACCAGTACGCCGCGCTGCTGCGCGAACTGTTCGACCTGGAGGTGCCGCAGACCTCCGGGGTCGACGCGGTGCCCGACGTGGTCGACACCGTCGACGGCCGTGGTTCGTTCGGGGTCGCCGACGTGCCGGCGACCGACACCGACCAGCCGCCCACCGGAGGTGAGCGATGAGTACCCCCCTGCGCCTCGGCACCCGGGGCAGCGCCCTGGCGATGGCCCAGTCCGGCCACGTCGCCGAGGCGATCACCGCGGCGACCGGCCGCCCCGTCGAGCTGGTCGAGGTGGTCACCGCCGGGGACCGGTCGTCCGCGCCGGTGCAGCGCCTCGGCGTCGGCGTCTTCGTCTCGGCGCTGCGCGACGCGTTGACCGCCGGCACCATCGACCTGGCCGTGCACTCCTACAAGGACCTGCCCACCGCCGGGGCGAGCGGGCTGCACGTCGCGGCCGTGCCACCCCGGCAGGACCCGCGCGACGCGCTGGTCGCCACCGGTGGGCGTACCCTCGCCGAGCTGCCGCCGGGGGCCGTGGTCGGCACCGGCGCGCTGCGCCGCATCGCCCAGTTGCACGCCCTCGGCCTGCACCTGGAGGTCACCCCGATCCGGGGCAACGTCGACAGCCGGCTCGCCCGGGTGCTCGGCCCGGACGCCGACCTCGACGCCGTCGTCGTGGCACGGGCCGGGCTGGCCCGGCTCGGCCGCACCGACGTGATCACCGAAACGCTCGACCCGATGCTGATGCTGCCCGCGCCCGCCCAGGGCGCGCTGGCCGTGGAGTGCCGGGCCGACGACTCCGACCTGGTCGAGCTGCTCGCCGTGCTCGACCACGCACCGTCGCGGGCCGCGGTCGTCGCGGAACGCGCGTTGCTGGCCACCCTGGAGGCCGGGTGCTCCGCCCCGGTCGCCGCCTACGCCGAACTCGCCGAAGGCGACGCCGGTGATGAGATCTACCTGCGCGGGGCGGTGATCAGCCCGGACGGTTCGCGAGACATCCGGCTGTCCCGCACCGGAACGCCCGCCGACGCGGCGGAGATCGGCAAGGCACTCGCCGCCGAACTCCTCGAACTCGGCGCCGACTCGATCCTCGGCCACGAAGGAAGCACCGGCCCGGGGACCCAGCAATTTGGGAGCACAGAATGACCCGCACCCGTAAGCCCGTCGGCCGCATCGCGTTCGTCGGCGCCGGACCCGGTGACCCGGGCCTGCTGACCCGCCGGGCCCACGATGCCCTGGTCGACGCCGACCAGGTGGTGTACGACCGGGGAGTCCCCGAGACGCTGCTCGACGTGGTCCGGGCCCAGGCCCGGTCAGACGCCCAGTTCAGCCCCGCCGAGGGCGTGCCGGGCGACGTGGCGAAGCTGCTGATCAGCGCGGCCCGCTCCGGGCTCAACGCGGTGCACCTGGTCGCCGGTGACCCGTTCGGCCACGACTCCGTGGTCAAGGAGGTGCAGGCGGTCGCGCGCACCGCCGCGCACTTCGAGGTGGTGCCGGGCGTCGGCCAGGCCGAGGGCGTCGCCACCTACGCCGGGGTGCCGCTGCCCGGGGTACGCACCGCCGCCGACGTCGAGGACGTCGGCACGCTGGACTTCGACGCGCTCGCCGCCGCCGTCGCCCGGGGGTCTCTGGCGCTGGCGGTCGACGCCGGTGACCTCGCCGCCGTGCGGGACGGCCTGCTGGCCGCCGGGGTGGACGGCGGCACCGGGGTCGGGGTGACCGGCGACGGCACCGGCGAGACGCAGTACACCACCACGTCGAGCGTCGACTCGTTCGTCGCGGCGGCGCTCGGCTTCACCGGCCGGGTGGTGCTCACCGTCGGCGAGGGCGTCGGCCAGCGGGACAAGCTGAGCTGGTGGGAGAACCGCCCGCTGTACGGCTGGAAGGTGCTCGTCCCCCGGACCAAGGAGCAGGCCGGGGCGATGAGTGCCCGGCTGCGCGCGTACGGGGCGATCCCGTGCGAGGTGCCGACCATCGCGGTCGAGCCGCCGCGTACCCCGGCCCAGATGGAGCGGGCGGTCAAGGGGCTGGTCGACGGCCGGTACGCCTGGGTGATCTTCACCTCGGTGAACGCGGTCCGGGCGGTCTGGGAGAAGTTCGCCGAGCACGGTCTGGACGCCCGGCACTTCGGCGGCGTCAAGATCGCCTGTATCGGTGAGGCCACCGCCGACGCGGTACGCGCCTTCGGCATCCAGCCGGAGCTGGTGCCCGCCGGGGAGCAGTCCTCCGAGGGGCTGCTGGCCGAGTTCTCCCCGCACGACGAGATCCTCGACCCGGTCGGCCGGGTGCTGCTGCCCCGCGCCGACATCGCCACCGAGACGCTCGCCGCCGGGCTCACCGAGCGCGGCTGGGAGGTCGACGACGTGACCGCGTACCGGACGGTCCGGGCCGCCCCGCCGCCCGCCGAGATCCGTGACGCGATCAAGTCGGGCGGGTTCGACGCGGTGCTCTTCACGTCCTCCTCGACGGTGCGTAACCTCGTCGGTATCGCCGGGAAGCCGCACGCGCGTACCGTGGTTGCCGTCATCGGGCCCAAGACGGCGGAGACCGCGACGGAGTTCGGCCTGCGGGTCGACGTGCAGCCGCCGCACGCCTCGGTGCCCGACCTGGTCGAGGCGCTCGCCGCCTACGCCGTCGAACTGCGCGAGAAGCTCGCCGCCATGCCGGCGAAGCAGCGTCGGGGTTCGAAGGTGCAGGGGCCGACCGCGCTCAGGTTCCGCTAGCCGTACCGGGAGGCCCCTCATGTCGTACCCCGAGATCCGGCCCCGCCGGCTGCGTCGTAACGCGGCCGTGCGGCGGCTGGTCTCCGAGACCCGCGTCGACCCGGCCGAGCTGGTCGTGCCGATGTTCGTCAAGGAGGGGCTGACCGAGCCACGGGCCATCGCGTCGCTCCCGGGGGTGCTCCAGCACTCCCGGGACTCGCTGCGCAAGGCGGCCGTGGAGGCGGTCCAGGCCGGGGTCGGCGGGATCATGCTGTTCGGGGTGCCCGAGCGGCGGGACCCGACCGGCTCCGGCGGCACCGACCCGGCCGGCATCCTCAACGTCGCCATCCGCGACGTGGTGGCCGAGGTCGGCGACGCCACCGTGGTGATGAGTGACCTGTGTCTCGACGAGTTCACCTCGCACGGGCACTGCGGGCTGCTCACCTCCGACGGCGGGGTGGACAACGACGCGACCCTGGCCGCGTACGCCGAGATGGCGGTGGCGCAGGCGGACGCCGGGGTCGGCATGGTCGGCCCGTCCGGGATGATGGACGGCCAGGTGGGCGTGGTCCGCCGGGCCCTCGACGCCGCCGGCCACGCCGACGTGGCGGTGCTGGCGTACGCGGCGAAGTACGCCTCCGCCTTCTACGGCCCGTTCCGCGACGCGGTCGAGTCGGCGCTCGACGGCGACCGGCGCACCTACCAGCAGGACCCGGCTAACCTGCGGGAGTCGCTGCGTGAGGTCGCGCTGGACGTGGCCGAGGGCGCCGACCTGGTGATGGTGAAGCCGGCCCTGCCCTACCTCGACGTGGTGGCGGCGGTCCGGGCCGCCGTGGACGTCCCGGTCGCCGCCTACCAGGTCTCCGGCGAGTACGCGATGGTCGAGGCGGCCGCCGCGAACGGCTGGATCGACCGTGAACGGGTGATGCTGGAGACGCTCACCTCGATCCGGCGGGCCGGCGCGCAGATCATCCTCACCTACTGGGCGGTCGAGGCCGCCGAGTTGCTGCGCCAGCGCTACTGATCGCGGGGGCGGGCTGCGGACGCCGTGGCCCACGCCCGTGGCCGTGGCTCCTCGCCCACGCCCCTGCACCTGGCTCCCCGGCCCCGCCGTCGTCGGTGGGTGCCTGCTGCCGGCGTGGCTGGTCCCTCACCGGCGTCGACCGCCCGCTCGGCAGTCAACCGATCTGGTTACTCTCCGCACTTTTCGGCTCCCCCTCCACCACCCTGGTTCGCACGCTTTGCTCTGCTGCCCTCTATGCGACGCTTACCGTGGGTGCCTGTCGCCGATTCGGCAGCAGAGCAAAGCGTGCGAGGGGGAGTGGGGCTGGGTGGAGATAGGTTGGGCGTTTCCGCTGTTCAGGCTGTTTTCGCGGATCTTGGTGATGTGGATCCCCGCCCGAGGTGACATGACTCACGGTAATTGACGGGTCGGGTCGGTGAAGTGACCCTGTGTAATCGATGCCGGGTCGCAAAAGGAAGTGAGTTTTCCACAGGCCTGGGCGTTGTCCACAGGTGATGACGGCGGGGTTGCGACGGGGTTCGGCCGGGCGCGACGGTGGCGACATGACCGACCCCGCGCCGCCGCACCGACCTGGCACCCACCCCACTCCGGTCCCCGCGGCTCCCATCGCCCCGGACACCCGCCCGGCTGCCACCTCCCCTCCGACGCCGGACGGGGAAGGGGAGGAGCCGCCGACCTTCCTCAGCACGCCCTATGACCTGCCCTGGCCGGCGGCCGGCATCGTGCGGGCGGTGCGGCGGCGGGCCGACGCGAGTCAACGGGAACTGGCGCGCTGGGCGGGGGTGCACCACGGCACGGTGGGGCGGATCGAGGCGGGTGCGCTCACCCCGAGCATCGCCCTGCTGCGCCGGATCATCGCGGCGGCCGGTTTCCGGCTGGCCGTGGTCGACGAGTTCGGTCGGGTGCTCACCCCGATGCGGGACCGCGACGACATCCGCGACGGTGCCGGCCGCCGCTACCCGTCACACCTGGACACCATCCTCGACCCGGAACCGGGTGAGTGGTGGGCGGACGTCTACGGGCTCGCCAGGCCACCGGAGACGTTCTACCGCAACCGGGCCGTCCGGGACGCGATGCGTCGCCGGAGCCAGTGGGAGGTGCGGGTGGCGAAGTACCGCAACGTGCCACCGCCGCCCCGGGTGGTGCGCCCGCAATGGTGACGGCCCGCCGGTCCGGCGGGAAGCCGGACCGACGGGCCGTCGGAGGTGCGCGACGCTCAGTCGTCGTCGGTGATGGTGCCGGTCGCCAGCAGGTCGGCGTACCGCAGGTTCAGCGGACCGGCCACCGCGAACGCGATCTTCTCGTCCGCCTCCCGCTTGCGGTCACCACGCACGGTCACCGGGAACGCCAGCGAGGTCTGCCCGGCGGGCAGGGTCCGGCAGCCGACGTACGGCTCGAAGTCCAGCACGACCGTCGCGGTGAGCCCCACCGTGGCGGCGCAGAGCGTGGTCGGCTGGGACAGCGGACGGGACACGGTGACCTGGAACGTCATCGTGCTGGTGCCCCGGTCGCCCTCCACCACGGACGCGTCGGCCACCCGCAGCGACGGCTGGCTGCGGAACCGGGCCACCTGCGGGTCGTGGTCGCTGGCCCCCCGGGTGCCGTCCCCGGTGAACTCCGCCGGCCAGTCCGCGTTGACGTGCGCGGCCCGGATCTGCACCAGGTCGGCGTGCAGCGCGTCGTTGACGAACAGGTTGTCCAACGTCTGCGCCGACCCCTGGAAGCTGTACGAGTACGCCGCCGACGGCACGTCGGCCACCAGGTCGTCCCAGAGGTTGCGCAGGCCGGCCCGGTAGAGCGGCCCGAGCTGGTCCGACGGGGTCGGGTTCGCCCCGGTCGCGATCGGGTCGTCCGGGCGGGGGAACACGTTCAGGTCCCCGCCGTACACCACCCGGGCGTCCGGGTCGGCCGCCTCGATCGCGGTGACGATCGCCGCACCGTACGCGGCCTGCTCGGTGCGCTGCCCGACCCGGCTGTCCGGCCCCGACGAGTAGTGGTTGCTCAGCGCGTACAGCAGGTAGGACTCCGACCCGCCGGGCGTCGCCTTCACCACGAACTTGCCGAGCTGCGGTGCCCGGGTGAAGACGTTGTTGCCGTCCTTGCCGGTCGAGGTGTCGGTGTCGGCCGGCAGCACCGCGTTGAGCGCCTTCGGGTTCTGCACGTCCGCGTTGGACGCCAGCCCCGCCGACCGGTACTGCACGGTGGGCGCGGAACCCAGCAGCGGGTCGGTGGCGCTCGCCCCGGCCAGCGACAACCGGTCGGTGCGGTAGAGGAACGCCGAGGTGATGCCCCGGGCGTCCGCGCCGGTGCGGTCGTACGCCGCAGTGTAGGCGGGACCACCGGCGGCCCGGATCGCCAGCGCCAGGTCCTGGAGGGTGTCCGGCGCGCCGTCGGCGTTGTCGGTGGTGCCGCAGACCAGGCTGCCGCCGGAGACCGAGCAGATGTCCTGGTCCTCGGCCTCCTGCACCAGGATCAGATCCGGGGCGTGCAGGTCGGTGCGGATCTGCGCGGCCAGCTCCGACAGGTGCTCCCGGTAGTCGGCCTCGCTCGCCGGCACGTAGTCGAACGGCGGGGACACCCCCGGGCAGCCCGCGTTGCCGGTGAAGTCGCAGCCGTCGAACGGGTCGTCGCGGAAGTCGTACAGGTTCTCCACGTTGTAGGTCGCCACCGCGACCTCCCGGGCCCGGTCCGCCGGGCGCGGCGGGTTGTTCGCCGCCGGGTCCGCCCCGGCGGTCAGGGCCAGCGACTCCGGCTGCACGCTGAACTTGCTGAAGCCGTACGACACCGCGCCGAACGCGTCGGCGGTGAGGGTGTCGAAGGTACGCGCCGGCGGGAGCAGCGCCGTCGAGTCACCGGCGGTGGCCTTCACGCCGCCACCGCCGAGCAGGATGCGCTGCCCGTTGCCGTTGTCGAACACCTGCCCCGGCACGTCGTCCAGCGGGTGGGCGTCCCGGAAGACCCGGCGGGCGTACGGGTCGGTCCGCTTCAGCAGCGGGTCCTCCCGGTCCACCACCCACACCTCGGAGTCGGCGGTGGAGCCGAACACGTCCCGGGGGCCGGTGACGCCGGACCCGCTGCGGACCCGCAGCCGGGCACCCTCGTGCCGCTCCCAGAACCGGTCGGCCGCCGCCGCGTCGGCCGGCGGGACCGCGTCGTCCACGGTCACGGCGGTGTTCACGTCGAGCCCGGTGTCGAGCCGGCGGACCAGCGAGGCGCTGGAGAGCTGGGTCTGGTCGAAGTACTCCGACACCCGGCCGCGCAGCACCACCTCGTCGCCGACGGTCGGCGCGTAACCACCGATCAGCGTGGTGAACGCGCCCATGAAGACGAAGATGCCGTCCGAGCTGAGCGGGTCGCCGTCCTCGGTGCCGGTGCGGCTCTGCAGGTAGAAGCCGTACTGGTCGGCACCGGCCGAGGTGCGGGTCAGCGACTTCTGGGTGATCACGCCCCGCACGTCGTACAGCAGCGGGCTGGTGCCGGTGCCGGTGGGCGGGGCGAGCGGCGACCGGTCGGTGCGCGGGTTCTCGTCGTCGCGGGTCGGGCCCTGCACCTGGCCCACCGACAGCACCCCGTTGGCCTGCACGGTGAGCGGGCAGGTGGCGGTGCCGCCGTCGGCGTCCGTCGCGGTCACGGTGACCGTGTACGTGCCGGCGGGCAGGCCGGTGGCGGTGACCGTCGCGGTCGCCGTGCCACCCGGCGCGGTCGCCGGGGTGAACGCGGTACGGCTGATCGATCCGCCCGCCGGGGCCGGGGCGACCGCGGTGACCGCCAGATCGACGATCGTGTCGTCCGGGTCGGTGCCGGTGACCTGCCGGGTGCCTGTCGCGCCGGCCTCGATGGTCAACGTTCCGCCGCAGGTCAGCACGGCCGGCTGGTCGACCGGGCCGCCGCCGTCGAGGGTGTGCGCGCCCAACCCGTCGAAGGTGTCGGTGGCGTAGCCGGCCCACTGGACGGCCGGGTCGAACGCGTCGGACGGGTCGGTGTCCCCGCTGGACACCGACGGCAGCCGACGCAGCGTGTTGTCGGCGGTGCTGGTCAGCCCGCTGCCCCACTCGGTGCCCGGGTCGACACCCACCTGCCCGATCGCGTCGAGCACGACGGCACCCCGGCGCAGCACGATCGCGTCGTCGCCGTTGAACAGGCTGGCGCCGGTGGTCTGGTCGGCCTGGGCGAGGATCGCCGGGCCGGCCGACGCGGCGGCGAAGACGAAGACGTCCCCGGCGGCGACGGTGCCGGTGAGGGCGATCGTGGTGGCCGTGGTGGACCCGTTGAAATAGAGCTGGAGCTGGTAGCCGCCGGCGGTCAGGTCGACCGGTGCGCCGGTGCCGTTGTACAGCTCGATCGCCTTGTTGTTGGACGAGCCTTCGACGTACTCGGAGATGAACAGGTCGGTGGGCGCGGCGGTGGCCGCGGTGGGAGCGACGCCGAGCACCGGTACGGCGACGACGGCGACGGTGGCGAGCGCGGCGAATCTGCGGCGCAGGCGCATGGGGCCTCCACGATGGGTGGACGGGAACCAACGCACGTTAAGGTGCGTCGCTGTCCGCCGTCCATCCCCCGGGGGGCGATGTGGTGAATTCGCGACAGTGCCGCCCGACGCCCCCGCCCGGATGCCGCCGGACGCCCTGCTCAGCGGTGGGTGTCGAGCCGGTGTACGAGCTCGGCGACGTCCACGCTGTACTCGCACCAGTCCCGGTCGGGCTGGTAGCCCAGCTCGGCGTTGACCTTGAGCATCGCCTCGTTGGCCTGGGCGTTCCAGGTCTGCACCTCGGTCAGCTCCGGCTCGGCGGACCGCAGTTCCAGCAGCATCCGCGCCTTGATCGCCCGGTCGATGCCGTAGCCTTGGTGGTCACGCACCACGATCGTGTCGTACTGGTCGGCACGGGTGGGGTGCTGGACCGGCACCACCACCTCGGTCAGGCCGGCCACCGCGCCGGTGCGCTCGTGCAGGGCGAGCACGATGTACGGCTTCATGCCCCGCCGGTGCAGCGTGTCGAGGCTGTCCCGCAGCCGTTGCGGATCGTACGAGCTGGGGCGCAGTTCGCCGTCCTCGACGTCGCGGACCTCGGCCTTCGCCCGCGCGTACGCCTCGATCAGGTCGTCGGACGGCCCGCCCGGGTAGAACTCCAGGTGGTAGCCCGGGTCGACGGCGACGGCCATCTCGGTCAGCGCCGTCCAGTCGACCGTGCCGAGGTCGAGCACGCTGCGGGTCTCGACATACTCCCGGGTGAAGCCCAGCGACGAGTAGAAACCGATCGCCGGGGTGTCGCCGACCACCTCGACGCCGATCGACCGGAAGCCCTCCTGGTAGACCCGGCGCGCGGCGGTCAGCACCAGTTCCCGGCCCAGCCCGCTGCGGCGTACCGCCGGGTGCACCAGCACCTCCAGCACGCCGATGTCACCGAGCAGCAGCACGTGCACGTGCCCGAGGATCGGTGCGGGACCCCCACCGGGCGGCGGATCGGCGTGGGCCACCCAGGAGATGCGTCGTTCGCCGGGCATCACCTCGGAGAGGTACTCCCGCAGCGAATCCTCCCGCCACGGCGGGTCCTGCGGGAGGTCGGCCGCGAGAACCGCGTTCAGCGTGTCCAGCACGGAGCCGATCTCGGCGGACGACGCGGTTCGGGGGTCCCATTCGCGCACCATCACGCGTCTAGCTTGCCGTCAATGACTCTTCGGGGGAAGTGTCCGGTCCGCCAATGTATGCGAACGATCACCTCACGTACGGCTTGCGCGCCCGTACTCCTGGGCCTTGTCGAAGACGTCCTGCGCGTAGCGGCGTACGTCGTTGTAGGAGAGGATGGCGCCCCACCAGTCGCCGGGGATGGTCATGTTCCGGCCGCCCTGGCACAGGTAGTTCCCGGCGGCGAGGGCCGCGTCGTCCAGGTCGTGCGGGTCCTTGCGGCCGTCGTTGTCGGCGTCCGCACCGACCTGCTGCCAGGTGGTCGGGATGAACTGCATCGGCCCGATCGCCCGGTCGTAGACGGTGTCCCGGTCGAACAGCCCCCCGTCGGTGTCCCGGATCAGGGACCGCCCGCCCTTGCCGTCGAGCGGATCACCGATGATCTCCGGTACGGCCCGGCCGTCCGGCCCGAGGGTCGCGCCGTTGGCCTGCCCGTGCCGGGACTCCACGTAGCCGATCGCGGCGAGCGTGGTCCAGCTCAGCTGGCAGCTCCGGTTCGTCTGGGCGAGCACCAGCTCGGCGTAGCCGTACGCCTGCATGGCGATCGGGGAGACGCCCACCTTGGTGCCGACGACCCGGGCCCAGTCGCCAAGCGCGTCGGCGGGCCGGCCGGCGGCGGGCGGCACGGCCGGCCCACTCGGCACGGCCCCGGCCGACGGGAGGCTGCCCAGCGGCAGGGTCGGGGTGGTGGCACCCGGGAACACCGGCACCCCGGTGGTCGCCCCGGCCGACGGGACCTCGGGGCCGGCGGAGGCGCTGTCGTCCACGGCGACCGGCCGGGGAGCCCGGACCGCGCTCGGCACCACCACCGCGCCGACCGCGGCGGTCGCCGCGACCAGCGCGAACAGGAACAGGCCGGGGAGGGTCAACCGGCCGCTGGGGCGGCGCGACCAGGCCCGGGTGGCCCGGGTCGCGGCCCCCACCGCCTGCCGGGGCGGCGGCAGCCGGACGGCGTGCGCGAACGGCACCCGTCGCCGCCGACCGATCTTCGCCCCGGACGCGGCACTGTCGCCCGTGCCGTCCTTCCCGGTCCCGTCGGTCTTCGCGGCCGGCTCGGTCTTCTCCCCGGCCTCGGTCTTCGTGGCCGGCTCGGAGGTCTCGCCGCCGTCGGCCTTCGCGGCCCCGTCGGTCTTCGCGGCGGGTTCGGCGTCCTGTCCGGCGGCGGTCTTCGCGGAAGTCCCGGCCTTCCCGGTCGCGTCGGCCTTCGCGGCGGGCACGACCGGGTCGGCCTCGGCGGGGTTTCCGGTCCTCCCGGCCCCGTCGGCCTGGGTGGTGGGCCCGGCCGGGACGGCCGGCGGGGTGAGGGCGTCGTGGCGGGGCCGGCGGGGGCGGGGGAGCCAGCCGCGACGCGGGGCGGGAGGCACATCCTCGGGTGGGGTCGCTGCGCGCAGGGGCCGTTCCGTCGAATCTTCGCCGCTCACCACCGTTTGAGTATCACCCATGTCGGCCAGGGAGTCAGGTCCGGCCGTAGGGTGGGCCCATGCCCCGGTACGAGTTCCGCTGCCGCGCCTGCGGCGATACCTTCGAGGTCAACCGACCGATGGCCGAGGCCGGTGCGCCGGCCGACTGCCCGCAGGGTCACGCCGACACGGTCAAGCTGCTGTCCACCGTGGCGGTCACCGGCCGTGGGGGCGGCTCCGCCGCCGGTGGCGCCCCGGCGGGTCCCGCGGGTGGTGGTTGCTGCGGCGGCGGCTGCGGCTGTTGACCTGACCGGGTCGGCTGCCGGCCGCGCCGCAAGCGGCCCGATGTAACGGTCCGACGCACCGGTGCGCCGAGATCAGTGACCCCTTGGGTCCGATATCGCCCGACCGTTCTTACGATGCGTGACCGGTCGACCATAGGGCAGCATGAACCCGACGTCAGGGGTGGAGGTCCACGCATGTCGCCACGGATGCACCTCCCGAGCGGTTGGGTGACCTTCGTCTTCACCGACATCGAAGGTTCCACCCGGCTGGCCCAACTGCTCGGGTCCGACTACCGCCCGGTGCTCTGGGAGCACCGCCGGCTGCTGCGCGACACCCTGGCCGAGACCGACGGCGCGGAGCTGCTGACCGAGGGGGACTCGTTCTTCCTCGCCTTCCCGGACGCGTCGGCGGCGCTGACCGCCTGCCTGACGGCGCAGCGGGCGCTGTCCACCCACGACTGGCCCAACCCGGAGGCCGCGCCGAGGGTGCGGATGGGACTGCACACCGGTTTCGCCGAGCCCCGCGACGGTGAGTACGCCAGTCCCGAGGTGCACCGGGCCGCCCGGGTGGCCGCCGCCGCGCACGGCGGGCAGGTGCTCTGCTCGGCGTCGACCGCACGGCTGGCCGACCCGCTGCCCGCCGGGGCCACCCTGATCGACCTGGGCCTGCACCGGCTGCGCGGCTTCGACGACCGGGAACGGCTGTTCCAGCTCGTCGCGCCGGGGCTGGAGCGGCAGTTCCCCCGCCCGAACACGGCCGAGGCGCTGGCGCACAACCTGCCCACCCAGGTCACCTCGTTCGTCGGCCGGGACACCGAGCGGGTGGAGCTGGATCTGCTGATCCGCCGGCAGCGGCTGGTCACGGTGGTCGGCGCGGGTGGGGCCGGCAAGACCCGGCTCGCCGTCGAGGTGGCGGGCGGCCAGGTGGAGGCGTACCCGGACGGGGTGTGGTTCGTCGACATCGCCACGGTCACCGACCCGGGGCTGGTGGCGTTCGCGATCGCCGCCGTGCTCGGGGCCCGGCCGGAACCGGGCCGCCCGATCCTGGACACCCTGGTCGAGTACGCGGCCGTCCGGCGGATGCTGGTGGTGCTCGACACCTGTGACGCCCAGCCGGCGGCCTGCGCCGAGGTGATCTCCCGGCTGCTCGCCGGGGGCAGCGGGCTGCGGGTGCTGGCCACCAGCCGGGAGGCGTTCGGCCTGCCCGGCGAGGTGGTGTGGCGGATTCCGCCGCTGGCGGTCGACCCGCAGCCGGGGCGTACCGAGAGCGACGCGGTGGCGCTGCTGCTGGACCGTACGGCGGCGGCCCGGGGCGGCCGGCCGCCGGAGTGGACGGAGGCCGCCGACCTGCGCCGGGTGGTGCAGCGGCTGGACGGGTTGCCGCTGGCGATCGAGCTGGCCGCGGCCCGGTTGCGGGTGCTCTCCGCCGGCCAGTTGGCGGCCCGGCTGGACGACATGCTGGGCACCCTCGACGCCGGCCGGGGCGTACCCGAGCGGCCCCCCGAGCGGGGCTGGGCGGGCAACCAGCAGGACACCGTCGACCTGGTCGCCGCCGCCTCGGGCCAGACGCCGCCGAGCGCCGCGCACCGGGCGGTGCAGCGGTCGGCGACCGAGCGGCACCTCACCATGCAGGCCACGGTCACCTGGTCGTACCGGACGTTGGGGCCCCGTGCGTCCCGGCTGCTGCACTGGTTGGCGGTCTTCACCGGGCCGGTGGACCTGGCGACGGTGGAGTGGCTGATCGGTGACGACCCGCTCGATCCGCTGTCGGTGCTGGTGGACAAGTCGATGGTGCTGGCCGAACCGCACGCCTCGGGCAGCACCTACCGGATGCTCGACCCGATCCGGGCGTACGCGGCGCGCCGGCTGGTCGAGACCGGCGAGGAGCAGGCCGCCCGGGACCGGCACGTGGCCTGGGCGCAGCACGCGCTGCACCGGGCCCACCTGGGGGCGGACGGCCGACCGGTCACCCTGTCGCTGTACGCGGTGGACCCGCTCGCCGGTGAGCTGCGTTCGGCGCTGCGCTGGTCGGCCACCGGGGGCAGTGCGCGGGCCGGGCTGCGGCTGGCCGGTGGGCTGGACCAGTGGTGGCGGGAGCGCGGGCTGTCCCGGGAGGCCCGGCTGTGGCTGTTCCGGCTGTACGGGCGGATCGCCGAGACCGGCGAGGCGATCCCCGAGGCGGAGCTGGCGGCGGCGTACCACCTGCATTCGCTGCACGCCGGCGCGGACGGCGAGTTCGCCGAGGAGCTGCGGTTCTCGCAGCGCGCGGAGGCGGCGGCCCGGCAGGCCGGCGACGCGGGGCTGCTGGCCCGGGTGCTCGCCGGGCGGGCCGTGCCGCTCGTCGACATGGGGCAGTTCACCGAGGCGGAGCGGGTCTGCCGGGAGGTCATCGACTGGGCCAACGAGCAGGAGGTCGGTGGGGACGCGTTGCTCGCCGTCTACCACCTGGCCGAGCTGCTGTGGCGGCGGGGCGCGCTGGTCGAGGCGGCGGAGCTGCTGGGGCGGGCCCGGCCGGTGGAGGCGGCCCGCCCGGTGGAGCGCGGGTGCCGCTCGGTGGACATGCTGCTGGGCATGGTGGCGCTGGCCCGGCGTGACCTGGTGGCCGCGCACGAGCACCTGCTGGTGGCGTTGCGGGCCCGGATGGGGCACGGCTACCACGGTCGGGCCTGCGACACGGTGAACGCGGTGGCGGTGCGCTGCGCGTTGGGCGGGGAGCCGTTGACGGCGGCCCGGCTGTTCGGTGCGGCCCAGGCCACCCGGGCCCGGCTGCGCGGCACCCCGGGCATCTACGGCACGTACTGGCTCCAGCAGCAGGCCGAGCTGCGGCGCATCCTCGGCGACGCGGCCTTCGACGCCGCGTACGGCGAGGGCGGTGAGCTGGGCCTGGAGGAGGCGGCGGCGTTGGCGTTCGCGGTGGAGCACCCGGACCTGGCGGCCGACTCGATCCGGTTCCGGGCGACCGGCGTGGTGACGCCCCGGCCGGTCCCCCGCCGCGAGGCGGACCGCCGGGAGGAGTGGGCCTGACCCGCCGTGCCGTCCGGGGTCGCCGGACGGCACGACGGTCGGGTACCGGTGCGGGCGACGGTCAGCCGCGCCGGGCGGCGGCCCGCTCGGCGTCGGCCTTCATCCGGGCGGCCCGGTCGAGGTCGGCCTGCGAGACGGCGGCGACCGAACCGAAGATGCTGACCGCCTGGTAGTACGTCCAGGCCAGGCTGGTGCAGGCCGGCCGGACGACGGAGTTGTAGGTGGCGCAGACCCGCTTCAGGTCTTCGTAGAAGGCGCTGTCCAGGCGGGCCTTGTTGGCCGAGAAGATCCCCATCGCCTTGTGGTTGCGGTAGCCGAAGTCGTGTCGGTAGCAGGCGAGGTTGAAGGTGAAGCCGAGCGGGTTGTCCGGGCTCGACGAGCAGTAGTCGGTGGACCAGTCGAAGCCGTAGGCGGCCCAGGCGGCCTGGTTGAGGCGGCCGGCGTTCCAGGCGTTGTAGCTGCTCGCGCTGGTCTGGGTCCAGCTGCTCAGCACGCTGAGCTTCTGCGAGGTGCTCACCGCGGCGGACGCGGGTGAGCCGACGCCGAGCACGCTGAGCAGGGCGAACGTGCCGGCGGCGAGGGCGGTGGCGAGACGACGGGACAAGTTTTCCTCCGCGGGGTGGGCGGTGCGGTGGGGTCGCCGGTTGGTCACCGGAGTTCGATCAGTCTCGATCTACTTCCCGTCGCCGGGGCGTGGCGGAGGCGACGTATTGGTGACATACGTCGAAACAGACGAATGCCCCGGGCGCGCGGGCACCCGGGCGTCCGTGGGCGATCAGCGCACCACCCGGGCCGGCGAGGCGGCGCTCTCGTTCCACGACCGGTCCAGCGCGGTCACCTGGTAGGTGTACGCCCGACCGGGCTCGGCGGTGCCGTCCACCCAGGACTGCTGCTGCCCCGGGGTGGCCCGGACCGTGCCGAGCAGGTGCGCGGCGTCGGCCCGGCCGCACCCGTCGACCGGGCCGGACCCGTCGAACCGGTAGACCGCGTACGAGGTGGCGTCAGCGAGCGGGCCCTTCCCGCCCGCCGGCTGCCGCCAGCGCAGCCGCACCCCGTCGGCGGTGCGCTCGGCGCGGGTGAGCACCGGGCGCAGCAGCGGCTTCGCCGGCAGGTGCGCCATGGTCGGCACCAGCGCCGGGCGGGAGTAGTGCGCGGCGGCGTAGCGGCTCGTCGCGCCCAGCCGGTCGGCCCGTACCTGCACGGCCGAGAAGTGCACGTTGCCGAGCACCTCCGGGTACGCCCGGTTCAGCGTCAGGTGGTCCGACAGCTCCTGCGGGTTCATCCAGTACGTGCCGTAGGCCGGGTCACCGCTCTTGTAGTCCGCCTGGCCGATGTAGAGCTGCACCCGGGTGCCGCGTACCGTCTGCGCCCACCAGGGCACCAGTCGGGCGTAGTCGGCGGCCGGGTACTGGCCGATGTACCAGTAGAGCTGCGGCACGACGTAGTCGATCCACTCCTGCTTGACCCACCTGCGGGTGTCGGCCGAGATGATGTCGTACGACTGGCTGCCGGTGGTGTCCGAGCCATTAGGGTCGGCGCTGGCGTTGCGCCAGATGCCGAACGGGCTCACCCCGAACCGCACCCACGGCTTGACCGCCTTGATCCGCCCGCCCATCTCCTGGATGAGCAGGTCGATGTTGTCCCGCCGCCAGGCTGCCCGGTCGGTGAACCCCCGGTGGTACGCGGCGAACGTGGCGTCGTCGGGCACCTGGTAGGTGCCGCTCGGGTAGGGGTAGAAGTAGTCGTCGAAGTGCACGCCGTCGAGGTCGTACCGGCGGACCGCGTCGAGTATCGCGGTCTGGACGAACTCGCGGACCTGCGGGACGCCGGGGTCGTAGTAGAGCCGGCTGCCGGCGACGCCGGCCGGCGGGTAGGCGAAGGTCCACTCCGGGTGCTGCCGGGCCGGATGGTCCGGGGCGAGCTGCCCCAGGTCGGCGCCCGCGCCCCCGGGTGCCGGCATCGAGATCCGGTACGGGTTGAACCAGGCGTGGAACTCCAGGTTCCGCAGGTGTGACTCGGCGACCAGGAAGGCCAGCGGGTCCCAGCCCGGGTCCTGCCCCCGTACCCCGGTCAGGTACTCCGACCACGGCTCGTACGGCGACGGCCAGAACGCGTCGGCGGTCGGGCGGACCTGCACCACCACCGCGTTGTGGTGCAGCCGCTGCGCCAGGTCGAGCCAGCCCCGGTACTCCGCCTGCTGGGCGGCGATCCGGTCGGGGGCGGTACGGGAGCCCGCGCTCGGCCAGTCGATGTTCACCACCGACGAGATCCACATGGCCCGGAACTGCCGCTTCGGCACCGCCGGATCGACCACGCAGGCGTCACCCGGCCCGCCCGTCGCGGCACCGCCCCCGCCGGTGGCCACCGCCGCCCCGGTCCCCGCGCCGGTGGCTGCCGCCGCCGACCCGGTCACCCCGAGCCCGCCGACCACCACCAGCACCAACCCGACCACACCGATCCCGAGCCTGCGCACCACACTCTCCCTTCTCCGGTCCCGCCCCCACCCACCCGCCTCCCGCTGCCGTCCTCCCCGCCCCCTCCGTCCGGCCCCTCCGCCCCTCGCCCCTTCCCCTCCGGCATCCCGCCCCGTGTCGCCCCGCCCCGGTGATCAAGAGCTTTGCGTCAGTCGATCAAGAGGTTTGCGTCAGCCGACGCGCCGGGATTGACGTAAACCTCTTGATCACCGGGGGCGGGCGGGGGAGGGGCGTGCGGGGGAGTGGGTGGGGGAAAGGGGTGGCGGGAAGTGGCGGGGTGGGTTGGGGGATGGGAGGAAATTTTCATACTCGGGGGTGGTGGTGCAAGGGGTGGGCGGGATGGGAAACGGGTGGACGGTGACCGAAAGTGGTTATCGAGGGACTGGGCGTGGATGCGGTGGGGTGATTGGGGCGGGCTTGGGGTGGGTAGCAACGCCCGGCACCGGCCGTCAGCAGGGCGGTCGCGGTGGTGGGAGGGGTGAGCGCAGTGTCCGTGCTGCGAACCAAACCGATCAGGGACGTGGTTGCCCAGGGCAACGCCGACGGCAGTGACGGCACCCCCGGTCTGAAACGACGACTCGGGGCCCGCGACCTCACCGGCTTCGGCATCGGCATCGTGATCGGCACCGGCATCTTCACCCTCACCGGCATCGAGGCGCGCGACAGCGCCGGCCCGGGTGTGGTGATCTCGTTCGCCATCGCCGGGGCGGTCGCCCTGCTCGCCGCCCTCTGCTACGCCGAACTGGCGTCCAGCGTGCCGACCGCAGGCAGCGCCTACACCTACGCCTACGCGACGATGGGCGAGATCGTCGCGTGGATCATCGGGTGGGACCTGCTGCTGGAGTTCGCGCTCGGCGCGGCGGTGGTGGCCCGGGGCTGGTCCGGTTACCTCGCCGAACTGTTCGGCCTGCCGAGCACCTGGTTCGCCGAGGAGGGCAGCGTGGTCAACCTCGGGGCGATCGGCATCGTGCTGCTGCTCGGCGTCGTCGCCATCGTCGGTATCCGCGAGTCGGCCCGGATCACCAACCTGCTGGTCCTGGTGAAGGTCGGCATCTGCGTCTTCGTCGTGGTCGCCGGGTTGTTCTTCGTCAAGGCGGCCAACCTCACCCCGTTCATCCCACCGGCCGAGCCGGCCGGCGCCGGCGACGACGGGATCAAGCAGCCGGTCACCCAGGCGCTGTTCGGGTTGGAACCCTCCGTCTTCGGTTTCGTCGGGGTGCTCACCGCCGCCGCCGTGGTCTTCTTCGCGTACACCGGCTTCGAGGCGGTGGCGAACCTGGGTGAGGAGACCCGGCGGCCCAAGCGGGACCTGACCCTGGGTCTGTTCGGCACCCTGCTGATCTCCACCACGCTCTACATCGCCGTCTCGCTGGTCGTGGTCGGCATGGTGCCGTACGCCGAGATCGACCGGGGTGCCCCGATCGCTGCGGCCTTCAACGCGGTCGGTGCCGGCTGGGCCGGGGTGCTCGTCTCCATTGCCGCCGTCGCCGGCCTGACCAGCGTGATCCTGGTCGACCTGGTGGCCATGGGCCGGATCGGCTTCGCCATCTCCCGGGACGGCCTGCTCCCGCCCGCCGTGGCGAAGATCCACCCGCGCTGGGGGACGCCGTACCGGATCTCGGCGGTGATGACGGTCGCGGTGGCGCTGCTCGCCGGGTTCCTGCCGCTGTCCGCCCTGGCCGACCTGGTCAGCATCGGTGCGCTCTGCGCCTTCATGATCGTCTCGATCGCGGTGCCGATCCTGCGCCGCAGGCGCCCCGACCTGGAGCGGCCGTTCCGGGTCCCGTTCTCCCCGGTGCTGCCGATCTTCACCGCGCTGGCCTGCCTCTACCTGACGCTCAACCTGTCGGTCGAGACCTGGATCAGGTTCCTGGTCTGGATGGCACTCGGCATCGTCATCTACTTCTGCTACGGCTACCGGCGCAACCGCCTCGCCGTCCGGGAGGCCGAGGAACGCGTCGAGGAACCCGCCTCCGCCTGACCGTCCGCCGGGTGCCGGCCGGGACCACCGGCCGGCACCCGCCCCGCCGTCGCCGGACCCGGCGGGGTCAGGGGCGCGGCGCGAAGCGCAGCAGGTTCCAGGAGATCCCCGGCAGGCGTACGGCGCAGCGGTCGCCGTCGACGGTGCCGGTGGGCAGCTCCCGGGGGGTCACCCGGTCCGGCTCGGCCTCGGTGTTGACCGCGTCCGGGTCGTCCCCGGCGACGAGGGCGAGGTGCTGCACCGGGTGCAGCCCCGACAGGCCCCGCAGGTCGAGATCCAGGGGGAGGTCCTCGGTGCCCCGGTTGACCGCGAACACGGTCAGCGCGCCGGACTCCTCGTCGTGCAGCGCGACGGTGTCCAGCACCGGCACGTCGCCGTACCGCTTCGTGGCGTAGTGCGGCGAGACCGGCTCGGTGCGCAGCACGGTGCCCGTGGCGTACCGGGCGGTCAGGGCGAACGGGTGGAAGATGCTCTGCCGCCAGGCCGGCCCGCCGGTGCGGGTACGGATCGGCGCGATCACGTTGACCAGTTGCGCCTGGCAGGCCACGCCGACCCGGTCGGCGTGCCGGAGCAGGGTGATCAGCAGGTCGCCGACGACCACCGCGTCGACGGCCGTGTAGTCGTCTTCGAGCAGTTCCGGCGCCTCGACCCAGCCGCGCCGGTCCAGGTCGGCCTGGACGCGGGACTGGTACCAGACGTTCCACTCGTCGAAGGAGATCTTCAGCTTGCGGGTCTGCCGCAGCCGGGCGGCCACGTGGTCGGCGGTGGCGACGACCTCGCTGATGAACTGGTCCATGTCGACGGCCGAGGCGAGCAGGCTGGCCCGGTCGCCGTCGGTCGGGTCGTAGTAGGTGTGCGCCGAGACGTAGTCGACCTGCTCGTAGGTGTGTTCCAGCACGGTCGCCTCCCAGGAGGCGAAGGTGGGCATGCCCCGGCCGGAACTGCCGCAGGCGACCAGGCTGATCGAGGGGTCGATCAGTTTCATCGCCCGTGCGGTCTCGGCGGCGAGCCGGCCGTACTCCTGCGCGGTCTTGTGGCCGACCTGCCAGGGGCCGTCCAGTTCGTTGCCGAGGCACCACAGCCGCACCCCGTACGGCTCCTTCGCGCCGTGTGCGCGGCGCAGGTCGGACAGCCGGGTGCCGCCCGGATGGTTGGCGTACTCCAGCAGGTCGCACGCCTCCTGCACGCCCCGGGTACCGAGGTTGACCGCCATCATCGGCTCGACCTGCGCGGCGGTGGCCCAGGTCATGAACTCGTCCAGGCCGAACGCGTTGGTCTCGATGGTCTTCCAGGCCAGGTCCAGCCGGCGGGGGCGGTCGTCGACCGGGCCGACGCCGTCCTCCCAGCGGTAGCCGGAGACGAAGTTGCCGCCGGGGTAGCGGACCACGGAGACGCCCAGTTCCCGGGTCAGCTCCAGCACGTCGCGGCGCAGGCCGAGCGGGTCGGCCCCGGGGTGTCCCGGTTCGTGGATGCCGCCGTACACGCAGCGGCCCAGGTGTTCGACGAAGGAACCGAAGAGCCGGCGGTCCGCCGGGCCGATCGTGAAGGCCGGGTCGATCGTCAACCGCGCTGCACGCACGGACCCACCTCTTCCCCTGAGCTGCTCGGAGCGACTACGGTCGATGCGCCGCCCCGCGTTTGTATACCGTTGTCGCCAACGTTGTAAAGGATCTGTCGCGCGCCACCGTCGGCCGGCGGACGCGGGAGGGAGCGGGGACGTGCGCCACCGCCTCAAGGACGTCGCCGAGCGGGCCGGGGTGTCGGTCAAGACCGTGTCGAACGTGGTCAACGGCTACCAGCACGTCCGCCCGGACACCCGGGCCCGGGTCGAGGCGGCCATCGCCGAACTCCGCTACCGACCCAACCTCTCGGCCCGCAACCTGCGCAAGGGGCGTACCGGCGTGATCGCCCTCGCCGTGCCGGAGCTGGACGTGCCGTACTTCGCCGAGCTGGCGCGGCACGTGGTGGCCGCCGCCGCCGACCACGGCTGGACGGTGCTCATCGACCAGACCGGCGGCGGCCGGGAACGGGAGAAGGTAGCCGCCGCCGGCATCGGCGACCACATGATCGACGGGCTGATCTTCAGCCCGCTGTCGCTGTCCGCCGACGACCTCGTCGGGCTGGAACTGCCGATGGTGCTGCTCGGCGAGCGGACGGACCACGGCCGGGCCGACCACGTGATGATCGACAACGTGACCGCCGCCCGGGAGATGACCGCCCACCTGATCGGTACCGGCCGCCGCCGGGTCGCCGCCGTCGGCGCGCAACACACCCCCGAGGGTGCCGGCGCCCGCCTGCGGCTGGCCGGCTACACCGCCGCCCTGGCCGACGCCGGCATCGGGTACGACGAACGCCTCGTCGCCGCCACGCCGGCCTGGCACCGCGCCGACGGGGCCGCCGCCCTGCGTCACCTGCTCGCCTCCGGTGCCCGCCCGGACGCGGTCTTCTGCTTCAGCGACACCCTCGCCCTCGGCGCGCTGCGCGCCCTGCACGAGGCCGGACTGCGGGTTCCCGCCGACGTCGCCGTCGCCGGCTTCGACGACATCGAGGACGGCCGGTTCAGCGTCCCCACCCTGACCACGGTCAGCCCGGACAAGGAACGGATCGCCCGGCTCGCCGTCGACCTGCTCGCCGGGCGGCTGGCCGGCGAGCGGGACGCGCCCGCCCGGGAGGTCACCGCCCCGCACCGGCTGGCCTTCCGGGAGAGCACCACCTGACCCGGCCGGGTCAGGCGTCCCCGGGTCAGTCGAAGAAGCGGGCCAGGTGGGCCGGGGACACCTGTGGCGCGTCGGCGGGCAGCGGGGTCAGGTCGGCGAAGATCGACGCACCGTCGCAGCCGGCGTGCAGCGGAAACCAGCGCGGGGTCCCCGGCGGGCGCTGACCGCACACCCCCTTGATCGTCTGTACGTCCAGCAGCCGGACGTGGGTCGGGTCGGCCACCGCGTTCACATGTCCCCACCAGGGGCTCATCACGTGCAGCACGCCACCCGGCCGGAGCACCCGGTGGCACTCGTCCACCAGCGGCAGGAAGTCGATCAGGTGCTCCAGGATGTGCACCGTGAAGATCACGTCGACGGAGTGGTCGGCCAGCGGCAGCGACCCGGACAGGTCCGCCACCGCGTCCACCCCGGGGGCCGGGAAGATGTCCAGCCCCAGGTTCGTCGGGTACTGCTTCTGACCGCCGCAGCCCAGGTCCACCACCACCGGGTCCCGACCGGCGACCCGCACCCGCCCCCACACGCCGTACACCCCGGCCAGCCGGCCGACCAGCTCGCGGACCAGCCGCAACTGCTCCGGTCCGGGCACCTCCCCGCTCAGGTGGGCGACCCCCCGGTCGAACCGCACCTCGACGCCGAGTCCGCGTAACCGCTCGTCGTGGTGGGCCTGCTCGGCCCAGGCCGCTTCGAGGAACCCGTCGAGCGCCCGCAGCCGTTCGGCCGAGGGCGGTGCCTGCGCCAACGCGACCATGGCCACCTCCCGCCGGCCGTTACCCGCTTCCCGGCCCGGCACACCACCCGATCCCGGTGCGCCGGCTCCGGCCGGGTCAGCCGCCGGCTCGTCGGGTGGGCCGGCCGACGGCCCGGATGCGCTGCCGGGGCGCACCTGCCGCCTTCGGCCGCTTGAGGTGGTAGCGGTGCAGCTCGTTGTGGCCCTCCAGGGACGGGTCCTCGCTCATCCCGACGAGTTCCCAGCCCTGGTCACCGGCCCGGTTCAGGTGCGCCAACGCGGTGTCGCCGTAGGCGGTGACGTCGGTCATCGAGCCGTCCGGGCCGTACCAGACGAAGACGACCTCCCAGCTGAGGTCGGAGGCGGTCGGCTGGCGACGGCGGACCAGCAGCGCGTACTCCCATCTGAGCATGACCCCATTGTCACCCGGCGGTCGGCGGGTGACGCCGATCAGTCCTCGGCGATCCGCCCGTCGGCGACCCGCAGCCGCCGGTCGACGCTTACCGCCTCCAGCATCCGCCGGTCGTGGGTGACCAGCAGCAGCGTGCCCGGGTAGCCGGCCAGCGCCGACTCCAACTGCTCGATGGCCGGCAGGTCGAGGTGGTTGGTCGGCTCGTCCAGCACCAGCAGGTTGACCCCCCTGCCCTGGAGCAGCGCCAGCGCCGCCCGGGTCCGCTCGCCGGGCGACAGGGTCACCGCCGGCCGCAGCACGTGCGCGGCGCGCAGGCCGAACTTGGCCAGCAGCGTCCGCACGTCCGCCGGTGCCTTCTCCGGTACGGCGGCCCGGAACGCCTCCAGCAGCGGCTGGTCGCCGAGGAACAGCCCCCGGGCCTGGTCGACCTCGCCGACCACCACCCCCGGGCCGAGCGCGGCGTGCCCGGCGTCGAGCGGCAGCCGGCCCAGCAGGGCACCGAGCAGGGTGGTCTTGCCGGAGCCGTTCGCCCCGGTGATCGCCACCCGGTCGGCCCAGTCGACCTGGAGGTTCACCGGCCCGAGGGTGAAGTCGCCCCGGCGGACCACCGCGTCGCGCAGCGAGGCCACCACCGCGCCGGCCCGGGGCGCGGCGGCGATCTCCATCCGCAGCTCCCACTCCTTGCGGGGTTCCTCGACCACGTCGAGGCGTTCGATCAGGCGCTCGGTCTGCTTCGCCTTGGCCGCCTGCTTCTCCGTGGCCTCGGTCCGGAACTTCCGGCCGATCTTGTCGTTGTCGGTGGCCTTGCGGCGGGCGTTCTTCACGCCCTTCTCCATCCAGGCCCGCTGGGTGCGGGCACGGGCCTCCAACGCGGCCCGGGTTTCGGCGTACTCCTCGAAGTCGGCGCGGGCGTGCCGGCGGGCCACCTCACGCTCCTCCAGGTAGGCGCCGTAGCCGCCGCCGTAG
This sequence comes from Micromonospora wenchangensis, assembly GCF_002210435.1. Taxonomy (GTDB): domain Bacteria; phylum Actinomycetota; class Actinomycetes; order Mycobacteriales; family Micromonosporaceae; genus Micromonospora; species Micromonospora wenchangensis. The sequence continues at coordinate 56,730 of NZ_MZMV01000046.1, forward strand.
TGCCGGACCTGCTGCTGGGCCAGGTCGAGTTCGAGCACCCGGGTCACCGTCCGGGTCAGGAACTCCCGGTCGTGGCTGACCAGCACCGTGCCGGCGCGCAGCCCGGTGACGAACCGTTCCAGCCGGTCCAGGCCGGCCAGGTCCAGGTCGTTGGTGGGCTCGTCGAGCAGGAAGACGTCGTACCGGCTGAGCAGCAGGGAGGCCAGCCCGGCGCGGGCCGCCTGGCCGCCGGACAGGCCGGTCATCGGGTGGTCCAGGTCGACGGTGAGCCCCAACTCGGCGGCGACCTGCTCGGCGCGTTCGTCCAGGTCCGCCCCGCCGAGGTCGAGCCACCGCTCCAACGCCCCGGCGTACGCGTCGTCGGCACCGGCCGTGCCCGCGGTGAGCGCTTCGGTGGCCGCGTCCAGGGCGGCCCGCGCGCCGGTGACCCCGGTCCGGCGGGCCAGGAAGTCGCGGACGGTTTCGCCCGCCCGGCGTTCCGTCTCCTGCGGCAGGTAGCCCACCGAGGCCCCCGGCGGGCTCAGCGTGACGCTGCCCTCCTCCACCGGCTGCACCCCGGCCAGCGTGCGCAGCAGTGTCGACTTGCCCGCCCCGTTGACCCCCACCAGCCCCACCACGTCGTCGGGGGCGACGACCAGGTCGAGGTCACTGAAGAGCATCCGCTCCCCGTGCCCGGCGGCGAGTCCCTTGGCGATCATCGTGGCGCTCATGAGGCCCCGAGCCTAGCGCCCGCCGATCCGGGGCGGGGACGCCGCGCGGCCCGGCCCGCTGCCGCCCCGGCCGCAGATCGTGGAGAGTTCTTGCGGTCATGGCGACAAGAACTCTCCACAAACCTGTGCCCCCGCCGCCTTTGCCGGTCACCGCCGCCCGTCGCCACCGCCGGCAGGTCGCCCGGGTCGGCCGGTGGGTCGGGCCGGCAGCTCTCGTCGGTGGAAGGTGGGGGAGGGGCGGGAGG
>NZ_MZMV01000047.1 GCF_002210435.1 Micromonospora wenchangensis
CCGGGGTGGGCTGCCGGCGGGGCAACGCCTGGGTGGCGTCCGCCGCCGGCGGTGGCGTACGGAAGGCCCGGGTCGCCTCCTGCGCCGCCGGGCCGACGGAGAAGGCCCGGGTGGGTTCCCCGCCTGGCGGGTCCACCCGGAAGGCCCGGGTCGGCTCCTCGGCCAGCGGGTCCGGGGAACGGCCGGCCGGGGACGCGCCGTTGCCGGGGCCGGGGCGGGCCGGCGGATCGGTCACCCGGAACGCGCGGGCGGCCTCGTCCTCGCCCGGTTGGGTGGGTGCGGGGCGGCGTCGCGGGAAGGGTTGACCGCCCATCCCGGGCCGGGTCGGTGGGGTCGCCCGCTCACCCGAGCGCAGCGGGTTGTCCCGGGGCGACCGGGTGGCACCCCGGGCACTGGACGGCTCGAAGAACGAGGTATGCCCGTTGGCCGGGCCGGTGGATTCCTCACCCAGCAGCCGACGGCGGGGGACCGCCGGCCAGCCGGCATTGGTCGTCCCCGGCACGGCGGGGGGCTCGGGGAAGGCGGGTCGGCCCTGGTCGGACGGACCGGCGGTAGTGGTGCGCGGGCCGCCACCGGACGGGGCGACCGGACGCCCCCGCTCGTCGGTCACCGACGCGCCAGACGTCGGGCGGCTGCCGCCCCCGGCGGGTGGAGCGGTGGCGGACGACGCCGGCCGGGGCTGGGCCCAGCCGGCGGAGAGGTCGGCGGTCGGCTCGACGTCGGCCGGCCCGCCGGGCGTGCTCCGCACCGGCGTCTGGTCGGCCTCCCCCCGGGACCGCGCCGCCGGGGCGCGACCGGGCAGCCGGACGTCGCCCCGGGAGAGCTGCGAGACGAACCAGGCGGGCAGGTAGCCCTCGATCGGCAGGCCGGGGTTCACCGCCAGCCACCACTCGTGGTTGGGCCACTCGACGGCCAGGTCGGCGTAGCGGCTGCGCCGGTAGGGGCCGGCGGAGGAGCCGAGACAGGAGTGCATCGCGGCGGCCGAGGTGAAGGCCAGGACGTGGGTGCGCCCACCGGTGGTCCAGGTGCCCCAGCCCATCGGCGTGGCACCGGCGAGGGCCTGGCCGGAGACCGGGAGGAAGAGCTCCGAACCGGCCAGAATGCGGAAGTAGAGCTCCTGGTCACCGGAGTGCAGCGCGTCGCGCATCGCCGTCTCGGCCTCGGTAGCCGGCTCCCAGTCGGTCACGGCCACCTCTCCTCCCGGATCAGGCCACAGGCGTCGCGTACAACCTACAAGGTGAAAACAAGATCACGATAAGTCGGTCACCGGCCGGTCGGCCTGGTAACGGACCGGGCGCTAACATCCCGTTGCGGAGTCGACACGATACGGAGGCGGTCGATGCCCCGATCCGGCAGCCGACGAACGTTCGTCACCCTGGCAGCGGCCCTGCTCGCCGTGCCGCCGACGGCCGTCGTGGCGTCGGTCACCCCGGCCCGCGCCGTCCCCGCCTGCGCCACGCCGCCAGCGCCGGCCCGCCCCGTCGCCGCCGCCCCGTGGCCCCAGCGACGGTACGCCCCGCAGCGGCTCACCCCGCTGGCCACCGGTGCCGGCGTCACCGTGGCGGTGGTCGACTCGGGCGTCGACCGGCAGCACCCCCAACTCCGGGGGCGGGTGCTCGACGGCGCGGACTTTCTCGACCCGGGCGGCGACGGCACCCGGGACTGCGCCGGTCACGGCACCGGGGTGGCCAGCATCATCGCCGCCGGGGAGGGCTCCGGGGTGGCCTTCCGGGGGCTCGCACCCGGTGCCCGCATCCTGCCGGTACGGGTCAGCGAACAGCAGGTCGTCGAGGGGCGGGAGGCGGGGCGTACGGTCAGCGCCGCCGGTTTCGCCCAAGCCGTGCGGTGGGCGGTGGACCACGACGCCGACGTGCTCAACCTCTCCGTCGTCCTGTACGCCGACAACCCGGCCGTCCGCGAGGCGATCGACTACGCGCTGCGGCGGGACGTGGTCGTGGTGGCCGCCGCCGGCAACCTGCACGACGGCGGGGACCCGCTGCCCTATCCGGCGGCGTACGACGGGGTGCTCGGTGTCGGTGCGGTCACCCCGACCGGCGTGCGCGCCCCGTTCTCCCAGGTCGGCCCGTACGTCGATCTGGTCGCGCCGGGCGGTGACGTGCTGATGGCCGCGCCGGGGCAGGGTCACCGGCGGGCCGAGGGCACCAGTTACGCCGCCCCCTTCGTGGCGGGCACCGCCGCCCTGCTGCGGCAGTACCGGCCGGAACTCGACGCCGCCGAGGTGGCCCGCCGGATCGTCGGCACCACCGATCCGGCACCGGGTGGGCGGGAGGGTGGTTACGGTGCCGGCGTGCTCAACCCGTACCGGGCGGTGGTGGAGACCGGTGGTGCGCCCCGGCCGGTCAGCCGCCCGACGACGGCCCTGCCGGTGCCGCAGGCCGACCCGGCGGTGCTGGCGCAGGGGCACCGGCGGGCGGCGGCCCGGCAGCGGGCATTGCTGGTCGCCACGGCCGTCGGCGGGACGGTGGTGGTGGCGGTGCTGCTGGCCGTGGTGCTCCCCCGGGGCGTCCGCCGCCGCTGGCACCCGGCCGGCCCGGCCTGACGGCGGCATCCGGCCGGCCCGGCCTGACGGCGGCATCCGGCCGGCCCGGCCTGACGGCGACGGCCGACCGTCGACCGGCCGACCGTCGCCGCCGGAGAACCGTCGGCAGCGTCACCCTCGCGGAGCCGCCCGAGCCGCCCGAGCCGCCCGGGTCGCCGGAGCAGCCGGAGGGCCGCCCGGTGGCCTGGTCACTGGAACAGGCCGGTGTTGCGTTTCTCGGTGTCGAGGTAGTCGGCGGCGGAGTCGTCCACGGCGAGTTTGATGTCCCGCAGCATCGCCTGGAGATCCTGCGATGCTGAGCGCCACCGCGCCTGCCGCTGCTCGTACGCCCGGCGGGCCTCGCCGTCCCAGCCGGCGACCAGCGGGGCGGCGTCCCGTTCGAGCTGGCCGAGCTGCGCGTCGAGGGTGTTCAGAGCCTTCTGGATGTCCGCGCCGGCCTGGTGCAGCGCGGCGAAGTTGACGACCAGCACACCGTGGTCCATCGGATCGTTCCTCCCCGGGGATCTGGTTAGAGCGGCAGTTGGATGCCGCGACTGGTGCCGGCGACCCGGCCGGCGGCCTCGGTGTCCGAGGCGTCGTACTGGCGGCCGGCGGTGCGGATGGCCGCCGCGGTCTCCCGCAGCGCCCGTTGCAGCGCGGCCTGGTCCCGCCCCCACTGCTGCTTGACCTGCTCGAAGGAGCGCCCGCCGGCGCCCCGCCAGGCCTGCTGCAACACCTCCAGCTCGGCCATCAGGCCGGTCAGCATGGCCTGCAACGACTGGTCCACCTGCTCGAACCTGGTGGCGGTGTGCTGCATCACCGCCGCTTCTGCCTGGGTCTGGGACACCCGGACGTCACCTCGTCTCCCCGGTCGGGCCGACCGCCGGCCGTCCACTGCGGACGCGCGCCGTCCGTCGGCACGGGCCGGACGGACCTGGTCGGCGAATCAGTCGCTGACGGTAGTCGCACCGTCGCCGTTGTGCTACCCCGCCCGCCTCCCCTGTGGACAACCCGCCCGACGCCGGCCGGCAGGACCCCCACCGGACCGGCCAGCCCACTACGATGGGTCACAATCCCGTCGCTTTCCGGTCCCGGCCGGAGGTTCGCGGTGGGGCACCCCGGCGGTCGGTGCCGGACGGGCACACGGAGGAGATGCGGTGACGGCGAGCACGACCGACCGACCGCTCCGGCGGGCCACCGAGGGCCCGCCCCGGCCCCGCACCGCCGTACACCCCGGTCAGGTCGTCGCCACGCAGGTCGCGCTGGCGCTGCCGGTGGCCGCGTACGGTCGCGGGCCGGTGCCGGCGGTGCTGGCCGCGGCCGGTGCGGTGGTCCTGGCCGGTCTCGGCTGGGGGCGCTGGCGCGGGCGGTGGCTGTTCGAATGGTGGGGCACCGCCGCCGGGTTCCTCACCCGCCGGCACGGCCTGCCCGCCGACACCGCCCCGGAGGCCCTGCTGGACCTGCTGCTCCCCGATGCCGCGTTGGCCGGGGTGGAGTTGGCCGACGGGCCGGCGGGGGTGGTCGACGACGCCACCGGGCTGGCCGTCCTGCTCGACCTGGGTGACCCGGGCGACCTGCTCGGCGACCGGTCCCACCCGCTGCCGGCACCCGGCACGCTGCTGCCGCCGGCCGGGCCGCAGCAGCCGCCGGTGCGGGTGCAGGTGCTGCTGCACGCCGTGCCGGCCCCGGCGGCGGGCGGTGGCGCGGCCGGCACGTCGTACCGGCAGTTGACCGAGGGGCGGCTGCCGGGTCAGGAGCGGGCCCTGCTCGCCGTCCGGGTGTTGCGGGCACCCGGCTGGTCGGACGCGGACCTGCGCCGGGCGCTGGCCGGCACGGTGCGGCGGATCGTCCGCCGGGTGGGGCCGCTGCCGGCCCGTCCGCTGGGCGGGCACGCCGCGCTGCGGGTGCTGGCCGAACTCGCCCACCACGATCCCGGCCGGCCGGTGCGCGAGAACTGGTCGACGCTGTGCACCGGCGACCAGCACCAGGCCACCTTCCGGCTGGTCCGCTGGCCGGACGCCCGGGTCGGTCCGGGCCGCCGGTTGGTGTCCCGCCTGCTGGCCCTGCCGGCGACCGCCACCACCGTCGCGCTCGGGGCCGGCCCGCGCGTCGGCGACACCGCGGCACCGACCTGCCTGACGGTACGGCTGGCCGCCGCCACGCCGGTCGCGCTGGAACACGCCGCCGAGGGGTTGTGCCGGCTCGTCGCCGACGCCGGTGGCGAGCTGTGTCGACTCGACGGCGCGCAGTTGCCCGGCCTGGCCGCCACGTTGCCGTTGGCGGTGCCCGGGGTGGCCGTGCCGGGGGTCGAGCCGCCGGAGCTGACCCTCGGCGGGGCGGGGTTGATGGTGGGGGCGAACCGGCACGGCGGTGCGGTGACCGTCCGGCTGTTCCGTGCCGAGGGCACCCGGCTGGTGCTGGTCGGCGGGCTGGCGGCGGCTCAACTGCTGGTGTTGCGGGCGTTGGCGCTGGGGGCCGGGGTGCTGGTGCAGACCGGTCGGCCACGGGCCTGGGAGCCGTTCGTCCGCGGGGTCGGCGGGCAGCAGGGCGGGGTGGTGGTGGTCCCCACCGGGCGGGCGGTCGGCGTCACCGGTTCCCCGCTGCGTCCGCTGCTGGTGGTGGCCGACGCGGGTACGGCGGCCGGCGAACCGCCGCCCGGGGCGGAGTGGGTGTCCACCCTGGTGGTGCGGGACGAGTTGACCCCGGCGGACGTCGACACCCTCGGCCGGGCCGACCTGGCGGTGCTGCAACCCCTCGACCCGCCGGAGGCCGCCCTGGCGGGCACCGCGCTGGGGCTGGGCGGTGCGGCGGAGTGGTTGACCCGCATCCGGGACGACATGGTCGCGGTGGTCAACCGGCGGGCGCTGCGCTGGGCGCTGCTGTCACCCACCCCGATCGAGTCGCAACTGGTCGGTCGGCCCGGCCGGCGCTGACCGCACGGGTTGCGGTGGTTTCCCTGGCTGGACCGTACGTGGCACGATCCCGGCCATGGATTTTCTGAAGGGTCTTCTGATCCGGTTGGGCTCCACGGTGGTGGCCTTCTGGCTGGCGACGCTGCTCATCCCTGGCATCTCGCTCGACACCGGTTCGGCCGGCGAGGCGATCGTCACCCTGGTGCTGGTGTCGGTGATCTTCGGCGTGGTCAACGCGGTGCTCCAGCCGATCATCAAAACCGTCGGCTGCGGCTTCTACCTGCTCACCCTCGGGCTGATCGCCCTGGTCGTCAACGGGTTGCTGTTCCTGCTCACCAGTTGGATCGCCGGGCAGGCGGACCTGCCGTTCCACGTGGACGGGTTCTGGCCCGAGGCGGTGCTGGGCGCGCTCCTGGTCGGCATCGTGACCTGGATCCTCGGGGCCGTCCTCGACCGCGACTGACCCGGTCGCCGGCCACCGCTCCAGCGGGGCGGTGGCCGGCCGGCGTCGCACCGCCGGACGGAAAGCTGGCTGGCGGGACGGCCACCGGACGGGAATTGGCTGGCGGGACGGCCGCCGGGTGGGGCTAGCGTGGCGGGGTGTTCTCGTTGACCCACCCCGACGGCTGGCAGCTCGACACCGACCCGGAGCGCATCGACCGGGACCGGGTGCACCACTGGCTCTCCACCGACGCCTACTGGGCGCTGGGGCGCAGCCGGGAGACGACGGAGCGGGCCCTTGCCGGCTCGACCCCGTACGGCGTCTACCGGCCGCAGGACGGCGCACAGGTCGCGGTGGCCCGGGTGGTCACCGACCGGGCCACCTTCGGCTGGCTCTGCGACCTCTACGTCGCCCGGGAGGCGCGCGGGCGCGGCCTGGGCACCTGGCTGGCCGGATCGATCCGCGACCATCTCGCCGGGTACGGCGTACGCCGGATCGCGTTGGCGACCGCCGACGCGCACGGGGTGTACGCGAAGCTGGGTTTCACCCAGGCGTCCCCGGACCGGTGGATGGAGTGGGCGGACCAGCGGTGACCCCGCTCACCGGAAAGGAGCCTGATCCGGCCTTACCCCTTACGGTGGGATCGTGACTCCGCTGCGGCTCGGCTACCTCTACGGCTTTGGTGCGTACCTGATCTGGGGTTTCATCCCGATCTACCTGAAGTTGCTCCAGCCGGCCGGGCCGATGGAGATCCTCGCCCACCGGATCATCTGGTCGGTGGTGTTCGTCGCGCTGCTGCTCGCCGCCCTGCGCAACGTCGGCTTCCTGCGGTCGCTGGCCCGCCGCCCCCGGACGCTGGCCGGGATCGTCGTCGCGGCGGCGCTGATCGCGGTGAACTGGGGCACCTACATCTACGGGGTGAACTCCGCCCGGGTGGTGGAGACCGCCCTCGGCTACTTCATCAACCCGCTGGTGTCGGTGCTGCTCGGGGTGCTGGTGCTGCGGGAGCGGCTGCGCCCGGCGCAGTGGGTGGCGCTCGGGGTGGGCGCGGCGGCGGTCGCGGTGCTCACCGTCGACTACGGCCGGCTGCCCTACCTGGCGTTGATCCTGGCGGCCAGCTTCGCCGGCTACGGGTTGGCCAAGAAGCGGCTCGGGCTGCCGGCGGCGGAGGGGCTGTTCGTCGAGTCGGCGGTGCTGGCGCTGCCCGCCCTGGGCTACCTGGGCTGGTTGGCGAGCCGGGGCGGGTCGACGTTCGGCGGGGTCTCGGCCGGGCACACCGCGCTGCTGGTGGCGGCCGGGGCGGTGACGGCCGTCCCGCTGCTGCTGTTCGCGGGCGCGGCCAACCGGCTGCCGCTGACCGCGCTCGGCATGCTCCAGTACGTGGCCCCGGTCCTCCAGCTCGGCTGCGGCGTGCTGATCTTCCACGAGCCGATGCCGCCGGCCCGGCTGGCCGGTTTCGCCCTGGTCTGGCTGGCCCTGGTGATCTTCAGTCTGGACGCGCTGCGCAACGGCCGACGCACCCGGGCCGCCGCCCGCGCCGCCGCGCCGCTACCCGCCACCGCCCACTGAGCCTCCCGGCCGCCGCGCGGCCCCCGGGGCTCAGCGGACGTCGTAGCTGAGCACCAGCGTCCCGTCGGCGCGCAGCAGTTCGAGGCGGACCAGTTCGGCGTCGGTGAACCGGGTCGCCCCGCGCAGGTTCACGTCGTCGCCGGGAGCGGCCAGCCAGGAGGCGATCTGCTCCGTCGCGTCGTCCGGGCCCCGGGCCACCAGCCGGAACGTGTACGCCTTGCCGTAGCCGGCCGTCGCGTCGTACCCGCAGTGCATGGTGACCTCGGTGCCCCACTTGGTGCCGCTCAGCCCGATCTCGGCGTGCACCGCCGGGGTCTTGGCCGCCACCGGCGCCATCGACACCATCCGGACCGCCTGGGTGGTCGGCGCGGGCGTCGGGGCCGGGCGCAGGGCGGACGCCCCGGCGACGCCCAGCACCAGGGCGAACCCGGCGGCGACGAGGGCGGTCAGCGCGTACCGTCGGCGGTTGCGGGTCCGCTCCCGGCGGCGGCGGTCCCGGGCGGTGGCGATCAGGTCGGGCACCCGGCTGACCTCGGGCGGCGGCGGGAGGAACTCCTCCAGCGTGGTCGGGTCGAGCCGGCCCAGCAGGCCGGGCAGCACGGCGATCTCGGCCACCGCGTCCCGGCACGCCGCGCACCCGGCCAGGTGCCGCTCGTAGGCGGCCCGGTCGGCGGGGGCGAGCGCGCCCAGCACGTACGCGCCGTCGTCGTGTGCGAACTCGCAGCGGGTCATCCGGTCACCCCCATCTCGGCCAGGGCCAACCGTAGTGAACGCAGAGCGTAGTGGGTGCGGGACTTGACCGTCCCCGGTGGCACCCCCAGCCGGGCTGCCGCCTCGGCCACCGAACGGCCCTGGTAGAAGCATTCGACCAGCACCTCCCGGTGGGTGGGGCTGAGCCGGCTCAGCGCCTCGGCGATGGTCCAGGCCTCCACCGCGCGCTCCGCTTCGTCCACCGTCTCGGGTGGCTCGGGCAGGTCGTCGGTGAACACCTCGCCGACCCGGGTCGACCGTCGCCGCCAGGCGTCGATCGCCAGGTTGCGGGCGGTCGTGAAGAGCCACGCGCGGACCGAGCCGCGACGTGGGTCCAGCGACTCGGGGTGCCGCCAGGCCCGCAGCAGGGTCTCCTGCACCAGGTCCTCGGCCCGGGTGCGGTCCCCGTTGACCAGCCGCAGCGCGTGCGCGTAGAGCGCCTCGGCGTGCTCGTCGTGCAGGGCGCGCAGCAGTTGGGCGTCGTGGTCGCTGATGGTGATCCCCTCGCTTCCCGCCCGACAGGTCCGGCGAACGTGTCCGCCGGTTATTACGCGCCGTGACCCCGATCGGTTCAGCGGTGACTGCTGTTCACATCCGGTTCACACCGAGTCCGGGGGCCGCTCACCCCGTCCTGGCAGCGTCCGGCCGGTACGCACGTCGCGCAGGTGACAACGGCGTGCCACCGACCTGCTTCCAGGAGGCTCCTTTCCATGAGCGACCGTCCCCGGCTGCTCCCGCTGCTCGGCACCACCCGGCACGGCAGCCGCGATGCGATGACCTGCCTGTACCGCTGCGGCAACGCCTGCGACCATCCGGTACCCAATACCTCCGACAACACCTACTTCGGCGACCTGGTCGAGGGTGAGGTGACCCGGCGGGGCGTGGTCCGGGCGGGTGCGGTGGGCGCGCTGGTGCTCGGCTTCGGCGGTGCCGCCGCCGGCGCGCTGGCCGGGGCCGCCCCCGCCGCCGCCGCGCCGGCCACCCCGGTGCTGCCGGAGGTCGGCGACCCGACCGCGCCGCAGCGCGGCGTCGGCAACGGCGCGCTGACCTTCAAGCCGATCCCGCCGAACCAGCTCGACACCCTGGTCGTCCCGAACGGGTACGACCACCACGTGGTCATCCGCTGGGGTGACCCGGTGCTGCCCGGCGCGCCCCGGTTCGACCTGCACGGGCAGACCGCCGCCGCCCAGGCCAAGCAGTTCGGCTACAACAACGACTTCGTCGGGGTGCTGCCGCTGGACCGGCGGGGCAGGCGGGCGCTGCTCGTGGTCAACCACGAGTACACCAACGAGGACCTGATGTTCCCCGGCTTCACCGGCCTGGACAACCTCACCGTCGAGCAGGTGCGCACGGCGATGGCCGCGCACGGCATGTCCGTGGTGGAGCTGGAGCGGGTCGACGGCACCGGGCAGTGGCGGGCGGTGGGCCAGGGCCGCCGGCCGTACAACCGGCGGGTCACCGCGCTGGCCACGAAGTTCGAGCTGACCGGCCCGGCCGCCGGCTCGGCGTGGCTGCGTACCGCCGCCGACCCGAAGGGCCGCACGGTGGTCGGCACCCTGAACAACTGCGCCGGTGGGGTCACCCCGTGGGGGACGGTGCTCTCCGGCGAGGAGAACTTCAACCAGTACTTCGTCGGCGCCGACGCCGCGCCCGCCGAGCTGAAGCCGAAGTTCGACAGGTACGGCATCACCACCACCGCCCGCTACCCCAGCGGCAGCCGTAAGTGGGAGCGGGCCGACGAGCGGTTCGACCTGGCGAAGCACCCCAACGAGGCGCACCGGTTCGGGTGGATCGTCGAGATCGACCCGTTCGACCCGGAGAGCCGCCCGCGTAAGCACACCGCGCTGGGCCGGTTCAAGCACGAGGGCGCCAACGTGATCGTGGCCCGCGACAAGCGGGTGGTCGCGTACATGGGCGACGACGAGCGCTTCGACTACCTCTACAAGTTCGTCTCCGACAAGAAGTTCATGCCCGGTGACTCCTGGGTGGCCCGCAAGAACAACCTGACCCTGCTGGAGTCGGGCACCCTCTACGTGGCGCAGTTCGGCCAGACCAGCGCCGCCGAGATCGACGGTTCGGGCAGGCTGCCCACCGACGGCGCGTTCAACGGCACCGGACGGTGGATCAGGCTGGTCAGCGGCAACCGCTCGTACGTCGACGGGATGACCGCCGCCGACGTGCTCACCTTCACCCGGCTCGCCGGGGACAAGGTCGGCGCGACGAAGATGGACCGGCCGGAGGACGTCGAGCCGAGCCTGCTCACCGGCAAGGTGTACGTGGCGCTGACCAACAACACCGACCGGGGCAAGGCCGGCAAGCCGGCCGCCGACGAGATCAACCCGCGCAACCTCAACAAGCACGGGCAGATCCTGGAGCTGGTCGAGGACCGGGGCGACAACACGGCGGAGTCCTTCACCTGGTCGCTGCCGATCGTCGCCGGTGACCCGACCGACCCGTCGACCTACTTCGCCGGGTACGACAAGACGAAGGTCTCGCCGATCTCCTGCCCGGACAACGTCGCCTTCGACGCCACCGGCAACCTCTGGATCTCCACCGACGGCAACGCGTTGGGCAGCAACGACGGCCTGTTCGCCACCGCCGTCGAGGGGCCGGAGCGGGGGCACCTGAAGCAGTTCCTGACCGTGCCGCTGGGTGCGGAGACCTGCGGGCCGTTCATCACCGGCGACAACCGGTCGGTGTTCGTGGCCGTGCAGCACCCGGGTGAGATCACCGGCGCGTCGGTGGAGAAGCCGGCGTCGACCTGGCCGGACGGCGACTACGCCAAGCCGGGCGTGGTGGTCACCTGGCGGCTCGACGGCGGCCCGATCGGCAGCTGACGCGCCCGTCCCGGGTCGGCCCCGCCGGGCCGGCCGCGAAGGCCCTCTCCCGCTTCGGTCCGGGAGGGGGCCTTCCCCGTGCGTCGGGTGGGATCAGAGGTCGGCGGCGATGCCGTCGGCGACCGCGCGGGCGGCGGTGAGCAGCTTGGCGCGGACCACCCGGGCGGAGGTCATCATCTCGCTGGCCGGCAGGGCGCAGGCCAGCACCACCCGCCGTTCCATGTCCTTGTCCGGGGTGACCAGGACGGCGGCGCACGCCACCCCCTGCCGGAACTGCCCCAGTTCCAGCTGCATGCCCCGCCGGTCGCCGGCGGCCAGATCCGCCTCGAACGCCTCGGGGCTGGTCAGGGTGGCGGTGGTGAACGGCCGCATGCCGTAGTCGCGCAGGTAGCGCAGGCGTTGCTCGGTGGTGAGGGTGGCCAGCAGCGCCTTGCCCAGGGCGGTGGCGTGCGCGCCCTCGTCGAAGCCGGGGACCATGTCCTCCAGGTACGGCGAGCGGGCCCCCTCGGCGACGGCGGTGACCGCCACCTGGCCGCCGACGAACCGGCCCAGGTAGTGGCTCCACCCGGTGTCGACGGCGGCCCGCCGCAGCGACTCGCCGACCGCGGCCGGGCCCCGGAACGCGGTGACCAGTTCCCGGTACCGGTCGGCGATCTCCAGGCCGACGATGTAGGTGCCGTCCTCCCGCCGGATCACGTAGCCCTCGTAGGCCAGGGTGCGGACCAGGTGGTACGTGGTGGCGACGGTCAGCTCGCACCGCCGGGCGATCTGCTTGACGGTCAGTCCCTTCGGGGCACGACCGACCGACTCGAGCACGCGTAGCGCGCGGGACACACTTCGGATCAGATCCGAAGGTTCCGCCAGGGGGTCACGCACAACCACCTCCGCAGCCGGGGACTTACACCATATGAAAAACCCGGCCGAGACGGAACGCCCGTTCGGGTGGAGGATGCCAGATCAGGCGGTATACGGCGGGTTCCCGGGCGACACGCCGAGCGTTGTCAGGAACACGACTCGCGTAGGTTGGGCCACGATGACCGACACCGCCCTCAGCCGTACGCCGGGCCGGCCGACCGTTCGCCCCCTGCGGGCCGGCGGCGGGGCGGTCGCCACCACCATCGCCAGCGTCCTGCCGGTCTTCCTGGTCGGCGGGCTCGCCGTGCAGATGGGCGACGACCTGGGCTTCTCCCCCGCCGGGTTGGGCCTGGCCGTGTCGGTCTACTTCGGCGTCAGCGCGCTCGCCTCGGTGCCGTCGGGCCGGCTGGTGGAGCGGGTCGGCCCGGCCGTGGTGGCCCGCGCCGCCGTGCTGCTCGCCGCCGGCTGCCTGCTCGCCATCGCCGGCCTGGCCCGCTCGTACCCGGTGCTGGTCGGCCTGCTCGCGCTCAGCGCCGCCGCCAACGCGCTCGGCCAACTCGCCAGCAACGCCGCACTGGCCCGGCACGTGCCCGCCCGGCGGCAGGGCCTGTCGTTCGGGGTGAAGCAGGCCGCCATCCCCGCCTCCACCCTGCTGGCCGGGGCGGCGGTACCGGCGATCGCCCTCACCGCCGGCTGGCGCTGGGCGTTCGTGGCCGCCGCCGGGGCCGCGCTGGCCGCGCTGCCGGCCGTACCTCCGCAGCCGGCCGGACCGGTGCGGGAGCGCGCGGCGGAACGCGGCGGCGGGGCCACCACGGCGCTGGTGGTGGTCGGCGTGGCGGCCACCCTCGCGGCGGGGGCCGCCAACGCGCTGGGCACCTTCGTGGTCGACTCGTCGGTGCACCGGGGGCTCGCCCCCGGCCCGGCCGGACTGGTGCTCACCCTGGGCGGCGCGGTCTGCGTGGCGGCCCGGATCGGCGTCGGCTGGCTGGCCGACCGGCGGGACACCGGTCACGTCGCGCTGATCGCCGCGATGCTGGTGGTCGGGGCCGTCGGGTTGGGGTTGCTGGCGGTGGCCGGGGCGGTGCCGCTGACCGTCGGGGTGGTGCTCGGCTTCGGGTTGGGCTGGGCGTGGCCCGGCCTGCTGAACTTCGCGGTGGTCCGGCTGCACCCGCAGGCCCCGGCCGCCGCCACCTCGATCACCCAGACCGGGGTGTACGCCGGCGGTTGCCTCGGCCCGCTCGGTCTCGGTGCGCTCGCCGGGGCCGGCGGCTACCCGGTGATGTGGCTGACCGCCGGGGTCGCCATGCTCCTCGCCGCCGTCCTCATGCTCACCGGCAGCCGGCTGCTGCGCCGCTCCGCCGCGCCCTGAACGGGCCGCACCCGGGCGGCCCGGGGTTCAGCCGGTGCGGTCGGCGATGTAGTCGCAGAGCGATTCCAGCGCCTGCCGGGCCGGAATCCGCGGCAGCGGCGTCAACTGGGCGCGGGCGTCCTCGGCGTAGCTGCGGACGGTCTCCCGGGCCCGCTTGAGCGCCGGGGACTCCCGCAGCAGCCCGAGCGCCTCGGCGTGCAGCGCGTCGTCGACCAGCGGGCCGGTGGCCAGGATCTCCCGCAGCCGCACCGAGGCCGCGTCGGAGTCGTCGCCGGCCAGCGCGTAGAGCACCGGCAGGGTCGGCACCCCCTCCCGCAGGTCGGTGCCGGGTGTCTTACCCGACTGCACCGACTCGGAGGCGATGTCGAGCAGGTCGTCGGAGAGCTGGAAGGCCACCCCGATGGTCTCGCCGTAGCCGGCGAGGGCCTCGGTGTGCTCCCCGGTCGCCCCACCGAACATGCCGCCGAACCGGGCCGAGGTGGCGATCAGCGAGCCCGTCTTGTCGGCGATCACCCGCAGGTAGTGGTCGACCGGGTCCTCCGTGCGGGGGCCGACGGTCTCGGCGATCTGCCCGTGCACGAGCCGGGCGAAGGTGCGCGCCTGGAGCCGTACCGCCTCCGGACCGAGGTCGGCGGCGATGTCGGCGGCCCGCGCGAAGAGGTAGTCGCCGACCAGGATGGCCACCGAGTTGGTCCAGCGGGAGTTCGCGCTTGGGGCGCCCCGCCGCACGGCGGCCTCGTCCATCACGTCGTCGTGGTAGAGGGTGGCGAGGTGGGTGAGTTCCATCACCACGGCCGCCGGCACCACCTGCGGGCCCGCCGGGTCGCCGAACTGGGCGCCCAGCGCCACCAGCAACGGCCGGAACCGCTTGCCGCCCGCCTCGACCAGGTGCCGGGCCGCCTCGGTGACGAGCGGGTCGGCGCTGGACACGCTGGCCCGCAGTTCCACCTCGACGTCGTCCAGCAGGCCCAGCACGGACGCCTCGACCCGCGGATCGGCCAGGTGCACGCCGAGTGCGCCGACCTGACCCGTGCCCGCCCGGCCCCGACGACCACCGGAGCCGACGGCACCTGAACGCTCCCCCGTCGGAATCACCACGCCATCAACCATGCCACACCCGTTCGACCTGCTCCGGCCGGGGGATACGGCCGTGGGGCCGGCACGCCTGCGCGCGCCGGCCCCACGGCCGTACGGAACGGATCACCTGACGAATGCTGCGGCATCCGTCGCCAGGTCGAGCAGCGGCGCCGGCAGCACGCCGAGGATCAGGGTGGCGGCCACCCCGATCATCAGCGCGGTGGCGGTCAGCCCACCGGGCACCGCGACGGTCGGGGTGGTCTCACCCGGCTCGGAGAGCCACATCATCACCACGACCCGCAGGTACGGGAAGGCCAGCACCATGCTGGTCAGCACACCCGCCACCACCAGCCAGGCGTGCCCGCTCTCCAGCGCCGGGCCGAAGACCGCGAACTTGCTCATGAAGCCGCTGGTCAACGGGATACCGGCGAAGGCCAGCAGGATGAAGGTGAACACCCCGGCGTAGAACGGCGAGCGGCGGCCCAGCCCGGCCCAGCGGGACAGGTGGGTGGCCTCCCCGTCGGCGTCCCGGACCAGGGTCACCACGGCGAACGCGGCGAGCACCGAGAAGCCGTACGCGGCCAGGTAGAACATCGTGCCGGAGACGCCCGCGCCGGTCGGGGCGAGCACCCCGACGAGCAGGTACCCGGCGTTGGCGATCGACGAGTACGCCAGCAGCCGCTTGATGTCCGTCTGGGTGACCGCCAGCACCGCGCCGATCAGCATGGTGAGCACCGCCACCACCCCGAGGACCGGGGTGAAGTCCCAGGCCGCCTGGTCGAACGCCACGTGGAAGACCCGCAGCAGGGCACCGAACGCGGCCACCTTCGTGCAGGCCGCCATGAAGCCGGTGACCGGGGTGGGCGCACCCTGGTAGACGTCCGGGGTCCAGACGTGGAACGGGGCGGCGGCGGCCTTGAACAGCAGGCCGATGGCGATCAGCGCCATCCCGGCGAACAGCAGCACCTCGCTGGACGGGGACTCGTTCACCGCGGCGTGCACGGTGGCGAAGTCGACGCCTGCCGAACGGCCCGGGATGCCGGCGGTGAAGCCGTACACCAGGGCCACGCCGAACAGGAAGAACGCCGAGGCGTACGCGCCGAGCAGGAAGTACTTCATCGCCGCCTCCTGGCTCAGCAGCCGCCGGCGACGGGCCAGCGCGCAGAGCAGGTAGAGCGGCAGGGAGAAGACCTCCAGCGCGATGAACATGGTCAGCAGGTCGTTCGCCGCCACGAAGATCAGCATGCCGCCGATCGCGAAGCTGGTCAGCGGGTAGACCTCGGTCGCCCCGTTGCGTCCCTCGGCCTGCTGCCGGTCGTCGGCCGACTCGGCGGTCACCGCCGCCTGGGCGACGAACGCACCGCCGCGCTCCACCGACCGCTCACCGATCAGCAGCAGCGCCATCGCGGCGAGCACCAGGATGGTGCCCTGGAGGAAGAGGGTGGGGCCGTCCACCGCCAGCGCCCCACCCGCCGTGACCAGCCGGGCGTCGGCGCTGAGCACCACCATCACCAGCGCGGCGAGCACCGCCAGCAGGGACAGCGAGAGCTGCACCAGGTGCCGGCGGCGACGCGGCACGAACGCCTCCACCAGGACGCCGAGCAGGGCCACCCCCAGCATGATCAGGATCGGGGCGATCGCCGCGTAGTCGATCGACGGCAACTTGAGTTCGGTCACTGCGGATGCCGCCTTTCGTTCGCGACTGCGGGGCTCACTGCGCAGCCTCCTGGACGCTGCCGACCTCAGGGGCGGGATCGGTCTTGCCGACGTCCTGCATGGTCGCCTGGACGGCGGGGTTGATCACATCGGTGACCGGCTTGGGGTAGAAGCCGAGCAGCACGATCAGGGCGATCAGCGGGGCGACCACGGCCTTCTCGCGCAGGGTGAGGTCGCGGTGCATCGCCTTGACCTCGGTCAACTCCGGGTTGAGCGTGCCCTGGGTGGTGCGCTGCACCATCCACAGCACGTACGCGGCGGCCAGGACGATGCCCAGCGTGGCGATCACCGCGACCGGCTTGTTCACCGTGAAGGTGCCGATCAGCACCAGGAACTCGGATACGAACGGCGCGGTGCCGGGCAGCGCCAGCGAGGCCAGACCGGCGAAGAAGAGCACCCCGGCCAGCAGCGGGACCAGCTTGCCCGCCCCGCCGAAGTCGGAGATCAGCGACGATCCCCGGCGGGCGATGAGCATCCCGACGACCAGGAACAGCAGGCCGGTGGCGAGCCCGTGGTTGAGCATGTAGAGCACCGCGCCGGTGCCCGCCTGCGTGGTGAAGGCGAAGATGCCGACCCCGATGAACCCGAAGTGCGCGATCGAGGTGTACGACACCAGCCGCTTCAGGTCGGACTGGCCGACGGCCAGCAACGCGGCGTACAGGATGCCGATCAGGCCCAGCGCCAGCGCCCACGGGGCGAACCACTTCGACGCCTCCGGGAACAGCGGCAGGCAGTACCGCAGGATGCCGAACGTGCCGACCTTGTCCAGCACGCCGACCAGCAGCGCGGCGGCACCCGCCGGGGCGGCCCGACCGGCGTCCGGAAGCCAGGTGTGGAACGGGAAGAACGGCGCCTTGATCGCGAAGGCGAGGAAGAAGCCGAGGAACAGCCAGCGCTCGGTGCCGGTGGAGATGTCCACCTGGGTCAGCGCCTGCCAGTCGAAGGTCTTGCCGCCGACCACCCACAGGCCGATCACGGCGGCCAGCATGAACAGCCCGCCGACCAGCGAGTAGAGGAAGAACTTCACCGCCGCGTACTGCCGCTGGTGGCCGCCGTAGCTGCCGATCAGGAAGTACATCGGCACCAGCATGACCTCGAAGAACACGTAGAACAGGAAGACGTCGGCGGCGGCGAAGACGCCGATCATCGTGGATTCGAGGACGAGCAGCAGGGCGAAGTAGGCAGGCACCGACCGCTTCGAGGCGTCGGCGTCGTGCCAGGAGGCCAGGATCACCAGCGGCACCAGCACCGCGATCAGCATCAGCATGACCAGCGCGATGCCGTCGACGGCGAAGGTGAAGTTGACGTCCCAGGTGGGGATCCACGGGTACGACTCGCGGAACTGGAGCCGGTCACCGTCGGCGGAGAAGGAGACCCACATCACCACCGACAGCGCCAGCACCAGCAGCGACCAGCCGAACGCCACCTGCTTGGCCAGGTCGGGCCGGCGACGCGGCAGGAAGGCCACGACCAGGGCGCCGACCAGCGGTGCCACGGTCAGCACCGAGAGGAACGGGAAGTTGGACATTATGCGGCCTTACCTCCGTCGTGGATGCGGGGCCCGCCGGCGGGGGCGGTCGCATTGAGGTCGATCACGCCAGCCACCCCGCCTGCACCGCCAGGAACGCCGCCACCACGAGCAGCGCGCCGGTCAGGATCGAGGTGGCGTACGACCGGACGAAGCCGGTCTGCCACCGCCGGAGCCGACCCGAACCGCCCCCGACCCCGGCGGCCAGGCCGTTGACCAGCCCGTCGACGCCCCGGTTGTCGAGGAAGACCAGCGCCCGGGTGAGGAAGATGCCCGGCTTCTCGAAGACCACCTCGTTGAAGGCGTCCGTGTAGAGGTTGCGCCGGGCGGCGGTGACCAGCACCCCGGCGGGCTGCGGCGCGGTGGCCGTGCCGTTGCGGAACAGCGCCCAGGCCAGACCGGCGCCGAGCACCGTCACCACCAGCGACAGCGTGGTCAGCAGCCAGTGCGGCAGCACCGCCGCGTGCTCGGCGTGCTCGCCGCCCAGCCCGGCGGTGGCGGTCAGCCAGTCCGGTACGGAGGTGGCGAGCAGGAAACCGGCACCGACCGAGCCGATCGCCAGCAGGATCAGCGGGATGGTCATCAGCTTCGGCGACTCGTGCGGGTGCTCGATGTCCTCGGTCCACCGCTTCGGGCCGTGGAAGGTCAGCACGAACAACCGGGTCATGTAGAAGGCGGTCAGCCCCGCGCCGAGCAGCGCCGCCCCGCCGAACAGCCAGGCCGTCCAGCCCTCCCGCTCGAACGCGGCCACGATGATCGGCTCCTTGGAGAAGAAGCCGGAGAACGGGAACATGCCGATGATGGCGAGCCAGCCCATCATGAAGGTGATCCAGGTGATCTTCATGTACTTCGACAGCCCGCCGAAGCGGCGGATGTCCACCTGGTCGTTCATGCCGTGCATCACCGAGCCGGCACCGAGGAACATGTTGGCCTTGAAGAAGCCGTGCGCCAGCAGGTGCACGATGGCCAGCGCGTACGCCGCGCCGCCGAGGCCCACGCCGAGGAACATGTAGCCGATCTGGCTGACCGTCGACCAGGCCAGCACCCGCTTGATGTCGTCCTTGGCCGCGCCGATGACGCAGCCCATCAGCAGGGTCAGCGCGCCGACGCTGACCACCACGAGCTGGAGGGTCTCGTTGGCCGAGAAGATCGGGTTGGACCGGGCGATCAGGTAGACGCCCGCGGTGACCATGGTGGCGGCGTGGATGAGCGCCGACACCGGGGTCGGGCCCTCCATCGCGTCCGGCAGCCACGCCTGGAGCGGGAACTGACCCGACTTGCCGGCCGCGCCGAGCAGCAGCAGCAGGCCCAGCACCAGCACCGTGCCGCTGGCCAGCCCGCCGACGGAGGAGAAGACCTCGTCGTACTGGGTGGTGCCGAGGGTGGCGAACAGGATGAAGATGCCGATCGCCAGGCCGGCGTCGCCGACCCGGTTCATCAGGAACGCCTTCTTACCGGCGGTGGCCGCGCTCGGCCGCCCGTACCAGAAGGAGATCAGCAGGTACGACGCCAGACCGACGCCCTCCCAGCCGAAGTAGAGCATCACGTAGTTGTTGCCGAGCACCAGCAGCAGCATCGCGGCGACGAATAGGTTGAAGTACGCGAAGAACCGTCGCCGGCCCTCGTCGTGCGCCATGTACTCGACCGCGTAGAGGTGGATCAGGAAGCCCACCCCGGTGATCAGCAGGACGAAGACCGCGGCCAGCGGGTCGAAGAGCAGACCGAAGTCCACCCGCAGGTCGCCGACCGTGATGAAGTCCCAGAGGCTCAGCTCGACGGACTTGTTCTCCAGCCCGCGCAGCTGGAAGAACGAGGTGAGCCCCAGCACGAACGCGGCGCCGATCGCGGCCACGCCCAGCCAGTGCCCCCAGCGGTCGGCCCGCCGGCCGAGCAGCAGCAGGATCGCCGCGCTGGCCAACGGGATCGCCACCAGCAGCCAGACGCTGCTCAGCAGGCCGTCCGCCGCCGCGTAGGTGACGGTGCCGGCCGGCTCTGCCTGGGCGTACGTCAGAATCTCATCCACCGCAGGGCCCCTTTAGTACTTCAGCAGGTTGGCGTCGTCGACGCTCGCGGAGCGCCGGGTCCGGAAGATCGACATGATGATCGCGAGCCCGACCACGACCTCGGCCGCCGCCACCACCATCACGAAGAACGCCATGATCTGTCCGTTGAGGTCACCGTTGATCCGGCTGAAGGTGACCAGCGTCAGGTTGGCCGCGTTGAGCATCAGCTCGACGCACATGAACAGCACGATCGCGTTACGCCGCACCAGCACGCCGACCGCGCCGACGGTGAACAGCACCGCGGCCAGGATCAGGTAGTAGTCGGGGGTCACCGGACCGACCTTTCGTTCGCGACTGCGGGGCTCCGCTTCGCTGCACTCCTCGCGCTCACCGTTCCGTCCCCTTCAGGGTGGTTTCCTCGGCGGTCAGCTCCCGCTGCGGCAGGATCGCCGGGGTGCTGCGGTCGGTCAGCCGGCCGTCGGGCAGCCGGGCCGGGGTGGCCACCGAGGAGGAGGTGGCGAAGACGCCCGGACCGGGCTTCGGGCCCGGGTAGTTGCCGGGGCGGAACCGGGCCTTCATCGTGGCGACCTGGTCCATCTTGTCTTCCTTGCGCCGCTCGATGTGCGCCAGCACCATCGCCCCGATCGCCGCCGTGATCAGCAGCGCGGAGGTCAACTCGAAGGCGAGGACGTACTTGGTGAACAGCAGCCGGGCGATGCCCTGCACGTTGCCCTCCGCGTTGGCCTGGTCCAGGCCGACCGCGGTGACCCCGTTCAGCGCCCGGTACAGGCCGGTGCCGACCAGCCCGGCGAAGCCGAGCCCGAGCACCACGGCGGCGACCCGCTGGCCGCGCAGCGTCTCGATCAGCGAGTCGGAGGCGTCCCGGCCGACCAGCATCAGCACGAACAGGAACAGCATCATGATCGCGCCGGTGTAGACGATGATCTGCACCATGCCGATGAACGGCCCGGCCTGGAGCACGTAGAACACGCCCAGGCAGAGCATGGTGAGCACCAGGAACAGCGCCGAGTGCACGGCGTTGCGCGCCCAGACCATGCCGATCGCGCCGATCAGCGCCAGCGGGGCGAGGATCCAGAAGGTGACCTCCTCACCCCCGGACACCTGGCCCGCCGCGGCGAGCACCGTGGACGTGTTCATGCTCCGGCTCCCTTGCCCGCCGCCCGCTGGGCCGCCTGCTCGGCACCCGGGAAGGTCACCCCGGGGTGCTCCTCGACCTGGTAGCGGCCGGGCCCCATCGGCGACTGCTCGGCACCGGCCGAGGTGCCCGGGTTGGTCAGCGCGCCGACGTAGTAGTCCTTCTCGCTGTCACCGAGCCGCATCGGGTGCGGCGGCTGCTCCATGCCTTCGAGCAGCGGAGCGAGCAACTGCTCCTTGGTGAAGATCAGGTCCTGCCGGTTGTCCCGGGCCAGCTCGTACTCGTTGCTCATGGTCAGCGAACGGGTCGGGCAGGCCTCGATGCAGAGCCCGCAGAAGATGCACCGGGCGTAGTTGATCTGGTAGACGCTGGCGTACCGCTCACCCGGCGAGAACCGCTGCTCGTCGGTGTTGTCGCCACCCTCGACGTAGATCGCGTCCGCCGGGCAGGCCCAGGCGCACAGCTCGCAGCCGATGCACTTCTCCAGGCCGTCCGGGTGCCGGTTGAGGATGTGCCGCCCGTGGTAGCGCGGCGCCGAAACCGGCGGCTTGAACGGGTAGTCGGTGGTGACGACCTTCCTGAACATGTGCGAGAAGGTGACCCCGAAGCCCTTGAACGTTCCGGTGATCGCGCCCACGTCACACCTCCCTGGAGTCCGAGCCGGTGGCGATGTTGGCCGGCTCCCGCTCGGCGACCACGCGCTTGGTGCGCGGGCTCGGTGGTACCTGTAGATCCAGCGGGGGCAGCGGGAAGCTGCCGTACGGCCGGTTGTCGGCCTGTTCCTGCGGGGTCGGCTTCGGGGCCGGCTTGCGGCTCGGCCACAGCAGCGTCGCCAGCAGCAGCACGCCCGCGCCGATGGCGGTGGCGAGCAGCCGGTCCCGCGACTGCCAGTCCTCGATGGAGCGCAGCCCGGAAAGGACGAGGATCCAGACCAGGTTGATCGGCAGCAGCACCTTCCAGCCGAAGCGCATGAACTGGTCGTAGCGCAGCCGGGGCAGGGTGCCCCGGAGCCAGACGAAGACGAAGACCAGCATCAGCACCTTGCCGAAGAACCAGAGCATCGGCCACCAGCCGGTGTTGGCGTCGCCCCACAGGGTGATCGGCCAGGGGGCCCGCCAGCCGCCGAGGAACAGCGTCGTGGTCACCGCGGACATGGTCACCATGGCGACGTACTCGGAGAGCATGAACAGCGCGAACTTCAGCGAGCTGTACTCGGTCATGAAGCCGGCGACCAGCTCCGACTCCGCCTCGGGCAGGTCGAACGGCGCCCGGTTGGTCTCACCCACGGTGGCGATGAAGAAGATGATGAAGCTGGGCAGCAGCAGGATCGCGTACCAGCCCGGTGCCGGGATCTCGACGCCGCCGATGGTGAGCCGGGTGGCGTCCCCCTGGGCGGCGACGATCCCGCTGGTGGACATGGTGCCGGCGGTCATGAACACCGCCACGATGCTCAGCCCCATCGCGACCTCGTACGAGATCATCTGGGCGCTGGAGCGCAGGCCACCGAGCAGCGGGTACGTCGAGCCGGAGGCCCAGCCGCCGAGCACGATGCCGTAGACGGCCAGCGACGAGCAGGCCAGCAGCACCAGCACCGCCACCGGCACGTCGGTGACCTGCAACGGGGTCCGGTGGCCGAAGATGCTCACCATCGGGCCGAACGGGATCACCGACAGCGCGGTGACCGCGCAGACCACCGAGATGACCGGGGCGAAGAAGTAGACCACCTTGTCGGCGGCCTTGGGGAGGATGTCCTCCTTGAAGGCCATCTTGAGGCCGTCGGCGAGGGTCTGCAGCAGGCCGAACGGGCCGACCTGGTTGGGGCCGGGCCGGACCTGCATGTAGCCGACGACCCGCCGCTCGAACCAGACGCCGAGCAGGGTGGCGAGCAGACCGAAGACGAAGGCGAAGACGATCTTGATCAGGACCAGCCACCACGGGTCCCTGCCGAAGTCCGCAAGTGTCGGGTCCTGCGCCAGGAGGGTGTTCACTGTGCACCTCCGGAGATCCGTACCACCGTGCCGGACGCGACGCCGAGGCTGCGCCGTACGGTCGAACCGGGCGAGTTGGTCGGCAGCCAGACGACGCCGTCGGGCATCTCGGTGATGGCCGCCGGCAGGGTGACCGCACCCCGGTCGGTGCCCACCGTGACCGGGTCGCCGTCGGCCACGCCGAGCGTCTCGGCGGTGCCCTTGCCCAGCCGGACCACCGGCGGGCGGGCGGTGCCGGCGAGGTGCTCGTCGCCGTCGGTGAGGCTGCCCAGGTCGATGAGCTGGTGCCAGGTCGCCAGCACCGCCTCGCCCGCACCCGGCTGGGGCACGGTCGCCGGGGCGACCGACGGGCTGACCGGCCGGTCCGCCCGGGTCGGCGGCAGCGCGCCCAGCTCCCGGCGGATGCTCGACACGTCGCCGGTGCCGAGCCGGACGTCGAGCTGTGCGGCGATCGCGTCCAGCACCCGGGCGTCGGTCATCGCGGCCGTGTGCAGCACCGCCTCGAAGGTGCGCAGCCGGCCCTCCCAGTCGAGGAAGCTGCCGGCCTTCTCGACCACCGGGGCCACCGGCAGCACCACGTCGGCCCGGCGGGCCACCGCCGAGTTACGCAGCTCCAGGCTGACCAGGAAGGGCACCGCGTCGAGCGCCTGCTCGGCCAGCCTCGGGTCGGCCAGGTCGGCCGGGTCCACGCCGGCCACCACCAGGGCGCCGAGCTGGCCGTTCGCGGCGGCGGCCAGGATCTGGTCGGTGTCCCGACCGGCCTGGCTGGGGATCACCCCGGCCGGGATGTCCCACGCCTCACCCAGTTCGGCACGGGCCGACGGCTCGGTCACCGGACGTCCACCGGGCAGCAGGTTGGGCAGGCAGCCCGCGTCGACCGCACCCCGGTCGCCCGCGCGCCGCGGCACCCAGGCCAGCTTCGCACCGGTACGCCTGGCGACGTCCGCGGCGGCGGAGAGGCCACCGGGCACGCCGGCCAGCCGCTCGCCGACGAACAGGATCGCGCCCTCGGCGCTCAGCGCCTCGGCCACCGTGTCGTGCTCGGCGAGCACGCTCGCCTCCTCGCCCGGCACCACCCGGGCCAGCTTGGCCCCGAGCTTCTCCAGGCCCCGGGTGGCGAACGGGGCGATCGCGTAGACCGTCAGCTTCTTCTTCAGGTACGCCTTGCGCAGCCGCAGGAAGAGGATCGGGCACTCCTCCTCCGGCTCCAGCCCGACCAGCACCACCGTGGACGCCTTCTCCACGTCGGCGTAGGTCACGTCGGTGACCCCGGCGACGGTGCTGGCCAGGAAGTCGGACTCCTCGCGGGAGACCGGCCGGGCCCGGAAGTCGATGTCGTTGGTGTTCAGGGCGACCCGGGCGAACTTCGCGTACGCGTAGGCGTCCTCGACGGTCAGCCGGCCGCCGGTCAGCACCGCCGTGCCGCGACCCTCGTCGCGGGCGGCCCGCAGCCCGTCGGCGGCCCGGGTCAGCGCCTCGCTCCAGGACGCCTCCCGCAGCTCACCGGACTTCTCGTCGCGGACCAGCGGGGTGGTGAGCCGGTCGAAGGCGCGGGTGTACTGGAAGCCCCACCGCCCCTTGTCGCAGTTCCACTCCTCGTTGACCTGCGGGTCGTCCCCGGCGAGGCGGCGCAGCACCTTGCCCCGCCGCCAGTCGGTGCGCTGCGCGCAGCCGGCCGAGCAGTGCTCGCAGACGCTCGGGCTGGAGACCAGGTCGAACGGGCGGGCCCGGAACCGGTACTGCGCCCCGGTGAGCGCACCGACCGGGCAGATCTGCACGGTGTTGCCGGAGAAGTACGAGTTGAACGGGACGTCGCCGGAGTCGCCCTCCGCGCCGTACGCGTCGTCCCGGTAGATGTTGATCTCCTCGGCGGACGACCGGCCCATCAGGTCGATGAACTTGTCGCCGGCGATCTCCTCGGAGAACCGGGTGCAGCGCTGGCAGAGCACGCAGCGCTCCCGGTCGAGCAGCACCTGGGTGCTGATCTCCATCGGCTTCTCGTACTCCCGCTTGTGCTCGTGGAAGCGGGAGTCGGTGCGGCCGGTGGACATCGCCTGGTTCTGCAGCGGGCACTCACCACCCTTGTCACACATCGGGCAGTCCAGCGGGTGGTTGACCAGCAGCAGCTCCATCACCCCCTCCTGCGCCTTCTTGGCGACCGGGGAGGTGAGCTGGGTGCGGACCACCATGCCCTCGGCGACGGTCTGGGTGCAGGAGGCGACCGGCTTACGCTGCCCCTCCACCTCGACCAGACACTGCCGGCAGGCGCCGGCCGGGGCCAGCAGCGGGTGGTCGCAGAACCGGGGGATCTCGGTGCCCAGCTGCTCGGCGACCCGGATCAGCAGCGCCCCCTTGGGGGCGGTGACCTCGACGCCGTCGATGGTGAGCGTTACGGTCTCGGCGGCCTTCGCCACGTCAGTCATCAGTGGGCTCCAACCAGCTGCTTGTCGGAGAGCTTCGGCGCGGTACGCCCCTCGATGTAGTCGAGGTAGTCCTGCTTGAAGTACTGCAACGACGAGGTCACCGAGCTGGTCGCGCCGTCACCCAGACCGCAGAACGAGCGGCCGAGGATGTTGTCGCAGGTGTCGAGCAGGGTGTCCAGGTCCTCGCTGGTGCCCTGGCCGGCGAGGATGCGCCGGTAGACCCGGACCATCCAGTAGTTGCCCTCCCGGCACGGGGTGCACTTGCCGCACGACTCGTGGTGGTAGAACTCCAGCCACCGGTAGGTCGCGTAGACCGGGCAGTCCTGGTCGGAGAAGATCTGGGTGGCCGTGGTGCCCAGGATCGAGCCGGCCGCCGCCACCCCCTCGAAGTCCAGCGGCACGTCCAGGTGCTCGGCGGTGAGCAGCGGGGTCGACGACCCACCGGGCGTCCAGAACCGGAGCTGGTGACCGGGCTGCATCCCGCCGGCCAGCTCGATCAGCTCGCGCAGGGTGACGCCCAGGCCGCACTCGAACTGGCCCGGGTTGGCGATCCGGCCGGAGAGCGAGTAGATCATCGGGCCGGACGACTTCTCGGTGCCCATGGACTTCCACCAGTCCGCACCGCCCAGCACGATGTACGGCACGCTGGCGATGGTGCCGACGTTGTTGACCACCGTCGGGCTGGCGTACAGGCCGTGGGTGGCCGGGAACGGCGGGCGGAGCCGGGGCTGGCCCCGGAACCCCTCCAGCGAGTCCAGCAGCGCCGTCTCCTCGCCGCAGATGTACGCCCCGGCACCGGAGTGCACCACCAGTTCCAGGTCGAACCCGGTGCCCAGGATGTTGCGCCCGAGGTAGCCCTTGGCCTGCGCCTCGGCCACCGCGTTGCGCAGCCGGCGGGCGGCGTGCACCGCCTCGCCCCGGATGTAGATGTAGGCCCGGCTGGCCCGGATCGCGTACGAGGCGATGATGACCCCCTCGACCAGCGAGTGCGGGTCGTGGGTCATCAGCGGCAGGTCCTTGCAGGTGCCCGGCTCGCCCTCGTCGGCGTTGACCACCAGGTAGTGCGGCTTGCCGTCGCCCTGCGGGATGAAGCCCCACTTGAGGCCGGTGGGGAAGCCCGCGCCACCCCGCCCGCGCAGCCCGGAGTCCTTGATCAGCTGGATCAGGTCGTCCGGGTGGGCCTTGAGGGCCTTGCGCAGCGCGGCGTAGCCGTCGAGGTTCTCGTAGGTGCCGATCCGCCAGGCGTCCGGGGAGAGCCAGCGGCGGGTCAGCACCGGGGTCAGCTTGGCCAGGGTCTCCGGCCGGGGAGTGGTCACTTCTGGGCCCCCGTCTCGCTCGCGACGGCGGAGCCCGCGCCGGCAGCGCCCGTTTCCGCCTCGGCTTCCTTGAGGTTGCGCTCCTGCGCGCCGGCCTCGTCGCCGGCGGGCTTGCCGTCACCGGCGGGGGCGTTCGCGGCCACCCCGGCCGCCTGCGCCGCCTGCGCGTCGCGGGGGGCCGGTGGGGCGCCGTCGGTCGGGACCCGGGTGCCGGGGGCGTCCGGCACGGCGGTGGCCGCGTCGGGCTGCCGGGTCTCGGCGGTACGCACCTGCGGCGACTTGTCGTCCGGGGCCTTCACGTCCGGCGCGGTGCTGCCGGTCACCTGCTCCGGCTTCGCCGCCGGGGTGGCCGGCGCGGGGGCCTTGGCGGCCTCGGCCTTCGCCTTGGCCTCGGCGGCGGCCCGGTCGGCCTCGGCCTTGCTGCGGATCGGGGTCTTCGGGTCGTAGCCCGGTGCCGCGATGCCGTGCTGCTCGGCCAGGCGCAGGCCACGCAGGGTGGCCTCGCCCGGACCGCCGTCGGCGACCGCGCCCTCGCGCTCGTCGGCGAAGCCGGCGAGCTGGACGGCCATCTCCTTGAGGGTGCAGAGCCGGGCGCCCCGGGTCGGCATCGGCCGGCCACCGGCACGCAGCTCGTCCACCACGCCGAGGGCCCCCTGCGGGTCGACGCCGTCGAAGAAGTCGTAGTTGACGGTCATCACCGGGCCGTAGTCGCACGCCGCGAGACACTCGGCGTGCTCCAGGGTGATCTTCCCGTCGGCGGTGGTCTCGTCGTGCCCGACGCCCAGGTGCTCGGCGAGCGTGTCGTAGACCTCCTGCCCGCCCAGCACGTTGCACATCGTGTTGGTGCAGACGCTGACCAGGTAGTCACCGGTGGGCCGGCGCTTGTACATGGTGTAGAAGGTGGCCACCGCGCCGACCTGGGCCTTGTTCAGCCCCAGCACCTCGGCGCAGAACGCCACCCCGGCCGGGGAGACGTAGCCCTCCTCGGCCTGCACCAGGTGCAGCAGCGGCAGCAGCGCCGAGCGGGACCGGTCGGCCGGGTACCGGGCGATGATCTCCCGCGCCCGGACCCGGGTCTCTTCAGTGAAAACACTCATCAGAGTCGCCTTCCGTTCGCGACTGCGGGGCTCCGCTTCGCTGCACTCCTCGCGCTCACCGGTCACAACCACCCATCACGGGGTCCAGCGAGGCGCCACCGGCGATCACGTCGGCGATCAGGCCGCCCTCGGCCATCGCCGGAAGGGCCTGGAGGTTGACGAAGCTCGGCTCCCGGTAGTGCACCCGGTACGGCCGGGTGCCGCCGTCGGAGACCGCGTGCACGCCCAACTCGCCCCGGGGCGACTCGATGCCGACGTACACCTGGCCCGGCGGGACCCGGAAGCCCTCGGTGACCAGCTTGAAGTGGTGGATCAGCGACTCCATCGACTGACCCATGATCTTGGCGACGTGTTCCAGCGAGTTGCCCATGCCGTCCACGCCGATGGCGAGCTGCGCCGGCCAGGCGATCTTGCGGTCGGCCACCATCACCGGGCCCGGCTTCAGCCGGTCCAGCGCCTGCTCGACCAGCTTGAGCGACTCCCGGATCTCGGCCACCCGGACCAGGTAGCGGCCCCAGACGTCGCCGTCCGGGTGGGTCGGCACGTCGAACTCGTAGCTCTCGTAGCCGCAGTACGGCATGGTCTTGCGCAGGTCCCAGGCGAGGCCGGCGGAGCGCAGCACCGGGCCGGTGACGCCGAGCGCGACACAGGCGGTCACGTCGAGCACCGCGACGCCCTGGGTGCGCTCGGTCCAGATCGGCTGGCCGGAGAGGAGGTCCTCGTACTCCTTGAGCTTCTTCGGCATCATCTTGAGGAACTCGCGGATCTTGACGATCGCGGCGTCCGGGACGTCCTGCGCCACCCCGCCCGGCCGGACGTACGCGTGGTTCATCCGCAGGCCGGTGATGGTCTCGAAGATGTCGAGGATGTACTCCCGCTCGCGGAAGCCGTACAGCATGATCGAGATCGCGCCCAGCTCCATGCCGGTGGTGGCCAGCCAGACCAGGTGCGAGGAGATCCGGTTCAGCTCCATCATCAGGACCCGGATCGTGGTGGCCCGCTCGGTGATGTCGTCGGTGATGCCGAGCAGCTTCTCCACCGCGAGGCTGTACGCCGTCTCGTTGAAGATCGGGGCGAGGTAGTCCATCCGGGTCACGAACGTCGAACCCTGCACCCAGTTGCGGTACTCGAGGTTCTTCTCGATGCCGGTGTGCAGGTAGCCGACGACCGAGCGGGCCTCGCGGACCGTCTCGCCCTCCAGCTCCAGGATCAGCCGGAGCACGCCGTGCGTCGACGGGTGCTGCGGACCCATGTTCACGACGATCCGCTCGTCGTTGATCGGGTCGGTGCCGGAGACGACCTGGTCCCAGTCCCCACCGGTGACGGTGAAGACCCGACCCTCGGTGGTCTCCCGCTCGGTCGCGTAGTTGGACGTGGTCACTGGTACGACCTCCTGCGGTCCGGCGGCGGAATCTCGGCGCCCTTGTACTCCACCGGGACGCCGCCGAGCGGGTAGTCCTTGCGCTGCGGGTGGCCCTCCCAGTCGTCGGGCATCAGGACCCGGGTCAGGTTGGGGTGGCCGTCGAAGATGACCCCGAACATGTCGTACGCCTCGCGCTCCTGCCAGTCGGCCGTCGGGTAGACGGCGGTGACGCTGGGCAGGTGCGGGTGCTCGGCGGAGACGGCCGCCTCCAGCCGGACCCGCCGCCGGTAGGTCATCGAGGTGAGCTGGTAGACCACGTGCAGCCGGCGCTCGTCGGCACCGAGGTAGTCCACCCCGGACACCGAGGAGCACAGCTCGAAGCGCAGCGCGAGGTCGTCCCGCATCACCTGGCACACCTCGGCGATCCGCTCCGGGCGCACGTGCAGGGTCAGCTCGCCCCGGTCGACGACGACCTTCTCGATCGCGTCGCCGAACTGCGGGTACGCCTCCTCCAGCGCGTCGCGCACCTCGTCGAAGTAGCCCCCGTACGGCCGGGGTGCCTCCTCGATCGGGGTGCGCTGGCGGACCAGGCCGCCGTAGCCGGACACGTCGCCGGTGCCCTGCATGCCGAACATGCCGCGCCCGGCGGGGCTGGACGGCGGCAGCTCGGCGGGGGCACCGCTGGTCGCACCGGCCGGGGTGACCGGTACCGGCACCCCGCCGTCGTTGGTGCGGTCGTCGGTCACTTCGGGCCCCTCTGCGACTGGAGGTGGTTCTGGGCGTTCATCCAGTTCTCGATCCGCAACTGCTCCTCGCGCCCCTCGCGGACCGCCTTCGTCCACTCGGCGCGGCGGGCCTTGTCGTTGCGGTACGACGACGGCATCGAGCCGTACGGCACCACGGGCACGTCGCCGCGCTCCAGGCGGGCCGCCTGCATCTTGCGGCCGTTCGGGCCCAGCGGCTCGTACATGATCTTCTCGCGGAGCTTGAGGATCGCGTCGATGAGCATCTCGGGGCGGGGCGGGCAGCCCGGCAGGTACATGTCGACCGGGACGACGTGGTCGACGCCCTGGACGATCGCGTAGTTGTTGAACATGCCGCCGCTGCTGGCGCAGACGCCCATGGAGAGCACCCAGCGGGGCTCGGCCATCTGGTCGTAGATCTGGCGCAGGACCGGGGCCATCTTCTGGCTCACCCGGCCGGCCACGATCATCAGGTCGGCCTGGCGCGGCGAGGCGCGGAAGACCTCCATGCCCCAGCGGCCCATGTCGTAGTGCGGGCCACCGGCCGCCATCATCTCGATGGCGCAGCAGGCCAGGCCGAAGGTGGCGCCCCAGACGGACGACTTCCGCGACCAGTTGACCAGCTTCTCCACGGAGGTGAGCAGGACGCCGGCGGGGAGTTTCTCCTCGATGCCCATCTGACGTTCCTCCCTCAGTCCCAGTCCAGGCCGCCGCGCCGCCACACATAGGCGTACGCGACGAAGACCGCGACGATGAACAGGACCATCTCCACGAAGCCGAAGATCGGCAGGGCGTCGAAGGAGACCGCCCAGGGGTAGAGGAAGATGATCTCGATGTCGAAGACGATGAAGAGCATCGCCGTCAGGTAGAACTTGATCGGGAACCGTCCCCCGCCCACCGGCTGCGGGCTGGGCTCGATCCCACACTCGTATGCCTCGAGCTTGGCCTTGTTGTAGCGCCGGGGACCGGCGAAGCGGGCGGCGGCCACGGAGAACAGCGAGAACGCCGCGGCGAGGGCGAACAGCCCGATGATCGGTGCGTAAGGCGAGAGCGACATCTTTTCTCCTGCTCGTCCTTCCCCTGCCCCAGGTGCTTGACAAATTTCACACTATTCACGTCCCTCGTGACTGCCGTCAGCGGGGGTCGATCCCTGTCCGTGCCGGTGCCGCCGTTGGCCCTGGCCCGGTCACGCCTCACACGGCCGGGGCCGCCTTCGTCATCGCGTTGATGACCCGGTCCATCGCGTCCCCGCCGCGCGGGTCGGTCAGGTTGGCCAGCAGCTTGAGCACGAAGCGCATCAGCATCGGGTGCGGCATGCCGTGCTTGGTCGCCATCCGCATCACCTCGGGCCGGCCGATCAGCTTGACGAAGATCCCGCCGAGCCGGTAATAGCCACCGAACCGGGCCTTCAACTCCTGCGGGTACGCGGTCAGCGCCCGCTCCCGCTCGGGGCCGGCCGGTCGGGCCAGCGCCTGCACGATGACCTCGGCGGCCAGCTCGCCGGACTCCATGGCGTACGCGATGCCCTCGCCGTTGAACGGGTTGACCATGCCGCCGGAGTCGCCGACCAGCAGGACCCCCCGGGTGTAGTGCGGCACCCGGTTGAAGCCCATCGGCAGTGCCGCGCCGAGGATCGGGCCGTCGGCGTTCGCCTCGTCGGTCATCCCCCAGTCCGTCGGGGTGTTGGCCAGCCAGTCGGTGAGCAGCCGCCGGTAGTTCGTCTTGCCGAACGCGGAGGAGGAGTTGAGCACGCCGAGGCCGACGTTGACCCGGCCGTCGCCGAGGCCGAAGATCCAGCCGTAGCCGGGCAGCAGCGCGTCGCTGTCCTTGCTGCGCAGCTCCAGCCAGGACTCCAGGTAGTCGTCGTCGTGCTTGGCCGGCGAGTGGTAGTAGCGCCGGACGGCCACCCCGATCGGCCGGTCCTCCCGCTTGGCCAGGCCTAGGGCGAGCGGGAACCGGCCGGAGACGCCGTCCGCGGCGACCACCAGCGGGGCGTGGAAGGTGGCCGGCTCCCGGCCGGGGCCGACCTCGGCGGTCACCCCGACCACCCGGTCGTCGCCGTCGAGCACCGGGCCGATGACGTTGACGTTGGTGCGCAGCTCGGCACCGGCGGCGACGGCCCGCTGGGCGAGCAGGTCGTCGAAGTCCAGCCGGGTGCGGACCAGGCCGTAGTTGGGGAAGCTGGCCAGGTCGGGCCAGTCCAGTTCGAGGCGTACCCCGCCGCCGATCACCCGCAGGCCCTTGTTGTGCAGCCAGCCGGCCTCGGGCGAGGTGTCCACGCCCATCCGGATGAGCTGCCGGGTCGCCCGGGGGGTGAGCCCGTCTCCGCACACCTTCTCGCGGGGGAACTCGGTCTTCTCCAGCAGCAGCACGCGTACGCCGTGCCGCGCCAGGTGGTACGCCGTCGCCGATCCACCGGGACCGGCGCCCACCACGATCACGTCGGCGTCGTTCTCCACCGATGTCATCTGCGCCTCCTCCCGCACGCTCGTGAAATGCTTCACAAGCCGATCGGGTTGGAGTCTATGACCGTGGTTACACAGCTGCCGGGTGAGGGGTACCTAACTTCCTGGAAACATGCCGGTCGGGGTGGGTTCGTCCCTCAGTTCCGGGCGATGTCGAGCCCGTCGTCGGCCCGGACCGCCGCCGGCAGGTGGTCACGCAGCGCTCCACCGGCCGCCCGGTCGAGGGCACCCAGCACCTCGGCGACCACCTGACGGACCTCGGCCGGGTCCGCGCCGGCCAGCTCCCTGAGCTGGGCGACCAGCTCGGCGGCGTCGTCGTCGGTGGGGGCCGTCGGGTCGGTGGGCACTACTCCGGTCATGCCGGGGAGCTTACCCCGCAAAAACCACCAAAGGCGGACATCAGGGAAAGAGGGCGTTCACCCTCGGTCACGCCCGGACGGCCCGGTGCAGGGCCACCACCCCGCCGGTCAGGTTGCGCCACGCCACCCGGCCCCAACCGGCCGCGCCGACCCGCGCCGCCAGGGCCGCCTGGTCCGGCCAGGCCCGGATCGACTCGGCCAGGTAGACGTACGCGTCGGGGTTGCTGGACACCGTCCGGGCCACCGTGGGCAACGACCGCATCAGGTACGACAGGTAGACCGTCCGGAATGCCTGGTTCACCGGCGTGCTGAACTCGCAGACCACCAGCCGGCCCCCCGGCCGGGTCACCCGGGCCAGCTCCCGCAGCGCCGCATCGGGGTCGTTGACGTTGCGCAGGGCGAAGGAGATCGTCACCGCGTCGAAGGAGGCGTCGGCGAAGGGCAGCCGCAGCGCGTCCCCGGCCAGCAGCGGCACCTCCGGCCGGACCCGCCGGCCGGCCCGCAGCATGCCCTGCGACAGGTCCACGCCCACCGCGTACGCCCCGGAGCGGGCCAACTCCTGCGTCGACACCCCGGTGCCGGCGCCCACGTCCAGCACCCGCTCACCGGGGAGCAGCCCGAGCGCCGCCCGGGTGGCCCGTCGCCACGACCGGTCCTGCCCGAAGGACAGGACCGTGTTGGTCAGGTCGTAACGGGCGGCCACCCCGTCGAACATCGCGGCGACCTCGGGTGGCGACTTGTCCAGGCCGGCGCGCTGGCCCTGCGGGGTACGACTCACCCCTCCACTCTGCCAGCCACCCCCCGCCCGCCCGGCGTGGGGTGGCGCTCCCCACGGACACGCGGCGGGCGGGGTGGATGACCACCCCGCCCGCCGGTTGTCCTGCCGTGGTGCGCGGACCTGTCGAAGGTCAGCTCCGCGGCTTCTCGTCACCCGGGGTCACCAGCACGAGCCGACGCCGACGGGCGAGCATCAGCAGCGCGCCGCCCGCGAGCAGCACGACGGCACCGATGCCACCGATCAGCGTGGCCTGCGCGCCGGTCACCGGCAGACCGCCGTCGCCGCCACCGGTGCCACCACCGGTGGTCGGGCTGACGCTGGTGCTCGGGCTCGGCTGACCGCTGGTGCTCGGGCTCGGCTCCCCGGTCGGGCTCGGGCTGGGGCTCGGGCCGGTGCTCAGGTCCACGAACACGTCGAACAGCGACGTGTTGTCGCCGTCGTCGGTCTCGGTGAAGACCTTGCGCTGCGCCTTGCTGGCGACCTGCGGCTCCTCCTCCGGCGTGCCCTCGGCCTCGGTCAGCCCGGCGGCGAACAGGACGCCCGGGGTGAGCACCTTCTCGGTGACGCCCGCGCCGACCTTCACCCGTACGTCGGCGGTGTAGAACTCGCCCGGCCGCAGCACCGCGCCGGCGTCCTCGCAGTACGCCACCACGCCACCCAGGTCCTGCGTGACGCAGCTCTCCGGCAGGTCGACGAAGCTGGCCCCGTCCGGCAGGGCGATGCCGTAGAAGACGCCGGTGGCCCGGCGGCTGCCGCCGTTGTAGACCGCCCAGTCCAGCGGGGCGGTCCCGCCGGGCTTGACACCGGTCAGTCCGCTCTCGCCGGCCTCGTCGCCGTCGACCACCACGTCGGCGTAGACGTCCTGCACCCAGGTGGTCAGGTCGTAGCCGGGCTTGACGACCATGATGTCGTGGTCGACCGAGTCCGAGGTGGTGTTGGACCCGCTCACGGTCACCTTCAGCACGCCACCCTTGCCGCGCGTGTCGGTGCCGAACAGCGGGATGCCGAACTCCTCGGTGGTGCCGGCGGCGATGCCGTCGGTGGTGCCGCCCAGGTCGGACAGGGAGCAGGTGAAGGCGGTGCCGCTGATGGCGCAGCCGTCCGGCACGAGCACCCCGACCTTGTTGGGCTTCAGGCCCGCGGTCTCGACGGTGACCTTCACGTCCTTGGCGTCGACCGTGCCGCGGACGTTCTGCACGGAGAACTTGAACGGCTTGGCCTTGGCCTCCTTGACGCCCAGGGCCAGCTGGGAGCTGAGCGGGACGAGGTCGAGCTGCGCCTGGTCGGCGGCGCTGGCCGGGGCGGCCACGGTGGCCAGGCCACCGACGGCGAGCAGGGCCACGGCGCCGACGCGGGCCAGGGCCGAGCGGTGGAACAGAGTCATCGATCCCCCGGGGGGCTAGGGACTGCTGGGAAAGGTGTGACTGATGTGGCGAACCGAGCGGACGTTATCCGAGATCGACGTCGGTACGCCAGCCGTGACGTGCGATTTCGTCCGAGACGGGGCCGAACGGAGGAGGAGCGGGGGCGGGACGGTCACCCGTCCCGCCCCCGTTTTATATGAACGGCCCTCCCGGGCCGATGGAGGACGTACGACACTCGTCATCCGCTCGCCGCGGGCGGTGGGCGGAGGTACGTCGGGCGCACGTTAGCGGGCACCGCCGCGCCACGCCAACCCCCGCGCCGAAGCGCCGGGAGCGGGATATCCGCCCAGCGTGCCGCAGGCCGCCCCAATTGCCGCGTCTTGTGGGGGCTGGTCCCGCGCCGCCTCGGCCGAACGGCGACCACGAATATCCCCCGGGCCGACACCCGGACCCGTTCAGCCAGTCACCACACCGGCCTGATCAGTCACCCACCGTGACGGCCGGGGTGGCTCAGCGGGCCTCGACGAGCGGCAGCGTACGGCCGGCGCCACCGCCGGGCATGGCGATCGAGGAGAAGTGCGACACCACCCGGTCGTCGGTCGGGTCGTCGGCGGGGGTGTGGTGCACCGCCAGCCGGCGGTAGAGGGTGTCCCGCTGGGCGGGGATCCGGTCGGCCGACCGGATCATGCCGATCAGCTCGTGCAGGTTGGAGCGGTGCCGCGCGCCGGCCGAGGAGATGACGTTCTCCTCCAGCATGATCGAACCGAGGTCGTCGACACCCATGTGCAGCGCGAGCTGGCCGACGTCCTTGCCGGTGGTCAGCCAGGACGCCTGCAGGTGCGGCACGGTCTCGAAGAACAGCCGGGCCACCGCCACCAGGCGCAGGTACTCCAGCGTGGTGGCCTGGGTGCGACCCTTGAGGTGGTTGTTCTCCGGCTGGTACGTCCACGGGATGAACGCCCGGAACCCCCGGGTGCGGTCCTGCACGTCGCGGATCATCCGCAGGTGCTCGATCCGTTCGGCGTTGGTCTCGCCGGTGCCCATCATCATCGTGGCGGTCGACTCCAGGCCCTGCCGGTGGGCCAGTTCCATGACCTCCAGCCAGCGCGCGCCGGACTCCTTCAGCGGGGCGATCGCCCTGCGCGGCCGGTCCGGCAGCATCTCCGCCCCGGCGCCGGCGATCGAGTCCAGCCCGGCGGCCTTGATCCGGGCGATGGCCTCGTCCAGGCTGACGCCGGAGACCTTCGCCATGTGCAGGATCTCGCTCGGCCCGATCGAGTGGATCGCGAGCTGCGGGTACGCCGTCTTGACCGAGGAGAACAGCTCCTCGTAGTACTCCACCCCGTAGTCCGGGTGGTGGCCGCCCTGGAGCATGACCTGGGTCGCGCCCAGCTCGACCGCCTCGCCGCAGCGGCGCAGGATCTCCTCGGTCGGGTGGGTCCAGCCCTCGGCGTGCCGGGGGGCCCGGTAGAAGGCGCAGAACTTGCACGCCGTCACGCAGACGTTCGTGTAGTTGATGTTGCGGTCGATCAGGTAGGTGACGATGTTGTCCGGGTAGCGCCGCCGGCGTACCGCGTCCGCCGCCTCGCCCAACGCGTGGAAGGGCGCCTCGGTGTAGAGCAGCAGCGCCTCCTCGGGCGTGATCCGCCCGCCGTCCGCGCCGCGCTGCAGGATGTCGTCGATCTCCCGGCTACTCGTCACACCACCGAGCGTACGCCGGACCGCCGTCCCACCCTCCGGTGGTGCGTCGACCGTGACGCGTCCCGCACCGACACAACTCAAGATCCAATTGCGAAAAGGGAGAAGACACGCCGACGAAGATGCGCGAGACAGCAATGTGATCACGCATCCCCACCCCTCACCCGCCCAGACCCGCCGGCCGGGGCGGGACGCGGCCGACGACGCTATCCGTCGTAGTCGACCGTGAGGGTGTCGGTGAGAGGGCTGGACTGGCAGGTCAGCACGTACCCGGCGGCCACCTCGTCCGGCTCCAGCGCATAGTTGCGGGCCATCGTCACCTCGCCCGAGACGACCTTCGCCCGGCAGGTCGAGCAGACCCCGCCCTTGCACGCGTACGGCAGTTCGCCGCGCACCTTCAGCGCCGCGTCCAGCACCCGCTCGTCCCGGCCCATGGTGAACCGCGACGACCGGCCGTCCAGCACGATCGTCACCTCCGCGCCGCCTGTCGGCTCCCCGCTGCGGCGTACCGGCTCCGGTGGGGCGTCGACGTGGAACAGCTCGGTGTGCACCGCCGACTCGGGCAGGCCCCGGCCGGTCAGCACCGCCTTCGCGTCCAGCACGAGCTGGTACGGGCCGCAGAGGAACCACTCGGCGATGGCGTCGCCGGGCACGATGGTGTCCAGCAGCCGGCCCAGCCGGTCGGCGTCGATCCGGCCGGAGAGCAACGGCGACTCGCCCGGCTCCCGGGAGAGCACGTGCACCAGGTGCAGCCGGGTCGGGTGACGGTCCTTCAGGTCGGCCAGCTCCTCGGCGAACATCACCGTGTTCGCCGTGCGGTTGCCGTACACCAGGGTGAAGGTGCTGGCCGGCTCGACGGTCAGGGCGGTCGCGACCAGCGCGAGCACCGGGGTGATCCCGGAACCGGCGACCACCGCGCCGTAGTGCCGCACCCGGTCCGGCGCGAACGCCGTGGTGAAGTGCCCCAGCGGGGGCAGCACCTCGACGGTGTCGCCGTGCCGCAGCGCGCCGCAGGCGTAGCTGGAGAACGCGCCGCCGGGGATCTCCCGCACCCCGATCCGCAGCCGGCCGTGCCGGGCCAGGTCGTCAGGCGTCGAGCAGATCGAGTACGACCGCCGCACGTCCGCCCCGGCCCCGGGCCCGCCGCCGGTGCCGGCCGCGTCCGACGACGCCGCCGGCAGCCGTACGGTCAGGTGCTGGCCGGCGGAGAACGCGAAGGTCTCCCGCAGCTCCTCGGGCACCGCGAAGGTGATCGCCACGGCGTCGTCGGTGAGCCGGTCGACGGCGGCGACCGGAAGCGGGTGGAAGGCCGGCCGACGACGGACCGGGCGGGAGATCGTGACAGTCACAGCGCCTTCAGGTGGTCGAAGGGTTCGGAGCAGGAACGGCAGCGCCAGAGCGCCTTGCATGCGGTGGAGCCGAACCGGCTGACCTGCTCGGTCTCCGGCGAACCGCAACGTGGGCAGCGCACGGCCAGGGTCACCGGCACCGCCGTGCCGTCGCCGCGCGGGCCGGGCGGGGCGATCCCGGCGGCGGCGAGCTTGGCCCGCCCGGCGGCGGAGATCCAGTCGGTGCTCCAGGCCGGGGTGTAGACGGTGCGCACCTCGGCGTCGGGATGCCCGGCGACCGTCAGGGCCCGCCGGATGTCCGTCCGGATCACGTCCATCGCCGGGCAGCCGGTGTAGGTGGGAGTGATCGTGACGACCACCCGACCGGTGGCCGGGTCCTCGTCGACCGCCCGCAGGATGCCCAGCTCGTCGATGGTGATCACCCGGATCTCCGGGTCCACCACCGCCGCGACGGCCGTCCTGGGGTCGGTCACCGCCGCCGTCCCCGGCCCGACCCGCTCACCACCGGGCCCCGGGGTGGGCGCGGTGCAGCACCTGCATCTCGGCCAGCAGGAAGGACAGGTGCTCGGTGTGTACGCCGTCACGGCCGCCGCCCGGCGTCCAGCCGGTCTCCGGCCGGGTCAGGGTGGCCTCGGCCAGCACCGGCTGCACCACGGCGTCGAAGCCGGCGCGCAGGGTGGCCGGGTCGACAGGTGCCGCCGGGTCCGCCGCGAACAGCTCGTGGTGGTACGGCCAGAGCTGGTCCAGCGCGGCCTGGGCCCGGCGGTGCGACTCGTCGGTGCCGTCGCCGAG
This sequence comes from Micromonospora wenchangensis, assembly GCF_002210435.1. Lineage (GTDB taxonomy): Bacteria > Actinomycetota > Actinomycetes > Mycobacteriales > Micromonosporaceae > Micromonospora > Micromonospora wenchangensis. The sequence continues at coordinate 38,489 of NZ_MZMV01000047.1, forward strand.
CCGCTTCACCCACAGCGCGGAGTGGTCCAGGTGGTAGGCGGACTCCTTGCGCGCCTTCGCGCCGATCGCGGCGAGCCGCTCGTCGGGGCAGCCGGCCAGCGCGGTGTAGAGCGGCACCTGGTAGGCCGAGAGCAGCAGCAGCTTCACCATGGTCACCGCGAAGTCGCCGTTGGGCAGCTCGACCAGCAGACAGTTGCGGAACTCCCGGTCGTCGCGCAGGTACGCCAGCGCGTCCTCGTCCCGGCCGGCGCCCTCCAGCTCCCCCGCGTACGACAGCAGCAGGCGGGCCGCGCCGAGCTGGTCGAGGGCGATGTTGGCCAGCGCGATGTCCTCTTCCATCTCGGGCGCGCGGGTGGCCCACTCGCCGAGCCGCTGGGCGGCCACCAGCGCGTCGTCGCCGAGGGCGAGGGTGAAGTCGAAGGGGCCGTTCACAGGTGGGCCACCCCGTCCGGCACCTCGTAGAAGGTGGGGTGGCGGTAGACCTTGTCGGCGGCCGGGTCGAAGAAGGCGTCCTTCTCGTCGGGGCTGGACGCGGTGATCGCACCGGCCGGCACCACCCAGATGGAGACGCCCTCCTGCCGGCGGGTGTAGAGGTCCCGGGCGTTGCGCAGGGCCAGCTCGGCGTCGGGGGCGTGCAGGCTGCCGACGTGGGTGTGCGACAGCCCCCGTCGGGCCCGGACGAAGACCTCCCACAGCGGCGAGGTCGCCGGCGTCCGGGGCGGTTCGTTCTGCTCGCTCACGCGGCCACCTTCTCCCGCTGGTCGGCGGCCCGGGTCCGCCCGGCCCGCTTCGCGGCGTACGCCGTGGCGGCCTCGCGGACCCAGGCACCGTCGGCGTGGGCCCGTCGCCGGTGTTCCATCCGTTGCCGGTTGCAGGGGCCCTCACCGGAGATCACCCGCATCAGCTCGTCGTAGTCGGGCTGGGTGAAGTCGTACGCCTGCCGCTCGTCGTTCCAGCGCAGGTCGGGGTCGGGGATGCGGAGCCCGAGGACCTCCGCCTGTTGCACGCACATGTCGACGAAGCGCTGCCGCAGCTCGTCGTTGGAGAACCGCTTGATCTTCCAGGCCATCGACTGCGCGGAGTGGGTGGAGTCACCGTCCGGCGGCCCGAACATCGCCAGTGACGGGTACCACCAGCGGTCGAGCGCGTCCTGCGCCATCGCCTGCTGGGCCGGGGTGCCGTGCGCCAGGGTGTGCAGGATCTCGTAGCCCTGCCGCTGGTGGAACGACTCCTCCTTGCAGACCCGGATCATCGCCCGCGCGTACGGCCCGTAGGAGCAGCGGCACAGCGGGACCTGGTTGACGATCGCCGCGCCGTCCACCAGCCAACCGATCGCGCCCACGTCGGCCCAGGTGAGGGTGGGGTAGTTGAAGATCGAGCTGTACTTCTGCCGACCGTCGAGCAGCAGTTCGACAAGTTCGTCGCGGCTGACGCCGAGGGTCTCGGCGGCGGCGTAGAGGTAGAGGCCGTGGCCGGCCTCGTCCTGCACCTTGGCCAGCAGGATGGCCTTGCGCTTGAGCGAGGGGGCCCGGCTGATCCAGTTCCCCTCGGGCTGCATGCCGATGATCTCCGAGTGGGCGTGCTGGGCGATCTGCCGGACCAGCGTCCGACGGTAGGCGTCGGGCATCCAGTCGCGGGGTTCGATCTTCTGGTCGGCGTCGATCACGTCGGCGAAGTACGCCGCCGGGTCGGCGCCGGGCGTGGGGGAACCCTCCCGGGCGCGGGCCGCCGCCTCGCGCAGCGCCGCCTCGGCGGCCTCGACCTGACCGAGCAGGCCACCACCGGGCGCGTCCTGCTCCGGGGCGAAGTCGTTGCCATACATTCGTCAAGTGTTACAGCTCGCCTCCAAGGACACCAGAGGGTGTAACAGGATTTGAGTAGCGGCTTCCGTTACCAGGCGGATGCGCTCGGTCGACACCAGGAGACCTGGTCGGCTATGACTTGGGTCACTGATCAAAGATGAATACCTACAAGAGGCGCAAACCGTGCCTTTATCTCGACTTACCGGCAGTTTGCCGTGCGTCGGATTCTGGCGAGTCGGCTGTCCGGACGTAGACTTCCCCGGTCACCACCGATCGGCTACCGACGATCGCCACCGAGACACAGGCCACTCCCCCGGCCTCGGCGGTCGAGCCGACACCCGCGGAAGCGGCCGGTCCCCCCGGCCCTGACATCTGGAGCTCACCCACGCATGCGATCTCGCGTGATCATGGTGCTCGCCGTCATGGCGGTGCTGCTCGGCACCGGCCTGCTGGTGCCGACCGCCTACGCCAAGCTCGCCGGCGACGACCCGACCGGCGGCTCCGGCGGCGGCACGGCGGAGAAGGTGCCGACACCCGCGCCCACCGCGCCACCGGCGCCCACCCTGGCCGCCGGCACGGTCACGGTCAACTTCAAGGGCGAGTTCTTCGCCTGGGCCCTGCAGGACCGCAAGACCGGTCAGCTCTCCGGCTCGAAGAACATGACCTCGACCAGCTCCACCGAATCGATGCTCAAGGTCTGGATCGTCTCCGACTACCTGCGCGAGCTCGGCGACCAGAAACCGCCGGCAGCGATGTTGAAGAACGCGAGCCTGGCCATCCGGGACAGCAACGACGACGCCACCAACCGGATCTACGCGAAGTCGGGCGGCTCGTACCGGGCGCTGGACAACGGCCAGCCCGGCCCGGTGCTCAAGCGGGCGATCGAAATCTGCGGCCTCAAGGACACCAAGCCCGGCAACGTCCCCGGCTACGAGGGCTGGTGGAGCTTCACCCGGATGTCCCCCCGCGACGCCGTCCGGCTCGGTGACTGCATCGCCGACGGCAAGGCCGCCGGCCCCCACTGGACCAAGTGGGTGCTCAACGAGATGGCCCAGGTCCGGGGCAGCGTGAGCAAGCAGCTCGCCCGCGCCGGCGGCGGCCGGTGGGGCATCATCGACGGGCTGCCCGACGAGATCATCAAGCAGGGCCCGGTCTCGATGAAGAACGGCTGGACCCCCCTCAGCTACGACGGCAACTGGCACGTCAGCTGCCTCGCCGTCACCGACAAGTGGAGCCTCGCCGTGATGATGCGCTACCCGGTCCGCCAGCAGTTGACCTACGGTGCCAAGGTGTGCGCCAGCGTCGCCACCCAACTGGTCTCCCCGCAGCCCGGCGCCGCGCTCAAGGTGCCGCAGCCGCTCGGGAAGCTCTGATGCCGGGCAGCCGGCGGCCCGGCCGCTCCGCCCGACGGGACCACCGCCCGTTGCAGATCGTCGCGGTCGCCGCGGTGCTCACCGGTCTCGTGCTCGTCTCGCTGCGGCTGCTCCCCGGCTCACCGATGGAGTCCACCGCCGCCTCACGCTGGGGTGACGCGTCCACCGAGTCCCGGTCCACCGGGTCGGCGGTCGACCGCCGCAGCCGGCCGACCCCGGCACCGTCGCCGACCCCCTCGCTCACCCCGCTGCCCTTCGCGGACCGGGACCTCGACCTCGACATCAAGGGCTGGTACGCCTGGAGCGTCCTGGACCGCCGCACCGGCGCGATCATCGGCTCGGACAACATGGCCGAGACCAGCACCACCGCCTCGCTGATCAAGTCGTGGATCGTCGCCGACTACCTGCGCCGGGCGGCCGAGGACGGGCAGACCCCGAGCGACGCCAAGCTCGCCGACGCCACCCGGATCATCCGGGACAGCGACAACACCCGGGCCGAGCAGTTCTACAACGGGGTCGGCCGGTCCGCCTCGATCAAGCGGCTGATCTCGCTGTGCAAGCTCACCGACAGCAGCGTGGCCGCCGACGGTGGCTGGAGCCGGACCAACCTCTCCCCCCGCGACGCCGCCCGGCTCGGCAACTGCATCGCCGACGGTCGCGCCGCCGGCCCCAAGTGGACCAAGTGGCTGCTCAACGAGATGAGGCTGGTCCGGGGATCGGGTGACTTCGGCATCCGCAAGGCGTTCCCGGCGGCCCAGCAGAAGAAGATCGCCATCAAGAACGGCTGGATCGACCGGACCCGCGAGCAGGAGATGCACATCAACTGCCTGGCCATCGGCGACACCTGGACGATGGGCGTGATGGTCCGCTACCCGATCAACCTGGGCTACGAGTACGGCATGAAGAACTGCCAGAAGATCACCGAAGCCCTCATCGGCCCCACCACCTGACCGGGCCGGTCCGGAGCCGGGCCGGCGGGTCAGCCGGCGAAGAACTCCGGGCCGCCCTCGGGCAGGGCGGGGGCCTCGCCGGTCGCCGCCGCCCGCCTGGCGAACTCGCGCAGGCCGGCGACCTGCCGCCCGCCCAGCGAGAAGTCGAGGGCGCGGAAGTACGTGGCCAGGGTCGCCGCGTCGAACGGCTCCCAGCGGGCCGCCGCCGCAGCCACCTGGTCCAGCTCGGCCAGGCACAGGTCACGGGAGCGCAGGAACGCCTCGTGCACCTCTTTGACCAGGCCCGGGTGCGCGGCGGCGAAGTCCCGGCGGACCGCCCAGACGGCGAACACCATCGGCAGCCCGGTCCACTCCCGCCACGCCTGGCCCAGGTCGGTCACCGCCAGCCCCCGACCCGGCGCCTCGTAGAGGGCGCGCAGCGCCACGTCCCCGATCAGCACCCCGGCGTCGGCCTCCAGCAGCATCTGGGTCAGATCCGGCGGGCAGCGGAAGTACTCCGGGTGGACGCCGTACCGGTCGGCGAGTAGGAGCTGCGCCAGCAGCACCCCGGTCCGCGACGTCGAGCCGAGCGCGACCCGGCGGCCGTCCAGCTCGGCCAGCGGCCGGGTGGAGACCACGTTGACCGAGAGCACCGGGCCGTCGCTGCCCACCGCCAGGTCCGGCAGGAGCAGCAGCTCGTCGGCGTGCCGCAGGTACTCCACCTGGGAGATCGGGCCGATGTCCAGGTCACCGGCGACCAACGCCGCGCTGAGCCGGTCCGGCGAGTCCTTGTGCAGGTCGACGTCGAGCAGCGCGCCGGAACGCATCAGGCCCCAGTAGATCGGCAGGCAGTTCAGGAACTGGATGTGCCCGACCCGGGGACGTGCCACGCGCTCAACCATGCCCCGACCGTATCCCCGCCGGCCCGTACCGGCTCACCGGGAGGCCCGGACAGTGGCCAACCCCGCACCGCCGCACTCCGGCCCGGCAGGGCAGCCGGACCCAGCGGTAATTCGGTTGCCGGGCCGGCCGGCGGTAGTAGGCTACTTTGTCCCGCCCGACGGCCGAGGTGTGTAGCACCGTAGCGGACGTCCCCGCGCCGACCACGGGTCGGAAACGCGAGCGGCAGTGTTCTTCCCGTGTCGAGGAGTACGAGGATGACCCTGCACGCCCCCGAACAGTCCCTGGACGACGAGCTCGCCGCCGAGCGGGCCGACCTGGCAACCTCCCGGCAGGCGCTACGACGGATGCGCGACCGCGCCGAGTCGCTCTTCGCCACCGGTGACAAGGTCGCCGGGGACGCGTACACCGCCGAGCAGCTCGGCCGGCACCTGGCCCGGCGGGTCGCCGAGCTGGCCGACGACCCCACCACCGCGCTCTTCTTCGGCCGCCTGGACTTCGGCCCCACCGACCCGGAGCACGCCGGCCGGGGCTACCACGTCGGCCGGCGGCACGTCACCGACGACCGGGGCGAGCCGCTGGTGCTGGACTGGCGGGCCCCGGTCTCCCGCTCGTTCTACCGGGCCAGCGCCCGGGACCCGCAGGGCATCGCGGTACGACGGCGGTTCGGGTTCAACGCCGGGGCGCTGACCAGCTTCGAGGACGAGCACCTGGACCGGGGTGAGGAACTGGGCACGGCCAGCCGCATCCTCACCGCCGAGATCGAACGCCCCCGGGTCGGGCCGATGCGGGACATCGTCGCCACCATCCAGCCCGAGCAGGACGAGCTGGTCCGGGCGGACCTGGCCGACTCGATCTGCGTCCAGGGCGCGCCGGGCACCGGCAAGACGGCGGTCGGGCTGCACCGCGCCGCGTACCTGCTCTATCTGCACCGGGAACGGCTGCGCCGGGCCGGGGTGCTGATCGTCGGCCCGAACCGGGCGTTCCTGTCGTACATCGCGGCGGTGCTGCCCGCCCTCGGCGAGGTCGAGGTGGCCCAGGCCACCGTGGAGGACCTGGTCGCCCGGGTGCCCGTCCGCGCGGTCGACGATCCGGCGGTCGCCGCCCTCAAGCACGATCCCCGGATGGCCGGGGTGCTGCGGCGGGCGGCGGACCAGCTGATCACCGCGCCGACCGAGCCGATCATGGTGTCGGACGGGTCGTTCCGCTGGCGGATCGGGCTGGACCCGCTGCACCGGGTGATCGAGGAGACCCGGCGGGAGGGCCTGCCGTACGACACCGGGCGGGAGCGGGTCCGGGCCCGGGTGGTCGGGTTGCTGCAACGGCAGGCCGAGGCCCGCCGGGCCGAGTCGCCGGGCGACGCCTGGCTGCGCCGGATGGGCAGGGCCCGCCCGGTGATCGCCTTCCTCGACGCGGCCTGGCCGGCGCTCACCCCGGAGGGCCTGGTGCACGCGGTGCTGGGCGACCCGGCCGTCCTGGCCGCCGCCGCCGACGGCCTGCTCACCGCCGACGAGCAGGCCCTGCTGCGCGGCGAGGCGACCCCCGCCGGCCCGACCGGCACCGGGCCGGTGAGGAGCCGGTCGGGCGCGGCGGGCACGAAGCTCGGCCGGACGCCGAAGGCGACCCGGTGGACGGCCGCCGACACGGTGCTGATCGACGAGGCGGCCGGGCTGATCGAACGGCCCGCCGGCTTCGGGCACGTCGTCGTGGACGAGGCGCAGGATCTGTCGCCGATGCAGTGCCGGGCCATCGCCAGGCGCAGCGAGCACGGTTCGATCACCCTGCTCGGCGACCTGGCCCAGGGCACCGCGCCGTGGGCGGCGAGTGACTGGCGCGAGTCCCTGGCCCACCTGGGCAAGCCGGAGGCGGTGGTGGTGCCGTTGAGCGTCGGGTTCCGGGTGCCCGCCGCGGTGGTCGCGTTCGCCAACCGGCTGCTGCCGGCGCTGGCGGTCGACGTACCGCCGGCGGTGTCGCTGCGCCGCGACGGCGCGCTCGACGTGCGTACCGTGACCGACCTGACGGCGGCGACGGTGGCCGAGGTGCGCGCGGCGCTCGGGCACGACGGTTCGGTCGGGGTGATCGCCGCCGACGACGCGGTGGAGGGGCTGCGGGCGGCGCTGGCCGACGCCGGGGTGCCGACCGCGACCGCCGACGACGTGGCGGCCTCGGCGCGGGTCACCGTGGTCCCCGCGACCCTGGTCAAGGGGCTGGAGTACGACCAGGTGGTGGTGGTCGAGCCGGCCGCGATCGTGGCCGCCGAGCCGCGTGGCCTGCACCGCCTCTACGTGGCGTTGACCCGGGCGGTGTCCCGGTTGTCGGTGCTGCACACCGCCCCGCTGCCCGCCCCGCTGGCCGATCCGGCGGACGGCCCGACGGCCTGACCGCACCTGACCGCCGGCCGGCCCACCGCACGCCGCCGGCCGCCCCACCGCACGCCGCTGGCCCGAGCCCCGCTGTCCGGTGGCCGACCCGGACGGCCGACGGCTCGACTTTGTGTTTTAAAGTAGTTTGCATGACCCCCGAAGACGACGCCCCGATCGACGCCGCCGCCGCGATGCGGCTGATCCACGAGCAACAGGCCAGCACCGTGCGCGGGCTGGAACCCGACCCCCGGGTGCACTACTGGCCATGGGGATTCGCCTGGCTGATCGGCTTCGGGGTCTACTTCCTGCGGTTCTCCCCCGACGGCCGCACCATCGTCGCGATGCCCGCCTGGCTGCCGCTGACCGTGCTCTTCGTGCTGCTCGTCGCCGCCGCAGTGGTCTTCGGGGTGGGCAGCGCCCGCGCCTACCGGCACGTCGCCGGCGAGTCGGCCCGGCGCGGCAGGTGGTACGGCACGGCGTGGGGCCTCGGGTTCTTCGGCCTGTCCGTGGTCATCGGCCGGGTCACCGACAGCCTGCCGCCCGAGCTCGCCGGGCTGCTCTGGTCGGCGCTGTCGGTCGGGCTCACCGGTGCCCTGCACATGGCCGGCGGCGCGATCTGGCTCGACCGCACCCTGTACCGCCTCGGCGTCTGGCTCACCGCCGTCAACATCGTCGGCGTCATCGCCGGCCCCGGCTGGCACGCCCTGGTGGTGTCGGTGGCCGGCGGCGGCGGACTGCTGGTGGCCGGCGCGCTCGCCCGGCGGCGGCACGGATGAGCGAACTCGACCCGGTCATCCACGCCCAGGCCAGGCTGCGGGTGGTGGTCACCCTGGCCACCCTCGCCGACGGCGACCGGATCACCTTCCCCCGCCTGCAGGAACTGCTCGCGATGACCGCCGGCAACCTCTCCGTCCACCTGCGCAAGCTGGAGGACGCCGGCTACGTCGAGATCGACAAGACCCACCGCGGACGCACCCCGACCACCCTGGTCCGGCTCAGCCGGCGCGGGCGGCGGGCGTTCGAGGAGTACACCGAGAACATCCGCGCCCTGCTCGACCCCGCCGACCCCCGGGAGCCCCGATGATCCTCGCCCACGCCGACCAGGCCACCCGCCGGTACGGCGACGTCCTCGCCCTCGACCGGGCCGACCTGACCGTCTCCACCGGCGAACTCGTCGGCCTGCTCGGGCCGAACGGCGCCGGCAAGAGCACCCTGATCAACCTGCTGGTCGGGCTGCGCCGCCCCACCGCCGGCCGGGTCGAACTCCTCGGCGGCGACCCCCGCCGGCCGGCGTCCCGGCGGCAACTCGGGGTCACCCCGCAGGAGACCGGCCTGCCCGGCACCCTCCGGGTCGGCGAGGTGGTCGACTTCGTCTCCGCGCACTACCCCGACCCGGTGCCCCGGGGCGAACTGCTCGACCGGTTCGGCCTCACCGACCAGGCACGACGGCAGACCGGCGGGCTCTCCGGCGGGCAGCGGCGGCGGCTCGCCGTCGCGCTGGCCTTCGTCGGCCGGCCCCGGCTCGTCGTCCTCGACGAGCCGACCACCGGGCTGGACGTCGAGGCCCGGCACACCCTGTGGGAGGCCATCCGGTCGTTCCACGCCGACGGCGGGACGGTGCTGCTCAGCAGCCACTACCTCGAGGAGGTGGAGGCGCTGGCGCAGCGGGTCGTGGTGCTCGGGCAGGGCCGGGTGCTCGCCGACGACAGCACCGACGCGATCAGGGGCATCGTCGGCGTCCGCCGGGTCAGCCTCGTCGCCGACGACCTGCCCACGCTGCCCGGGGTGGTCGCCACCGAACACACCGAGGGGCGTACCCACCTGCTCACCACCGACGCCGACCAGCTGGTCCGCGACCTGGTCACCGCCGGGGTGACGTTCCGCGAGCTGGAGGTACGCCCCACCTCGCTGGAGGAGGCGTTCCTCGCCATCACCGCCGACCCGACCACCGCCACCGGCGCCGCCGTCGCCGCCCGACCCACCGCCTGAGGAGTCGACGCCGTGCCGCTCACCCTGGTCCACGCCCGCTACCAGCTCCTGGAGACCATCCGCATCCCCGTCGCCGTGGTCGGCAGCGCGTTCTTCCCCGCCGCCGCGATGCTCTTCTTCGTCGTCCCGTTCGCCGGGGACGACCCGACCGGCGCGACCTACGCCACCGCCGCGATGGTCACCTTCGCGGTGATGAGCGCCAACATCTTCCAGTACGGCGTCGGCGTCGCCGAGGACCGCGACCAGCCGTGGAACCCGTACACCCGGACCCTGCCGGCCGGGCCCGGCCCCCGACTGGCCGGGCGGATCCTCGCCGGGCTGGTGCTGACGTACCTGTCGATGCTGCCCGTCGTGGTCATCGCGGCGGTCGCCACGGCCGCCCGGGTCACCCCGGTCGGGCTGCTGCTCGGCGCGGCCACCGTGGCCGTGGTGTCGGTGCCGTTCACCCTGCTGGGGCTCGCCATCGGCTACTCGCTGCCGAGCAAGGCGGCGATCGTCGTCGCGCAGGTCATCTTCTTCCCGCTGGCCTTCGGCGGCGGCCTGCTCTCCGCGCCGGGTGACGCGCCCGGCTTCATCCAGGTAATCGCCCCCTTCCTGCCCACCCGGGGCGCGGTCGAACTGATGTGGGCGGCGGTCGGCGACTGGCGGCCCGACCCGCTCGCCCTGGCCATGCTCGGGGTCTGGATCGTGCTGCTCGCCACGGTCTCCGGCTGGGCGTACCGGCGGGACGAGGGTCGCCGGTTCAGTTGACCTGTACGCCGGTTCGGCCCGGCGGCCGCCGCCCGGTGCCACGATGCCGGCAGGGCGTCGACCCGTACGCCCCCAGCCGAGAGGGGCCGAGGTGCGCACCGTCGCCGCGGGAACGCCCTGCTGGACCGACCTGGCGACCCCCGACCTGGACGCCGCCCGGCGGTTCTACCCGGAGCTGTTCGGCTGGACCGGCCGGATCGCGCCCGAACCCGAAGTGGCCGGCTACACCACCTTCCGCAGGGACGGCCGGGCGGTGGCGGGCGTCGGCCCACCGGCCGACCCGGGCCGGGAGCCGGTCTGGTCGACGTACGTGGCGACCGACGACGCCGACCTGGTCACCACCCGGGTCGAGGCGGCCGGCGGGCAGGTGCTGGTCGCCCCGTTCGACGTTCTCGACGCCGGCCGGATGGCGGTCTTCGCCGACCCGGCCGGCGCGGTGTTCAGCGTCTGGCAGCAGATGCGGATGCCCGGCGCGGAACTGCTCGACGCCCCCGGGGCGATGTGCTGGAACGAGCTGGTCAGCCCCGACCCGGAGGGCGCGAAGGTCTTCTACGAGCTGGTCTTCGGCTGGCACCCGGAGGAGCAGCCCGCCGGAGGGCCCGGCTACACCGGCTGGCGGTGCGGGGCCCGGATCGTGGCCGGGATGCTGCCCACCCCCGACCCCGCGCGGCCGGCGTACTGGTCGGTGTTCTTCGCGGTCGCCGACGTCGACGCGACCGCCGCCCGCGCCACCACCCTCGGCGGCACCATCCTCACCCCGCCCCGGGACACCCTGCTCGGCCGCCGGAGCACCCTGCGCGACCCCGGGGGCGCCCGGTTCTCCCTGCTGCGCCCCGTCGCCGACCCCGCCTGACTACGGTGACGCCGCAGGTCAGTGGCGCGGCGGGCCGGGTCGGCTGGGCACCACCAGCGGACCGTGGTCGCCGGGGACGACCCGGACCCGGGCCCGGTAGTGGCGGGACAGCAACTCCTCGGTGAGCACCTGGTCGGGCGGGCCCGCCGCGACGACCCGGCCGTCGGCGAGCAGCACCATCCGGTCGGCGTACTCGCCGGCGACGGAGAGGTCGTGCATGGTGGCGAGCACGGTGAGGCCGTGCGTCCGGCGGAGCTGGTCGACCAGCTCCAGCACCTCCTGCTGGTGGCCGATGTCCAGCGCACTGGTCGGCTCGTCCAGCAGCAGCAGGGTGGCACCCTGGGCGAGGGCGCGGGCCAGGAACACCCGCTGCCGTTCCCCGCCGGAGAGGGTGGCCAGCTCCCGCCCGTGGAACCCGGTCAGGTCCAGCCGGTCGAGGACGTCGTGCACGACGGCCAGGTCGGCCGCCGACTCCCGGCCCAGCGGCGCGATGTACGGGGTGCGTCCCAGCAGGACGTAGTCGAACACCGACATGCCCGCCGGCACCACCGGGGACTGCGCCACCGTCGCCACCACCCGGGCCCGCTCCCGGCGACGCAGCGCGCCGGACGGCGTACCGAAGAGGGAGACCGCGCCCGGGGCGGGCAGCAGGCCGCCGACGGCGCGCAGCAGGGTCGACTTGCCGGCGCCGTTCGGCCCGATCACGGTGACCCACTCGCCCGGGGCGACCGTCAGGTCGACGCCGGCCAGGATCACCGCCCCACCGAGCCGTACGTGCAGCCCTCGCACCTGCACCGCCGGCACCCTCACGGGACTGCTCACGGGAACACCCGGCGGGCGGTGCGCAGGACCAGGACGAAGAACGGGCCGCCGAGCAGGGCGGTGACCACGCCGATCGGGATCTCGGCGGGGGCGGCGGCGGTCCGGGCGACCACGTCGGTCAGCGCCAGGAACGCCGCCCCGAAGAGCAGCGACAGCGGCAGGATCACCCGGTGGCTCGACCCGGCCAGCAGCCGTACGGTGTGCGGCACGATGATCCCGACGAAGCCGATCAGCCCCGAGGCGGAGACGGCGGCGGCGGTGCCCAGCGAGGCGGCGGCGATCAGCAGGTAGCGGGAGCGTTGCGGGTGCAGCCCGAGACCGCTCGCCTCGTCGTCGCCGACGGAGAGCACGTCGAGTTCCCGCCGGTGCAGCAGCACCACCACGGTGGTCAGCACGAAGTACGGCAGGATCAGCCGCACGTCACCCCAGCCGGCGGTGCCCAGCCGGCCGAGCAGCCAGGAGTAGACCTGCTGGATGCTGTCGGAGTGCCGTTGCAGCAGGTACGTCTGCCCGGCGGCGAGGAACGCGGACACCGCGACCCCGGCCAGGATCAGGGTGGCCGGGGAACGGTCCCGCCCGCCGGCCGCCCCGAGCAGGTACGTCAGGGCGACCGCACCGAGCGAGCCGACGAACGCGGCGAGCGGGATGGTGACCGGCATCCCGGTCAGCGCGCCGCCCGCCCCGACGCCGCCCAGCGTGATCACCGCGGTCACCGCGAATCCCGCGCCGGCCGCCACCCCCAGCAGGTACGGGTCGGCCAACGGGTTGCGGAACACCCCCTGGTAGCAGCCACCGGCCAGGGCGAGCATGCCGCCGACGAGCAGGCCGAGCACGACCCGGGGCAGCCGCAGCTCGGTGACGATGGCGATCTCGCGTTCGGTGAGCCCGCTGTCCAGGCGTACCCCGGGCAGCAGGTTGAGCAGTTCGGCGGCGACACTGCCGGGCGGCAGGCTGACCGGCCCGAGGGACACCCCGGCGACCAGTGCCACCAGCACGGCGAGCACCCCGGCGGCGAGCCAGCGCTTGCGCAGGCCGGCCGGTCGGGGCGTACCGGTGACGCGGGCCGGCCGGGACGCGTCGCGCGTCCCGGCCGGTGCGGGTGTGGACCGCACGGTCACCTGACCGTCACGCCGGCACCTTGGCGGTGGCGTCGACGATCGACCGGAGCAGGTCGACCACGCGCGGCCCCCAGCGCGAGGCGACGTCGTCGTCGAGGGCGACGACCTGGTTGTTCTTGACGGCGGTGACGCCGGCCCAGCCGCTGCGGGCCTTGACCGTGTCGGCGCTCTGCTGGCAGCACTTGACGTCGGCGAGGAAGACGAAGTCGGGGTTCGCCTTGACGATGACCTCCTGGGAGAGCTGCGGGTATCCGCCGTTCTTGCCGTCGGCGTCGGAGGCGTCGGCGATGTTCTCCAGGCCGGCCAGCGCGTAGATCGAGCCGATGAAGGTCTTGCTGGTCGCGCTGTACAGCTCCGGCCCCAGCTCGTGGTAGTAGGTCAGCTTCGTCGACCGCTGCGGCAGGTCCTTGGTGAGCTTGCCGATCTCGTCCTTCATCCGGGCGGTGACGTCGGCCGCCTCGGTCGGGTGGCCGGTGAGCGTGCCCAGGTCGGTGAGCTGCCGGTAAGTGTCGTCGAGGGTGGTCGCCGCCGGGGTGAGCAGCACCGGGACCTTCAGCGCGGTGAGCTGCGCGATGATCTTGTTGGTGTCGTTGGCGAGGACCACCAGGTCGGGGTTCTTGCCGGCGATCGCCTCGGCGTTGGGCTGGAAGCCGGACAGCTCGCTCCTGGGCGCGTCGGCCGGGTAGTTCGACTGGTCGTCGACGGCGGTGACCTGCTTGCCTGCGCCGATGGCGAAGAGCATCTCGGTCGCCGTGGGCGACAACGAGACGATCTTCTCGGGCCGCTTGTCCAGGGTGAGGTTGCCCACCGTGGCCGGGAAGGCCGCCGCACCGGAGCTGCTACTGCCGGCGGCAGGGGTGTCGGAGGAGGTCTTCTCGGCGCACGCGCCGAGGGCGAGGGCGGCCACCGCGAGGGTCGCGGCGAACAACCGGGGGGTACGTCGGGACATCTGGCCTCCTGTCGGTCGAGGAGCGTGGTGCTTCGCCGACAGGGAGCGCGGTGCGTGCCCGTCCGCGAGGCGCCCTTCCTCGAGAGCGCGTGTCGCGACCGACCGCAGGCGACCTGGCTCGTCCCCACACACGGCGACGCCGGCCACGTCGGGCCGGGCGTCGCGGCGGCTCCGGCGCAGGGCGGGGAGCCTCGGTGGGTCATCACAGTTGCGGGACAGCGCCGGTTTCGCACCGGCTTCGCTGCGGTCGATCGGGTGCCACGGTAGCGCACGACCAGCGAAGATCGTCCGGACGGGAGGGGTGGGTGGGGCCCCGTCGGGGGCTTACGGGACCCCACCCGGAGTCAGGTCAGCGGGGTCAGCAGTAGGTGCTCTGCTTGTTGATGACCCGGTAGGGGCAGTCGGCGTACTCGGCCAGGAGCAGCGCCGCCTCCTTGTTGCGGGAGGTCTGGGCGGGGATCACCTCGTCGGGCGGGTAGAAGCCGCCGCCGGCCCCGGACTCCCCGGGGTACATCTCGAAGGTGTACGCCCAGATCTTGTGGGTCGCCCACATCCAGTCGAGGCTGTCGCCGTCGGTGATGTAGAGGTCGCTGGACTGCTCGGGGGTGTAGCCGTTGGTGGCCGCCATCCGCTGCCCGAGGGTGGCGAAGGTGTTGTACTGGTCGGCGGTCATCCCGCTGGGGGTGTTCGCCGTGGTGTAGCCGAACGGCCAGAGCACCAGCTGCGAGTAGGTGTGCCAGTCGATGTTGGCCTTGATCTGCTGCACCCCGCCGACGACCCGGCTGTTGACGAAGTCCCGCAGCGCCTTGGTCTCCGGCGCGGAGAACGCGGACGGCCCACGGTAGGTGCTCGACGACGGCGCGCCGGACGAGCCGCCGCAGCAGCCCCAGTTGTAGCCCCAGTTGCGGTTCAGGTCGGTGCCGACCGCCGCCGCACCACTGTTGGGCTGCCGGTTCTTGCGCCAGGACCGGTAGGAGCCGGTGGCGATGTCGTACTCGCTGCCGTCCGGGTTGACCGTGGGGACGATCCAGATCTCCCGGGAGTTGACGATGCTGGTGATCCGCGAGTCGCTGCCGTAGTTGTCGGTGAACAGGTTCAGCAGGTAGATCGCCATCTCGACGGTCAGGTGCTCGCGGGCGTGCTGCTGGGAGTTGAACAGGATCTCCGGTTCGGCCTCGTCGGTGCCGACGTTGTCCGAGATCTTCACCGCCATCAGGTCGCGGCCCTCGTACGACCGACCGATGCTGATCTTGCGGGCGATCGCCGGGTGGTCGGCGACCACCTGGTTGACCACGGTGGTCAGCTCGGCGTAGTCGTGGTAGTTCGAGTCGGCCGGCGGGAAGGCGTTGGCGCGGGCGCCCTCGGCGGGGGCCGGCTCGACCTCCCGTTCCAACCGGAAGCCGAGCCGGGTGATGGCGGCGGCCTCGGACCGGTTGGCCGAGACGTACAGCACGCCGTGCTCGGCGGAGTCGATGGCCGCGCCGGTGCGGGCGACCGCGTTGCGGTCGGCGAGGGTACGCGGACCGAGCACGCGGTAGCTGACGGCGGTGGGCTCGGGCTCCGGGGCCGGGCGGGCGGAGACCGGCCCGGTGGCGACGGCGGTGAGGCCGAGACCGGCGACGACGGCCAGCGCCAGGCGACGCCGGAAGGGGGAGGTGCGGAAGGCCATGGACGTCCTCCTCGGGGTACGGGGTATCCCGCTGTGCGCCCACTCCACCAGCAGTCACATGGTCATATCAATATCTGTGACTATCTCCCACCATCCCGACCGGATCGTCATACCGGCAATGGTTTTCCTGGCGACTACCTCTGGCGAAACTTCCTGCCAGGCGGGACAGTGAACGGCAACGATTCCCCACCCTGCGGAGTTGCCATGTCCAGCAGAGTCCTGCGCACGGTCGCCCTGGTCGGCGTCGCCACCCTCACCCTGCTCGCCAGCACCGCACCCGTCCGGGCCGGCGGCCCGTCACCCACCCGGACACACCCACCCGCCGGGGACCGCCCGCCCGCCGGGGACCGTCCACCCGCCGGGGACCGCCCGCCCGCCGGTGGGCACGACGAGCAGATCACCTTCCAGGAGTGGTCCCGGTACCCCGACTGGCGGGCCGGCAACCACCGGGGCACCCACGCCGTACCCGGCCACGACGCCGGTCTCACCATCGGCCGCCCCGCCGGCACCACCGAGTTCACCGACGAACACACCGGCACCACCCGCACCTGGGAATACGCCACCTGGACCTCGCCGCCCACCCCGATCGGCTTCGACGCCACCGAACTGGTCGCCTCCTGGAACGCCGACACCCCCGCCGGCACCTGGCTCCAGGTCGAACTCCAGGGCACCTACTCCACCGGCGAGAACACCCCGTGGTACGTCATGGCCCGCTGGGCCTCCGGCGACGGGGACATCGCCCGGGCCACCCTGGACGGTCAGGGCGACCCCTGGTCCAGCGTGTGGACCGACACGTTCGCCATCGACGACGCCGACGCCGGGGTGCTGCTGCGGTCGTACCAGCTCCGGTTGACCCTCTACCGCGCGCCCGGCCAGGCCGCCGCACCCCGGGTCCGGATGCTCGGCGCGATGAGTTCCCACGTGCCGGACCGGTTCACGGTCACGCCGAGCCGGGGCGGCATCGCCTGGGGCACCGAACTGCCGGTGCCGGCCCGCTCCCAGATGATCCACCGGGGCAGCTACCCCGAATGGGGCGGCGGCGGCCAGGTCTGGTGCAGCCCGACGTCCACCACGATGGTGCTGGAGTACTACGGCAGGCTCCCGTCGGCGGCCGACCTGTCCTGGATCGACCCCGGCCACCCCGACCCGCAGGTCGTCCAGGCCGCCCGGATGACCTGGGACAACGAGTACGAGGGCGCGGGCAACTGGCCGTTCAACACCGCGTACGCCGCCAGCTTCCCCGGCATCGAGGCCCGGGTGACCCGGCTGCACTCGCTCGACGAGGTGGAACGCTTCATCCGCGCCGGCATCCCCGTGGTCACCTCACAGTCCTTCCTCGACACCGAACTGGACGGGTCGAACTACGGCACCTCCGGGCACCTGTTCGTGATCGTCGGTTTCACCGCCGACGGCGACGTGATCGTCAACGACCCGGCGTCCGCGTCCAACGCCGAGGTACGCAACGTCTACCGACGCGACCAGTTCGAGCAGATCTGGCTACGGACCAAGCGGCACCGGGCCGACGGCACGGTGGCCGGCGGCTCGGGCGGCATCGCCTACCTGATCAAGCCGACCGACCGCCCCTGGCCGGTGGTCCCCGGCTCGACCAACTGGTGACCCCCCCACCCGCCCCGGCCGAGCCCCCCCCCCC
>NZ_MZMV01000048.1 GCF_002210435.1 Micromonospora wenchangensis
GCGGCGTCGTCGGCGGCGGCGTCGTCGGCGGCGGCGTCGTCGGCGGCGGCGTCGTCGGCGGCGGCGTCGTCGTCGGCGGCGGGGTGGTGGTGGGCGGCGGGGTGGTGTCCTTCGGCGGGAAGCGCAGGATGCGGTCGTCGGTCGACGCCGGGGTGCCCCGCCCGTCCCGGTTGCTGGTGGTGACCCAGAGCCAGCCGTCCGGCCCGTACTCGACGGTGCGCAGGCGGCCGTAGGCCCCGGTCAGCTCGGCGGTCGGGGTGCCGACCCCGCCGGTGCCGGTGAGCGGCACGGTCCACAGCCGGGTGCCGCGCAGGGCGGCGACGAAGAGCCGGTTGCCGGCGACCGCCGCGCCGCTCGGGGACGCCTCGGCGGTCGTCCAGACCAGCAGCGGGTCCCGGAACCGGGGGTCGTTGGCCCGGCCCTCGACCGTGGGCCAGCCGTAGTTGCCGCCGGGCACGATGAGGTTGACCTCGTCCCAGGTGTTCTGCCCGAACTCGGCGGCGTAGAGCCTGCCCTGGGCGTCCCAGGTCAGGCCCTGCACGTTGCGGTGTCCGAGGCTGTAGACCAGGGAGCCGGCCGTCGGGTTGTCCGACGGCGTCGACCCGTCCGGCCGCATCCGGAGGATCTTGCCGTTGCGGCTCTGCGGGTTCTGCGCGTTGGCGGTCTGCCCCGCGTCACCTACCCCGGCGTAGAGCATCCCGTCCGGGCCGAAGGCGATCCGGCCGCCGTTGTGGATGGTGGAGCGGGCCAGGCCGGTGAGGATCGGCTCCTGGTTCTGCGGGGCGCTGAGCCGGAACCGGACGATCCGGTTGTCCGTCGCGGTGCTGAGGTAGACGTAGACGTAGCCGTCCTGGGCGTACCCCGGGGAGACCGCGAGGCCGAGCAGGCCGCCCTCGCCGGTCGCGGTCACCCCGGCGATCTGCGCCACCTGCTCCGGGGTCTGCCCGGGGCGGACCCGCACCACCTGGCCGGAGTTGCGCAGCGCGGTCAGGGCGCTGCCGTCGGGCAGGAAGTCCATCCCCCAGGGCACGGTCAGGCCGGTGGCGACCACCTGGGGCCGGGTGAAGTCGAAGTCGCCGACGGCCAGGGTCGTGGCGGCCGGGGCCGGGTCGGCCGGCGCGGCCCCGGCGAGCGTGGCGGTGCCGACGCCGGTGGCGGCAAGCCCCGCCACGACCGCTGCCGCCACCATCGAACGGACTCTCACGTCGGGCACCTCCGAAGCAGTAAGTGACTTGCGTCAATATATCCTGACCTCGGTGAAAGCCGCAGCGGTGGACGAAACCGACGCCCGCCGGCGGTCCTCCCGCCGACGCCGACCGGCACGGCGGCCCTGTCGGGGGCGGCGGCTAGCATCCGCCGGTGACCCTCACCCCTGACGACCTGACCGGCTACGTCGAGCGTGACCTCGACGCCGATCTCGCCCGCTGGTTCGCCGACCGCCCACCCGTCGTCGTGCCCGCGTCGACCCGGCCGGTGACGCCGATGCTCGACCGGCTGCCACCGCCGGCCGCCACGGCGTTGGCGGCGTTCGACCGCCGCGTCCGGTCCGGGCGGATGCCCCGGTTTCTCGACATCCACGACTGGTCCTACGGCTTCGACTTCGCCGCCAACGACTGCCAGCTCCTCGACGCCGACTACCGGCCGACGCTCACCGACGACGACGTCTACTCGATCGGCGCCGACGGCGGCGGCAACCTGCACGTGGTCCTCGCCAGCGGGCAGGTCGGCCTCTGGTTCCACGAGGAGGAGGTCGTCGAGGGCGGCACCCGTTTCGACACCCTCGACGTCTTCCTCTGGTCGGTCGTGCGCTACCACGCGGTGCGGGCGGGCCGGCTGGATCGGGCCGCCGTCGAGCCCGACTTCCGATCGCTGGGCCAGGACGGCGTCCTGCGCCCCGAGGTCGGGCTGCTCAGCACGATGCCGTGACGCGCCACCCCGACCCGGACACCCCCGATCCGTGCCGCCGGCCGGGCCGGGGTGGGCACGCCTCCCGCTAGCGGGCCCGACCGGTGTCGCCGGACTGGGCCCACTCCTTGGCCAGCAGCTGGTAGGACCGCACCCGGTCGGCGTGGTCGTGGGTGATCGTGGTGACCAGCAGTTCGTCGGCGTCGGTGACGTCCCGCAGGGTGCGCAGCCGCTCGGCGACCGTGTCCGGCGTGCCGACGAACCTGGTGTCCAGCCGGTCGGCGACGAGTTCCCGGTCGGCGTCGGTCCACGGCAGGGCGGCGGCCTGCTCGGGGCTGGGGTACGGGATCGCGCCCACACCGCTGCGGATGCTGTTCACCCAGTGCCCGTACGGGGTGGCCAGCCGACGCGCCTCGGCGTCGGTGTCGGCGACGACCACGTCGGCGGAGACCACCAGGTAGGGCTTCGCCAGCACCGCCGACGGCCGGAACGCCGCCCGGTACGCGGTGACCGCGTCGAGCACCGTCGCGGGGCTGACGTGGTAGTTGGCGGCGAACGGCAGGCCCCGCGCCCCGGCGAGTCGGGCGCTCTCCCCGCCACTGCTGCCCAGCAGCCACACCTGCAGGTCCGCCCCCTCCCCCGGTACGGCGTGCGCGTCGAGGCCGTCGGCGTCCCGGTAGTCGCCGCGCAGCAGCGCGAGGATGTCGTCGAGCTGCCCGGCGAACCCGGGCGGTCGCGCGCCGGCCTGGTGCAGCAGCGCGGCGGCGAGGGCGTACCGGGGTGCGGCGGCGAGGTGGGCGTAGGAGAACGGGGCGGGGATCAGCAGCCCGTCGACCACCCGGGCCCCGGCCGGCGGTGCGACGGGCGCGGCGGGTTCCCGGGCGGCGTCCGTGCGGGGCGGTCCGGACCGGCCGATGCCGAGGTCGATGCGGCCCGGGTGGAGGGTGGCGAGGGTGCCGAACTCCTCCACCACCGACAGGGCGGTACGGTGCCCCACCAGCAGCGCGCCGGAGCCGACCCGCAGCACGCTGGTGGCCGCGGCGACCTGCCCGATCAGCACGGCCGGAGCGGCGCTGGCCACCCCGGCGGCCAGGTGGTGTTCGGCCACCCAGTAGCGGCGGTAGCCGAACTGCTCGACCCGGCGGGCCAGGTCGACGGTGTGCCGCAGCGCGTCGGCGACGGTGCCACCGGCGGGCACCGGCGACAGGTCGAGCACGGACAGCGCGGTCGATGGCATGGGTGACCCCGTTTCTGCTCAGAGCGGCGCGGCGGCGGACGCCGGCGGACGGAAGGGACGGCTGGGGATCTCCCGGCGCAGCACGGGTGCCACCTCCGCCTGGAACAGCTCCAGGCTCCGCCGGTGTGCCTCGGCGGTCAGCCCGTCCTGGTCGGCCCGCAGGTGCATCACCTCGTGGCCGAGCTGCCCGTGCTGGCGCAGCACCTTGTCGACGATCTGCTGCGGGCTGCCCACCAGCAGGGAGCTGCGGGCCACGGCGTCCTCGATGGTGGGGAAGACCGGCTCCACGCCGAGCCGGCGGGACGCGGCGACCCGGGCGTCGAAGATCGGCCGGTACGTCTCGACCGCCTCCTGCGAGGTGCGGGCGGCGTAGAAGCCGGCGGTGCCGGCCCCGACGAGGGCGTCCGCCGGGTCGTGGCCGTGGTGCACCCACCGTTGCCGGTAGTACCGGACCAGCTCCGCGTACGGCTCGATCGGGTTGACGACGTTGGCGGAGAAGATCGGGTCGCCGTGGCGGGCGGCCAGGTCGACCGAGTCCCGGCTGGTGGCGCTGCCGTGCCAGATCCGGATGGTCTCCTGCAGCGGGCGGGGCCAGGTCTCGGCCTCGGTCAGCGCCGGCCGGTACCGGCCCGACCAGGTGACCCGCTCCTCCCGCCAGAGCCGGCGGAACAGCTCGTAGCCCTCCCGGCTGCGGTCCCACTGGTCCTCGGCGGTGACGCCGAAGAGCCGGGCCTGGGCGGCGCCGTTGCCCTTGCCGATGATCAGTTCCAGCCGGCCGTCGGAGAGGTGGTCGAGGGTGGCGTAGTCCTCGTAGGCGCGGACCGGGTCGAGCAGGCTCAGCGTGGTGACCGCGGTGAACAGCCGGATGGTGCGGGTCCGGGCCGCGATGTGGCTGAGCACCACCGGCGGCGCGGAGGAGATGAAGGGGCGTTCGTGGCGTTCGCCGACGCCGAAGCCGTCGAACCCGAGTTCCTCGGCGAGCACGGCGGCCTCGACCACCTCCCGGAACCGTCCGGTGGTGCTCCGCAGCCGCCCGGTGACCGGGTCGGGCAGGTGGGTGATCAGCGTGACCAGCAGGACCTTCATACCGGGACCGGAGCCTTCCGTCGGGTGCCGGGCTGGATCACCAGCGCGAAGCACCGGGAGTAGGGCAACGCATCGTACGGCGGGAAGACCGCGATCGGCCGGTAGCCGGCGCGTTCGTAGCGGCGGACCGCGTCGGGCTGACGGTCACCTGTCTGCAGGACGATCCGGCCCGCGCCGAGCTGCCCGGCCGCCTCCCGGGCGGCGTCCAGGAGCTGGTCGGCGATGCCCCGCCCCCGGTGGGCGGGTGCCACGTACATCCGTTTGAGTTCCAGGTCGCAGCCGTGCCAGCGCAGCGCGGCGTGCCCGACCGGGGTGGCGTCGGCGGTGTAGGCCACCCCCGTCCAGGCCACCGAGCCCGGCGCGAACACCCGTTCCGGGGGCAGGTGGATCGGGTCGTACGGGCGGTCGGCGTACCGCTGGCGCAGCTCCCCGGTCATCGCGGCCCGCAGGGCCACCGCGTCCGGGTCGTCCGGGCGCAGCCGGCAGACGGTGACCGGAGTCGCCTGCGCGGCGGTCACGCCGCACCGACCCGGGTGACCGGGCGGGCGGCCCGCAGGCCGAGATGCTCCCGCAGGGTGGTGCCGGTGTACTCGGTGCGGAACACGCCACGTTCCTGCAGTAGCGGGACGACCCGGTCGACGAACTCGTCGAGCCCGCCCGGGGTCAGGTGCGGCACCAGGATGAACCCGTCGGCGGCGTCGGACTGCACGAAGTGGTCCATCTGCTCGGCGACCCGCTGCGGGGTGCCGACGAACGACTGCCGGCCGGTGACCTCGATGACCAGGTCGCGGATCCCGAGCCCCTTCTCCCGCGCCAGCGCCCGCCAGCGCCGGGCGGTGCCGACCGGGTCCGGGTACATGCCGGCCCGGCCCCGGCTGATCGTGGCGGCGTCGACGTCGGGGTCCTCCACCGGCAGCGGACCGTCCGGGTCGTACCCGGACAGGTCCCGGTTCCACAGCTGCTCCAGCAGCAGGATCGCGGTCTGCGGGCTGACCTGCTGGCGACGGATGTGGTGGGCCCGTTCCTGCGCCTCGGCGTCGGTGTCGCCGAGCACGAAGGTCGCCCCGGGAATGATCTTCAGTTCGTCCGGGGTGCGGCCGTACCGGGCCAGCCGGGCCTTGACGTCCCGGTAGAACTCCCGCCCCTCGGCCAGGGTGCCGTGCCGGGAGAAGATGGCGTCGGCGCTGGACGCGGCGAACTCCCGGCCCTCGGGCGAGTCGCCGGCCTGCAGGATCACCGGGTGCAGTTGCGGGCTGCGCGGCACGGTGAAGTGCCCGGCGATGTCGAACTGGTCGCCGTGGTGGGCGAAGACCCCCGGGTCGGCCTCACGGACGTACCTGCCGTCGGCGCGGTCACCGACGATCGCGTCCGCCGGCCACGACTCCCACAGCCGGCGGGCGACCCGGACGAACTCGGCGGCCCGCTGGTAGCGCAGCGACCGGTCGAGGTAGCCGCCCCGGCGGAAGTTCTCCCCGGTGAACGCGTCGGAGGTGGTCACCACGTTCCAGGCGGCCCGCCCGGCGCTGAGATGGTCCAGGGTGGCCAGCTGCCGGGCCAGCTCGTACGGCTCCCGGAAGGTGGTGTTCAGGGTGCCGGCCAGCCCCAGGTGGGTGGTGACGGCGGCGAGCGCGGCCAGCACGGTGAGGGTGTCCGGCCGGCCCACCACGTCCAGGTCGTGGATCCGGCCGCGCTGTTCCCGCAGCCGCAGGCCCTCGGCCAGGAAGAAGAAGTCGAACCGGCCGCGTTCGGCGGTGCGGGCCAGGTGGACGAAGGAGGCGAAGTCGATGTGGCTGCCGGAGGCCGGGTCGCTCCACACGGTGGTGTTGTTCACGCCGGGGAAGTGCGCGGCCAGGATGATCTGCTTGGGCATGGGTCCTCTCCGGGGGTCAGCGGGGGCCCGCGACGGCGTACCGGTTGGCCGGGCGGGGCAGCCCGAGCAGGTCGCGCAGCGTGCCACCGGGGTAGCCGGCGCGGAACAGGCCCCGGTCCCGCAGCGCGGGCACCACCGCCCGGGTGATCGTGGTCAGGTCGTCGGGCAGCACGGCGGGACGCAGCCGGAACCCGTCCACCCCGGCCCGCCGCCACCCGGCGAGCAGGTCGGCGAGCTGCGCGGGGCTGCCGGTGAAGGTGGCCGCGTCACAGGTGTGCGCCGTCCCGTGCAGCTCGTCCAGCCGGTCCCGACGCCGTCGGGCCGCCGCCGGGGTGTCGTCGAGCAGCACCTGCAGGTCGGCGAGGATCCGCAGGGGCGGCCCGCCGCGGCCGATGGTCTCCTCGACCGCCCGGACCTCGGCGACGACGGTCTCGGCGTGCGCGGCGTCGGTGGGGGTGACGAACACGACGTCGGCGTGCCGGGCGGCGAACGTGTACGGCACCGTCGCGTGGGCCAGCACGGCGACCACCGGTTGCCCCTGCGGTGGCCGGGGCACGATCGACGGGCCCTTGACCGAGAACCACCGGCCGGTGAAGTCGGTGTAGTGCAGCCGGTCCCGGTCGACGAACCGTCCGGTCGGGGCGTCCCTGATCTCCGCGTCGTCCTGCCAGCTGTCCCAGAGCCGGCGGACCACCTCGACGGCGTCGGCGGCCTCGGCGAACAGGTCACCGACGAGTCGGGCCCGCTCGGGTTCGGCCAGTCGGGTCGGGTCCGGCGGGGGCAGCTCCCGCCGACCGAAGTGCCCGGCCTCGGCCCGGCGGGCGGAGATCCGGGGCCGCCAGCCGGCCCGGCCGCCGCTGACGTGGTCGAGGGTGGCCACCGCGGTCGAGACGTGGAACGGCTCGGTGTGGGTGACGCTGGTGGTCGGGACCAGCCCGATGTGCCGGGTCAGCGGGGCGATCCGGGCCGCGACCAGCAGCGCGTCGAGCCGGCCCCGGAGCTGGTCGACCCGGCCGTCCGGCCCGTCGGGCAGGGACGACTGGAGGTCCAGCGAGTCCTCGATGGTGACCAGGTCCAGCGCGGCCTGTTCGGCCTGCCCGACCAGGGCGGCCCACCAGCGGGGGAACAGCGGTGCCGCCGGGTCGGCGTGGGACAACCGCCAGGCGGCGGGATGCCAGCCGAGGCCGTCGAGGGCGACGGCCAGGTGCAGGGTGGGTTCGGGCATGGGTTCTCCTCCTCGGTCAGCCGGCGGTGACCAGCGTGGGCAGCGCGTCGAGCAGGGACCGGGTGTGGTCGTGCCGGGGGTAGCTGAAGACGTCGCCGACGGGGCCCTGCTCGACCACCGCGCCGTCGTGCAGCACCAGCACCCGGTCGGCGAGGTGGTGCACCACGCCCAGGTCGTGGGAGATGAACAGCAGGGCGGTGCCGTCGGCGGCCCGCAGGTCGGCCAGCAGGTCGAGGACCTGGGCCTGGACGCGGACGTCGAGGGCGGAGACCGGTTCGTCGCAGATGATCAGGCTGGGCCGGGGGGCGACGGCACGGGCGATGGCGACCCGTTGCCGTTGCCCGCCGGACAGCGACCGGGGGTGCCGGTCGAGCAGGTCGGGGCCGAGGCCGACCCGGCGCAGCAGGGCGACCACCCGCTCGGTGCGGTCCGGTCCCGGGTCGAGGTTCTCGGCGACGAGCCGGCCCACGGTGTACCGGGGGTCGAAGGAGCCCAGCGGGTCCTGGGAGATCAGTTGCAGTCGGCGGCGCAGCGGACGGCGGGCCCGCTCCGGCACCCCGGACCACCGGGTCGACTCGAAGGTGACGGTGCCGGCGTCGGCGGCGAGCAGGCCGGCGACGAGCCGGGCGACGGTGCTCTTGCCGGACCCGGACTCACCGACCAGCCCCAGCGTCTCGCCCCGGGCCACGCTGAACGACACGTCCCGCACGACGGTGTGCGGGCCGTACCGTCGGGTCAGGCCGACCGCGTCGAGCACGGTGTCGTCCGGGCGGACGGCGGGCCGCGCCGGCAGCGGGGTCCGCGCCAGTGCCGGCACCGCGCAACCGTCGCGGACCCGGGCCGGTTCGCTGAGCCGACGTCCCCGGGACGAGGCCGACGGCACCGCCGCGAGCAACTGCCGGGTGTACGGGTGCTGCGGCGCCTGCAACAGCCGGCCGGTCGGCCCCTCTTCGACGATCCGGCCGTCCCGCATCACCAGGACCCGGTCGGCCACCTGGGCGACCACCGCCAGGTCGTGGCTGATCAGCAGCAGACCGACCCCGGCGGCCCGGCGTTCGGCGAGCAGCCGCAGGACCTGCGCCTGCACGGTGACGTCCAGCGCGGTGGTCGGTTCGTCGGCGACGAGCAGCACGGGTTCCCCGGCGATCGCCGAGGCGATCAGCGCCCGCTGCCGCAACCCGCCGGAGAGCTGGTGCGGGTACTGCCGGGCCCGCCGGGCGGGTTCGGGCACGTGCACCTGGTCGAGGAGGTGGGTGACCCGGCCGGCGCGTTCCCGCCGGCCGACGATGTCGTGCGCGGCGAGCACCTCGCCGATCTCCGCACCGACGGTGCGCAGCGGGTCGAGGGAGACCAGCGCGTCCTGCACCACCAGCCCGGCGAGCCGGCCCCGCACCCGCCGCCAGTCCCTGGGTCGGTACGCCCGCACGTCCCGGCCGGCGAGGTCGAGCCGGCCGGCGCGGACCCGGGCGTCGACGCCGGCCAGGCCGACCAGGGCACGGGCGGTGACGCTCTTGCCCGAGCCGGACTCCCCCACGATCGCGACGCACTCGCCGACCCCGACGGTGAGGTCGATGCCCCGGACCGCCGCCACCGGGCCGCTCGGGGTGTCGAAGGTGACGTGCAGGTCCTCGACGGCGAGCAGCGGGCCCATCAGGGACGCCGCCCGTCGAAGCGGGCCTGCCAGTGCCGACCGACGACGGTCAGCGCGACCACCGTCGCGGTGACCGCCGCACCGGGCAGCACCGTCATCCACCAGGCCACCTGGAGGTAGTTGCGCCCCTCGGAGAGCATCGCGCCCCACTCCGGCGACGGTGGTTGCGGGCCGAGGCCGAGGAAACTGAGCCCGGCGGCGGCCAGCACCGCCTCGCCGAGCCCGATCACGGCGAGTACCGGTACCGGGCCGAGCACGTTGGGCAGCACGTGCCGCCACACCAGCCGGGGTCGGGACAGGCCGAAGCTGACCGCCTGTTCGACGTAGCCGGCCCGGCGGACCAGCAGGGTCTGCCCGCGTACCACCCGGGCGTGGTGCGGGAGGGTGGCGATGCCGATGGCGACGAGCAGGCTGGCGGTGCCGGGGCCGGTGACCGTGATGAACAGCAACGCCAGCAGCAGCAGCGGGAACGCCGACAACGCGTCGAAGGACCGGCTGAGTGTCTCGTCGGCGAACCGGTGGGCCAGCCCGGCGAGCAGCCCGAGCAGCACCCCGCCGGTGACCGCGATCCCGGTCGCGGCGAGGCCGATGGTCAGCGAGTGCCCCGCGCCGTGCACCACCCGGGTCCAGACGTCACGGCCGAGCTGGTCGGTGCCGAACCAGTGCGCCGGGTCGGGTGCGGCGAGCGTGGCACGCGGGTCGGCGGCGAGCGGGTCACCGGGGGCCAGCAGCGCCGGGAGGACCGCCGCGACGACCAGCAGGACGAGGTACGCCCCGGCGACGAGCAGGCCGGGTCGCGGCCGGGTGCGGCGTCGGCCGGCGGGGGTGGACGGGTCGGTGGCGAGCGGGACCGCCGCGCCGGCGGTGGGCGTGGGCCCCAGGGTGACGGTCATCGTCAGCTCCTTCGCAGGCGCGGGTCGACGAGCAGGCAGGTCAGGTCGGCGGCGGTGTTGACCAGCACGTAGACGGCGGCGGAGAGCGTCACCACGGCCAGCACCACCGGCATGTCCTTGCTGGTCACCGCGCTCAGGGTGACCTGGCCGAGGCCGGGGCGGCCGAACACCTGCTCGACGACGACCGCGCCGCCGAGCAGGACGCCGAACAACCAGCCGGCGAGGGTGACCGTCGGCAGCAGCGCGTGCCGCAGGGCGTGGCGCAGCAGCACCGCCCGCTCGCGGACACCCCGGGCGCGGGCGGTCAGCACGAACGGCTCGTCCAGCGCCCGGTCCAGGCCGTCGCGCAGCACCTGGGCGAGCAGGCCGGCGATGGGCAGGGCGAGGGTGAGCGTCGGCAGGACCAGGGCGGCGGGCCCCTGGTCGCCGGCGACGGGGAACAGCCCGTACCGGAAGGAGAGCACGCTGAGCAGCACGATGCCGATGAGGAACGGCGGGGTCGAGACCAGCAGCAGCTCGGCTGCGGAGCTGACCCGGCGCGGCCACCGGCGGCGACGGCCGGTGGTGCCGACCGCCACCACCACGGCCAGCAGCACCCCGAGGCCGGCGGCGGCGACGGCGAGCGTCGCGGTGGGGGCGAGCTGCTCGCCGATGACCTCGGCGACCGGGCGTTGCAGCAGGTAGGAGCGGCCCAGGTCACCCCCGGCCAACCGCCACAGGTAGTCGAGGTACTGCACGACCGGCGGCCGGTCCAGGCCCCACTCGGTGACGATCTGGGCCCGGATCTGCGGGGTGTCCGCGCCGTCGCCCACGATGCTGTCCACGGTGTTCCCGGGCGCGGCCAGCAGCGCCAGGTAGGCGGCGGTGGCGGCGGCCCACAGCACGACGAGTCCGGCGGCGACCCGACGGGCCACCGCCCGCAGCAGGCTCACCGCGCGATCCACAGGTCGTACGCGCTGGCCGGCACCCCGGCGGTGGGCTCGAACCGCACCCCGCCGACGGCGGTGCTGGCGGCGATCTGGTCGGCCGGGGCGTAGAGCGGCAGGGCGAGCGCCTGCCCGGCCACGACCCGCTGTTGCAGGGCGGCGTAGCTCTCGGCCCGCCGCGCGGGGTCGGTGGCGGCCTGCCCGGCCTCCAGGAGCCGGTCGAGCTGCGGGTCGGCGACCCGGGTGCGGTTGATGCCGCCGGCGGAGTGCAGCAGCAGGTTCAGCGCCGCTCCGGCGTCGGTGTCGGCGCGGGAGTTGTCGAAGACCTCGTACTCGTTGCGGTCGAACGCCTGCTGGGCGGTGCCCTGGTCGACCACGGAGACCTTCAGGTCGATGCCGGCGCTCTGTTTCACCGCCGCCTGCACGGCCTGGGCGAGCACGTCGCGGCGGTCCCGCACGTACGGGGCGGCCTGCACCAGCCGTACGGTGAGCCGCCGGCCGTCGCGGGTGCGGTAGCCGTCGGCGTCGCGGCCGGTCCAGCCGGCCTGGTCGAGCAGGCGGTTGGCCGCTGCGGTGTCACCGCCGTAGCTGCCCTCCAGCCGCTTGTCGTAGAGCGGGCTGGACGGGCTGACCACGCTCCACGCCCGGGTCGCGGTGTCCCGGTAGACCGAGGCCAGCACGGTGTCGACGTCGAGGGCCTCCCGGAACGCCTGCCGGACCCGCAGGTCGTCGAAGGGGGCGTGGGAGACGTTGAGGTAGTACGTGTAGGCGGAGCCGGAGTTCAGCTCGCGGGTCAGCCGCAGCCGCGGGTTGCCGGTGATCAGTGGCTGGTCGGTGGCGGGCACCCCCTCGATGAGCTGCACCTGCTGCGCGGTGAGGGCACCGACCCTGACCGCGGACTCCTTGAGGAACCGGTAGGTGATCTCGTCGAGGTGGGCGGGGCCGGTGTGGGTGGCGGTGGGCGGGGCCCAGTCGTAGCCGGGGTTGCGCCGGTAGTGCAGTTCCTGACCGGGGACGTAGCGGTCGAGCACGAACGGTCCGGTGCCGACGACGTCGACGCCGCCGGCCTTGAGGTTCCTGGCCTCCCGCAGCGACCTCGGGGACACCTGGGCGCCCTGCGGGGAGGCGAGGAAGTCGAGGATGAGCACGTCGGGGGCGGTCAGGGTGAGCCGTACGGTGTGCGGGTCGACGACCTCGACGGTCTTGAGGTGGCGCAGTTGCACGGCGGCGACGGCGGGGGCGTACCCGGGCTCGCGGAGTTTGTCGAGGTTGGCCTTGACGGCGGCGGCGTCGAACGGGGTGCCGTCGGTGAAGGTCACTCCGGTGCGTAGCGGGAGGGTGTAGGTCAGGCCGTCGGGGGTGGTCTGCCAGCCGGTCGCCAGCCAGGGCACGGGTCGGCCCTGCGCGTCGTAGGTGAGCAGTGACTCGAAGCTGTTCCAGACCAGCAGGCGGGCCTTGGCCTGCGCGTACTGGTGCGGGTTGAGGGTGATCGGTTCGGTCTCGACGGCCCAGGTGAGCGCGCCGCCGGGGCGGGGTCGCCCGGCGGCTTCGGCGGCCGGGGTGGTGGCGGTGGCGCAGCCGGCGAGGGCGAGCACGGCGGCGACGGCGAGGGTCCGCAGCGGGCGGACGGGCATGGCGGGTTCTCCTGTCCAGGCAGGCGATCGGGTACGCCGACACCCGGCCGGGCGCGGGGCGCGGGCCGGTGCGGTGTCGGGAAGGGTGCGGCGGTCAGCTCGGCGGTGAGCCCCACCTCGACGGGCCGGGGTGGCGCGTCGAATCCGGGTGTGGGTGCCGGGTCAGGCCAGACAGGAACTCGACCACACCCGACCGAAGTCGATGTGGCCGCGGATCGTCAGCCGCAGCTCGCTGGACATGGGTCGAGTCCACCTCGGGGTGCCGGAGGTGTCAACGGAACGCGCGACGGATGTCGGCTATCGCACCGAGGGGTGTCGATCCGTTGACGCAATACCTACTAAGGCTATAGGATTTACAGAGATTGCGTCCGTCAGGCGGCGGGGCGGCGGGTGACGCCCTCCGGGCCGCCGGCCAGGCCGGCGTAGCGGCCCCGGTGGTAGAGCAACGGCGACCCCACGTCGGCGTGCCGGATCAGCTCCGGCTCGGCGAGCACGATCGCGTGGTCGCCGACCGGCACCCGCTCGACCACCCGGCAGAGCAGCCAGGCCAGGGTGTCGTCGAGGATCGGCACCCCCTCCGGTCCGGCCTGCCACCGGGTCGGCGCGGCGAACCGGTCGATGCCGCTGGTCGCGAACGTACGCGCCAGGTCCTGCTGGTGGTGGGCGAGCAGGTGCACCGCCACGTGCCGGCTGCGGGCCACCGTGGGCCAGCTCGACGCGCCGAGGTTCAGGCAGAACGAGACGATCGGCGGGGCCAGCGACACCGAGGTGAACGAGGTGGCGGTGAAGCCGACCGCCGGGGCACCGGGGGCGGTGACCACCACGACCGTGCTGGCCTGGTGGCGCAGCAGCGTACGCAGGGTGTCGGCGTCGGCCTCGACCGGCGGTGGACGATGGTCGGAGTCGGTCATCGCAGGGGCCTCCCGCACGGGGGTCGAAGGGTCACGGCGGCACGGCGGACGCCGCGCGGGCCTACGGAATCGTCCCTGCCGGCGGCGACGGCGGTCGACGCCGCGATGCGGCGACCGCAGCCGGTCAGGCGGCGGGGGACGGCCCGGGACACCGCTGGGCGGCGACCCGCATCAGGTCGACGACCCGGCGGGAGGTGAACAGCCGGACGAGCAGCACCGGACCAGTTTCCTATCGAATCGATAGGATTTCAAGCCCCCGGCCGTCGCCGGCCCCTCCCCCGCTGATCCACGGGTCAGCGCGGGCCGACCGGCGACGGTCACCGGCGCAGGGTGAGGGTGACCGCGCCGGTGGCCGCGCCCGACGGGTCCACCACAACGGTGTAGTCGCCGGTGCCCGGCAGGACGGTCGCACCGATGCCACCGCCGCCGGCGACCACGCAGCCGGCGGCCACCGTCGCACCGTCGGCGTCGCGCAGGGTCAACGGGGAGCACTGGTCCGGCAGGGTGGCGTCGCTGGCCGTGACGGTCACCGACGTGCCGGCCGTGCCGGTGAACCGGTAGCCGAGCACCGCGCCGGGCCGGTCGACGGTGGCGACGACCGGCGGACCGTCGACGGTGATCGCACCGACCCGGTCGGCGGTGGCGAACAGCCGCAGCGCCACGGTGCCGACGGTACGGTCCACCGGGTCCACCGACACGGTGTACGTCCCGTCGGCGGGCAGCAGCGTGCCGTCGATCTCGCCGACGCCGCCGACGACGCAGCCGCCGTCGAGCCGCTGCCCGTCAGGGTCGAGCAGGTCCAGCGGGGAGCACTGGTCGGGCAGGGTGCTCTGCGGCACCTCGACTAAGACCCGCTGGCCGGCCCGGCCGGTGAACCGGTACCGGGCCCGGCTGCCCGGCGCGTCGAGCGTCGCGGTGACCACCGGCGCGTCCGGTCGCAGGGTGCCTGTGGTGTCCCGGGCCGCGTAGACCCGCACGGCGGCCCGACCGGTGCCGGCGCCGGCGTCGACCACCACCGCGTACCTGCCGTCGCGGGTGAGGTCGGTGCGGTCGATGTGGCCGAGGCCGCCGACGGTGCAGCCGCTGGCCACCTCCGTCCCGGTCGGGTCGAGCAGCCGCAACGGGGAACAGCCGTCGGTGAGGCCGGGCGCGCCGACGTCGACGAACACGGCGTCCCCGGCCCGGGCGGGGAAGGTCAGCGGCGCACCGCCCGGGGTCAGCGACCCGGTGGCGAGCGGGGTCGCGGCGATCGGCGCGGGGGCCGGCGGGACGATCCGCTCGGTGCCGACGCCGCTGACCGCGAACTCGGGGCGGCCGGTCACCCCCACGTCGAGGACGCACTCGGCGAGCTGCCGGGCGTCGGTGATGCCGGCCCACCGGCACACCTGCTCGGCGCGGGCCCGCCGGTTCGGGTCGAGGTCGTCGACGGTCACCTCCCGCTGCGGGAACTCCCGGTCGGTGAACGAGCCGGTGTCCTGCCCGTCGGCGTAGCTGAACAGGGAGGTGTCCCCGGTGACCCGCCAACCGTCGGCGTAGGACGGGTAGAGCTGTTCGAACGGCACGGGCTGGCGCAGGGCGGCCCCGGAGGGGGCGGCGACGTCGTCGGCCGGGTCACCGTCGAAGTCGCCGAGCAGCCCGTGGACCTTCCCGGCCCGGCCCGCCGCCAGCTTCACCAGCACCCGGTAGCCGTACGGGCCGATCGGGTCGACGGCGGCGGCGGAACCGTCGGGCCAGCGCAGGTCGTAGCCGTCGGCGGCACCGGTGTCGGAGTCGCGGCGGGTGAGCCGGCCCCCGCCGGGCAGAGCCGTCGCGCCCGGCGGCACGTCCCGGGCCGTGCCGTCGACGCGGACCTCGGTGTGGCCGTCGACCAGGGTGAGGGCGGCCCGGTGCGCGCCGAGGCGGAACGCGACGGCGGAGTTGACCGACACCGTCCGCGAGTCACCCATCGGCGTCTGCCGGACCTGCACCGCCAGCGGGTCACCTGAGGTGGCGGCGACCAGCACGAACTCGCCGACGGCCTGGAAGTCGTAGTAGTGCCGGTCGAAGGTGACCAGGTGCGGGTCGCCGTTGGTGCCGCCGCAGTCGCCCCCGTCCTCGCAGAGTTTCACCGGCCCCTTGGGCGGCGGGGTCTTCTTCTTGGGCTTCTTGCACTCGTCGAGGCTCTTGGGCAGGGTCTTGCCGGCGTACTCGGTGCGCGGCGGCAGGCCCTTCGCGGCCCGGTACCTGTTCTCCGCCAGGGTCGCCTTGACCTCGGCGGTCTTGATCCCGGTGCCCCCGCAGTCGCCCTGCGGCACGGCGTCGCGGGAGATGTCGTCGGAGTGGTTCAGCTCGTGGTACAGCGCCGCGCACGGGTCCCGGGCGACCCCGTCGCCGTACGGGTCGACCGAGGTCGGGTTCCAGGTCACCGTGGAGGAACCCTTGCCGTCCTTGCTGTCCGGGGTCTCGAACGAGCCCGACCCGCCCGGGGTGGGGACGATCCGCACCCGGGGGCTCTTGCCGTCCCTGAGCCGGGGCAGGATGCCCGCCGGGTCGCCGCCGGCCGCCGCGAACCCCTGGAGGCAGCCGTCGACGGCGGCCTGGAAGTCGACGCCGGGGACCGGCACCCCGGCACCCGGGTCGACCTGGTAGTCGGCCCGTGCCGGCCGGACGCCCCCGCCGACGACCGCGCCGGCGGCGACCAGCAGCAGCGCGACGGCGGCGGCCGGGCGACGGCGGGTCCGCCGCAGGAGCAGCAGCGCCAGCCCACCGACCAGCACCGTCAGCAGCAGCACCGCCCCGCCGAGCAGCCAGCGCCACCACCGCCCGCCGGGGGTGCCGTCGCCGACGGTGAACCCGACCGTGCGCAGTGCCGTCGTCCCCGTGCAGGGGTCGGTCAGTCCGGTCACCGGCAGCGTCGTCCAACTCGCCGTCACCTGATAGCTGCCGGGTGACCCGACCGGCCAGAGGGTGTCCAACCCGCCGCCGTCCGGGGTCGCCGTCACCGACCGCAGCACCACGGCGTCGTCGCCGTCGCCGTCGTGCACCCGGACGCCGACCAGTGGCACGGTCACGCTCTGCCCGGGTGCCAGGGTGACCGTGCCGGCGGTGGCGGCGGCGGCGATGCCGTCGCCGTAGAAGCTGCGCCCCAGGGCCGGGGTCAGCTCCCGCCCGTCCCGGCGGACCGAGGTCACCTGCACGGTGCCGTCGGCCACGGTGGCCAGCGCGCAGGCCGCGCCGGTGTCGTTGGTGACGGCGAGCGTCAACCGGACCGGTTCGCCCGGGGCGAGCCGGGGCGTGCTGGTCCGCAGGTCCAGCCCGAGGCCCCCGGCGGGCGGGGCGGCCGAGGCCGGCACCGGCCCCGCCGCCAGCGCCGCCGCGAGGACGGCGCACCCGCCGACGAGTCGCACGATCAGCGTCATGCGCGGCACTCTAGGGCCGGGACGCCCGTGCTCCGCTCGACTGTCGCGCATCGGTCGCCACCACCGCGACCACCCCGGTACGCGGGCCACCCCGGCCGCCCGCCGTCGCCCCGCCGTCACCCGGCGATGACCTCCCGCAGCCGGACGGCGAAGCCGGCCGGGTCGTCGGCGAAGCCGAGGTGCCCGCCGGGGAACATGGTGGGTGGCACGCCCAGCGCGGCGGCCAGCGCGCGGGAGCTGCGGTCGCACAGTTCCCCCGCCGACTCCGCACCGAGACCGACCAGCACCCGGGTCGGGCCGTCGCGCAGGGCGGCGATGTCCGGCTGGTGGCGGGTGGTGCCGCGCAGGGTGTGCAGGTACTGGTAGCGCTCGTCGGCGGCGTCCTGCGGGTCGGGTTCCTGGCCGAACATGCCCTGGACCATCTCCTCGGGCATGACGATGTTGGCGATGGCGAGGAACTTCCGCCAGGCCCCCAGCCGGTCCCCACGCCGGTAGGTGGCGACCATGTCGTCCTCCCGGGCGAGCAGGTCGTCACGGTCGTCGAGCAGCAGCACCAGCGGCGGCTCGTGGGCGATCACGGTGTGCGCCGCCCGCGGGTGCGCCTGGGCGAGCGCCAGGACGGTGACCGCGCCACCGCTGGAGCCGAGCACCGTCGCCGGGCCGGCGTCGAGGTGGGCCAGCAGTCGGGCCAGGTCGTCGGCGCGCAGTTCGGGGGTGGAGTCCTGCTCGGGGTCGTGCAGCCGGCTGCGGCGGATGCCCCGCGGGTCGGTGGTGAGCACCGTGTGGTCGGTGGCGAGCAGGTCGGCCAGCGGGGCGAACGCCCGGGCGTCCATCGGGGCGGCGACCAGCGCCACCAGGGGCCCCTGACCGCGTACCTCGAAGTACAGGGTGCCGTCGGGGACGGCCAGGGTGGCGGTGGTCACCGGGACGGTGGTGGAACTGCTCATGATCGGGTCCTCCGGGTCGTGACGTGCGGCTCGTACCCGGTACAGACTCCCGGCGTGGGGCAGAATCGTCGGTCGTGAGCAGGATTTCCACCGAGATCACGGCCGACGACCACGACGCGACGCTGACCCGGGCCCGGAGCGGGGACGACGCCGCGTTCACCGCGCTGGTCGCGCCGCTGCGGCCGGAACTGCACGCGCACTGCTACCGGATGCTCGGCTCCCCGCACGACGCCGACGACGCGTTGCAGGAGGCCCTGCTGCGGGCCTGGCGGGCGCTGCCCCGGTTCGAGGGGCGCAGCTCCCTGCGAACCTGGCTCTACACCGTCGCCACCCGCACCTGCCTGGACCTGGCCAGCGGGCGGGGGCGGCGGGCGCTGCCCGTCGACCTGGGGCCGGCCAGCGAACACGCCGTGCCGGGCAGCGTCGCCGCCGACCACGTGCGGTGGCTCGGCCCGTACCCCGACGCCGCCCTGGCCGCCGGCCCGGCCACCCCCGACGCCCGTTACGAGCAGCGGGAGGCCGTCGAGCTGGCGTTCGTCGCCGCGTTGCAACACCTGCCCGGCAACCAGCGGGCCGCGCTGCTGCTGTTCGACGTGCTCGGCTTCACCGCCGCCGAGATCGCCGCCATGACGGGCACCTCCGCCGGGTCGGTCAACTCGGCGCTGGCGCGGGCCCGTCGGGTCGTCGCCGAGCGGGTGCCCGCCCGCAGCCAGCAGCAGGCGCTGCGGACCCTCGGCGACGCCCGGCTGCGCGAGGTCGCCGCCGGCTACGCCACCGCCCTGGAGAACGGCGACGCCGACGCCCTGGTCGCCCTGCTCACCGAGGACGTCACCTGGTCGATGCCGCCGCTGCCGCACTGGTACGCCGGCCGGGACGCGGTGCTGGACTTCGCGCGGGCGATGCCGCTGGGCAGCTGCGGCGGATGGCGGCACCTGCCGGTGGCCGCCAACGGCCAGCCGGCGGTGGCCAACTACCTGCGCGCGGGTGGCACCGGACCCTACCTGCCGTGGTCGATCACGGTGCTGACGGTGCGCGACGGCCTGATCGCCGACCTCGTCTCGTTCCTCGACGACACCCTGTTCCCGACGTTCGGCCTACCGGCCACCCGCTGACGGCCGGTGGGCGGGCCTCCCGCCCACCGGCCGACGCGTCGGTCCGCTCAGGCCAGCGGCGCGGTGAGGGTGTACGAGGCGTCCCCGGCGAAGGTGCTGCCGGCGGCGTACGGGTCGACCCGCAGCACGTAGTCGTAGTGGCGCAGGTAGCGGCCGGGATGGTTCCACGACTCGAACGAGTAGCTGCCGCCCCCGGCCAGCCCGGTCCGGCTGCAGAAGGTGGCGTCCCCGGCGAAGACGGCGCTGCCGTCGTTGCCGGCGAGCCGGATCGTGAAGTCCCAGTGCCGCAGGTAGGAGCCGTTGACCGCGCGGAACGAGTAGCAGGAGGAGTTGGCCAGGCCGGGGACGATCTGGAAGGTGGCGTCCTGCCGGTCGGCCAGCGGGCTGCCGCTGCCCAGCACGTCGATGCGGGCCACGTTGTCGCGGTGGCGGACGTACCGGTCGGGGAAGTTCGCCGAGCGCAGCGAGCGGCTGCCGGTGGGCGGGGCGGAGGAGTCCCCGACGCTCTCCCGCAGCACGGTGAAGTGGCGCACCGTGCCGGACAGCCCGGCCAGTTCGGTCTTGCCGGTGAAGCCGTACAGGTCGCTGCTGTCGGCGGAGTAGTAGCGGCCGGCGCCGTACTGGTCGAAGTAGATCCGCCAGCGGTTGTCGGGCAGCCGGACCAGGGCCGGGCCTTCGAGGCCGGAACCCCAGCCGGCCCAGTTGCCGGTGCCGACCCAGCTCCACGGCCCGGTCAGCGCGGTCGCGGTGGCGTGCTCGATGTACTTGGTGGTCTCGTTCTTCATGAAGTTGTGGTAGGTGTTGCCGACCTTGACGATGAAGCTGTCGATGTGGTTGGTGCCGATGCCGTTGAGCGCCGCCGGGGCGCTCCACGCCGACAGCGCGGAGTTCGTCGCGGTGATCCGGTAGGGCTGGAACTGCCCGGCGGTGCCGGTCTGCGACACGGAGACGACGATGTGCACGCTGCCGTCGCTGTCGACGAACCACTCCGGTGCCCAGGTGCTCCCGTTGGCCGGCGCGACGGGCACGGTGACGTTGCGCTGGAAGGTCCAGCTCAGGTAGTCGGCGCTGCGGGCGATGCCGATGGTGTTGCCGGTCCAGCCGGTGGTGTAGACGAGGTAGTAGTAGCCGTCGGTGTGCCGGATGACGCTCGGGTCGCGGACCAGCCCGGACGGCGGGGTGTAGGCGTTGGCCCGTTGCAGGGTGAACCGGGTGGCGTCGGCCGAGTCGTAGACGTACATGTTGGATTCGCTGCTGTTGGTGAACGCGGTCATCAGGTAGTGCGGGACCGGCCCGGCGGCGTTGGCCCGCGCCGGCCCGGCGACCAGCAGGCCACCGAGCACGCAGAGCACCGCCGCCAGGGCGCCGTAGCGGAGACGTCCCATCGACACACCTCTCTCTATAAATCGATGGTTGTCATCCTGCACTATTGCCAATGGTTTTCGTAAGTGTTGCGATAAGCCCCATGGCCCGGACCTCCCGCGACATTCGTTCCGCCAACCGGCTCACCGTCGTCCAGCAGGTCGTCGCCGCCGGCACCACCAGCCGGCAACGCCTCGCCGTCGACACCGGGCTCAGCCTCGGCACCGTCGCCACCCTGGTCGCCGAACTCACCGACCTCGGGCTGCTCACCGAGGCCGGCCAAGAGGACTCCGGCGGCGGGCGACCCCGCGGCCTGGTCACCGCCGACCCGCACGGCGGCCTGCTGGTCGGCGTCGACGTCGCCGAGACGTACGTGCACGTCGACCTCTTCGACACCACGCTGACCCGGCTGGCCGGAGCCGAGGAGGCGCTACGCCCCCTGGAACGCCGCCCCCACCAGGTGGTCCGGCACATCGTCAGCGGCATCGACACCGTCCTGGCCGGCACCGGGGCCCGGGTGCTGGGCGTCGGGGTCAGCGTCCCCGGTCAGGTCGACCGGGAGGGCGGCGTGTCGGTGTTCGCGCCCAACTGGAACTGGCACGACGTACCGCTGCGGGACCTGCTCGCCGACCACCTGCCGCTGCCGCTGCACCTGGACAACCCGCTGCGCGCGGCGGTGCTCGCCGAACTGTGGGCCGGGGCCGCCCGGGGCCGCGACGACGTCGCCGTGATCAATCTGGGCACCGGCGTCGGCGCGGGCCTCGCCTTCGGCGGCATCCTCTACCGGGGCAGCAGCAACAGCGCCGGCGAGTGGGGGCACACCACCCTGGTCCTCGACGGCCGGCTCTGCCGGTGCGGCAGCCGGGGCTGCGTCGAGGCGTACGTCGGCGCGCCCGGCATCATGCAGACCCTGCGCGACCTGGCCCCGACCAGCCCGCTGCTGCACCCCGAGGACCAGACCGCCACCCTCGACGCCCTCGCCGCCGGCCTGGCCGCCGACGACCCCACCGCCGCGAAGGTGGTCGCCGAGACCGCCCGCTACCTCGGCGTCGCCGTCGCCGACCTGGTCAACCTGCTCAACCCGGAGGTCGTGGTGCTCAGTAGCTGGGTCGCCGACCGGCTCGGCGACCGGCTGCGCGACGAGGTCCGCGCCGTGGTCGCCCAGCACGCGCTGCGTCGCCCGCTCGTCGCCACCGGGATCGTCCGCTCCCCCGTCGCCGGCAACCCGGTCAGCCTCGGCGCGGCCACCCTCGCCCTGGAGGGCTTCCTCACCCAGGGACGCTAGCCCCCACCCCGTCCGCCCCCGCCCCGCCCCGCCCCGACCCGGCCCGGCCTGATCGGCGCTATTTGGCCGATTTAGCGGTATCGGAGCGCTCGGATACCGCTGGATCGCCGACACAGGTCGTGCCGGGCCGGGACATCAGTCCAGGATCGCCGTCGCCTCGACCTCGACGAGAACGTCCGGCTCGAAGAGATAATCGACGCCGATGAGCGACGACGGCGGCAACGGCTGCGGCAGGCCAAGTTCCCCCGCCACGTCCTCCACCCCGGCCATGAAGTCACCGATCCGCTCCGGCGACCAGTTCGTCACGTAGAACGTCAGGCGGACGACGTCGGCGAAGCCCGCGCCGGCACCGGCCAGCCCGTACCCCGTGTTGCGCAGCGCCTGGGCGACCTGACCCCGCAGGTCGCCGATGGCGACCGGACGGCCGGCCCCGTCCCGGCTGATCTGACCGGCCACGTGGACGTGGCGCGACCCCGACGCCACCGCGACGTGGTGGTAGGGAACGGGCTGCGTCATGCCCGGTGCGGAGAAGAGCTGGACACCCATCTGACTTCCTTTCCTCGGTGGTATCTCATGGATACCTGGTGTACCGAGGGAACTTCAACGAGACTAGGTGTCATGCCGGAAACCACACCCCCGCCGTCTGAAGCCCTCCAGATCACCCCGCCGCACCGCGAGCTGCTGGACCAGGTGCTCGACAAGTGGTCGTTGGAGGTGCTCAACCAGCTCTGCGAACGGCCCTGCCGGTTCAACGAGCTGCGCCACGCCATCCCCGCCGTGTCCCAGAAGTCACTGAGCGCCACCCTGCGCCGGCTCGAACGCAACGGCATCGTCGCGCGGCACGTCCTGGCCTCGCGGCCGGTCGCCGTCGAGTACCGCATCACCCCGCTGGGCAAGACGCTCCGGCACCCGGTCGACGTCCTGCTCGACTGGGCCGGGCGGCACCTGCCCGCGATCGAGGCCGCCCGACGGACGTACGACGGGACCGGGTGAGGTCACCGGGCCCGCCGGAACCGAAGTCAGGAGGCCAGGCGGCGTATCCGTTCGGCGACGACGAAGGCGGCATCCTCAGCACCCTGACGGACCCTGGTGCCGGTGATCGCGTCGGCAAGCGCGACAAGCTGTTCCGGCCGCCGGCTTTTCATCCCGTGCAGCGGCAACCTCACCTCGAACACCGGATGCCCAGTCCTGACCAGCAACGACACGATGTCTCGCCGGCGGTCATCCTCGGCGTCGATGTCCGCCGTGGACAGATCGACCCATCGCGTCCGAAACCACAGGCGCTCACCGAGCAGCGTCCCGTCCAGCCACACCGCGTAGGGAATCACCGCGACTATCGCCAGGCGTCGACGTCACCAGAGCGGATCATCTCTCCCGGAGCCACCACCGTCGCCTCGACGCCACCGTGCCCAGATCGAGGTAGGTACAGGACCATGACCTCACTTGGCGTTGAAGTAGTTGGCCTCCGGGTGGTGCACCACGATCGCGTCGGTGGCCTGCTCCGGCACCAGCTGGAACTCCTCCGACAACTGCACCCCGATCCGCTCCGCCCCCAGCAGCTCCACGATCTTGGCCCGGTCCTCCAGGTCCGGGCAGGCCGGGTAGCCGAACGCGTACCGGCAGCCCCGGTAGTCGTTGCGCAGCAGGCCGGCCAGGTCGGTCGGGTCGCCGGTGGCGACCGTGCCGCCGCCCGGCAGGGTCAGCTCGGAGCGGATCCGCCGGTGCCAGTACTCGGCGAGCGCCTCGGTGAGCTGCACGGACAACCCGTGCACCTCCAGGTAGTCGCGGTACTCGTTGGCGGCGAACATCTTCGCGGTGTACTCGCTGATCGGCTGCCCGACGGTGACCAGCTGCAACGCCACCACGTCCAGCCCGTCGTCCTTCGGACGGAAGAAGTCGGCCAGGCAGAGCCGCCGCTCCTGCCGCTGCCGGGGGAACGAGAACCGGGCCCGCTCGCTGGCGCCGTTCTCGTCCAGCACCACCAGGTCGTTGCCCTCGGAGTACGCCGGGAAGTAGCCGTACACCACGGCCGCCTCCAGCACCTGGTCGGCGATGAGCCGGTCCAGCCAGTACCGCAGCCGGGGCCGCCCCTCGGTCTCCACCAGTTCCTCGTACGACGGGCCCTGGCCGCCCCGCGACCCGCGCAGTCCCCACTGGCCGAGGAACGTGGCCCGCTCGTCCAGCAGCGCCGCGTAGTCGGCCAGCGGCACCCCCTTGACCACCCGGGTGCCGAAGAACGGCGGGGTGGGCACCGCCACGTCGGTGGCCACGTCGGAGCGGACCGAAGAGTCGTTCAGCTCCGGCAGCACCTCGGTGACCAGGGTGCGCTGCTTCTCCCGGCGGGCCCGCCGGGCCGCGAGCGCCGCCTCCCGCTCCGGGTCGACCACGGGTGCGCCGCCACGCTTGGCGGTCATCACCCGGTCCATCAGGGCCAACCCCTCGAAGGCGTCCCGGGCGTAGTGCACCTGGCCGGGGAACATCGCCCGCAGGTCGTCCTCGACGTACGCGCGGGTCAGCGCCGCCCCGCCCAGCAGCACCGGCCACCGCTCGGCGACCCCGCGCGAGGCCATCTCGGCGAGGTTCTCCTTCATGATGACCGTGCTCTTGACCAGCAGCCCGGACATGCCGATCGCGTCGGCCCGGTGCTCCTCGGCGGCGTCGAGGATCGCGCTGATCGGCTGCTTGATGCCGATGTTGACGACCTCGTAGCCGTTGTTGGACAGGATGATGTCGACCAGGTTCTTGCCGATGTCGTGCACGTCGCCACGCACGGTGGCCAGCACGATCCGGCCCTTGCCGCCGTCCTCGACGGCCTCCATGTGCGGCTCCAGGTAGGCCACCGCCGTCTTCATCACCTCGGCGGACTGGAGCACGAACGGCAACTGCATCTGCCCGGAGCCGAACAGCTCACCGACGACCTTCATCCCGTCCAGCAGGATGTCGTTGATGATGGACAGCGGGGACCGGCCCTGCACCATCGCGGCGTCCAGGTCGGCCTCCAGGCCGTTGCGCTCGCCGTCGATGATCCGCCGCTTGAGCCGCTCGTCCAACGGCAGCCCCGCCAGTTCCTCGGCCCGGGTGGCCCGCGCCGACGCGGCGTCGACACCCTCGAACGCCTCGATGAACCGCTGCACCGGGTCGTAGCCCTCGCGCCGCCGGTCGTAGATCAGGTCGAGGGCGACCTCGCGCTGCGCCTCGGGGATCTTCGACATCGGCAGGATCTTGCTGGCGTGCACGATCGCCGAGGTCAGCCCGGCCTGCACGCACTCGTGCAGGAACACCGAGTTGAGCACCTGCCGGGCCGCCGGGTTCAGCCCGAACGAGACGTTCGAGATGCCCAGGGTGAAGTTGACCCCCGGGTAGCGGGCGGCGATCTCCCGGATCGCCTCGATCGTCTCGATGCCGTCGCGCCGGGTCTCCTCCTGGCCGGTGGCGATCGGGAAGGTCAGCGCGTCGATGAGGATGTCCGACCGGTCCATCCCCCAACGCCCGGTCAGGTCGTCGATCAGCCGGGCCGCCACCCGGACCTTCCACTCCCGGGTACGGGCCTGCCCCTCCTCGTCGATGAGCAGCGCCACCACGGCCGCCCCGTGCTCGGCGATCACCGGCATCATCCGCGCGTAGCGGGAGTCGGGGCCGTCGCCGTCCTCGAAGTTGACCGAGTTGACCACGCAACGCCCACCGAGCATCTCCAACCCGGCCTCGATCACCGCCGGCTCGGTGGAGTCCAGCATGATCGGCAGGGTGGACGCGGTGGCGAACCGGCCGGCCAACTCCCGCATGTCCTGCGTGCCGTCCCGGCCGACGTAGTCGACGCAGAGGTCCAGCAGGTGCGAGCCGTCGCGGGCCTGGCTGCGGGCCACCTCGACGCACGCCTGCCAGTCGGCGGCGAGCATCGACTCGCGGAACGCCTTGGAGCCGTTGGCGTTGGTCCGCTCCCCCACCATCAGCACCGAGGCGTCCTGGGCGAACGGCACCGGGTGGTAGATCGACGAGACGCCCGCCTCGTGCCGGGGCTCCCGGGCCGCCGGGGTCGCGCCGTGCAACCGCTCGGCCAGCGCCCGGATGTGCTCCGGGGTGGTGCCGCAGCAGCCGCCGATCAGCCCGACGCCGTAGTCGGCGACGAACCGCTCCAGGGCGTCGGCCAGCTCGGCCGGGCTCAGCGGGAAGTACGCCCCGTCGGCGGTCAGCACCGGCAGGCCGGCGTTCGGCATCACCGACAGCGGGATGCGGGAGTGCTGCGACAGGTAGCGCAGGTGCTCGCCC
This sequence comes from Micromonospora wenchangensis, assembly GCF_002210435.1. Taxonomy (GTDB): domain Bacteria; phylum Actinomycetota; class Actinomycetes; order Mycobacteriales; family Micromonosporaceae; genus Micromonospora; species Micromonospora wenchangensis. Next base: position 25,709 of record NZ_MZMV01000048.1, read on the forward strand.
ATCTCGGCCGGGCCGGTGGAGCAGTTGAGCCCGATCAGGTCCACCCCCAGCGGCTCGATGGCCGCCAGCGCCGCCCCGATCTCGCTGCCCACGAGCATGGTGCCGGTGGTCTCCACCGCCACGTGACAGATGATCGGCACCTGCTGGCCCAGCTCGGCCATCGCCCGCTTCGACCCGACCACGGCCGCCTTGACCTGGAGCAGGTCCTGACAGGTCTCGATGATCAGCGCGTCCGACCCGCCGGCGATGAGCCCGGCCGCGTTCTCCTGGTACGCGTCCCGCAGCGTCGCGTACGGGGCGTGGCCGAGGGTGGGCAGCTTGGTGCCGGGGCCGATCGAGCCGAGCACGAATCGGGGGCGCTCCGCCGTGGCGTACGCGTCGGCGGCCTCCCGGGCGATCCGCGCGCCGGCCTCGGAGAGCTCCCGGATGCGCTGCGGGATGTCGTACTCGGCGAGGTTGGCGAGGTTCGCGCCGAAGGTGTTCGTCTCGACGCAGTCCGCGCCGGCCGCCAGGTAGGCCTCGTGCACACCGCGCACCACGTCGGGCCGGGTCACGTTGAGGATCTCGTTGCAGCCCTCCAGCCCCTCGAAGTCGTCGAGGCTCAGGTCGGCAGCCTGGAGCATTGTCCCCATCGCGCCGTCGGCGATGAGGATCCGGTCGGCCAGCACATCCCGCAACGAAGTCCGCACCACATCAGGTTAGTGCGGTCGATCCGGTGACTGTCGACGCCCGGGGGCGTCCCACTATGTGTCCATCCGCTCCGCGTCCCGGTTCGTACCGGTTCGGCGGCGGGGTGGGGCGGTGTGCCGGCGCGGCCGACGGGCCGCGCGCCGCGCCGGGACGTAGGCTTGCGGACGTGAAGGACATCAGGGACGCCACCGTGCACGGCGGGCGGGTGACCGGGCCGACCCCCGGCACCGTCGGCGACGAGCGGGGCGAGGTGACGGCGTGACCGAGTTCGACGGGCTGCCGGTGTTGCGGTCCCCGGTGGCGATCGCCGCCTTCGAGGGCTGGAACGACGCCGCGGACGCCTCCACCGCCGCCGTGGAACACCTGGAACAGGTCTGGCAGGCCCGCCAGATCACCGAGATCGACCCGGAGGAGTTCTACGACTTCCAGGTCAGCCGCCCGACGATCACGATGTCCGACGGCGAGACCCGCCGGGTGGAGTGGCCCACCACGAAGTTCATGGTGGCCAGCCCCGAGGGCACCGACCGTGACGTGGTGCTGATCCGGGGCATCGAGCCGAGCATGCGCTGGCGCACGTTCTGCGAGCAGGTGCTGGAGATCTGCCACAGCCTGGAGGTCGAACGGGTGGTGCTGCTCGGCGCGTTGCTGGCCGACGTGCCGTACACCAGGCCGTTGCCGATCAGCGGCAGCGCCTCGGACGCCCAGGCGGCCCAGCGTTACCAGCTCACCCCCACCCGGTACGACGGGCCCACCGGCATCGTCGGGGTGCTCCAGGACGCCTGCACCCGGGCCGAGGTCGACGCGGTGTCGTTCTGGGTGCACGTGCCGCACTACGCCAACAACCCGCCCTGCCCCAAGGCCACCCTGGCCCTGCTGCACCGGGTCGAGGAGGTGCTCGACCTGCCCGTGCCGATGGCCGACCTGGCCGAGGAGGCCGCCGAGTGGGAGCAGCGGGTGCGCGGCGCCGCCGAGCAGGACGCCGAGCTGGGTGAGTACGTGCGGGAGTTGGAGGAACGCGTCGGCGACGCGGGCATCACCCCGTTGACAGGTGACGAGATCGCCCAGGAGTTCGAGAAGTACCTGCGCCGCCGGGGCGGTTCCGCCGGCCCCACCGCCGGCTCCTGGTAGTCGTTCCCGCAGGGCCCCGGGCGTCGCGGCGTCCGGGGCTTTTCGGCGTGTCCGGGGTGGCGCCGTCACCCCGTCTAGGGCATCCTAGGAACCTAGCTGTCAGGAGGAGGCGGGCGTGCAGATCAACCCGGGAGCCGCCGAGTTCCCGCACCGGCAGATCGCCGCGCAGCTCAAGGCCCAGGTGCGGCGGGGTGACTGGGGGCCTGGCGAACGGCTGCCGTCCATCCCGGCCATCGCCGAGATGTTCGGGGTGGCGAAGCAGACCGTGCAACGCGCCGTCGACCAACTGCGGGTCGAGGGCATCCTGATCACCAAACCCGGCTCCGGTACGTACGTGCGGGGCACCCGGCGGCGACTCAACCGGCTCTCCCGGGGCCGGTACGGCGGTTTCCGCGGCTACCACGCCGACCTCGCCGCGCGGTACCGCCAGCAACTCGTCTCGGTCGGCCGGGCACCCGCCCCGCCCGAGGTGGCCGACGCGTTCGGGGTCGCCGACGGCACCGAACTGCTCTGCCGCCGGCACCTGGTACGTACCGACGACTCCCCGGTGGAGGTGGGCGCGTCCTGGTTCCTGCCGAAGGACACCGCCGGCACCTCCCTGGAGCGGGCCGAGGCGTTCGGCCGGCCGCTCTACCAGGAGGCCGAGGAGGTGACCGGCCGGCGGTACACCACCGCCGCCGACACCATCAGCGCCCGCCAACCCAGCCGGGAGGAGGCCGAGACGCTCCAGATCCGCCCCGACACGCCTGTGCTGCACCTGCTGCACGTCGCCTACGACGCCCACCGCAAGCCGATCGAGGTCGCCCAGGCCACCTGGCCCGGCCCGATGACCACGCTGACCGAGGAGTACCAGGTCCCCGCCCCCGCGCCGGACCCCGACCCCGATCCCGGCCTGGTCCTCGGCTGACCCCGGTCGGGCACCGCCGGCCCCGGCCCGGCCTCGCGCACCTGGGCCGGGCCGGCCTCCGCAGCGGGGCCGGCCCACTGTACTGGGGCCTGGCGGCGGCCCGAACCACCTGGTCACCGGGGTCAGCCACCGCGTAGCCGGCGGGACGCACCGGGCGCAGGCGGCCAACCGTGCCTCAGGTGACCGCGGTGACCACGACGACGGTCGCTCCGAGCGCGACGACGATCAAGGAGGCGACCACCCCGAGCAGGTCGGCGACCCGTACCGGGACGGTGGCGCCCAGGGCCGCGCCGACCGTGGCGAGCCCGGTCTGCCAGAGCAGGGAGGCCAGCCCGGCGGCGACGACGAACACCCCGGGCCCGGTCCAGTTGCCCGGCACGGCGCTCACCGTCCCGGCCAGGGCGAAGAAGTACACCAATGTCAACGGGTTGACCGCGGTGAGCAGCACGAAGCGGACGTAGACCGGTCCGGCGGAGGTCCGGGCCGGACGTCCCCCGCCGGTGCGCTTCCTCCCGGCACCGGCGGTTTCCGTGGGGCTCCCACCGGCACCGGGCTCGGCGGTGTCGGGGCCGTCCCCGGCGGGGCGTGCCGGGGCGCGGCGCAGGGTGACCAGTTGGTGGCAGCCCAACCCGACGATCACCAGGCCGGACAGGTAACGGGGGGCGTCCCCCCACGAGGCGACCACCGGCGCGAGCGCCGCCCCGGTCAGCAGCGCGCCGAGGCAGTAGAGGGTGTCGACGGTGGCGACGCCGGACGCGGCGGCCAGGCCGCGGCGGTGACCGCCAAGCATCCCCTCCCGGACGATCAGCACCCCGATCGCCCCCAGGGGCATCGCCACCCCCAGCCCGGCGGCGAACCCGGCGACCGCCAGGAACACGATTCCATCAGCCATCCGCCGAGTCTGGGTCACCCCGACGGGCCCGACCGAGAGACGAGCGGTGCCGGCGTACGATTATCGGTGTGGACCGGCTGGACGAGCAGATTCTCGGCATCCTGCAGGAGAATGCGAGGTGTTCGTTCAGTGAGATCGGTCGACGGGTCGGCCTGAGCACGAACGCCACCGCCGCCCGGGTCCGCCGGTTGGAAGCCGACGGCGTCATCCTCGGGTACACCGTCGTCACCGGTCACGACGCGCCGCAGCTCCGGGGCGGGTTGGAGGTGTTCATCGACGTACGCCTCGACGCCGGGACCGACTACGAGACGTTCGTCGACGCCATCGCCCCGATCGAGCAGATCGTCGACGCGGTGCACATGACCGGGCCGTACGACTACCTGCTGCGGGCCCGGCTACGGGACACCGCCGCCCTGGACGCGTTGCTGCGTCGGCTCAAGAAGAGCTGCGGTGTCGTGCAGACCCAGACCCGCGTCGCCCTACGCCAACCCACCCCCCATCCCCGCCCCCACTAACAGCCCCCCAGCCCCCACCAGCCGCGCCCCGGCCCAGGCCCCTGCGTCGATCATGGAGTTGTGGGGCTCCACATACGTCGCATACGGGGGTTCAACCCCCACCACAACTCCATGATCGACGAGCCGTAAGGGGGGCGCGGACCCGGGCGGACCCGGGCGGGTGGGGGTTAGAGGCGGATGCCGAGGAGGGCGTCTACGGTGCTGGTGAAGAGTGCCGGGGCCTGGGGGTCGTCGCCGGTGCCGGCCAGGGCCGCCCCGGCCCAGTCGTCGGCCAGGGCGAGGGCGCCCGGGGTGTCCAGGTCGTCGCCGAGGCGCTCGCGTACCCCGGCCAGGAAGTCCGCGCCGGACGGCCCGGACGGCGCGGCGGCGGCCCGCCGCCAACGGTCCAGCCGCTGCTGCGCGGCGGTCAGCACCTCGTCCGTCCAGGCCCGGTCGTCCCGGTAGTGGCCGGACATCAGGCCGAGCCGGACGGCCATCGGGTCCACCTGGTCGGCGCGCAGCCGGGAGACGAAGACCAGGTTGCCCTTGGACTTCGACATCTTCTCGCCGTCCAGGCCGATCATGCCGGCGTGCACGTAGTGGTCGGCGAAGGGGGCCGTGCCGGTGAGCCGCTCGGCGTGCGCGGCGGAGCACTCGTGGTGCGGGAAGATCAGGTCGTTGCCGCCGCCCTGCACGTCGAGCCGGTCGCCGAGCAGGTTCAGCGCGATCACCGTGCACTCGATGTGCCAGCCGGGCCGGCCGGGGCCCAGCTCGCCGCCCGGCCAGGACGGCTCGCCGTCGCGGGCGCCACGCCACAGCAGCGGGTCCAGCGGGTCGCGCTTGCCGGCCCGCTGCGGGTCGCCACCGCGCTCGGGGAAGATCTCCAGCATCTGCTCCCGGGTCAGGTTCGACTCGTAGCCGAACGCCGGGGCGGCGGCGATGTCGAAGTAGACGTCGCCGGTGCCGTCGTCGAGCCGGTAGGCGGCACCGTCCTTGAGCAGTTCCTGCACCCGGTCGGCGATGTGCGGGATCGACTCCACCGCGCCGACGTAGTGCGCCGGCGGGATGATCCGCAGCGCCTCCATGTCCTCGCGGAACAGCGCCGTCTCCCGCATCGCCAGGACCTTCCAGTCCTCGCCGTCGCGCTCGGCGCGTTCCAGCAGCGGGTCGTCGATGTCGGTGACGTTCTGCACGTACCGGACGGTCAGGCCGGCGTCGCGCCACATCCGCTGCACCAGATCAAAGGTGATCATGGTTGCGGCGTGGCCCAGGTGGGTGGCGTCGTACGGGGTGATGCCACAGACGTACATGGTGGCGGGGCCGGTGGGGCGGCTCGGGTGGAGACCGCGCCGCGCCGAGTCGTACAAGCTCAGGGGCCCGCCGTCACCCGGCAGCCGTGGCACCTCGTGTCCCGCCCAAGACTCCATGACCGCCAGCCTAACGAGCCGCCCGGCCGCCGGGAGGAACCGCCCGGGTGATCAACACGACAACGGCTCAGATCGGCGGCCACGGCATCGCCGGCCACTCCTGCGGCGGCAGCGGGTACCTGCCGGTGTCGCGCAGCCGCCGCACCCGGGCGGCCACCTCGGCGACCTCGCCGAGGGTCAGGTGCTCGGCCAGTTCCTCCCCCAGCTCGCCGGTGAGCTGGCCGTCGAGGGCGTCGAGCACCTGCACCGCGTCCGGGGGGAGCTGCCGGCCGGCCCACCCCCACAGCACGGTCCGCAGTTTCTCCTCGACGTGGAAGCAGACCCCGTGGTCCACCCCGTAGATCCGGTCGTCCGCGCCGGCCAGCACGTGCCCGCCCTTGCGGTCGGCGTTGTTGATGACCGCGTCCAGCACGGCCAACCGGGCCAGCCGGGGGTCGTCGGCGTGCGCCAGGGCGTACGCCGCGCCGTCGTCGTCGCGGGCGGCGGCCACCGCGAACCAGCGCGGCGGCACCGCCTCGGCCGGCACGAACCCGACCAGCGGCTCGGCGTCGTCCGGCTCGTCGATCCAGAGCTGACACGACCCGGGCCCGAGCGGCCCGTCGCGCAGCACCGTCGGCGGGACCAGGTCCCAGCCGGTGGCCCGGGAGACGAGGTAGGCCGAGACCTCCCGGCCGGCGAGGGTGCCGTCGGGGAAGTCCCAGAGCGGACGCTCGCCGCGCACCGGCTTGTAGACGCACCTGGCGGTACGGCCGTCCAGGGCCAGGGTCGCCCGCAGGGTGGTGTTGGAGGCGTCGACCAGCCGACCCTCCAGCTCCAGTTCACCGTCGCACAACAGCCGGAGCGCGGCGCTGGCGTCCTGGCGCTGCACCTCCGACGAGGTCACCGGTGGTAGCCGTTGTGCCGGGGGCAGAGGTGCCCGGCCGGGTCGAGCGGCTGGCCGCACAGCGGGCAGGGCGGGCGGCCGGCGTTGACCACCCGGCGGGCCCGTTCGATGAACTCGCGGGTCGCCTCGGGGGTCAGCCGGACCCGCAGCCGGTCGAGGTCCTCGTCCGGCTCGTCATCGTCGTCGTCCTCGTCGACCTCGTCGTCGCCCAGCTCGACCTCGGCCTCCGCCTCACCGGCGGCGATCGCCTCGATCACCACCGTGGCGGAGTCCACGTCGAAGGCGAGCCCGAGGGTGCCGACCCGGAACTCCTCGTCGACCGGATTGTCCAGCGGGTCGTTGTCGCCGACGGACACCGACGACTCCGGCAGCTCGACGCCGAAGCGGCGCTGCGCCTCGGAGAGCAGTTCCTCCAGCTTCTCGGCGAGCAGGGACACCTGCACCTTCTCCAGCGCGACGCTGACCAGCCGGCCGCCACCGCGGGCCTGGAGGAAGAACGTGCGCTCCCCGGGCGGCCCGACGGTCCCGGCGACGAACCGCTCGGGCGGCTCGAAGGCGTGCACCTGGTGGGTCATACCCACGACCCTATCCGGAGCGTGGAACGGTCGCGCAAGGCACCGACGTCGAATCAGCCGAGGGCGAAACGGCGCGGCCCGCGCCCGGCGGCCGACGGCCCCAGGCTGGCCGGTTCAGCCGGTGGCCCCCGCGCCCCCGCCGACGGCCGCGTCGGAGTCGGCCGGCCGGGTCGCCCGACGCCGGCGCTTGGCCGGTGGCGGCACCAGGGAGGCCAGGTCACCGCCGGTGTCGTTGAGCCGGACCAGGAACGGCCGCAGCGGGGTGTAGCGGATCGCGGTGACCGAGGCCGGGTCGGCGACGATGCGTTGGAACAGGTCGAGGTGCATCCCGAGGGCGTCGGCGACGATGGCCTTGATCACATCGCCGTGGCTACATGCCAGCCAGACCGCCTCCGGTCCGTGCTCGGCGGTGATCCGGGCGTCCCAGGCGCGGACCGCGGCGACCGCGCGGGCCGACATCTGCGCCATCGACTCCCCCTCGGGGAAGACCGCGGCGCTGGGGTGCTGCTGCACCACCGGCCAGAGCTTCTCCTTGGCCAGCTTCTTCAGCGGCTGGCCCTCCCAGGCACCGTAGCCGCACTCGATCAGCCCCTCCTCGACCACCGGGGTGGCCTGCGGAAGGGCCAGCTCCAAGGTCTGCCGGCAGCGGATCAGCGGGCTGGTCACCACCGCCGAAAGCGGCAGGCCGCGCAGCCGCTGGCCGACCGCGTCCGCCTGGGCCCGCCCGGTGTCGTCCAGCTCGACCGGTTGGCGGCCGGCCAGCCCACCGTCGGCGTTCGCGGTCGTCCGGCCGTGTCGCAGAAGCAGAAGGGTCGCCACGCCACCACCCTAGGGGCAGCCGGACCGCAGCCGGCCCCCGACACCGGAGGTGGTGCCGGGGGCCGCGGGTCGACGTGGGGTCAGGTGGCGCTGATCGTGCCGGTGAGCAGCAGCGCCAGCACCAGGGTGCCGAGCGCCACCCGGTAGAGCACGAAGACGTACAGGGTGTGGTGCGCCACGTAGCGCAGCAGCCAGGCGATGGCCGCGTAGCCGATGCCGAACGCGATGATCGTGGCGACCACCATCTGCGCCAGCGAGGGCACCGAGGTGCCCGGGGCGGCCGGCTCGAAGACGTCCCCGACGCTGAAGATGCCGGACATCACCACCGCCGGGATGGCCAGCAGGAACGAGTACCGGGCGGCGGCCTCCCGGGTCAGGTTGAGCAGCAGGCCGGCGGTGAGCGTGCCGCCGGAGCGGGACACCCCGGGGACCAGCGCCATCGCCTGGGCGAAGCCCATCACGATGCCGTCGCGCATCCGGAAGTTCACCAGGGTGCGGGTCTGCCGCCCCCAGTACTCGGCGAAGGCCAGCACGAAGGCGAACACGATCAGCGTGGTGGAGACCACCCACAGGTTGCGGCCGGCGGTGCGGATCTGGTCCTTGAACAGGAAACCGAACAGCCCGATCGGGATCGAGCCGACGATCACGTACCAGCCCATCCGGTAGTCGAGGCTGGAACGCACCGAGCGGTCCCGCAACCCCACCAGCCAGGTACGGGTGATCCGCCAGATGTCCTTGGCGAAGTAGATGAGCACGGCCGCCTCGGTGCCCAACTGGGTGACCGCGGTGAAGGACGCGCCCGCGTCCCGGTCGAAGAAGATCGCCGAGGTGATCCGCAGATGCCCCGACGAACTCACCGGAAGGAACTCGGTGAGCCCCTGGACGATGCCCAGGACGATGGCCTCGACCCAGGTCACTCGCCGACTCCCGAGAGGTCGAGGGCCTCGGCGACGGTGCGCAGGGTCTGCACGCCGCTGTCCCGGTCGGCCACGAACAGGGTGACCGACAGGGTGGTCACCCCGGCGGCCGCGTACTCCCGCATCCGCTCGGCGATGCGTTCCTTGGGGCCGAGCAGCGAGGTCCGGTCGATGAACTCCATCGGCACCGCCGCCGCCGCGTCGCGCTGCCGCTTGGCCAGGTAGAGGTCCTGCACCTCGCGGGCGGCGTCGGCGTAGCCCATCCGGGTGGCGAGCTGGTTGTAGAAGTTCTGCTGCCGGCTGCCCATGCCGCCGACGTAGAGGGCGGCGTACCAGCGGACCAGTTCGGCGCAGGTGGCCACGTCGTCGCCGACCACCACCGGCACCGAGGGCACCACGTCGAACCCGGCCAGTTCCCTGCCGGCCTTCGCCCGTCCGGCGCTGACGGAGGAGAGCTGCTCGTCGGCGAACTCGGGGGCGTAGAACACGGCCAGCCAGCCGTCGGCGATCTCCCCGGCCAACTCCAGGTTCTTCGGGCCGACGGCGGCCAGGTAGATCGGGATGTGGTCGCGCGGCGGGTGGAAGCCCAGCCGCAGCGCCTTGCCGGGGCCGTCGGGCAGCGGCAGGGTGTAGTGCTCGCCGGCGTAGGCGACCTCCTTGCGGGCCACCGCCAGCTTGACGATGTCGACGTACTCGCGGGTGCGGGCGAGCGGCTTGCCGAACCGGACGCCGTGCCAACCCTCGGAGACCTGCGGCCCGGAGACGCCCAGGCCGAGCCGGAACCGGCCGCCGGAGAGCGCGTCGATGGTGGCCGCGGTCATCGCGGTCATCGCCGGGGTACGGGCGGGGATCTGCATCACCGCGCTGCCCACGTCGATCCGTTCGGTCTGCCCGGCCATCCAGGCGAGCATGCTCGGGGAGTCCGAGCCGTACGCCTCCGCCGCCCACACCACCGAGTAGCCGAGGCGGTCCGCTTCCTGGGCGAGCGCCAGGTGGTCCGCCGGCGTACTCCACGCTGTCTGATATCCGAGGCTGAGCCCGAGTCGCACTGATCCTCCCCATCCCGCACCACAGGTCGCATCAGGTTACGCAATGCCCCGGGGCCCGCCGCCCACCGGCTCGCCACCGGACGCCGGCCGTCCGGACCCCGGACGGGCCACGGCGGTCGGACCGGGAGGGGGCGGGTGGACAGCCAGCGACCGGACCGGCGCATCCGGTGCACACCGTGGCGTCGCGGGCGGCGGTGACGGTCGGATCGGCGACGCGACAGGCAGAGATGCCGGGAGCGAGGATATCGGTTGCGCCGCGTTCGAAATAAGGTTCACCCATGCAACAGCGACCGCTCGGCCGAAGCGGGCTGGCGGTTTCCCGGCTCGCGCTCGGCACCATGACCTGGGGCCGGGACACCGACGCCGACGACGCGGCGGCCCAGCTGAAGAGTTTCCTCGACGCGGGGGGCAACCTGGTCGACACCGCCGACGTGTTCGCCGACGGCGACGCCGAGTCGGTGCTCGGGTCGCTGCTGGGCACCCTGGTCCCCCGCGAGGACGTGCTGATCGCCACGAAGGCGGGGCTGCGGCCGGGCAGCGGCCGTCGGCGGGACGGCTCGCGCGGGCACCTGCTGCGTACGCTGGACGCCTCGTTGCGCCGGCTCGGCACCGACCACGTCGACCTGTGGCAGGTGCACGGCTACGACCCGGACACCCCGCTGGAGGAGACGCTGGCGGCGCTGGACCACGCGGTCGCCTCGGGCCGGGTCCGCTACGTCGGGGTGTCGAACTTCTCCGGCTGGCAGACCGCCCGCGCCGCCGCCTGGCAGGCGGCCTGGCCGGGGCGGGCCCCGGTGGTCGCCGCCCAGGTGGAGTACTCGCTGCTGGAGCGGGGGGTGGAGCGGGAGGTGCTGCCGGCCTGCGCCGCGTTGGGCCTGGGCGTGCTGCCGTGGTCTCCGCTGGGGCGGGGGGTGCTGACCGGCAAGTACCGCAACGGCCGGCCGGCGGACTCGCGGGCGGCCTCGGCCCACTTCGAGGCGTTCGTCGCCACCTACCTGGAGCCGCGCTGCTCCAGCATCGTCGAGGCGGTGAGCATCGCCGCCGGCGGGTTGGGCGTGTCGCCGCTGGAGGTGGCGCTGGCCTGGATCAGGGACCGGCCGGGGGTGACCGCGCCGGTGCTGGGCGCCCGCACGGTGGGGCAGTTGCTCGGCGCGTTGCAGGTGGAGCGGATGACCCTGCCGGAGGAGATCACCACGGCGCTGGACGACGTGTCCGCCGTGCCGGTCGGCTACCCGGAGCGCGAGGGCTGAGCCCACCGCCGGCGCACAAGGTGGCGGACCGGACCAAAAGCACACCGGTGCGTGTCAATTCCACCGATCGTCCGTTACCAACTGGCACTCCCCCATAATTGGTTCAGGCCGCTTGCGCTGTTCCGTCCGAATAGGCGGCTTCGAACCTCCTGGCGTTGTTGGCCCGGGTTTCGGCGTCCGCTTTTCGGCGGGCCTGTCCGGAAAGCGATTCGAGCCGACGGAAACTGTCCGATCCGGCCGCCGTAAACATTGTGGCGGACCAATGACGGTGCTCTAATGATTGCGGCGTGAGCGACCCCCGCCGCGTCGTTTCTCCCATTTCGTTGGAGGACCCGTGGACCGTAAGACCGACGTCAAGCGCAAGCCCGCCAAGGTCGTCGTGCGCAAGCTCGAGCGGCTCGAGACGACCGTCGCCATCATCAGCGAGCCGGGCTGCCGCAACGACGTCTGCGGCTGACCCACCCCGTTTCGGCCGGGGCGCGGCGTGCCGCGCCCCGGTCGGCCATCTCCAGGAGGTCTTCGCCCGATGCAGCGGCCCCGGATCAAGGGCATCCACAAGCCGGTACGGCTCCACCCGACCCTGATCAACATCGGCGGTCGACAGCTGGGGATCGGCGCGGAGATCGACGACGAGGACGGCAGCCTCTGGGAGCTGCTCCGCCTGATGGACGGCACCCGGACCCGGGCGGAGATCGTCGCCGCGCTGCTCGCCGTACGCCCGGAGATGGCCGCCGAGGACGCCACCGACGCGCTGCAGACGATCATCGACGCCGGGTACGTCGAGGACGCCGCCGCGCCGCCCCCGCCCGAGCTGAGCCCCGCCGAGGTCGACCGGTACGACCGGGCGTTGACGTACCACGCGTGGGTGGACCTCACCCCGCGCACCTCCCGCTACGAGGTGCAGGCCCGGCTCAAGGCGGGCCGGGTGGTGGTGCTGGGGCTCGGCGGCTCCGGTTCGGCGGTGGCCGCCTCCCTGGTGGCCGCCGGGGTCGGCGCGGTGCACTGCGTCGACTTCGACGTGGTCGAGGCGGGCAACCTGACCCGGCAACTGCTCTACACCGAGGACGACATCGGCGCCGCCAAGGTGGACACCGCGGTGGCCCGGCTGCGCCGGATGAACTCCCACGTCACGGTGACCGGCGAGGAGGCCCGGGTCGACTCGACGGCGGACGTGGCGGCGTTGATGCGCGACCGCGACCTGCTGGTGCTCTGCGCCGACCAGCCCCGGCACGCCATCCGGGAGTGGACCAACCGGGCCGCCCTGGCCACCGGTACGGCATGGATGCTCGCCCAGTACGCCGGCCCGATGGCGGTGATCGGCCTGTTCGTGCCCGGTCAGACCTGCTGCGAGGCGTGCCTGCCGAGCGTCACCGACCGGCTGCGCGAGGAGTACGGCACCGAGCCGGAGGAGCTCTTCGGATTCACCGGGCACGCGGTGATCGCCCCCACCGCCAACCTCACCGGGCACCTGGCCGCCCTCGACGTCGTCTACCACCTCGCCGGCATCCCGACGACCACCCGGGGCCGGATGTTCCACCTGAGCCTGACCGACCTGACCTACCACTACGTGGTCGAGCCCCGGCCGGGCGCGAAGTGCGACACCTGCGGCTGGTTCCAGGAGGAACGGTGACCGTGCTCGGGTTGGACAGCCGCCCCGCGGTGGCGCACCTGGTGGTCCGCCAGGAGGAGGACGACGAGTACGTCGTCGGCGACCTGGCCAGCGGGAACTTCGTGGTGGTGCCCGAGGTGGGGGCGCGGCTGGTCGCGCTGTTGGCGGCCGGCCGCAGCATCGCCGAGGCCGCCGACGAGGTGGAACGCGAGACCGGTGAGCCGGTCGACGCGCTGGACTTCGTCGAGGTGCTCGTCGAGGCGGGCATCATCCGGCCGCAGTCCGACGGCGGGCCGCCCCCGGCGCAGGCCCGCCCCTGGTCGGTGTCCCGCATCCCGGCCCGGCTGGTCCGGCCGCTGTTCGGCCGGGTGGCCTGGACGGTGTACGTCGGCGCGCTGGTCGCCACGCTGGTGATGTTCGTCGCCGAACCGTCCCTGCTGCCGACCTACGAGGACACCTTCATCTTCCCGGACGTGGTGCTCAGCCTGCTGATCACCAACGTCACGGTGGCCCTGCTCACGGTGGTGCACGAGGCGTGGCACGCGTTCGCCGGGGCGGCCGTCGGCGTCCGGTCGCAACTGCGGCTGGAACGCCGGGGGATCTTCCCGGTGCTGGAGACCGACCTGACCGGGCTCTGGGCGCTGCCGCCGGAACGCCGCTACGGCCCCTTCCTCGCCGGCATGGCCATCGACGGGATCCTGCTGTTCGCCGCCGTCGCGCCACGTTTCGCCTGGTCGCGGGGCTGGCTGGAACTGCCGCCGGAAATGGTGCGGTTCCTGGCCATGGTGGTGTTCAGCCAGGCCGTGAAGCTGGCCTTCCAGACGCTTGCCTACCTGCGCACCGACATGTACCTGGTGATGGCCACGGCGACCGGCTGCCGCAACCTGCACGAGGTGACCCGGCTCAGCCTCAAGAAATGGGTCCGCCGGCTGACCCCGGCCGAACGTGCCGTGCTGCGCGACGCGCACGCCCGGGATCTGCGGGTGTCCCGCTGGTACCGGTTGTTGTATCTCGCCGGGGTCATCTGGATGGTCTGGTTCGCCATCCATTTTCTGCTACCGGGGGCGAAAGTGACACTGGGGTGGGCCGCGGGAGTGCTGACCGGCGCACCGTTCGGCAGTGCCTACTGGTGGGAGGGAATTGCGTTGGCCGCATTTGCCTCACTGAACGTGCTGCTTCCGGTCGGGGTGATCGTGCGTAATCGTTACCGCGCCGGAAGGTTGGCCACGTGAACCGCAGATGGCTCGGCCCGGTGGTCAGTGTGGTGGTCACCGTGCTCAGTGTGGCGACCATGTCCAGCCTCGGGGTGGGGGTGCTGGTCGGCCTGGTCGGCGGGGACACCGCGCTGCCCTGCGACCGGCTGCCCGGCACGGCGCAACCGTTCGAGGGCAACCGGCACATCGCGTACGAGGGGGCGCCGCACGAGCCGTACCGGACGCTGCCCCCCACGTCGGGACCGCACTCGCCCCGGGTCGTCGTGCCCGGCGTCTACCGCGACGCGGTGCCCGAGGAACTCCAGGTGCACGCCCTGGAACACGGGCACGTGCTGGTGCAGTACGCCCCGGACGTTCCGCCCGGCGACGTCGAGAAGCTGGAGCGGATCGGCCGCCGCCATCCCCGGGACGTGGTGGTGGCCCCCTACCCGGCGCTGGGCCACGGCCTCGGGTTGACCGCCTGGCAGCGGCTGGACCGGCTGGACTCCCTCGACGAGCGGGCGGTCGAGGAGTTCGTCGAACGGCTCGCCGGCCGCTACGACCACTCCTGGCAGCACGGGGCGACCGACTGCGCGGCGGTCTGACCGGCGGTGCCGGGGTGGCGCGGCGCACCGGGCAAAGGGTGGCGCGGGCCCGCCCGGCTGGGCAGCATAGGTGCCATGGACTACGAATACGCGCCACTGCGGTTGCCGCCGAACGTCGACCGGTTGACCGCCGCGGCGCAGCTGGCGATCCAGGCGGAGTTCTCCGGGTGGGAGTTGGCCCGGGTGCAGCTGTTCCGGGACGGCACCCGCAAGGTGGTGTTGCGCCGCCGCCGGGTCAACCAACCCCAACCGGGCCTGTCCTACTGACCGCGGCGGCGGCACCGGCCGTCACCAACGGAGCAGCCGGGCGGCCCGGGGCCGCCGGCCGGCCCGCGCCGGTCGACCCCGGTGGTGCCCGCCGGGCGACCCCGGCCGCCGCCTAGTGCTGGTGCCCGGCGTGGTCGTGGTCGTCCTCGTCGAGGAACGGGTGCTCGTCGAGCCGGCCCACCAGCCGGTCGTCGGCGGCCGGGGTGAACGGGCCGACCGGGTCGTCGTCGTCGAACGACTCCAGGTCGACCGGGGTGCCGACCTCGCTGACCATCACGACCCCGTCCAGCGGCTCCAGCTCCGGCACGTCCAGGGCGGACAGCGATCCGTCGCCGCTCTGCAACAGCTCCAGCACCGCCTCGCCGACCCCCTCGACCGGTGCCGGCTCGTCGTCCTCGGGGGTGCCCTCGCGGCGGGCCACCTCGGCGACCCGCAGCAGCGCCGAGACGCTGGGCACCCGGTAGTCGCGGCGCTGGCGCACCGAGATCACCTGCGGGTGCGGGTCGGTGGCCTCGCTGTCCCCGGCCGCCCCGCCGAACCGCTCGTCGGCCTCGTCCGGATCGATCGACTCGACGTCCCAGGGCGTGACCTCGCCGAACGCGTCGAGCAGCTGCTCGTCGTAGGCGAAGGAGGCGTTGTTCAACGCCACGTACGCCTGCCACACGTCGTCGTCGTCGATCCGACCCTGCGCGGCCCGCACGGCCGTCAGGTGGGCGCGGGCCGCGTCGATCACGCGTTCCAGGGCGGCGTCCAGCTCACCGTGCTGGTCGGTCATGAGGCTGTCCCTTCGAGACATGGGGGGAGGTGCGGCACCGGTGCGGTCAGCAGTTGCGGAGGAACCGGTCGAGCACCCGCACGCCGAACTGTAGTCCGTCCACCGGTACCCGCTCGTCGATGCCGTGGAACAACGCCGAGAAGTTGAGATCCGCCGGCAGCCGCAGCGGGGCGAAACCGAAGCACCGCATCCCGAGCTGCGCGAACGCCTTGGCGTCGGTGCCGCCGGAGAGCATGTACGGCACCGGCCGGGCCCCCGGGTCCTCGGCCCGCAACGCCGCCGACATCGCATCGACCAGGTCGCCGTCGAAGGTCGTCTCCAGGGCGGGCTGGCGCTGGATGTACTCGATCTCGATGTCCGGGCCGACCAGCTCACGCAGTTGCCGTTCCAGCAGCTCGGACTGGCCGGGCAGGCTGCGGCAGTCGATGGTGGCGGTGGCCCGGCCGGGGATGACGTTGTCCTTGTAGCCGGCGGCCAGCCGGGTCGGGTTGGCGGTGCTGCGGACGGTCGCGCCGATGATGTTGGCGATCGGGCCGAGCTTGGCGATGGCGGTCTCCGGGTCGTCCGGGTCCAGCTCGACGCCGAGCACGTCGGACAGCTCGGTCAGGAACGCCCGGACGGTCGGGGTGACGGTGAGCGGGAACCGGTGCCGCCCGATCCGGGCCACCGCCTCGGCCAGCGCGGTGACCGCGTTGTCGTCGTGGACGAACGAGCCGTGCCCGGGGCGGCCCTTGGCGTGCAGCCGCATCCAGTCCAGCCCCTTCTCGGCCGTCTCGATCAGGTAGAGCCGCTGGGCGTCGCTGATCGAGTAGGAGAAGCCGCCGACCTCGCCGACCGCCTCGGTGCAGCCGTCGAAGAGGTCCCGGTGCTGCTGGACGAGGAAGTGCGCGCCGTAGTCGCTGCCCGCCTCCTCGTCGGCGGTGTAGGCCAGCACGATGTCGCGGGGCGGGCGGACGCCGGTGCGCTGCCAGTGCCGTACCACCGCCAGCACCATCGCGTCGAAGTCCTTCATGTCGATCGCGCCCCGGCCCCACAGGTAGCCGTCGCGGACCTCCCCGGAGAACGGGTGCACCGACCACTCGTCGGCGTCGGCGGGCACCACGTCCAGGTGGCCGTGCACGAGCAGAGCGTCGCGCCCGGGGTCCGTGCCGGGGATACGGGCGATCAGGTTGGCCCGGCCCGGCGCGGACTCGTGGATCTCGGCGGCCACGCCGACCTCGGCGAGCTTCTCCGCGACGTACTCGGCGGCCCGGCGCTCGCCCGCGCTGGTGTCGTTGTCGCCGGTGTTGGTGGTGTCGATGCGCAGCAGGTCACGGCAGAGGTCGACGACCTCGACGGTGGGGTCGGGCGCGGCGGAGGCGGCATCGCTCGTCATCGCCTCTTTCTACCAGTCGCCGGCCCGGCCGCGAACGGCCCGGCCGCCCCGGCGGCGGCCACCCGGGACCACCCGCCGGACGGCGGGGCCGCACGCGGCACGGACGCCGCCCCGGTTTGCCGATCACCGGGTACGGGTACCGGCGCTGGCGTCCCCGTTCCGCCAGTCGCACCGGCCGGCGACCCGCGCCGGCCCCGCCGAGGAGGACGTCATGTCCGCCGTTCCCCTGCCACCGCTGCCGCCCTCCGCCGACGACGCCTACCGTCCGGGTGGGCGGAGCATGGCCGACCTCGCCGACACCGAGCACCGGCAGCTGCTCGCCCTGGTCGACGAGGTCACCGACGCCACGGTGGCGCCCGGCCGGCGGCGGGAGGTGCTCCAGGTGCTCACCGCCATGGTGTCGCGGCACCTGTCGGCCGAGGAGCAGTACCTGCTGCCCACGGTCCGCGCGGCGCTGCCCGACGCGACCGCCCGGGTGGACGAGGAGATCGCGGCGGACGCGGCGCTGCTGACCGCGCTGAAGGCCCTCGGCGGGCCGGACGACCCGACGCTTGCCGACGTCGCCGCCCGGGTGCGTCGGCACGTCGCCGCGGTGGCCGAGCTGGTCACCCCGCTGCGCGAGGTGGCCTCCGACGCGGAGCTGATCCGGCTGGGCAACCGGTGGGAGATCGCCGAGGAGGCGGCGCCGACCCGGCCGCATCCGGGCACCCCGGCGACCCCGCCGTGGAACCGGATCGTCGAACCGGCCGTCGGAGTGGTGGACAAGCTGCGCGACGCGGTGACCGGGCGGCGCACCCAACTGGCCGACCTGAACCGCCGTCCGCGGCAGTGATCGTCCGGCCCCGATCCGTCAGGTTCACCGGCCCGGTTCGGTCCGGGCCCTTCCGTCTATCGACGTGTGGCCATACCGTCACCATATGAATCTGGAGCTGCGTCACCTCCGGGTGGTCTGCGCTATCGCCGAGACGGGCAGCGTGACGAAGGCCGCGTCCACCCTCGGCCTGGCCCAGCCGGCCCTGACCGCCCAGCTTCAGCGCATCGAGCGGGCGCTGGGCGGTCCGCTGTTCGAACGCGACAGGCGGGGTGCCCGGCCGACCGCGCTGGGCGAGCTGGTGCTGTCCCGGGCCCGGGTGCTGCTGCCGGCGATGAAGGGCCTGCAGGACGAGGCGGCCCGGCTGGCGGGGGCCGACGACGCCCTCGGCCGGTACCGGTTCGGCGGGGTGAACAGCCCGATCCTGGGCCGGCTGGTGCACCGGCTCGCCGCCGAGCAGCCGCACGCGCAGATCACCACGTACGCGTCGTGGTCGGCCGACGAGCTGGCCGCCCTGGTCGCCGGTGGCCGGCTGGACTTCGCGCTGACCGGCGTGTGCGGCGACGCCACCCCACCTGCGGAGTTCGGCCTGGCCTGGCGGGAGGTGGCGGTCGATCCGGTGCTGGTGCTGCTGCCGTCCGCCCACCCGTTGGCCGACCGTGACGAGGTCGGCCTGGCCGACCTGCGCCACGAGCAGTGGGTGGCCGCGCCGGGCGACGGCTGCTTCGGCGACTGCTTCGCCGCCGCCTGCGCCCGCGCCGGGTTCACCCCCCGCAAGGTGTACGAGACCGACGTGCGCGGCTGCATGGACCTGGTCGACGCCGGGGAGGCGGTGGCGTTGTGCCAGGCCACCTTCCGCCCGGTCGCCGGGTTGGTGACCCGGCGGCTGGCCGGCACCCCGCTGCGCTGGCGGCTGCTGCTCGGCTGGCACCCGGAGTCCCCGGCGGCCCGGGTCGCGGAGGCGGTGCTGGACGACGCGGTCGCCGCGTACACCGACTCGCTGGCCGCGCACCCGGACTACCTGGCCTGGCTGCTGCGGCATCCCGAGTTCGGGGCCCGGGACACCGGCACGGCCCGCCCGGCCCCACGGGTGCGAACGGCGTGACGACGGGTATCAGCCCTGCATGACCGATCTCTATCCGGCCGCCGACCAGCGGGAGCTGCTGCGTCGGGCGGCCAGCGCGCACACCGCCGCCGCCCGCGACGTCGAGACGTTCCTGCGCCGGCTGCCCGAGGTGCCCGACCCGGCCGACATCACCGAGTACGCGACGCTGCTCAGCCGGGAGGAGCAGACCCGCACCGAGCGGCAGGACGCCGCCGACGCCGCCGGCCTGCGACTGCCCAGCCTGGAGTCCGAGTAGCCCCACCGACGTGCCGGGCACCCGGGACGGCGTCCCGGGTGCCCACGCCGTGCCGGTCCGGGTGCGGTGCCGGTCCGGGCCCGGTCGGCAGTCAGCGTTCGACGAGGACGTCGTGGCCCAGGTCGAGCAGGGCGTGCCGCCACTCGTCGTCGGCGTTGCCGTCGCCGGGCTTCTCGTCCACCAGCGACCGGATCCGGTCGATCGCCGCCCGCATCACCGCGACGTCGGCCGGGGTGAGGTCGACCTTGCGCTTGCGCAGCACCGCCAGGATCTGCCGGCCGGGCTCGGGCAGGTCGAGGTCCGGGTCGGGGCCGAACGCCTCCTCGCCCGACCCCCGGGTCAGCAGCCACTGCCGCAGTTGTTCGGAGGGGACGTTCACTTCGGCGTGGAAGTCCTCCCAGATCAGCTCGACCTCGGGGTCGAGTCGCTGTTCGCGTGCCATCACGCCTCCTCTTCCGGTGGCCCGGGTGGTGCCGGGTCGCCGTCGTCGGTCCACTGCCCCGGGCCCTCCGGCGGCACCTGGACCCGGGCCGGGTTCGCCGTCGGGGGCGCGAGGATGGGTGCGGTCTGCTCGGCGTACTCCTGCTCGGGTTCGGTCATCGCGGCCCTCCGGTCATCGCGGATGCGAGGTGCTGGCGGGGGTGTGGTCCCGGTCGCCGGCGGACACGTCGAAGGCGAGCGCGCCGTCGCGCGCGTCGACGGTGACCCGCTGGCCCGGGGAGAGCTGGTTCTCCAGCAGCATCCGGGACAGCCGGTTGTCCACCTCCCGCTGGATCACCCGGCGCAGCGGCCGGGCCCCGAACTCCGGCTGGTAGCCGTGCTCGGCCAGCCAGTCGGTGCCGGCCGGGGTGACGTCGACCTGGATGTCCTGGGCGTGCAGCCGGCGGCGGGTCTCCTCCAGCAGCAGCCCGGTGATCTGGCGTAGCTGCTCGGCCTCCAGCCGCTGGAAGATGATCGTCTCGTCGATCCGGTTGAGGAACTCCGGGCGGAAGTTCTCCTGGAGCCGGCGCATCAGCCGCTCGCGCAGCTCGTCGGCCTCCTGCTGGCCGCCCTGCGCGCCGACGCCGAACCCGACCGTCCGCTGGGCGCCGGTGATCAGCTCCGAGCCCAGGTTGCTCGTCATGATCAGCACGGTGTTCTTGAAGTTGACCGTGCGGCCCTGGCTGTCGGTGAGCCGGCCGTCGTCGAGCACCTGGAGCAGGATGTTGAACACGTCCGGGTGGGCCTTCTCGATCTCGTCGAGCAGCACCACCGCGTACGGGCGGCGGCGGACCGCCTCGGTGAGCTGGCCGGCCTCCTCGTAGCCGACGTAGCCGGGGGGCGCGCCGACCAGCCGGGCCACCGTGTGCCGTTCCTGGAACTCGCTCATGTCCACCCGGACCATCCGGTCGGCCTCGCCGAACAGCGCCTCGGCCAGGGCGCGGGCCAGTTCGGTCTTGCCGACGCCGGTCGGTCCGAGGAACAGGAAGCTGCCCATCGGCCGGTTCGGATCGGCCAGCCCGGTACGGGAGCGGCGGACCGCCTCGGCGATGGCGCTGACCGCGTCGTCCTGGCCGATCACCTTCTGGTGCAGCTGCCCCTCCAGGCGCAGCAGCCGGTCCCGTTCCTCCTCGGTGAGCTGGCTGATCGGGATGCCGGTGGACCGGGAGACCACCTCGGCGATCTCGGTGGTGCCGACCGACGGGACCTGGGTGTCCCCGCCGTCGCCCCGGGCCCGGCCGATCTGCGCCTCCAGCTCGGCGAGCCGGTCGCGCAGCGCGGACGCCTTCTCGTACTGCTCGTCGGCGACCGCCTGTTCCTTGTCCCGGCGGACGTCCTCCAGCTGCTGTTCCAGCTCCCGCACGTCGGAGGCGGGGGTGCGGGTGCGCAGCCGGACCCGCGCGCCGGCCTGGTCGATCAGGTCGATCGCCTTGTCCGGCAGGAACCGGTCGGTGACGTACCGGTCGGACAGTTCGGCGGCGGCGACCAGCGCCTCGTCGGTGAACCGGACCTGGTGGTGGGCCTCGTAGCGGTCCCGCAGGCCGCGCAGGATGGCCACGGTGTCCTCGACGCCGGGCTCGGGCACCAGCACCGGCTGGAACCGGCGGGCCAGGGCGGCGTCCTTCTCGATGCTGCGCCGGTACTCGTCCAGCGTGGTCGCCCCGATCACCCGCAGCTCGCCCCGGGCCAGGGCCGGTTTGAGCATGTTGGACGCGTCCATGCCACCCTCGCTACCGGCGCCGCCCGCACCGACCAGGGTGTGGATCTCGTCCAGGAAGATGATCAGCTCGTCCCGGTGGGCCCGGATCTCGTCGATGACCTTCTTGAGCCGCTCCTCGAAGTCGCCCCGGTAGCGGGTGCCGGCGACCAGGCCGGCCAGGTCGAGTTGGACGACCCGCTTGCCGAGCAGCGTCTGCGGCACGTCGCCGTCGCAGATCCGCTCGGCCAGGCCCTCCACGATGGCGGTCTTGCCGACGCCGGCCTCGCCGATGAGCACCGGGTTGTTCTTGGTCCGCCGGGACAGGATCTCGACCGCCTGTTCGATCTCGTCGGCGCGGCCGATCACCGGGTCGATCTGGTCGTTGCGGGCCAGGTCGGTGAGGTCCTGGCCGTACTGGTCGAGGGTGGGCGTGCCCCGGTCCGGTTTCGGGCCGGCCATCGGTCCGCGTTCGGCCCCGGCCGCCTGCAACGACTCGGGCTGGATCCGGCCGGCGGCGAGCATCCGGCCGGCGGGCGACTCGGGGTTGAGCGGCAACGCCATCAGGATGTGCTCGGGGCCGATGTAGTTCGCCCCCATCGCCCGGGAGAGCTGGTGGGCGTCGAGCAACGCCCGTTTCGCCGCCGGGGTGAGGGAGAGGTTCGGCGGCACCTCGCCGCGCGGTGCGCCGTCGGCCCGGCCGCCGAGCGCGTTGACCAGGGCGTCCGGGTCGGCGCCGGCACGGCGTACCAGGTCGCGTAGCGGTTCGCGCTGCAACGCCGCCCAGAGCAGGTGGTCGGTGTCGAGGTCGGTGCTGTGCTTCTGGGCGGCCCGCCGGGCGGCGTCGGCCAGCATCTCCCGGGCGTCGGCGGTCATCAGCCGGGTGATGTCGACCCGATGGGCCGGCCGGCGTCCGCCCTCACCCCGGCCGAAGTACCGGGCCAGGAACTCGTCCCACGGGTCGGAGCCGAAGTCACCGGGTCCCATCATGTCTGTCCTCCGCTCCTCGGGCGCGACCGGGCCGCCGAGGGCGACACGCAGGCGCGACACGATCGCCGGTGGCTACCCGACGGTCGCCCCGACAAACGCCGGCAGGTGGCAGGGTGGGGGTATGGACACCCATCCGCTGCTGATCGTCGACGGTGCGAACGTGGTCGGTTCCCGGCCGGACGGCTGGTGGCACGACCGGGCCGGTGCGGCGGCCCGGCTGCGCGACCGGCTGGTCCCGGTGGCCGACACCGGCGTACCACCGGAGCTGCCGGCGCCCGTCGAGGTGGTGCTGGTGGTGGAGGGCGCGGCCCGCGACGTGCCGGGCGTGGCCGGGGTACGCACCGTCGCGGCCCCCGGTTCCGGCGACGACACCATCGTCGACCTGGTCCGCGCGGCGGCGGACCGGCGGCGGCTGGTGGTCACCGCCGACCGGGAGCTGCGCGGCCGGGTGGGCGAGCTGGGCGCCGAGGTGTACGGCCCACGCTGGTTGCCCTCCTGACCCCCGTCCGCCGCACGGACGGGTGGCGCGGCACCCCGCCGGAGCGGTCCCGTCGACGGGATTCGGTGTCCCGCTACCGGGACGGGGTCGGCGGCTTCCCGCACGTCAGGGCGGTAACCGGACGACGGGGCGGCAACACCGCCAGGGCGGATGTTCTCTCCCCGTCGGGTATACGTTGTAATGGAGATCTCCCCGCCCCCAGGAGGTCACCCGTGGCGAGCGTCGCCGAGCTGAAGGCCGCGATCGACATCGCCCTCCAACAGATCGGTGACGGGCAGAGCGCCGTCCAGGCCGCCGGGGAGAAGCTCGCCGAGGCGCAGCAGACCCTCGCCGGGGCGCTGGAGGGCAGCGGGCACGAGACCGTCGAGGCCGCCCAGGCCTCCCTCACCCAGGCCGGCCAGGAGCTGGAGGAATGTCTCGCCGCGACGCTCGTCGCGGTGGAACAGGCGCAGCTCTACGTGTCGTCGCTGTAGCGGGGCGTCGTGTCGATCGTCGAGGACGTCGGAGCCCAGGTACGGGCCGCCGCCGAGGAGTTCCCCCTGGCCCAGCTCGCCCTGGCCCTGGAGAAGTTCGGCCAGGCCACCGAACGGCTGCGCTGGGTACGCCAGGAGTCGGCCAACCCGATGGGGGTGCCGGAACTCGCCGCCGCCACCGAACACGCCGAGTCGGCCGGACACGCCCTGCGGGTCGCCCAGGAACAGCTCACCGGCTACCTGGCCGCCATCGGGCTGGCCCCCGACGGCCCACCCCCGCCCCGCGCCGACGGCCCCGCGCCACGCCACGACGGTCCCCGGGGCGACACCACCGCACCGCCGGCCGCCCCGGCACCGGCCGCCGACGAGGACCCGACGGTCAAGCGGTGGTGGGCGGTCCGGGTCGCCGAGCTGACCGGCGGCCGGGAGGGCCCGCCCGAGCAGCCCGACGAGCTGGTCGCCGACTCCCGGGAACTGCTGCACCGGGTCGTCGCCGGCATCCGCTCCGGCGACCGGGACCGGCTGCACCGGGAGCTACGGGCCGCGCACGCCGACGTCGGCCTCGGACTGGCCGCGATCGCCCCGCCGCTGCTGCGCGACCTCGCCGGGGAACTGCTCGGGCATCCGCCCCGCGCCGACGACCTGCCCCGGCTGCGCCGGGAACTGGACGGCCGGGTCCGCGACCTGCTGCCCGGCCTGCCACCACCGGTGCTGCACACCCTGCTCACCCGGGTCTGCCGGATGCCCCCGCCCCGCCGGGGCGAGGACGGGCAGGAGCAGCCGCACGCCGCCGACCCGGCCGTCACCGCCGGGGTGCTGACCGGCGTGCTGCTGGCCCGGCTCGGCCGCGACCTGCCCCGCGAGGACCACGACCCGCAGCGGGAGCCGACGCCGCAGCGGGCACCGGAACCCGACCGGTCGCCGCCCCGCCCGCCCGCCGACCGGCGCACCGGGCCGCACCCGCCGCGGCGTCCCGAGCCGACCCCGCACCGCCGGCCCGAGCCGACGCCCCCGCCGCCGCCCGCCGGGTCGGCCCCGCCCCGCCCGAGGAGCCCGTGGGCGGACGGTGGGCCCCGTGGCTGATCTGCGGGCCCAACTGGCGACGCGGGTACGCGGAATGCTCTCCGAGGCGCTCGGCGTCACCCGTACCCGGGTCGCCACGGCCGAGTCGGAGCTGGCCGCCGCCCGGGACCGGCTCGCCCGGGTCCGACGGGCCGCCGCCGGCGTGCCGGAGCGGGTCGGCGTCGAACGCGACAGGCGGCTGGTCGAGATCGACAAACGGCACGCCGCGCGGCTCGCCGAACTCGCCCACCGGGCCGCCGAGGCGGCCCGCCGGGAGGCCCCCGGCGCAGCCAGCGCCCCCTGGTCCCACTGGCGGGTCACCCCGGCCGGACGCGGCGAGAGCCCCGGCCCGCTGCGGGTCGGCACCCTGCGGGTCGCCGACGCCGAACCGGTCCCGGCGCTGGTGCCGCTGCTCGACGCCGGTCACGTACAGCTGCACGGCGACGACCGGGCGGGTGCCGAGGCGGTGGTGTCGGCGCTGCTGCTGCGCGGTGTCGGCCGGACCGACCCGGGCACGGTCCGGCTCTACGGGTACGACCCCGAACACCTCGGCGGCGGGCTCGCCGGCTTCGCCCCGCTGGGCACCGCCGGGCTGCTGACCTTCGTCGGGCCGGGCGGGTTGGCCCGGCTCCTCGACGACCTCGTCGAGCAGATCCGCCGGATCAACGAGACGGTGCTGGCAGGTGAGTACGGCTCGCTGCGGGCCCTGGCCGCGGCCACCGGCCGGCGGCCCGAGCCGTGGCGGGTCGCGGTGCTGCTGGGCGGGGACGAGCTGTCCCGGCACGAGCGCGGCCAGCTCGACCGGGTGGTGCGCACCGGCGCGGCCTGCGGGGTGCACCTGGTGGTACGCGGCATCGACCTGCCCGACGACCCCAGTCTGACCCGGGTCCGCACCGACGCGGACGGGACCCGGATCGGCACCCCGCCCGGTCCCCCGGTACGCCTCGACCCGCCCCCGCCGGCCACCCTGGTCACCGAGACCTGCCGCGAGATCGCCGCCCGGGTCAACGCCGGCCCGCCGCCGACGCCCTTCACCGACCTGCTGCCGCCGCCGGAGCAGATGTGGAAGGAGGACTCGGCACACGGGCTGACCGCCCCGATCGGCGAGGGCCCGCACGGGCGGCCGGTGCTGCTGACCCTCGGCGACTATCCCCCGCACGCGCTGATCGGCGGGCCGTCGGGCACCGGCAAGACCAACCTCATCTTCGCCTGGATCGGCGCGCTCGCCGCCCGCTACTCCCCCGCCGAGCTGGAGTTCTATCTGCTCGACTTCAAGGAGGGGGTGTCCTTCGCCCGGTTCGCCCAGGGCCGGCGCGACCCGAGCTGGCTGCCGCACATGCGGCTGGTCGGCATCAACGTCAACACCGACCGGGAGTTCGGCCTGGCGCTGCTGCGGTTCCTCGCCGAGGAGCTGCGCCGGCGGGCCGACGCGGCCAAGAAACACGAGGTCACCAAGCTGTCCGAGCTGCGGGCGGTGGACCCGGCCGGGCACTGGCCCCGGATCGTCGCGGTGGTCGACGAGTTCCAGGCGCTGCTCGCCGGCCGGGACGTGGTGGCCCGGGAGGCCGCCGACCTGCTGGAGGACCTCGCCCGGCGGGGCCGCTCGCAGGGCATCCACCTGGTGCTCGCCTCACAGGACGTCCGGGGCATCGAGGCGCTGTGGGGCCGGCCCGCGCTGGTCGCCCAGTTCACCCTGCGGATCGCGCTGCCCAAGGCGCTGCGCATCCTGGCCGAACGCAACGACGCCGCACAGGCGCTGCCCCGCTACCACGCGGTGGTCAACGCCGAGTCGGGCCTGACCGAGGGCAACGAGGTGGCCCGCATCCCGTCGGCCAGCGACTGGGAGACGTGGAGCGAGTTGCAGCACCGGCTGTGGCGGATGCGGCCGGCCGACGCCGCCCCGGCGCGGCTCTTCGACGGTGACGCCATCCCCCGCCTCACCGAGGCCCCCGACTTCCGGGCCCTCACCCCACCGCCGGGCGACGCCGCGCCGCGCGGCCCGGTGGCCGTGCTCGGGGAGATCATCGACGTGCAGTCCCGGTCGGCGGCGCTGCGGCTGCCCCGGGCGCCCGGCCGTAACCTGGCGGTCCTCGGCACCCGGGTCGACGAGGCGTGCGCGGTGCTCGACGCCGCCGCCCGCTCGCTGGCCCGGCAGCACCGCCCCGGCACCGCCCGGTTCTCCATCGCCTGCCTCGACCCGGACGCCGACCCGGCGGCCCGCGCCCTCTACGAGGACCTCGCCGACGACGCCGCCTGGTACGACGAGGAGACCGTCGCCGAGCTGATGGCCGAGACGGCCACCGCGCTGACCCGCCCCGGCACCCCGGGCACCCCGCACTACCTGCTGCTGTTCGCCGTCGACGCGGCGGCCGGGGCGCTGGCGACCGGCTCGCCCGGCTCGACCGGCCTGGACCGGCTGCGCCGCATCCTGCACGACGGGCCGGAACGGCGTACCCACGTGCTGGCCTGGTGGCGCGGGGTGGCCCGGATGCGGGCCGACCTGGGCGGGCCGGCCGCCCGCACCGACCAGATCGGCGCCTGGGTGGCCCTGGACGTGCAGGGCGGCGAGCTGGGCTCGGCGCTCTACCCGGGCTCCGGCGGGCCGGACTGGTACCCGCGTCCGTGGCGGGGGCTGTTCTTCGACCGGGCGGTGCACCGCACCGGACAGGTGATCATCCCTTATGGTCCGTCCCGATGAACGAACCGGTCCCCAGTGACACCTACGCCACGCACGTGCGCCGGCTCGCCGAGCTGACCGGCCGGGTGGCCGCCCAGCGGGCCGAGGCGCAGGCCTGGCACGACCAGCAGTGCGCCGCCGCCGAGCGGGCCGTCGCGCAGGCCACCGCCCAGCTCCACGAAGCCGAGCAGGAGGTCGTCGACGCCCGGTCGATGCTGGAGCGGGTCGACGCCGAGGTGGGGCACCTCTGGGCCGAGCTGCGGTCCCGGCTGGGCAGCCGGCGGCCGGGCGACCCGCCGGGGCCGGCCCGGGACGTCGCCGGTGACCCGGTGCCGCTGCTGCGCGGGGTACGCGAACTGCTGGACCGGGCCGGCCAGCGCGGTGAACTGCCGGGATCGGTGAACCCGCTGCTCGCCCTGTGCGGGGTGGCCGGCGCGGTCGTCGCGTACGCCCTGGGGGCCGCCGCCCGCGCGGTGGGCCACCGCTACGGCGGTGACCTGGCGGTGGGTATGCCGGTGCTGGCGCTGGTGGTGACGTTGCTCGGCCCGGTGGCCGGGCTGGCCCCGGCGAAACGGTTGGCGGACCGCCGGCACGCCCTGCTCGGCCCCCGCCCGCTGGCGATCGTGCTGGCCGCCGGGGTGCTGACCACGGTGCTGCTGCTCGTGTCGGCCCGCTGACCGTCCCGGGTGTCGCCCGGGACGGTCAGCCTGGCTCACGCCCGTACGGCCACAGCGAATCACGCCGGTACGGCGACCGCCTCGCGCAGCAGCCGGCGGGCCAGCACCAGCCGGTCGGCGTCGTCGTCCAGGCCGGGCAGGTCGCCCACCCGCAGCCCGGTGGAGCCGAGCAGGGCGCGCAGGGCCGGCGCACACTGCTCGGGCAGGGTGACGGTGCGGTCGACCAACCGCAGCGCCATCCGGCCGTCGGTGGTCGGGGTGAGCTGCCAGCGCAGGCCCGGGCGGGGGGCGATCCGGCTGTCGGCGGTGAGCGCGGTGAGCGCGGCGGCCTGCGCCAACGGCCGGATCGGGGCCGGACGGGCGGCCGGCCAGGCCCGGCCACGCAGCCGGGCGGCCACCGCGGCCGGGTCGGCCCGCAGCAGCCAGTCGCGCAGCGCCTCCACCGTCTCGGTCAGCTCCGGCTCGATGGCGTCCGGGTCGGCGACGTCGGTGCCGAACGGCAGCCCGGCCCGCAGCCGGGGGTCCTCGGCGGCCAGCGCCAGCAACTCCTCCACCAGGGCGTACCGGGTCAACGCGCGGATGCCGACGGTCAGGTGCAGCGAGCTGGTCTCCTGCGCCTGGGCGCTGTGCAGCCAGCCGCGCGGCAGGTAGAGCGCGTCGCCCGGTTCGAGGACCACGTCCAGCGCCGCCGGCCCGTCGGCGGTGGCGGACACCTCGTCGGCCCGGCCGCCCCAGGGCTGCCTCTCCAGTGGGTCGGTGAGCACCGGCGGGTGGATCCGCCAGTGCTTGCGGCCGTCGACCTGGAGCACGAAGACGTCGTGCGTGTCGTAGTGGGTGGCGAAGCCCTGGTTGCCCGGCGGGGTGAGGTAGGCGTTGACCTGCAACGGTTGCGTCAGGGCGGTGCCGAGGTCACGGGCGAAGTCGATCAGGGCGGGCCAGAGCCGGTGCAGCCCCTGCAGCACCAGGGTCGCGCCGCCGGCGTAGAGCTCCAGGACCCGTTCGTCGAGGACCTGGTCGCCGATCTCCGCGCCCGCGCCGCCGCCGCCGGTGAACCGGGCCGCCGGCACCAACTGGCCGTCGCGGGCCACCCGCAGGAACGGGGTACGCAGCCCGCGCCGGCTGAGCAGCTCGTCGGCGTCGGCCGGGCTGAGCAGATCGGTGAACCCGTCGGGGTTGGGCAGCTCGGCGGCCCGCGACAACAGCGGCGCGCGGCCCCAGTGGGCGGCGGCGAACTTGGCCGGTTCGACGCTGACGCAGCGCTCCAGCGCCCGCGTCGCGGCCGACGGGACCGCCGGGCGGCCGTGGCCGCCCGGCGGGTCGATGGTCGTCATGGGTGTCGGTCAGCGGGCGCTGCCGTCGGCGCCACCGTCGTGCTGACCGGGCGTCGCGCCACCGTCGGCCGGACCCTCC
>NZ_MZMV01000049.1 GCF_002210435.1 Micromonospora wenchangensis
CCCGGCTCGGCGCGATCGAGCTGGTCAGCCGCCCACTGGCCCGGCCGGCGGCGGAGCTGCTGGCCGCCGCCCTGGCCGCCGGGCTCCGCCAGGCGGGCCTGGACCTGTTGACCTGGACCCCGGCGGCCCGGTCGCTGCGCCAGCGGCTGGCGTTCTGCCGGCAGGCGCTGGGCGGGCCGTGGCCGGAGGTCACCGACGACGCGCTGCTCGCCGCCGCCGACAGGTGGCTCGGGCCGGAACTGGCCGCCGCCCGCCGCCGGGCCGACCTGGCCCGGATCGACGTGGTCGGGGCGCTGCGCCGGCTGCTGCCCTGGCCGCAGGCGGGCCGGCTGGACGAGCTGGCCCCGGAACGCGTCGAGGTGCCCAGCGGCTCCCGGGTCCGGGTCGACTACGCCGATCCGGCCGCGCCGGTGCTGGCGGTGAAGCTCCAGGAGACGTTCGGCTGGCAGCAGACGCCCCGGCTGGCCGACGGCCGGGTGCCGCTGCTGCTGCACCTGCTCTCCCCCGCCGGCCGGCCGGTCGCGGTCACCGCCGACCTGGCGTCGTTCTGGCGTACCGGCTACCCGCAGGTGCGCGGCGAGCTGCGTGGGCGGTACCCGCGCCACCCCTGGCCGGAGGACCCGGTCACGGCCGCGCCGACCCGGCACACCACGCACCGCCGCCGCTGAGCCGGCGCACCGCCGGTCGCGGTCACTCGTCGACGACGTCGGCGATGAGCACGGTGATGTTGTCCGGGCCGCCGGCCCGCAGGGCGAGGTCGATCAGGCGGCGGGCGCATTCCTGGCGGTCCGGGGTCTCCCGCAGCACCTCGGTGAGGGTGTCCGGGCGGACGACGTTGGACAGGCCGTCGCTGCACAGCAGCCAGCGGTCGCCGGCCCGGGGCACCATCGTGGCGTACGACGGGGAGACCTGTTCGCCCTGCAACGCCTGGGTGACCACGGCCCGCCGGGGGTGGCTGGACGCCTCCTCGGGGCTGATCACCCCCTGGTCGACGAGCATCTGGACGAAGGTGTCGTCCCGGGTGACCTGTTTGAGGGTGCCCTCGCGGAACAGGTAGGCCCGGGAGTCGCCGACGTGGGCCAGCGCCAGGCAGCTGCCGGTACGGGAGAACAGCAGGGCGGTCAGTGTGGTGCCCATGCCCTGCCGCTCGGGGTCCTCCCGGACGGCCTGGTGGATCCGCGCGGTGGCCAGCTCGATGCCGGTCTGCAACGCCGCCACCAGGGCGTCCTCGGGGGTCTCCACGTCCAGTGGGGCGACCGCGTCGATGGCGATCCGGCTGGCCAGGTCGCCGGCCGCCATCCCGCCCATGCCGTCGGCGACGGCGACGAGCCAGGCACCGGAGTGCAGGGCGTCCTGGTTTCCGCTGCGGATCAGCCCACGGTCGCTCGTCCCGACGGAACGAAGCTTCAGGGTCATGGGTGGCAGCCTGCCAGGCGGAGGGCGGTGTTGTCTCTAGGAGATCAGGACGACTGCGCGTGGCGCGGTGAATCTCACTGCCGCAGGCGTCGGTCCGGGCCGCTCCGGCACGCCGCGACCAGCCCGAAGGTCATCCAGTCGAATCGATTGACAGAGACGAGACGCGCTGGAAACATCTGGCTGATAGCTGGGAGCGCTCCCAGTGACAGGCATCGACGGCACACCCCACCACTACCCTTCCGCCCGGAAAGGAATCCCGTGATCCTGACCCGACGACGTCGGCGGCATCTCGCGGTACTGGCAGCGACGACCCTGATCCTCACCGGCGCCGGCACCGGCGTGGCCCACGCCGAGGTCCCGCCGGACGCCCCCGAGCAGATCAGCAACGGCGACTTCAGCGAGGGCGTCGCGCCCTGGTTCTCCTACGGCACCGGCCCGCTCGACGTCGTCGACGGCCGGCTCTGCGTCACCGTCCCCGCCGGGCTGGCCAATCCGTGGGACGCCGGCATCGGCCACGACGGGGTCCGGCTCAACGCCGGCGCGGAGTACAAGCTGAGCTTCGACATCTCGGCCACCCCCGGGCTGAGCGTCAACGCCGTGCTCCAGCTCGGCAGCGCCCCCTACACGTCGTACGCGAGCGTGCCCGCGGTGGCCGCCCCGACGAGCAAGCGGGTCGAGCAGACGTTCACCGTCCCGGACGACAACCCCAACGCCCAGCTCATCTTCCAGGTCGGTGGGGCCGCCGCCGAGCAGCGGATCTGCCTGGACAACGTCTCGTTGCGCGGTGGTGAGGCCGCCCCGCCGTACGTGCCGGACACCGGCCCCCGGGTACGGGTCAACCAGGTCGGCTACCTGCCCGGCGGCCCGAAGAACGCGACCGTGGTGACCGAGTCGACCGGTGCGCTGCCCTGGCAGCTCAAGTCGGCCGCCGGCACGGTCGTGGCCAGCGGCCAGAGCACCCCGCGCGGGGTCGACGCCGCCTCCGGGCAGAACGTGCAGACCGTCGACTTCTCGTCCTTCCGCACCCCCGGCACCGGCTACACGCTGGTCGCCGACGGCGAGACCAGCCACCCGTTCGACATCTCCGGCGACCTCTACGACCGGCTGCGGGCCGACGCGATGCAGTTCTTCTACGCCCAGCGCAGCGGCATCGAGATCGACGGTGACCTGATCGGCGACGAGTACGCCCGCCCGGCCGGCCACCTCGGGGTGGCCCCCAACCAGGGCGACACGCAGGTGCCCTGCCAGCCCGGCGTCTGCGACTACTCGCTGGACGTGCGCGGTGGCTGGTACGACGCGGGCGACCACGGCAAGTACGTGGTCAACGGCGGTATCGCCGCCTACCAGCTGCTGAGCGCCTTCGAGCGGACCAAGACGGCGGAGACCGCCGCCGGTGGCGCCGCGCTGGGCGACTCGACGCTGCGGGTGCCCGAGCGGGGCAACGCGGTGCCGGACATCCTCGACGAGGCCCGCTGGGAGATCGAGTTCCTGCTCCGGATGCAGGTGCCGGCCGGCAAGCCGCTGGCCGGGATGGCCCACCACAAGATCCACGACAAGGCGTGGACCGGCCTGCCGCTCGCCCCGCAGGACGACGCCCAGCCGCGTGAGCTGCACCCGCCGTCGACCGCCGCCACCCTCAACCTGGCCGCCGTCGCCGCGCAGTGCCAGCGCCTGTTCGCCCCGTACGACGCGGCGTTCGCCGCCCGCTGCGGCACCGCCGCGACGACCGCGTACGCCGCGGCCAAGGCGCACCCGGCGGTCTACGCCGACCCGAACGACGGCATCGGCGGCGGCGCGTACGACGACACCAACGTCACCGACGAGTTCTACTGGGCCGCGGTCGAGCTGTACCTGACCACCGGCAAGAAGGCGTACCTGGACGACCTGACCGCCTCGCCCCAGCACACCGGCGACGTGTTCGCCACGGGCGGCGCGTTCAGCTGGCAGAGCGTGGGCGCGGTCGGCCGGCTCGAACTGGCCACCGTGCCGAACGGCCTGCCGGCCGCCGACCGGGCCCGGGTCCGCGCCTCGGTGACCGCCGCCGCCGACAACTACCTGGCCACCCTGCACGCCCAGGCGTACGGCCTGCCGGTGCCGGGCGAGGCGGCCAGCTACGTCTGGGGCAGCAACAGCAACATCATCAACAACATGGTCGTGCTGGCCACCGCGTTCGACCTGACCCGGGACGCGAAGTACCGGGACGGTGCCGTGCAGGCGACCGACTACCTGCTCGGCCGCAACGCGCTGAACATGTCGTACGTGACCGGCTGGGGCGAGCAGAACGCGCGCAACCAGCACAGCCGGATCTTCGGCAACCAGCTCAACCCGGCCATGCCGAACCCGCCGGTGGGCTCGCTCGCCGGTGGCCCGAACGCCGCCCTGCAGGACCCGTTCGTCGCCCAGTTGCTCAAGGACTGCGCGCCGATGTTCTGCTACGTCGACGACATCAACTCGTACTCGACCAACGAGGTGGCGATCAACTGGAACTCGGCGCTGGCCTGGCTCGCGTCGTTCCTCGCCGACCAGGGGGAGGCCAAGGCGGTGGCCCCGCGCACCTGCGCGGTGAGCTACCAGGTGCACGGCACCTGGCCGGACGGCTCCAACACCCAGGTCGTCCTGCGCAACACCGGTGACACCGCGATCGACGGCTGGACCCTGCGCTACGCCTACAACGGCGACCAGAAGGTCACCCAGGCGTGGTCGGCGAAGGTGACCCAGTCCGGGGCCACCGTGACGGCGAAGAACGAGTCGTACAACGCGAAGATCGCGCCGGGCGGCAGCATCACCTTCGGTCTGCTCGCCAAGACCGGCACGCTGGCCAACCCGGAACCGGATCTGATCACCGTCAACGGCGGCGCCTGCACGGTGTCCTGACCGGCACTCCTACCCTCGGACCCCGGGCTGCCACCCGGGGTCCGAGCGCGCCGGGCGGTCGTCCCCCGACCGCCCGGCGCCCCCGCCCGACCGCCCGGCACGCCCGGCCCAGCAGTGGAGACGAGTCCGATGCCCGAGCAGACCACGATCTCCGACGCCGAGCGTCGGCGCATCGTCCACGAGTTCGTCGACGGGACCGTCGGCGACGCCCACCCCGAGGTGGTGGCGATGGTCCGTGACCTCACCCACCGGGTCCGCGACACCGTCGAACTGGCCCGCGCCGCCGGCATCGCGCCCGAGTCGCCCCGCGCCGGTCACGTGGTGGCCGCGCTGGTCTGCGCGTACGGCGAGGTCTTCGACCGGGTCGACGACGCCGCCTACCGCAGCGCGCTGCTGGCCCGGCTGGAGGTCGCCAACGACCCGCGGACCGAGCGGTACTTCCAGCTCCTCGCGACGGTCAACGGCTGGACCGCGCCACCCACCCTGACCCCGGTGCTGGACTGGTTCATCGCCGCGCTGCGCCACCACCCGGCACCCTGACCCACGCCTCGCCGGCCCGGTGACGGCGGCGGGCGGGCCGGTCAGCCGGCCTGTCGCGTCGACCGGGCCAGGCGCAGGAAGCCGCGCCAGGCAGCCGGGGTGAAGGCCAGGGTGCCGCCCGCGCGGTCCTTCGTGTCGCGGACGAGGACGACGCCGGGCAGGTTGTCCGCCACCTCGACGCAGTTGCCACCGTTGTTGCCGCTCCTGGTGCTCGTGTGCCACCGGACGCCGCTCAGCTCCATGATGCCGCCGCTTTCCTGACGAGTTCCAGGGATCGCGCCCGGGGTAGGGCCTCCCCCACTATGCGCGCCCACCGGCGCTCCAGGACAGCGATATCCGTGCGCTGGTCGATGATCTGCGCGCGTACCTGCCCGTCGACGTGTGCCACCCGCGTGCCGTCGTCCAGCTCGGCGACGACGAACGGCCCGCCGAGGCCGGCGTACATGCCCGTCTCGGTGGGGACCACGTGCACCTGTACGGTCGGCAGCTCGGCGCAGGCGGCGAGGTGGGCGCACTGCTCACGCATGAGGTCGGGCCGTCCCGGCACCGGGCGGTGCAGCACCGACTCGTCGATGACGGCGACCAGCAGCGGCGGGCGGTCGCGGTGCAGGATCGCCTGGCGGGCGAGGCGCGCCGTGATGAGCTGGTCGACCTCCTCCTCGGTCAGGGTCTCCCCGGCCAGGGTCGCCCGTGCGTACGCCTCGGTCTGGAGCAGGCCGGGCACCCAGGCCAGCTCGAAGCCGCGCAGCACGACGGCCTCGCGTTCGATGTCGGCCCACGGCCGGAACCACGCGGGCTCGTGCCGCTTGTGCAGGTCGGGCCAGAGGTCGAGGACGTCCCGCTTGAGCAGCGCGGCGACCTCGGCACGATGCCGGGTCTGGGGGATCCTCCCCTGGCTGGCCCAGCGCGCGGCGGTCTTCGGGTCGACCCCGATGCGGGCGGCGAGGCTCTCGGCCGTCTCGCCCGCCTCGGCCATCGCCTCTTTGACTGCCAGATTCATCCTGACCCTCCCCGGACATCCTGGATATCCGGAGCCATCTTGCTACGCGGTGTGATCATGTCGCAACCCTTCGGCACGGCGGGATCAGGGCGGCGTCGCCGACGGGCCGGACCCCCGTCGGCGGCACCCCACCCGGGCCGCTCCCGGCCAGCGGCGGGAACGGCCCCTCCACCGTGGACCGACGGGGCTCAGGAACCGACGGCGACCGACGCGGGGGCACCGTCGCCCCGCCAGACGTAGCTGACCCCGGCCGGCGCGGTGAGCGAACCGGCGAACAACGCGTTGACCCGGGACGCCTCGGCGCTGCTGGGTGTGGCGTTGCGGCACGACACCGGGGCGCTGCTGCCCGACATCAGGTCGGTGCACAGGCCGGTCCGGTTGTCCGGCAGGCCGAGGATGTGACCGATCTCGTGGGTGGCGATCCGGGTCCGGTCGTACCCCTGGTCGACGGCCTGGGTGCCCATCCAGACCCGGCCGTTGCCCAGGCTGGTGGTCTGCGCCCGGGGCCAGCCGGTGTCGACGTAGATGGTGATGTTGCCGGGGGTGCGGGCGACCAGCCGGACGTTGCTCACCGAGCTGTTCCAGATCGTCGCGGCCTGGTCGAAGTTGGTGCGGAACTCCCCCGCCCGGCTCGCGTCGTAGTAGACCGTCCGCGCGGCGGCGGACGCCGCGCCGCCACCCGCGGCGACCGCGCCGGTCGCCGTGAGCACCAGCGCCAGCAGGGTCCCGGCGGTACGCGAGAACTGTCGTCGGCGCATCGTCCGACCTCCCATCGATAGAAGTTCACCGATGTTATGCGGTCGGTCGGAACCCGGTCGAATAGCGGTTACGTCATACCGCCACCACCTGACGGCTCAGCCGATCTCCTCGTCGACGAAGCACCAGCGCCAGGACTCCCCCGGCTGGATGGACCGCATCACCGGGTGCCCGCTGGACTCGAAGTGCTTCGTCGCGTGCTGGTACGGCGACGAGTCGCAGCACCCCACCTGCCCACACTCCACACACGACCGCAGGTGCACCCAGTCGTCGTTGCCGACGGCCACGCACTCCGGGCAGGCGTCGGTGACGCTCGGCTCGGCGGTTCCCGCCCCGGTCAGGTGCGCACAGCTCATCAGTCACTCTCCCGTCGCAACAACGACTCCTCCAGGTCCAGGTCGCGGTACGCCCGCACCAGCACCTCCTCGGGAATCCGTCCCTCGTCCCGGGCGGCCCGGAAGACCTCCCGCTCGGCGTCGATCATCTCCTGCCGCAGCCGACCGTACGCCTGCGACGGCGTCTCCCGGTCGCTGCCGCCGAGCCGCTCCCACGCCAGGTTGGTGCGGCTCTGCACCAGCCCGCGCAACCGCTCCACCACGGCCGGCGGCGCGCCCTCGGCCAGTTCGTCCAGCTTCTCCCGGGCCGCCCGGCCGGCCTGCTGCTGCACCGTCGCGGCGGAGAGCGCGTCGGCCACCGGGTCGTCCGGGGGCAGCTTCAACCGGCGGGCCACCCACGGCAGGGTCGCCCCCTGCCCGACCAGTGTCGCCACGATCACCGCGAAGGCCAGCCAGATGAACAGCGCCCGCTGGTAGGGCTGCTCCCCGGCCAGGGTCAGCGGCAGGCCCAGCGCGGCGGCCAGCGTCACCACCCCGCGCATCCCGGCCCAGCCGATGACGATCGGGAACTGCACCGGCGGCCCCGGGTCCCGCTGCCGGACCCGGGGCACCAGCCGGGCCAGGTAGGTGGCCGGGAAGACCCAGACGAAGCGGGCCAGGAAGACCGCCGCCAGCACCGCCGCGGTGATCCCCACCAGCCGGCCGGTCGGCTCGTCGAGATCCTGCAGCACCTCGGGCAGTTGCAGGCCGACCAGCAGGAAGACCAGCCCCTCCAGCAGGAACTGCACCAGCCGCCAGAACGCGCCGGTCTGCAACCGGGAGGCGGCCGACAGCAGCAGCGGCATCTTGTGGCCGATCCCCAACCCGGTCACCACCACCGCCACCACCCCGGAGGCGTGGATCTCCTCGGCCGCGAAGACCACCGCGAACGGCACGATCAACGACAGCGCGTTGTCCAACAGCGGATCGGTGGTCCGCTTGTGCAGGTAGCCGAAGACCACCACGCCCAGCAGCCCGACCAGCACCCCGCCGCCGGTGGCGACCACCACCTCCTGCGCCACGTACCCGAAGCTCACCGAGCCGGCGCTGGCGGTGGCCGCGACGATCGCCACCCGCAGCAGCACCAGCGCGGTGGCGTCGTTGACCAGGCTCTCCCCCTCCAGGATGGTCACCACCCGCCGGGGCAGGCCCACCCGCCGGGCCACCGCGGTGGCCGCGATCGCGTCCGGCGGGGCCACCACCGCGCCCAGCGCCACACAGATCGCGTACGGCAGCTCGGGCAGGAACAGGTGCACCACCGTGCCCACCACGAACGCGGTGAAGATCACCAGCCCCACCGCGAGCAGCAGGATCGGCCGCAGGTTGAGCCGGAACGCCGGCACCGAGGTCTCCAACGCCGCCACGTAGAGCAGCGGCGGCAGGATGCCCACCAGCACCAGGTCGGGGTCGAGCCGCACGTGCGGGAAGCCCGGCAGGAAGGACAGCCCGAGGCCGAGCACCACCAGCAGGATCGGCGCGAGCAGACCCAGCTTGCGGGCCAGCGCGGCACCGAAGGTCGCGATCGCCAGGAAGACCACGACCTCGAACAGAGCTTCCATGGAGTAGCAGCCTAGGCGTACGGAGGGGCCAGGGTGATCACCCGGCGGCGCGCAACTTCGGCAGCACCTCCGCACCGAACGTGTCGATGAAGGCGCGCTGCTCCTGCCCGACGTGGTGCAGGGCGATCTGGTCGAAGCCCAGCGACAGGTACTCCTCCAGCCAGCCCACGTGCCGGCCGAGGTCCGCCGACACGTTCACCACCTCGGCGACCTGCTCCATCGGCACCCGCTCGCTGACCGCGTCGAAGTGCTCGGCGGTGTCGAGGTCCCAGCAGACCGGCGGCGCGAAGACGTTGCTGCGCCACTGCTCGTACGCGATCGCCTCCGCCTCGGCCTGCTCCGGCGCCCAGCTCACGTGCACCTGGAGGTGCAACGGTCCCCGCCCGCCCGCGTCCCGGTAGGCGTCGATCATCTCGCGCAGGTGCGCGGTCGGTGCGTTCACCGTGATCAGGCCGTCCGCCCACTCGGCGCACCACCGGGCGGTGGCCACGCTGACCGCCGCCCCGATCAGCGCCGGCGGTTCCTCCGGCCGGGTCCACAGCCTCGCCCGGTCCACCCGGACCAGGCCGTCGTGGCTGACCTCCTCGCCGGCCAGCAGCGCCCGGATCACCTCCACGCACTCCCGCAGCCGGGCGGTCCGCACGTCCTTGCGCGGCCAGCCGTCGCCGGTGATGTGCTCGTTGCTCGCCTCGCCGGTGCCCAGCGCCGCCCAGAACCGGCCCGGGTACATCGCGCCCAGGGTGCCGATCGCCTGCGCGATGATCGCCGGGTGGTAACGCTGGCCGGGGGCGTTGACCACCCCGAACGGCAGCCCGGTGGCCTGCAGCGCCGCTCCCAGCCAGGACCAGGCGAAGCCGGACTGGCCCTGCCTGGTGCTCCACGGCGAGAAGTGGTCCGACGACATCGCGGCGTCGAAGCCGGCGCGTTCGGCGTGCACCACCGCCTCCAGCAGGCGGCTCGGATGGATCTGCTCGTGGGAGGCGTGGAAGCCGAACACCGTCATGGCGTCCTTCCGTACCCATGACGGTGTCCGGTTAAAGCTCGCCCGCGCCGGTCACCCGGCGCGGGGTCACTCGGCGTGCGCGCCGGCCCCGGCGGTGGCCGCGCCCTCCCCCACCCAGACGGTCTTGGTGTTGCAGAACTCCCGCATCCCCAGCGCCGACAGCTCCCGGCCGTAGCCGGAGTTCTTCACCCCACCGAACGGCAGTTCCGGGTACGAGGTGGTCATGCCGTTGACGAACACGTTGCCGGCGTCCAGGTCGGTGGCGAACCGCTCCTGCTCGGCCGGGTCGGTGGTCCAGGCGTTCGCGCCCAACCCGAACGGCGTGCCGTTGGCCACCGCGACCGCCTCGTCGTACGACGACACCCGGTAGAGCCCGGCGACCGGCCCGAAGACCTCCTCGGCCCACATCCGCATCTGCGGGTTCAGGTCGGTGACCACGGTCGGCGGGTAGAACCAGCCGTCGCCGTCCGGCTTCTCGCCCCCGCAGAGCACCGTCGCGCCGTGCGCCACCGCGTCCTGCACCTGGGCGTGGATCTCGTCCCGGCCGCTCTCGCTGGCCAGCGGGCCGACGTCGGTGCCGGCGTCCATCGGGTCACCGACCCGCAGCGCGGCCATGTTCGCGGCGAACTTCCCGGCGAACGCGTCGAAGACGTCGGTGTGCACGATGAACCGCTTGGCGGCGATGCAGGACTGGCCGTTGTTCTGGCAGCGGGCGGTGGTGGCCACCTCGGCGGCCCGGTCCAGGTCGGCCGAGGGCATCACCACGAACGGGTCGCTGCCGCCCAGCTCCAGCACCGTCTTCTTCAGCTCCCGGCCGGCGATCTGGGCGATCGAGCGGCCCGCGCCCTCGCTGCCGGTCAGCGTCGCCGCCCGGACCCGGGGGTCGCTGAGGATCCGGTCGACGGCGTCCGAGCCGGCCAGCAGGGTGGTGAACGCGCCCTCGGGGAACCCGGCCCGGCGGAACACGTCCTCCAGGTAGAGCGCGGTCTGCGGCACGTTGGACGCGTGCTTGAGCAGGCCGGTGTTCCCGGCCATCAGGGCCGGCGCGGCGAACCGCATCACCTGCCAGAGCGGGAAGTTCCACGGCATCACCGCGAGCACCGCCCCGATCGGCTGGTAGCGGACGAAGGCCCGCTTCGCCTTCACCGCGGCGGCGTCGGCGGGCTCGTCGGCGAGCATCCGCTCCGCGTTCGCCGCGTAGAACCGGCAGGCGGTGGCGCACTTGGTGACCTCGGCCTGCGCCGCGGCGTAGGTCTTGCCCATCTCGGTGGTCATCAGCCGGGCGGTCTCGTCGCGTTCGGCGTCGAGCAGGTCCGCGGCGGCGTTCATCCACTGCGCCCGCTGGGCGACAGTGGTCCGGCGCAGGTCCCGGAACGCCAGGTCGGCCCGTTCGATGGCGGCGTCGATCTGCTCGGTCGACATCGGCTCGTACGACTTGAGCACCTGACCGGTGGCGGGGTTGGTGGTGGCGATGGGCATCTCGTACTCCTGTCACTCGAAGAGTGAGTGCCGCGCGCCCGGCTGCTCACGGCGGCGGGCGGCACGGCGGCGCTGGATGACGACCAGGTCGACCACCGCCACGACGGCGAACAGCGCGCAGGGCACGCCCAGCCAGGCCAGCCCGGCCCAGAACGCCACGACCGCGAGGATGGTCATGGTGACCAGGCCGAACAGGGCCAGCGCCAGGCGCAGGTTCAACGCGCTGTAGGCGTGGCCGACCGTGCCACGGGCGCGCCGGGGCTGCGATCTCGTCATCGTCTCGGCCTACCCCGGCACGGACGCCACTAACCGGCCCCGACGCCCGGATCACCCGCGAAGGCGCTGCCCACCGGGTCGGCGGCGGAGGACGACCCGCCCGGAGAGCCCCGGTCCGACCTGTTCTTACCAGATTCATGTTTCGAGCTGTTGAATCTGCCCGGAAGTCGACACGAGCGGGCCGCCGCACCCCGTACGGCCCGTAGAGTGACCGGGCTGTCGCTCTGCGCCGCCTGACCGGGGGAAGACGCATGCCTCGACGCTGGGTCGCCGCCGTGGCCTGCCTGTTGGCGCTCACCGCGCTCGCCTGCGAGGAGGGCGGCGGGGCCTCCCCCCGCCCGACGAAGAGCGGATCGACACCGACCGGTCTGCCCGGCACGATGGCCGCCCTCGGCGACTCGATCACCACCGGGTTCGGTTCCTGCCTGGTGCTCACCTCGTGCCAGCGCAACTCCTGGTCCACCGGGGACGGCATCCGGGTGGAGAGCCACTACCGGCGGCTGCTCGACGCCGGCGCGCCGATCCGCAACCGGGCCCGCAACCACGCCGTGCCGGGGGCCCGCGCCGAGGCCCTCGCCGGGCAGGCCGGCGCCGCCGTCAAGGACAAGGCCGACTACGTCACCGTGCTGATCGGCGCGAACGACGCCTGCCGCGACGACATCGACGCGATGACCGCGACCGCCACCTTCCGCAGCCAGGTCGACCGGGCGCTGCGGGTGCTGCGCGAGGGCCGCCCGAAGGCCCGGGTCCTGGTGGCCAGCATCCCCGACCTGAACCGGCTCTGGGAGGTCGGGCGCACCGAGTCCCGCGCGGTGCGGATCTGGAAGACCGGGATCTGCCCCGCCCTGCTGGCCAATCCCACCTCGGACGCCAAGGCCGACCGGGACCGCCGGGCCCGCTTCGCCGAGCGGATCGACGCGTACAACAGCCAGCTCAAGGCGGCCTGCCGGGCGTACGGGTCGCGGTGCCGCTACGACGGCGGCGCGGTGCACCGGGTGCGGTTCAGCCTGGACGAGGTCAACGCGCTGGACTGGTTCCACCCCAACGTCGCCGGGCAGAACCGGCTCGCCGACGCGACGTTCCCGGCGGCCGGCTGGCGGCTCTGAGCCACCCCGGCACCGCGCCCGCTCGCGGGCGGGCGTCGCCCCGCGGTCGTGCCCTGCGCGGGCCGCGCCCGGTAATGGGCCGGACGCGGCGTGGCACCGGCTCCGGTCAGGAGCGGCGCGGGTGGGGCACTCCGCCCCGGTGCTCCCGGTAGAGCGCCTGGGCGCGCTCGGCCAGATCCTTGGTCGCCGACGAGTTGGCCCAGGTGCCGAGGATGATCGCGGCACCGGGGACGACCTTGGCGAAGACCCGCTTGGCCGCCCGCACCCCGGCCATCCGGGCCAGCCGGACGCCGAGTTGCAGCATCACCCGCCCGAGCGGGTTCTGGGCGGCGTGACCGAACAACGCACCCGCCCGCTCCCGACCGGCCGCGACGCCCAGCGCCAGCCGGGCCGTCTCGGCCGCCTTGTGCACCTTCTGCAGGACGAGCAGGTCGGTGGCCCGGTCGGGGTGCACCGGGTCCGCGCCGTACGCCGCGGCCACGTGCAGCACCAGCCGGGCCTGGGTCCAGGCCAGCACGCCGACGTCGATGACCGCACCGGGCAGCCCCGCCGCGCCCGAGACCGCTCCGGACAGGCGGGCCCGGTTGACGAAGCGCCGGACTGCCTGCTCGGCCAACTGGTCGGCGGTGGCGTCGGGGCGTTCCGCCCGGGTCCTGGCGACCCACTGCGCCGCCTCCGGGCCGAGCCGGCGGACCGCCTCCAGGGCCAGGTGCTCCGGGGCGTACTGCGGGTCGTCCCGCATCCGGTCCCAGAGCCGGGCCGGCGGGGCCTCCGGCGCGTCGCCCGGATCAGCGGCCGGCACCGCCGGGACCGGAGCCGACGCCCCCACGGTCGCCGGGACCGTGGCGGTCGGTGTCACGGGGACGGCCGCCGGGCCGGCGGTGTCCGCCGGTACCGGCGGCGTGGGGACGGTCGGTTCGTCGTCGACGGGGACGGCGTCGGTCACAGATGCTCCCGGGCTGGAATAGGTTCGCGGACGGTCAGCGGCGACGGCCCGACAGCCTGCCTGCCGCCTGCTTGAGCCGCGCCTGGTTCTCCGGCTTGGCCAGCTCGCGCCGACCCCGGTCGACCAGCTGCTGCCCCTTGGGTGAGCGCAGGAAGGCGCTGATCCGCTGCATCAGTGCTGACATGTCGTCCTCCGATCGGGTGTCCTGCGTCATGTGTACCCGATCCGAGCAACCACCAACCGTCCACTGTGTCCGGTCGAGGGTAGCCATCAGGCGACCCCGACGCGAACCGGCCCGGCCCACTCCGCGGGGTGGGCCGGGCCGGCGACTCAGACCAGGATGGCGGCGACCACCTCGGTGGCCCGCCACTCGTGCTGGGCGTAGAGGTCCGGGTAGGCGGAGATCTGCACGGCCTGCGCGGCGACGGTGAGCGGAAGGTCCGCCCAGCCGGGGATCTCCAGCAGCGCGGTGAGGAACGCCCGGGTGGCGAACGCCGGGTCCATCAGCTGGCCGACCTCTCCCCAGCCGCTGCTCGGCCGCTGCTGGAACAGCCCGACCGAGTCGTGGTCCCAGCCGATCGCCTGGTGCGGGTAGTTCTGCGACTCGGGCAGCACCCCGCTGGCGTAGTTGTAGAGGTTGCTCTCCTGCATCGCGGTGGCCACCGCGATGATCAGGGCCCGGCGCGGCACGCCCATCGCCCGGCCGGCCCTGACGATCTCCTTGGCGTTGTCCATCTGGGCCTGGTCGAGGCCGGCCACCGGGACGATCCGCTTCGGCCGGGGCTTCGGCTTCGGCCGGGGCTTGGGCTTGGTTGTCCTGGTCGCGCTCGGGGTCGGGCTCGGGGTGGCGGCGGTCGGGCTGGCGGCGGCCGGGGTGCTCGGCACGATGGTGACCGGGGTACGGATCTCGGCGCGGGAGGCGGCCTGCTGGCCACGCTCGGCGAGGGCGGCCTCGGTGCCGGCCCGGTCGTCGGCCCGCTCGTCCGGCCGGGCCTGGACGCCCGCGACGGCGGTGACGCCGAGGCAGCAGAGCACCCCGGCGGCGAGGAGCACCGGCCGGCGGCGGCGGAGGTTAACGAGCCCGCCGAGGCGGGTACGGAGGGAACGGGGTTCACGGAGAACGCCGACCTGAACGGACGAGGGGGTGTCGTCCGAACGGCCAGTCATGCCCTGGGGGGCGCCCTGGTCGTCGATGGTGTCGTCGTCACGCATCCGCCGAGGCTAGGCATGCCCTTTCCCGGCCACCCACCAGCAGGAAGTGGCCCTCGCCACATTTTCCGGCAGGGCGGCGGGACGCTCACCCCGGACGCGGGACCGGGGCGACAGACCACTCCCAACGGGCATTACGGTCAGCAACCGCGCGCGCCGTCGTCGGAGCGGGTCGACCACCCAGACCACCCCGGCCGACCGCAAGATCCATCATGTCCCCCTTTCGGGCGACACGCCGGAACCGTCCGGCCGGGTTGTCCCGGCCCGTCCGGCGAATTGGTGGCTTCCTCCGGGTTTGATAGCCGGATCGGTCACGACGCGCCCAGTGATGGAATGGATGACGCCGACGGGTACGTTCCCCGAACCGGGTGCCGTCCGTGCGCGGTCGCCCGTAGGCGCATTTCCTCAGGAGGTCCG
This sequence comes from Micromonospora wenchangensis, assembly GCF_002210435.1. Lineage (GTDB taxonomy): Bacteria > Actinomycetota > Actinomycetes > Mycobacteriales > Micromonosporaceae > Micromonospora > Micromonospora wenchangensis. The sequence continues at coordinate 14,956 of NZ_MZMV01000049.1, forward strand.
ACCGGTGCTCGACCCACACGAGCTGTACCAGCTCACCGACGATCTGCCCGACCTCGGTCAGCCGGTGCTGATCCAGGCGCTCACCGGCTTCGTCGACGCCGGCAACGCCACCCGGCTGGCCCGCGAGCAGCTCCTCACCTCACTGGACGCCCGTACGATCGCCACCTTCGACGTCGACCAGCTCTTCGACTACCGGTCCCGCCGCCCGGTGATGACCTTCGTCGAGGACCACTGGGAGGACTACGACGCCCCCGAACTCGCCCTGCACCTGCTCCGCGACGACGACGAGACGCCCTTCCTCCTGCTCACCGGCCCCGAGCCGGACCTGCAGTGGGAGCGGTTCGTGGCGGCGGTCGGCGCGGTGGCCGCCCGGCTCGACGTCCGGCTCACCGTCGGGCTCAACTCGATCCCGATGGCCGTCCCGCACACCCGGCCCACCGGGGTCACCGCGCACGCCACCCGCCGCGAGCTGATCGCCGGCTACGAACCGTGGTTGCAGCGGGTGCAGGTCCCGGGCAGCGTCGGTCACCTGCTGGAGTACCGGCTCGGCGAGGCCGGTCGGGACGCCCTCGGGTTCTCCGCGCACGTGCCACACTACGTTGCCCAGACGGAGTACCCGGCCGCCGCCGAGGTGCTGCTCGCCTCGGTGTCCCGCAGCACCGGGCTACTGCTGCCCAACGAGAGCCTGCGCTCCGCCGCCGAGGTGGTCCGGGTGGAGATCGACCGGCAGGTCGCCCAGACCGACGAGGCCGCCGCGCTGGTCACGGCCCTGGAGGAGCAGTACGACGCGTTCGCCCGGGGCCGGGGGGAGAAGAACCTGCTCGCCGCCGAGACCGGCCCCCTGCCCACCGCCGACGAGCTGGGCGCCGAGCTGGAGCGTTTCCTCGCCGAGCAGACCCGACCCGGGGAGACCCCGGGCGCCTGACCCCGCCGGCCGGGTGGCGGCGACCCGACCGGGACGCCGCCGCCCGCAGCCACCGGTGCGCCGGGGCCGGTCCGACGGCGGGCCGGCCCGGCGGGGTGGGCCGCGATGCGGCAGGCTGGGCACATGCGCCTGGCGACCTGGAACGTGAACTCGGTGAAGGCCCGCCTGCCCCGCCTGCTCGACTGGCTGGCCGGCACCGCCCCCGACGTGGTCTGCCTCCAGGAGACCAAGTGCCCCGACGGGGCCTTCCCCGTCGCCGAGGTCGGCGAGCTGGGCTACGAGGTGGCCAGCCACAGCGACGGCCGGTGGAACGGGGTGGCCGTCCTGTCCCGCGTCGGGCTGACCGACGTCGCCGTCGGGCTCCCCGACGAGCCGGGCTTCCCCCGGCCCGAGGCCCGCGCCATCGCCGCCACCTGCGCCGGGGTCCGGATCTGGTCGGTGTACGTGCCGAACGGCCGCGCCACCGACGACCCGCACTACGCGTACAAGCTGGCCTGGCTGGCGGCGCTGCGGGACGCGGTGAGGCCGGCGGTGGCCGCCGGTGGTCCCGTCGCCGTCTGCGGGGACTTCAACGTCGCCCCGACCGACGACGACGTCTGGGACCCGGCGCTCTTCGTCACCTCGACCCACGTCACCCCCGCCGAGCGGGCCGCCCTGGCCGCCCTGCGCGACCTCGGCCTCAGCGACGTGGTGCCCACCCCGATGAAGGGCCCGCACCCGTACACCTACTGGGACTACCGGGCCGGCATGTTCCACCAGAACAAGGGCATGCGGATCGACCTGGTGTACGCCTCCGCGGCGCTGGCCCGCGCGGTCCGCTCCGCGTACGTCGACCGGGAGGCCCGCAAGGGCAAGGGCCCCTCCGACCACGCCCCGATCGTGGTCGACGCCGACCTGCCCTTCGCGGAGCCGACCGGCCCGACCGAGGAGCGGTAGCGCCGCATCCCGGCCGGTCAGCGCCCGCCCGGCTGCTCTGCTACCGCGTCGGCGGGCTGCTGCTGCGCCGCATCGGCCCAGAGCGCCTCGAAGTGCTCGACATACCTGCTGAACGGCCCGTCGCTCTCCCGCCGGCGCAGATGGAACGTGACGGAGTCCTGGCCCAGCGCGCCGCCGATGTGGGTGGCCACGATCGCGTCGTCGTCGAACACCCAGACCGACATCGCGACGTGCCGGTCGGACAGCCGCACGGCCAGCGGGGTGGGCGATTTGGCGATCTCGGCACGCGTCATGGCGATCCGGGTCCCGAGGTCGAGGGGGGTCGCCTCGACCCGGTCCCGACCGGCGGTGACCGGGCTCGCCGGGTCACCGAGCAGAAACCGTACGTCCGCTCCGGCCTGTGCCTTCGCCCCCAGGGTCCCGGCGGCGTTCGGCACGTCCAGCCAGACGAAGTAGCTCGTGTAGCCGCCGAACCAGAGGCGGGACCGCGCTCCCTCGATCAACTCCCGGAGCAGCGACCGGGGCAGGTCGGAACGGCGGGCATAGACGCCCACCAACTCCCGGTCCGCACCCAACTTGACAGCGCGACGCACAGCATCAGGCCACAGCACGTCTACATCCTTACCCAGAACACCTGCCACCCGCACCCGCGAGCGTGGATGCGGCAGGCGACCCCGGCTGACCCACCGCTGCACGGTCTTGGCATCGACGTCACACTTCTCCGCGAGCTGGCCGACCGTGAGCCCGGCGGCGGTCAGCGCGTCCCGTAGAGATTCGTTCTTCGGCACCGGAGGGGACCTTTCCTAGACGTCCCTCGATGGTCGCATACGGGCGGTTAACTCGTCCGTCACCCACTGCGATGGTTCTTGCCGCAGCGACATCACTGGCGCTCCCTCCGCCAGATGCCCAGAAGGGATGGCCACCGTGATCGAGAGGCGCCCGATGCCACCGTCCGCCCCGGATGACGAGCATCGTCACGGTCCGTCGCCGGGCAGGAAGCCGGCGTCACCGCTGCCGGCGGCAGCGGTGCGTGCCGGTGAACTGCTGCACCTCACCAGAGACGCGAGCGTGCAGTTCATCTGGCCGATAACCGTCCGGGTCATCCGGGTGCTGACCGACTGGCACACGTACGACGGGTGGGTGTGGGTCGACGCGTACCAGCTGAATGCCGCCGGTGACGCGGTCCGGCGGCGGACCCTGTTCCTCAGGTCAGCCGGTGTCCGACGGTCCGCCCCACGACCAGAACCGGTGGCCGGCCGGCAACCAGGGGAAGCCGACCGGCCGGGACCGGCGACCCGGCGGCGCAACGCCCGGCCGGACCCGGCAGCGGTACGCGCCCCGGCGGCGACCCGGTGACCGGAGCGCTGCCGGGTCGGCACACGCCGCTGCGGCCGATCTGGTTGTGCCGGGTCGATGCCCGGCCCTGGCCCTGCGGGGAGGCGAAGCTCGCGCTCCTGGCCAGGTACGACGGTGACCGATCCGGCCTGTTGGTTCTCCTGGCCGAGTTGTCGGTGGAGGCTACCGAACACCTGAGGCAGCTCGACTGTGGTCGTCAGGTCGACCTGACCGACCGCTTCCTGGCCTGGCTCCACCCACCCACCGACTGATCGTTTCGCCGGGACGGGCCGGCGGCAGGTGGATCGTGGAGAGTTGTGGCGGGCGGGGCCACGACAACTCTCCACGATCCGTTCACCGGACGCGGCGCACCAGCCGGGGACCGGCCCGGTGGCGCGGGGCTAGGGTGGGGAGATGGCAGTCGTGAAGATCAACGCGATCGACGTCCCGCCCGGTGCCGGCGAGGAGCTGGAGAAGCGGTTCGCCGCCCGGGCCGGCGCGGTGGAGAACTCCCCCGGTTTCCTCGGCTTCGAACTGCTGCGCCCGGTGGCCGGTGAGAGCCGCTACTTCGTGTACACCCGCTGGGAGACCGAGGAGGCGTACCAGGCGTGGGCGGCCGGGCCGTCGCGCGCCGCGCACGCCGGTGGTGGGGGCGGCGAGCAGCAACGGCCGGTCGCCTCCGGCGCGACACTGCTGGAGTTCGAGGTGGTCCAGCAGGTGACCGGCAAGGGCTGAGCCGGCCCCGGGCGGTCAGAGCCAGGGCAGGACGGGCGCGGTGGTGGGGGCGGCGAGCCGGGCGAGCCAGCTGGCGATCCCGGCGGCGCCCTGCATGAACCCGGGCTCCGGCGGCAGTTCCGCCGGGGTCCGGGTGTGCTCGGTGTTGGACCAGGCGACCCCCGTCGGGGTGGACACCGTCCGGGCGAGCACGTCCTCGGCGAGCCGGTGCGCCCAGGCGAGCAGGGCGGGGTCGGCGGTGGCCCGGTAGCGGTCCACCAGCAACTGTCCGACCCCGGCCGTGCCGCAGCACCGGGCGAGGTTGTCCCAGTAGCCCGGGTACCGCCGCTGCGGCAGGCCGCTGTCGCGCAGCGCCCGCAGGCACCCGTCGACGGCCCGCTGCCAGCGGGGCTGCGGGTCGACGGTGTCGAGCAGGGTGAACAGCCGCACCGTGCCGGTGGGGCCGTGGCACCAGCCGAAGTTGACCGCCGGGCGGTCCGGGCGGGGCGGGACCAGCAACGGCAACGCCCAGCCGTCCGGCTGGTCACCCATCGCCAGCAGGCCGTCGGCGGCGCGGACGGCGGTGTCGAGCAGGTCGTCGCGGCGCAGGGTGACACCGGCGACGGCGAGGGCGTAGGCGACCCCGGCGGTGCCGTGCGAGAAGCCCGGCATCAGGCGCTCGTCGCCGGCCCGCATCCGCCAGTGCGGCCCGTCCGGGTGCTCCTCGGCGAGCCCCACCAGCCCGTCGGCGAGGACGTGCGCCGCCTGCGCCACCACCGGACGACCGGTGTCGTCGAGCAGGGTCAGCAGGATGCCCGCGTCGCCGGAGATGACGTCGGAGCACCGCTCCGGATCCACCGGGCGGTCCCGCAGCCGTTCGGCGATGCGTGCCGTCACCGACGCGGCGGCGTCGCGGGCGACCGGGTCACCGGTGACCCGGCCCCAGGCGCGCAGTGCGACGGCGGCCCCGGCCCAGCCGCCGAACACCCCGTCGTCGGGCAGCGTCGCGGCGTCCGGCTTGTGCCGGGCGAGGTGCACCAACCGGTCCCGGGCACCGGCCGCGACCCGGTCGAGAGCCGACCCGGCCCCGCTGCCCGAGCCGGTGACGGGGGGCGCGGCCCCGGCGGGCACCCCGCCCGGCGGGTAGGCACCGGCGGCGACTACCTCGGCGCAGCCGAGCAGCACCCCGGCGGTGCCGGCGTACAGGTCGTCGAAGGGTTCGCCCGCCTCCCGCCAGCACGGGCCGCCGTCGGCGGGCACCGCCACCGACTCGATCCAGGTGAAAGCCTGCCGCACCACGTCCGCCGTCACCGCGCGATCCTGCCATCCGCCGGCGGGCGGCGTCGCCGCAATATCGCCAGGCGGTCAGGGTGACCGGGTCGCCGCCAACGAGGCGAACGCGATGACGTTGTCGGCGTATCCGGTGCGTCCGCCTATCCACTGACCGCCGCAGGTGATCAGCCGCAGGGCCGGTGCGCCGTCGCGGCCGTAGACCCGGTCGGCGGGCAGGGCCGACTTGTCGAAGAACTCCACCGAGTCGACCCGGAACACCACCACCCGCCGGTCGTCCCGGGTCACCTCGATCGTGTCGCCCGGGTTGAGTTTGCGCAGGTCGTAGAAGACCGAGGGGCCGTCCTTCGAGTCGACGTGGCCGACGATGATCGCCCGGCCGGGCTCGCCGGGGGTCGGGCCCCGGTCGTACCAGCCGGTCTCGTCGTGCCGGTCGAGCGGCGGTACGTCGATCGAGCCGTCGCGGGCCTGACCGACCGGGGTCACCGGGGCGGCCACCTTGATCGCGGGCACGGTGAGCCGTACCGGGCGGCTGGCCGGCAGGCTGCCCGGCACGGGGCTGCGCCGGGCGTCGGCGGCCGGGCGTTGCGACGGCGTGCCCGTCCAGTCCAGGGGCCCGACTGAACGCCCCAGCCCGGCGCCGGTGGCGAAGATCCCGAGCAGCACCAGCGCCACGGCCAGCGGCACCGACCAGGGCCCGCGCGTCGAGGACCGCCCGCCGCGCGGGGCTGCCGGGGCCGGGCCGGCAGCCGTCGGGCCGCCGGTGGACGGGACCGGGGCACGGAACGGGGGCGACATCGGATCGTCGGGCGGCCGGGCCGGGGTGCTGCGCTGTGCAGTCGCCGCGACGGATGGCGGCGGACCGGGCACCGGGCCGGCCGGCGGGGGGATCAGACCGACCCACCGGGGGCGGGGACCGGGGCCGCCGGAGGGGGAACGGTGCGCCCGCGTGCCACCGGGGGGCGGGCTGCCGGGGGGCGGGAGCGGGCCGTTGCCCGGCCCCGGGGAGGCGGACGGCACGGTCACTGCCCGGCGACGCCACGCGGCCGGCGGGCCGCCACGATACCGACGACGGCCCCGGCGATGGTCAACGCCAGCCCGCCGGGCACGAGCAGCCCGCCGGGCATCCCGCCGCCGCCGGCCGCGCCGCCGAAGCCGGTGTGCGGCCCGGGGCTGGGCTTGACCTTCTTGACCACCTGGAGCGCCGTCGAGGCGGTCGCCCCGTCGGGGCATTCCAGCTTGACCCGGTAGTTGCCCGGCCGGACCCGCTCCCTGACCATTGGCGCGGCGGTGAGCAGGCCGTGCTGCGGCTGCACCTGGACCCGGCCGAAGGCGTCGGACACGACCGTCGCCGGGATCGAGTTGTCGTGGCAGCTCGCCCGGATACCGACCAGGTAACCCGGCTCGACGGTCCCCGGGGTCACCTCGACGAAGAGCACGCCGGGCGGCGGCTGCGGGTCACCGCCCCCGTCGGGCGGGGGTTGACCCGGCCCGGGGGCCGCAGCGAGGGCCGGTGGGGCGACCGGGACCGGGGCGGCGGATGCCGGGGCGGTGTGCCACAGGGCGGGGACGAGGGCGCCGACGGCGACCGCCAGCGCGGTGCGGTGCAGCGGAATCGACACGTCTCCCCCTTCCGGCGCCCCGGGGCAGCGCCGGACCGACCCGGACGCCGACCTGCCGTACGGGATGAATCGTCTCACCCTCCGACCGACGGCACATCCGATACGGCGGAACCGTCGCGTACGCTCGGGTCGCTGTGACCTCCATCGACCAGAACCCCGCCGTCCCGGTGGCCCGGCCGGGCACCGGGACGATCCGCACCTTCCACCCCCGACGGGGCCGGATGACCAGCCGGCAGACCGACGCGCTGGCCCGGCTGCGGCCGGCGTACGGGATCGAGATCGCCGACCTCGACGGGCCGGTCGATCCGGCCGGGTTCTTCGGTCGGGGCGCGCCGGTGGTGCTGGAGATCGGTTCCGGGATGGGTGACGCCACCGCGGCGATGGCCGCCGCCGACCCGGACCGGGACTACCTGGCGGTCGAGGTGCACACCCCGGGCATCGCCAACCTGCTCGACCTGGTGCAGCGCCACGGCCTGGGCAACGTCCGGGTCGCCCAGGGTGACGCGCTGGACCTGGTCCGGGCCATGCCGGAGAGCTGCCTGGACGCGGTGCATGTGTTCTTCCCCGACCCGTGGCCCAAGTCGCGGCACCACAAGCGGCGGATCATCCAGCCGGAGCACGTGGCGTTGCTGCGGTCCCGGCTGGCCGGCGGCGGGACGCTGCACTGCGCCACCGACTGGGCCGAGTACGCCGAGTCGATGCGCTCGACGCTGACCGCCGACCCGGAGCTGGTCGACGTGCACGGCGGGTACGCTCCCCGGCCCGCCCACCGCCCGGTGACCAAGTTCGAGCGGCGGGCCCTGACCGCCGGCCGTGCGGTCTTCGACCTGGTCCACCGCCGCCGCTGAGCCTGCTGTGTCGCCCGTCCGGCGGTGTCCGACCGCTGGCGATACCGCCACCTCGCCCCACCGGTGCTTCGGCCGGGCGGCCCGGTTGGCGTACGGGGTGGTGGTGCGGGCACGATGGGGGGCGCTATGACGCTGACTGCCGCGCTGCCTCGAAGCGCCGACCCCGACACCCTCTTCGACGCGTTCGCCGGCTGGGCGTCCGCGCGCGGCCTGGACCTCTATCCGCACCAGGAGGAGGCGATCATCGAGATCGTCTCCGGCGCGAACGTGATCATGAATACCCCTACCGGTTCGGGCAAGAGCCTGGTCGCGATCGCGGCGCACTTCACCGCCCTGGCCGACGACCGGACGAGCTTCTACACCGCGCCGATCAAGGCCCTGGTGTCGGAGAAGTTCTTCGCGCTCTGCGAGGTGTTCGGCGCGGAGAACGTCGGCATGCTGACCGGCGACGCCAGCGTCAACGCCGACGCCCCGATCATCTGCTGCACCGCCGAGATCCTGGCCAACCTGGCCCTGCGCGAGGGGACCCGGGCCGACGTCGGCCAGGTGGTGATGGACGAGTTCCACTTCTACGCCGAGCCGGACCGGGGCTGGGCCTGGCAGGTGCCGATCATCGAGCTGCCGCAGGCGCAGTTCGTGCTGATGTCGGCCACCCTGGGCGACACCACCCGGTTCGTCGACGACCTGACCCGGCGTACCGGCCGGTCGACCGCCGTCGTCCGGTCGGCCGAGCGGCCGGTCCCGCTGATCTTCTCGTACGCGATGACGCCGCTGCACGAGACCCTCGAAGAGCTGCTGGAGACCAAGCAGGCCCCGGTGTACGTGGTGCACTTCACCCAGGCCGCCGCGCTGGAACGCGCCCAGGCGCTGATGAGCGTGAACGTCTGCACCCGGGCCGAGAAGGACATGATCGCCGCCGCGATCGGCAGCTTCCGGTTCACCTCCGGCTTCGGCAAGACGCTGTCGAGGCTGGTGCGGCACGGCATCGGCGTGCACCACGCCGGGATGCTGCCCAAGTACCGCCGGCTCGTCGAGACGCTGGCCCAGGCCGGGCTGCTGAAGGTCATCTGCGGCACCGACACGTTGGGCGTGGGCATCAACGTGCCGATCCGCACGGTGCTGTTCACCGGCCTGAGCAAGTACGACGGGGTGCGCACCCGGCTGCTCAAGGCCCGCGAGTTCCACCAGATCGCCGGCCGGGCCGGGCGGGCCGGCTTCGACACCCTCGGGCGGGTGGTGGTGCAGGCCCCCGAGCACGTGATCGACAACGAGAAGGCCCTGGTTAAGGCCGGTGACGACCCGAAGAAGCGGCGCAAGGTGGTGAAGAAGAAGCCACCGGAGGGCTCGGTCGGTTGGGGCGAGCCGACGTTCCAGCGCCTGGTCGAGGCCGAGCCGGAGCCGTTGACCTCCAGCTTCCAGGTCAGCCACTCGATGCTGCTCAACGTGATCGGCCGCCCGGGTGACGCGTTCGCCTCGATGCGGCACCTGCTCACCGACAACCACGAGGACGCCGCCGCCCAGCGCCGGCACATCCGCCGGGCGATCGCCATCTACCGGGCGCTGCGGGCCGGCGGGGTGGTCGAACAGCTCGACGAGCCCGACGAGACGGGCCGCCGGGTCCGGCTCACCGTCGACCTCCAGCTCGACTTCGCGCTGAACCAGCCGCTGTCGCCGCTGGCCCTGGCCGCCATCGAACTGCTCGACGCCGACTCCCCGTCGTACGCCCTGGACGTGTTGAGCGTGATCGAGTCGATCCTCGACGACCCGCGCCAGGTGCTCTCCGCGCAGCAGTTCAAGGCGCGCGGCGAGGCGGTGGCCGCGATGAAGGCCGAGGGCATCGAGTACGAGGCCCGCATCGAACTGCTCGACGAGGTGACCTGGCCCAAGCCGCTGGCGGAGCTGCTGCACGCCGCGTACGAGATGTACCGGCAGGGGCACCCCTGGGTCGCCGACCACCAGCTCTCCCCCAAGTCCGTGGTGCGGGACATGTACGAACGCGCGATGACCTTCGGCGAGTACGTGCAGTTCTACGGGCTGACCCGCTCCGAGGGCCTGGTGCTGCGCTACCTCGCCGACGCGTACAAGACGCTGCGGCAGACCGTGCCCGAGGACGCCAAGACCGAGGAGCTGGTCGACCTCATCGAGTGGCTGGGCGAGCTGGTCCGGCAGGTCGACTCCAGCCTGATCGACGAGTGGGAGCGGCTGCGCAACCCCGCCGACGTCGCGGACGCCGCCCAGGCGCACGCGTCGCTTGAGGAGCGGGTGCCGGCGGTGACCCGCAACGCCCGCGCCTTCCGGGTGCTGGTCCGCAACGCGTTGTTCCGCCGGGTCGAGCTGGCCGCCCTGCGCCGCTGGTGGGACCTGGGCGAGCTGGACGGGGCGTCCGGGTGGGACGCCGACGCCTGGGCGGAGGCGCTGGAGCCGTACTTCGCGGCGTACGACGGGATCGGGGTGGGGCCGGACGCGCGCGGGCCGGCGCTGCTCATGATCGAGCAGGGGCGGGAGAAGTGGACCGTCCGGCAGATCCTGGACGACCCGGAGGGCGACCACGACTGGGGGATCAGCGCCGAGGTCGACCTGGCCGCCTCGGACGAGGTGGGGGCCGCCGTGGTGCGGGTGACGGACGTCGGGCAGTTGTAGCGCCGGGTCGGACGCCCGTGGCGTCGGGCCGGCCGATCGGCCCTGGTGACGGCTAGTTGACTAGACAGCTAGATGGCGTACAGTACGGACCGTGACGGGGAGACTTCCGCAAGAGACCAGCTTCGCGCCGAGGTACTACCTGATCGAGCAGGAACTGAAGTCGCGGATCCGGTCGATGCAACCGCACGAGCCGCTGCCGTCCGAGGCCGCCCTCACGGAGCAGTTCGGGGTGAGCCGGATGACCGCCCGCGCCGCCGTGCAACGGCTGGTGGCCGAGGGTCTGGTCTACCGACAGGCGGGCCGGGGGACGTTCGTCGCACCGCCGGTGGCGCAGCGCCGCGCCGACACCCTCGTGCGGTTCAGCAGCGAGATGCGCCGGCAGGGGCGGGTCCCCTCGTCGCGGGTCGTCTCCGCCCGCCTCCGGCCGGCCGAGCCCGGTGAGGTGAGCCGGCTGCGGCTGGCGGCCGACGCCGAGGTGGTGGCCATCGAGCGGGTGCGCCTGGCCGACGGGGTGCCGGTCGCCCTGGAACAGGCGACCTTCCCGCCGCACGTCCGCGACCTGCTGGCCGTCGACCTGACGGACCGGTCGCTGCACGAGACGCTGATCCGCCTCGGTCGGGTGCCGATGCGCGGGTACGCCACGGTCGAGGCGCACGCCGCCGGCGAGGACGACTGCCGGCTCCTCGACGTGACCCCCGGCACCGCCCTCCTGGTCGAGAACCGTCTGGTGCTCGACCAGGACGACAAACCGCTGGAGCTGACCCAGTCCCGGTACGTCGGCGCGCGGTACTCCCTGGAGGTCGCGTTCTCGGTGGACCACGACAACTCGCAGACGCGGCCCGGCCCGAAGGCGTAGTGGACCGGCGATCCCGGCCCTGACGAAAGGTGAACACCGTGAGTTCAGCCCCCACGCCAGCGAACGTCTCGGTGGACCGGGTCGCGAAGATGATCGATCACTCGCTGCTGCGGCCCGAACTCACCGTCACGGAGGTGGGTGCCGGCTGCGAGCTGGCCCTGCGCTACGACGTCGCATCGGTGTGCGTCAAGCCGGCCGACGTCCCGTTCGCCGCCAGCGTGCTGGCCGGCTCGGACGTCATGGTCGGCACCGTCGTCGGCTTTCCGCACGGCAGCAGCACCAGCCGGATCAAGGCGGCCGAGACCGCCGCCGCGCTCAGCGACGGCGCCCGCGAGATCGACATGGTGATCAACATCGGATGGCTCCGGCAGTGCCGGGACGACGACGTCCTCGCCGACATCGAGGCGGTCGTCCGGGAGGCGACCGACGTCGCCCGGGTGAAGGTGATCCTGGAGAACGCCTACCTGGACACGGACGAGAAGGTCCGGGGGTGCCTGCTCGCCGTGCAGGCCGGCGCGGACTTCGTCAAGACCTCCACGGGGTTCGCACCCGGCGGCGCGACCCTGGACGACCTGCGTCTCATGCGGGCGACCGTGCCGCCCGGCGTGGGCGTGAAGGCGGCCGGCGGGGTCCGCACCCTGGACCTGCTGCTGGAGATGGCCGAGATCGGCGTCACCAGGTTCGGTGCCACCGCCACCGCCGACATCCTCGACGACCTGCGCGCCCGCTCGACGGAAACCGCCGACAATCACGGATGCAATACGCGGCCAACCCGATGAATACGTGTCGGAAACAATTCGGCACACGATCCGCGGTCCACTAATAGAAGGCAACCGCACGCCCCCGCATTTCCCAGCACAGAAAATGACGGAACCACATTAACGCCACCGGCCCCGCGCCGGCATTTCAGCATTCCCGGAACAACGCCCATAAATGTGACCCAGCACACAGCGGGACCGGCTAGCTGCAAATAGAAAGCCGACCCTACCCTTCATTAAGAAACAGTGGGCGCCGAGTGCCGGCCCATTGTCACAGGAATTCACCTGGGGAGGTTCGATGCAGGCGTATGTCATGTATGGGCCGGGTGTTCTGGAGTCCACCGAGCAACCCGATCTCATTTATGGCGCAGACGAGATCCTGCTCCGCACGGAATCGGTGTCGATCTGTTCGACCGACGTCTCGTACTTCCGGGGACACCTCTTCCCCGAAACCTGGCCGATCGTGCCCGGTCACGAGTACGTCGGTGAGGTCGTCGGCATCGGCAGCTCACTCAAGGGAGTGGTCGAGATCGGGCAGCGGGTCTGCTACTGGGGTCAGACGGACTTCGGCGGCATGGCCGAGTACCGGGCCATCCGACCGATCTTCGGCCACCAGGTCGCCGCCGAGACGGCGTGGTACACCGAACGGAACTTCTACGACGCCGACCAGTCCGCCGCGGTCCTCGTGCCGGACGCCCTGTCCTGGGACGCCGCCACCATCATCGAGCCGTTGACCTCGGTGCTCCGCTCGATCCTGGTCAACCCGCCCCGGCCCGGCGACGTGTGCGTGGTCCTCGGCTGCGGTCCGAGCGCGGTGCTCGCGACGCAGGTCCTGACCCGCTACGTGGGCGCCCGCTCGGTCACCGTCGTCGACCGTAACGAATACCGCCTGAAGGTCGCGCTGAACTCCGGGGCGTCGCTGGGGTTCAACACCTCGACGGCGGCCGAGGCGCTGGAGACGTTCGTACGGGAGAACCACGACCAGTACGCGGACTACGTGTTCGACGCGCTGCCCCACGTGGCCGTCGACGGACACGGCAAGGACGTACGCGAACTGGCCATGGGACTGCTGCGTCCCGGCGGCACCTACGTCGTCTACGGCGCGACCGGCGTACGGCAACAGATCAACACCTGGCTCATTCTGGCGAAAGGGCTCAACATCCGGGCCACCCCGTTCGACGTACGCCTCTTTCCGATGGCCCGCTCGGCGCACGTCGCGAACATCGCCGTACGGCTTCTCGAATCCGGTCTGGTCGACGCCGCACCGGTGGTCAGCCACCGCATTTCCTTCTATGACCCGCCGGCCGTGGTGGGGGCGTTCGAGAGCTACGGGCAGGGCGATTCCATGAAGACGTGTCTGCGGCTGTCCCCGCTCGCACACGCCGCCGCCGACACCGGCATGCTCCTCGGAAAAATGTGATGAAATCCGAGGCCGCCTACACCCGCGACCGGGTCACCTGGCTGGCGTTCGCCATCCTGGCCGTCTACGCCTACGTGCTGTACGCCCTCGGGCCGATGCTGACCCTGCTGCGCCGGGACCTGGATCTCCCGTACGCGATGATCGGTGTCCATTCCACGGTGTTCGCCGCAGGCGTGCTGGTTCCCGGCCTGCTCTTCGGCCGGCTGGTGGCCACGTTCGGCAGGCGACGGCTGCTCTGGGCGGCCTCGGCTGCCGTCGCCGCCGGCGCGGTCGCCCTGGCGGTGGGCCGTACCCCCGTCGTCACCCTCCCGGCCACGGCGGTGCTCGGGGTCGGCGGGGTCTTCCTCCAGATCATGGCACTCGCCCTGCTCGCCGACCGGCACGGTCCACGGCGGGACCGGTCGCTCGTGGAGGCCAACGCCGGCGCCAGCGCCGCCGCCGTACTCGCCCCGCTCCTCGTCGGCGCCCTCGACGCCGCCGGGGCGAGTTGGCAGGTCAGCCTCGCCCTGCCGGTCATCGCGCTGCTGGCGCTGCGGGTCGGATACCGCACGGAGTCCCTCGCCGACGCGCCTCCCGGCTCCGCACCCCGCCGGGCCGGCGGCCGGACGCCGCTGCCCCGCACGTTCTGGCTGATGTGCGCCGTCTGCGGTCTGGTGGTCGGTGCGGAGTTCTGCGTCGTCTTCTTCGGCGCCTCCCTGCTCCGCCAGGTCGCCGGGGTCGGCACCGGTACCGCCGCGGCGGTGATGACCGTGTTCGCGGTCGGGGAACTCGTCGGCCGGCTCACCGGCAGCCGACTCACCTCCCGACCGGGCCGGACCCGACACGTCCTCTTCGCCACCCTGGGCGTCAGCGCCGTGGCGTTCGTCGCGCTCTGGGCGTCGCCGAGCCTCGTGCCGATGGTCGTGGCCCTGCTGCTGCTCGGCCTCGGCATGGCCAACCTGTTTCCCCTGGCGCTGTCCCTGGCCGTCGGGACCGTACCCGACCGCAGCGACGACGCGACCGCGCGGACCCAACTCGTCGTCGGTGTGGGCATCATGCTCGCGCCGCTGCTGCTCGGTACGCTCGCGGACCGGCTGGGCGTCCGGCTGGCCTTCGGCGTCGACCTGGCCCTGCTCGCCGCGGCGGGACTCCTGCTCCTGCTCGCCCGGGACCCACGGCGACCCGCCCGCACCGGCGTCGACCAGCAGTTGGTGGCCCGGTGATCGCCGACATCGACGGGACCGCCGCCGCGGTCACCGCCGCCACCGACATGCTGCGCGGCAATCGTCGCACCGGCTACTCCGCCGGCGCCGGGCACGAATTCCAGTTCACCTGCCCGTCACCGGACACGTACCCGTTCCAGTGGGCGTGGGACAGCGCCTTCCACGCGATCGCGCTGTCCCACGTCGACCCGGGCCGGGCGCAGGCCGAACTCGACTCGTTGCTCACCGCGGTGAGCCCGGAGGGATTCCTGCCGCACATGCTGCTGTGGCAGGACGACCTGCGGCCCCGCGCCGTCGAGGACTTCCGCATCCGGGTGACCGGCTGGACCTCGGCGACCCTCGCGCCGCCGGTGCTCGCCCGGGGCGTGGAACGGGTGTTCCTCGCCACCGGCGACCGGGACTGGCTGGCCGGCGTCCTGCCCCGCACGGTGGCGTTCTACGAGTGGCTGCGTTCCCACCGCAGCAGTCCGCACACCGGCCTGCTGCTCACCTACCAGCCCGACGAGTCCGGCCTCGACGCGAGCCCCAAGTACGACGAGGCGATCGGGCTCACCGTCACCACCGGGGACGTGGCACCGCACTGGCACGACGCGATGCGCAGGTTGCTCGACTCGTACGCGACGGCCACCGGCGGGGCGGATCTTCTCGCGGCCCGCCGGTTCGTCTGGCACGACGTGCTGTTCAACAGCATCTACGCCGACGGGCTCCGGGCGGCGGCCCGGCTGTGCCGGCAGTCCCCGAGGGCCGGGCGGGTGGCCGACGTGTTCGACAACCGCGCGCGCGCCATCACCGCGGCCCTGCACCGGCACTGCTGGGACGAGGAACGGGGGGTGTTCTGGGACCTCGACGTGGTGCGCGGCACACCGGTGCGGGTCCTGACCGTCAGCAGTCTGTTCCCACTGATCCTCGAGGACCTCCCCGCCCCGACGGCCCGCCGCCTGGTCGAGGAGCACCTGCTCAACGAGCGGGAGTTCTGGACGGCCTTCCCGGTGCCGAGCGTGGCGGTCGACGAACCGACGTTCGACCCGGACTTCCGGACCGGAGCGATCTTCCGGGGTTCGAGCTGGGTCAACCTGAACTGGTTCCTGCACGACGGGCTGCTCAGGCACGGCTACCGGAGAGTCGCCGAGGTGATCGCCCGGCGCACCGTGGAGATGACCGCCCGGTCCGGGATGCGGGAGTGCTACGGCCCGTTCGACGGGGTCGGGCACGCCGCCCGGCAGTTCGGCTGGAGCAGCCTCGTCATCGACCTGGTCGCCGGCATGGAGGGGGAGCGGCAGTGACCGTCCGGTGGGGCTTCCTCGGGGCCGGCTCGATCGCCCACTCCAGCGTGGGGCCGGCCGTGCGGGCGGCGGTCGGCCACACCCTGCACGCCGTCGCGGCCAGGGACGAACGGCGAGCCGCCGTTCTGCGGCCGGCCCGGGTCTACCGCCACTACGAACAGCTCCTGTCCGATCCCGACGTGGACGCGGTCTACGTCTGCCTGCACAACCGGGCGCACGTGACCCAGGTCCGGGCGGCACTGCGGCACGGCAAGCACGTCCTGTGCGAGAAGCCCCTCGGGCTGACCGCCGTCGAGGTCGCCGCGATGACCAGCGAGGCGACGGCCGCGCGACGCGTGCTCGTCGAGGCGGCCTGGAACCGGTGGCATCCCCGGACCAGGACGGTGGAGACGCTGCTCGCCGCCGGCGAGGTCGGTCGCGTCCAACGGGTCGTCGCCCGGTTCCACGGTGCGTCCCCGACGCCGGGGAACTACCGACGCCAGGCCGCCCTGGGCGGTGGCGCGCTGTGGGACGTCGGTTGTTACGCCGTCGCCGGGGCGCTGTCGGCGCTGGGCTGGCGGCAACCGACGGAGGTCAGCGCCACGGCGGTCCGGTGGGACGACGGCGACGCCGACGTCACCACCCGGGCGCGGCTGACCTTCGGCACCGGCACGACGGTGGACGTCGTCGCGGCGCTGGACGGCGGCGACGACCAGCTCCTCGAGGTGCACGGTGAGGCAGGTGTGCTGCGGCTGCCCCATCCGGCGTTCACCGCGGGCGCCGCGCCCGCCACGGCGCTCCTGACACCGCGCGGCGCGGCCACCCGGGTGTTCGACTACCCGGCCACCGACCCGTACCGCCTCATGGTCGAGGCGTTCGGCGCGGCGGTCCGGGGTGAGGGCACCTGGCTCGTGTCCCTCGCCGAGTCGGCGGCGGTCGCACGGACGCTCGACGCGATCCGGGCGGCCCTGGCCGTCCCGGACCGGGTACCGGGCGCAGGCGTGTCCCCCCGTCCCGGCGCGGGCCGGCCCTAGGGCGACGCCGGCCGGCCTTCGGGGCCCGGCGGAGCACGACGCACCCGAGCCTCCGGACCGGCCGACGGAGCCGCCGGCGGTGCGGACGCGAGGAGGATCGGCGGTCTCCAACCCTGGGCGATGTCACCCCCGTCGATTAGAATGTATGTACTAATCGAGTTCCTGACCTGGGAGGACGCTCGTGACTACGCCCGTCAACGCCCCCCTCACGCCGTACGCCACCCTCCTCGGTTTCACGCGGTACGTCGACCGCACCGGGCCCACCAAGGCAAGCTTCGTCGGCGGGCTGCGCAAGCAGCGGGCCAGCCGGCACGGCTTCAACCCGCACGGCCAGTTCGTCAAGGCGCTCAAGGCCGACATCGCCTTCCACACCGGCGGCACCCACCTGGCCGGGGTGGCCGACCTGGTCAAGCCGCGCTGGCGTCCGCTCTACCAGGCACTGACGCCCGGCGCGACGGCGTGGCTGGAGTCGCTCGGCGAGCCGGCCGGCGTCGACCTGGCGCAGACCCGCGACGCCCTCGCGATGCTCGGCGACCTGCCCGTCAAGATCAACCCCCACTTCGGCGTCCGGTACGCCGACGGCCACGCCGAGGCGGTGCGGCTGCACTTCGACGAGACCCCGCCGAGCGAGGAGGCGGCCCTGGCCACCCTGCACCTGATGGCCCGGCACATGGACGCGGTGCTGCCGCACGCCGAGCCGGTCCTGGTCGACGTGCGGCGGGGGGTGGCCCACCGGACGCCCGAGCACGTCAAGCCGGCGCAGGTCGAGCAGTGGCTGGCCGGCGAGGCGGCCGCCTTCCGGGCCATCTGGTCCACCGCCGCCTGACCGCACTTCCGGCACATCCACTTATCCATTGACCTGCATAACTGTTTAAGACAGATCGGACGGCAGCGTCGCCGTCCGATCTGTCCGTCGTTGCAGACTTTTCCAAAGACCGTTCCGATCACCATGAGAGCCGACGCCGACCGTAGAGTGTTGCGGAAATCATGTTCATCTACCTCGATGTGTAATGGCGCAGGGAAGCACCAGTTCGATCGGAGGTGGAATTCCCGATGAGTGACGTCCGGTTCCGCTACTTCGCCGGGGCAGAATCGATCCCCCCTGATTTCGTCCACCGAATACGCACCGACCTGGCCCGGTCGATGCCCCGGCACCGGGTGGCCGACTACCTGACCACCAAGCAGCACATCCTGCGGGAGAGCCACCACCTCGTCGCGGCCGAGACGGCCCACGGGTGCGTCGGGCTCGTCGCCGCCACCGAACGCGACCCCGACGAGCGGCCCTTCACCTACGTCGAGACCCTGCTGGTCGCCGAGGAACACCACGGGGGAACCGTCGCCTTCGGTCTGGTCTCCCGGCTGTTCCGCGAAATCACCCGCCGCCACGGCGATTTTCCGGAACTGGTGGCGATGAAGACCTACACGCCGAAGGCGTACACGGTGATGCGCCGGTTCACCGTCCACGACGACATCCGCTGCTATCCCCGCCTCGACGGTTCCGACCCCGACGAGGTGCGCCGGCTGGCCGCCCGGGTGGCCGCCCGACTGTCACCGGAGTGCCGGTTCGATCCCCGTACCGGGGTGGTCGTGCACGGCGGCGGCACGGTCGGCAGCGACTTCTGGCGGTACCGGCCACGCTCCGGAAACCGGCACGTCGACGAATTCTTCGCCACCGAGGTCGGCGAGTTCGACCGGGTGCTGTGCCTGGTGCACGCCCCGACCCCGGCCGCCCGGGCGGCACTGGCCGCGGCGCTGCGCATCACCCCGAATCCGGCACCCCGACAGGAGATCGCGTGAACGACGTAACCATGTCCGGCGGCACGGCACGGGACTGGCTGGCCGGGAAGGGCTACCCGTTCACCGACAACGTCGCGTTCCACCGCTCGGCCGGCGAGTTCGACGGGGGCGGCCAGTTCGGCGTCGAGATCCCGGCGGTGAACTCGATGCGCGACCTCGAAATCATGGTCAAACTGCTCAACGAGCACGGCGTGCGGGTCACCCGGTTCAACGAGACGCTGGGATCCTTCCTGCTCTCGGACGCCGAACTGACCGACATGTTCGCGCTGTGCCGGGAGAACGACCACGGCATCGTCGTCAGCCTGGGCCCCCGCCCCGAGTACGACACCAGGAGCGCCTTCTACCGCACCGGCTTCGGCCTGGAGATGGGCCGGCAGATCAACAACAGCGACGGCATCCGCGCCTGCGTGGCCGAGGCGCTGCGGCTCGCGGCGCTCGGCTGCCGGGGCATCACCGTCTACGACATCGGCGTGCTGCGGGTGCTCGCGGAGCTGCGGTCGGACGGGCTGCTCCCGGCCGACCTGGTCTTCAAGACCTCCAGCCACTGCATGCCGACGAACCCCTTCCTGGCGCGGATCTTCGCCGAGAACGGCGCCGACAGCATCACCCTGGCGCACGACCTGGGCCTGCCGATGATCCAGGAGATCCGGCGGCTCAACCCCGAACTGCCGATGGACGTGCCCACCGACGTCTACCGCACCAAGGGCGGCTTCATCCGGTTCTACGAGCTGGCCGAGATCGTCCAGATCGCCGCGCCGGTGATGCTCAAGATGGGCGCGAGCGTGCAGGAACACCCGTACGACCCGCCGAGTGAGGCACGGACCGTCGAACGGGTCCGGCGCGTCGCGCGCGGACTGGAAATGCTGGACCGCCACCTTCCCGACAAGACCGCCATCACCCGCCGCAGCCGGCAGTACGCGATTCCGGCCGCGGCGTCCGACCGACGACAGGGGCCGGCAAGCGCATGACCACCAACGAGCACGCCGCATTCAAGCAGGAGGTCGACGAACTGCTGCGGCAGATGGTGCAGCAGTTCTACCGCGAGGTCGAGGGCGCGGACCACCTCTTCCGGGCCAGGGACATCAACATGGCCTACTACCAACGCCACGTCATCGAGATCATTCTGCGGCTGCGGATGAAGCGGTGGATCGACGCGCTGACGATCCACTACTTCACCAAGCACAACCCGGTGCTGGCCAAGAAGTGGTGTGCGTACACCGAGGACGAGATGCTGCACGACTCGATGTTCGCCAAGGACCTGGAACGGGTCGGGGTGAGCCGGGAGGAGATCTACTCGACCGAGCCGATGTTCTCCACCAAACTGCTCCAGGGCTACTTCTACTACGGTCTCGAACACGAGGGCCGGCCGCTGGCCTCGCTGTCCAGCTCGTACTTCATCGAGAACGTCTCGCTGATGACCCAACCGGACTGGATCGAGAACGTCGAGCAGGTGCTCGGCGCGGGCATGGCCAAGGGGCAGCAGGCGCACGTCAACCACGACCTGGAGGACGACCACACCGATTTCGTGTGGGACGTGCTCATGACGTTCGTGCACACCGACGACGACCGGCGTCGGGTGGTGGAACACATCACCAACGTGTACCGGCTGTTCTGCGCCTTCTACACCGAGCTGTACCACCGCACCGTGCTCAAACAGGACGGCGCATTCGCGGTGGTGAAAGCACTGACCACCCCCTGAGGAGCCGAATCGCGGGCGGCCGCGGGTCACCTCGGGACGCCGGTCGCGGTGTTAGGGTCGGGCCCACCTTCCGTCGGACGGCGGTCACGCCACCACCTGTGGTGTGACCGCCCGTCGACCTCCGCCGCCGAGGAGAATGATCGCGATGGCCGTCACCGGCAACCGTCGTGCCGTCGTTTCCGTGCAGAGCCGGGAATGCAGCCCCGAACTGTTGGAACGGTTGAGCGGATCGACGCTTTTTCCCGAACGGCCGGTCGGGGCGGCGATCGTCGCGGTGGTCTGCCGGGGCGGCGGTTCGCTGCTCTACGTCACCGCGCCCCGGATGATCGACGCCGACCGTCAGGTGGACTACTTCCTCGGGCTGCTGCCGCAGGAGCCGGTCGACGGGCGGGACCCCCGCCGGGACCGGGTGGCCGTCGGCAGCCTCGACGACTCCTCGCCCCGCTGGCTGAGCGACAAGCTGCTCGACGCGACGAACCCGGCGGCCGCCCGGCTGCGCGGGCGCGTGGCCGACTTCGTCGCCGCCGCCCGGAAGGCGGGCGACGAGGTCGCGCTGAGCTACTTCGAACCGTCCCGCGCCCTGCAGGACTACGCCGCCGACCTCGGCGTCCCGGGGGACCAGGCCGACGCCGGGTACATCCCGCTCGGCACCAAGAGCGCCGGCCGGGACATGTTCCGGGCGCTCGGCATCGAGGTGCCGGCGGGCACCCCCGAGTGCCACGACGTCGACACGCTCGCCGAGGCGGTAGCCGACCTCGTGCTGGCCGGGCGACGCCGGCTGGTGCTCAAGCTGAGCAGCACCGCGTACGGCGCCGGGATGGGCAACGCGACCGTCGACCTCACCGACGTCACCGGCACCGACCGCGCCGGGGTGGTCACCGCCGTGGCCAAACGGCTACCCGGCAGCCGGCTCGTCGACGGCAGGCTGGGCTGGGCGGAGTTCGCCGGCCTGATCCCTGACGCCGGCATCGTCGCCGAGGAGTTCGTCGAGGCCGACGAGCTGCGCAGCCCCAGCTTCCAGGGGCGGGTGACCCCCGCCGGTGCCGTCGAGTGCGTCTCCACCCACGACCAGGTGCTCGGCGGGGCGGGCCTGACCTACGTCGGCAGCTCGTTCCCGGCCGACGCCGCCTACCGCGCCACCGTGGTCGAGTACGGCCTGCGCGTCGGCAGGTACCTCGTGGCGCAGGGCGTCACCACCGGGGACTACGGCGTCGACTTCATCGCCGCCCGCCGGGGTGACACGTTCCGGGTGCTCGGCTGCGAGCTGAACCTGCGCGCGACGGGGACCAAGCACGGTTTCGTGATGGCCAGCCAGCTGCTCGACACCGTGCCGGACGCCGACGGCAGGCTGTTCACCGACACTCCCGACGGCCGCGCCGAGCGCGTCTACCAGGCGTCGGACTCGATCACCGACCCGTCGTTGGTGGGGCTGGCCCCGGCCCGGTTGATCGACGCCGTCGAGCGGTCACCGCTGCGCTACGACCACACCCGGCGGACCGGCACGGTGCTGCACATGCTCAGCGCGCTGCCCGCCTACGGCAAGTTCGGCGCGGTCTGCATCGGCCGGGACGCGGCCGAGGCGGCAGAGCTGATGGACCGCACCCGCGCCCTCTCCCTGAACGTGGCGGCCCAGGACGGCTGACCGCGCGCCCGGCCCGCTCCGGTCGGCGGCCGGGCGGCACGACGACGGCTCAGTCCTCCGAGGCGGGGCGGCTCGCCGGGACCGTCGGCATCGGCCAGTGCCCCGTCCGGACGATGGCGGAGGCGTCGAGCCGCTGCTCGGCCCAGATGTAGGTGTCCGGCAGCAGATCGGCCACCGGCACCTTGCGCAGCGCGTCCAGCGGCCCGACGATGACCTGGATGGTCGGGTGGTAGTCGAGCAGCACCTGCCGGCACCGCCCGCACGGCGGGATCACCCCGCGCCCCCGGTCGCCCACCGCGACGATGGTCTCCAGCTCCCCCACGCCCTGGGTGGCGGCGGCACCGATGGCCACCAGCTCCGCGCAGGGTCCGCCGGTGAAGTGGAACAGGTTCACCCCGGTGAAGACCCGGCCGTCGGTGGTCCGGGCCGCCGCCGCGACGGTGTGGTTCTCGCTGCGGCAGCGCAGCTTGGCGACCGCCGTGGCGGCCTGGACCAGCGCGCGGTCGGTGTCCAGCATCGTCGTCGTCATCCGGCAGCCCCCCGTGGTCGCGTCGTCGGCGCTCAGCGTAGCCCGGCGGCGGCCGGTTCCCCGGGCAGCGCACCGGGGACGTGACCGCCGACCCGCCGCGCCGCACGCCCGCCCGTACCCGGCCCGTGACCTGCGCCGGGACGGCCGGGGGCACCCACCTCACCAGCGGCGGTGGGGCCTCGGGGCGTAACCCGGGGGCGGTCCGGCCCTCGGCTGCCTATCCTTGGCGACGACATGCAGAATCCAGCCGCCTCCGGTCCCGCCGCGCCCGCCGACGCCCCGACCGCCCGTGAGCTGCACCGCCGGCTCACCCCGTTGATGTTCCGTGACCAGCGTCGCCTCCAGCGGCGGCTGGACGGGGTGCGCCGGCTGCGCGACCCGCAGCGGCGCGACGAGGCGCTGGCCGAGATCGCCGCCGAGGTGTCCCGGGCGGAGGGCCGGCTGGCCACCCGGCGGGCCGCCGTGCCGACCATCACGTACCCCGCGCAGTTGCCGGTCAGCGAACGCCGCGACGACATCGCCGCCGCCATCCGCGATCACCAGGTGGTGATCGTGGCCGGCGAGACCGGCTCCGGCAAGACCACCCAGCTACCCAAGATCTGCCTGGAGCTGGGGCGCGGGATCACCGGCCTGATCGGGCACACCCAGCCCCGCCGGCTGGCCGCCCGGACGGTCGCCGACCGGATCGCCGAGGAGCTCGGCACCGAGCTGGGCGACGTGGTCGGCTACAAGGTGCGCTTCACCGACCAGGTGAGCGACCGCAGCCTGGTCAAGCTGATGACCGACGGCATCCTGCTGGCCGAGTTGCAGACCGACCGGATGCTGCGCCAGTACGACACGTTGATCATCGACGAGGCGCACGAGCGCAGCCTCAACATCGACTTCATCCTCGGCTACCTGCGTCAGCTGCTCCCCAGGCGTCCCGACCTGAAGGTGGTCATCACCTCGGCGACCATCGAGACCGACCGGTTCGCCAAGCACTTCGCCGACGCCGACGGGCGGCCCGCGCCGGTGGTCGAGGTCTCCGGGCGCACCTACCCGGTGGAGGTCCGGTACCGGCCGCTGGTGGAGGTCACCGAGGGCGACGACGACGAGGGCGACGACGAGGAGAACGTCCGCGACCAGATCCAGGCGATCGGCGACGCGGTGCAGGAGCTGGCCGCCGAGGGGCCGGGGGACATCCTGGTCTTCCTCAGCGGCGAACGCGAGATCCGGGACACCGCCGAGGCGCTGGGCAAGCTGACCCAGTCGAAACGCGCGCTGCTCGGCACCGAGATCCTGCCGCTGTACGCCCGGCTGTCGGCCGCCGAGCAGCACCGGGTCTTCGCCCCGCACGCCGGACGCCGGGTGGTGCTCGCCACGAACGTCGCGGAGACCTCGCTGACCGTCCCCGGCATCAAGTACGTGGTGGACCCGGGTTCGGCCCGGATCTCCCGCTACTCCAGCCGGCTCAAGGTGCAGCGGCTGCCCATCGAGCCGGTCTCCCAGGCGTCGGCCAACCAGCGCAAGGGCCGCTGCGGCCGGACCTCGGACGGCATCTGCATCCGGCTCTACGACGAACAGGACTTCGCCTCCCGGCCGGAGTTCACCGACCCGGAGATCCTGCGTACCAACCTCGCGTCGGTCATCCTCCAGATGACCGCGATCGGCCTCGGTGACCTCGCCGCGTTCCCGTTCATCGACCCGCCGGACCGGCGCAACGTCACCGACGGGGTCAACCTGCTGCACGAACTGGGCGCGCTGGACCCGACCGAGACCGACCCGGCCAAGCGGCTCACCCCGCTGGGCCGGCGGCTGGCCCAGCTCCCGGTCGACCCGCGGCTGGCCCGGATGGTCATCGAGGGCGAACGCAACGGCTGCGCCACCGAGGTGCTGGTGATCGCCGCCGCGCTGTCGATCCAGGACCCCCGGGAGCGGCCGGCGGACAAGCAGGCCCAGGCCGACCAGGCACACGCCCGGTTCGCCGACCGGGAATCGGACTTCGTGTCGTTCCTCAACCTGTGGCGGTACCTGCGCGAGCAGCAGCGGGAGCTGTCGTCCAGCGCGTTCCGCCGGATGTGCCGGGCGGAGTACCTCAACTACCTGCGGGTGCGCGAGTGGCAGGACATCGTCGCCCAGTTGCGGCAGGTGCTGCGTACCCCGGAACAGGACGACGGGCGGCGGGGCCGGCGGGGCGCGGCGCAGCCCCCGGCCGACGGTGGCCGGCGCGGGGTCACCGCCGACCTGCCGGAGGAGATCGACACCCCGAGGGTGCACCAGTCGCTGCTGCCCGGCCTGCTGTCGCACATCGGGCTCAAGGACGCCCAGAAGCACGAGTACCTGGGCGCGCGGGGGGCGAAGTTCGCGGTCTTCCCCGGTTCGGCGCTGTTCAGGAAGCCGCCGCGCTGGGTGATGGCCGCCGAACTGGTGGAGACCTCCCGGCTGTGGGGCCGGGTCGCCGGGCGGGTGGAGCCGGAGTGGGTCGAGCCGCTGGCCCAGCACCTGGTCAAACGCAGCTACAGCGAGCCGCACTGGGAGAAGAAGCAGGCCGCCGTGATGGCCTACGAGAAGGTCACCCTGTACGGCGTCCCGCTGGTCACCTCCCGCAAGGTCAACTTCGGTCGGATCGACCCGGTGCTGAGCCGGGAGCTGTTCATCAGGCACGCCCTGGTGGAGGGCGACTGGCAGACCCACCACCAGTTCTGGCGGGACAACGAGAAGCTCCGCACCGAGATCGAGGAACTGGAGAACCGGGCCCGCCGCCGGGACATCCTGGTCGACGACGAGAGCATCTTCGCCTTCTACGACCAGCGGATCCCCGCCGACGTGGTCTCCGGCCGGCACTTCGACGCCTGGTGGAAGACGGCCCGCCGCCAGCAGCCCGACCTGCTCACCTTCACCCGGGAACTGCTGGTCAACGCCGGGCGGGGCGGGGTCGACGAGGCCGACTTCCCGGATGAGTGGCGGGCCGACGGGGTGACCCTGCCGCTGACGTACACCTTCGACCCGACCGCGCCCACCGACGGCGTCACCGTCGACATCCCGCTGCCGCTGCTCAACCAGGTGCCGGCGGAGAGCTTCGACTGGCAGGTGCCGGGGCTGCGGGAGGAGCTGGTGATCGCGCTGATCCGGACGCTGCCCAAGGCGGTCCGGCGCAACTTCGTCCCGGTGCCCGACCACGCCCGCGCGGCGCTCGCCGCGATCACCCCGGGCGAGGAGCCGCTGCTGGACGCGTTGGCCCGGCAACTGCGCCGGATGACCGGGGTGACCGTGCCCCGGGAAGCGTGGGAGCCGGCGAAGCTGCCGCCGCACCTGCGGGTGACGTTCCGGGTGATCGGCGACGCCGACCAGCCGGTCGCCGAGGGCAAGGACCTGCCGGCCCTGCAACGCCAACTCCGCCAGGAGGTACGCCAGGTGGTGGCCGCCGCCGCGCCGGAGCTGGCCCGCACCGGGCTGACCGGGTGGACCATCGGCACCCTGCCGCGCACCGTCGAGCAGGTCCGGGCCGGCTACGCGGTGACCGCCTATCCGGCGCTGGTGGACGAGGGCACGACGGTCGGGGTGAAGGTCTTCGACTCCGAGGCCGAGCAGGCCGCCGCGCACTGGGCGGGCACGAGGCGGCTGTTGCGGCTGACCGTGCCGTCACCGGCGCAGTTCCTGCAGGGACGGCTCAGCAACGAGGCGAAGCTGGCGTTGAGCCGCAACCCGCACGGCGGGGTGCAGCAGCTCATCGCCGACGCCGCCGGGGCCGCCATCGACAAGCTGGTCGCCGACGCGGGCGGGCCGGCCTGGGACGCCGACGGCTTCGCCGCGCTGCGCGACCGGGTCCGCGCCGATCTGGTCGACACGGTCGTGGAGGTGATGGGCCGGGTGCGTCAGGTGCTCGCCGCCGCGTACGCGGTGGAGCAGCGGCTCGGCGCGACCCGCAACCTGGCGGTGGTGGCCGCCCTGGCCGACCTGCGCCAGCAGCTCACCGGCCTGGTGCACGACGGTTTCGTCACCGAGGCCGGCTACGCCCGGCTACCCGACCTGCTGCGCTACCTGACCGCGATGGAACGCCGGCTGGACCGGCTGACCGCCAACCCGCAGCGGGACAAGTCTCAGCAGGACCGGATCGCCGCCGTGCAGCAGGAGTACCGGGACCTGCTGGCCGCGCTGCCCCCGGCCCGCCGCGCCTCGGCCCCGGTGCGGCAGATCCGCTGGATGATCGAGGAGCTGCGGGTGAACGTCTTCGCGCAGGCCCTCGGCACCCCCTACCCGGTCTCCGAGCAGCGCATCTACCGCGCGATGGACGACGCCGAGGGGCGCTGATCAGGGCAGCGGCTCCACGCCCGGCGGCAGGTCGCTGGTGCTGGTGGCCGCGTGCACGTAGTCGAGCAGGATGCGGCGCAGTTCCCGCCCGGCGTGGGTGGGCACGACGTCGCGGCGGCGGGCCACCGCGATGGTCCGGCGCACCCCGGGCGGGGCGAGCCGGGTGACCCGGATGCCGGGGCGGCGGCTGACCACGATGCCCGGCACCAGGGCGATGCCCAGTCCGGCCTCGACGAAGCTGAGCACGGCGTCCATCTCGCCGCCGTCGACCGAGAAGGTGGGCTCGAAGCCGGCCTCCCGGCACGCCTGGATGGTGGCGTCACGCAGGTCGTAGCCCTCGCGGAACATCACCAGCGGCTGGTCGCGCAGGTCGGTGATCCGCAGCTCGCCGCTGACCAGCGCGGCGGGCAACGGCTCCACCGAGGCGATCACCAGGCTCTCCCGCAGGATCGGGTCGACCCGCAGCCCGGGGTCGGCCCCCTGCGCGGGCATGATGATCAGGGCGAGGTCGAGGTCGCCGCGCAGCAGGTCGCGGACGAGGTCCTGTGAGCCGCCCTCCTCGACGCGCAGGTCGACGGCGGGGTGGGCGTCGCGGAACCGGCGCAGCACCGGCGGGGCGAGCGAGGTGGCCAGGCTGGGGGTGGCTCCGAGCCGGACCCGGCCCCGGCGCAGGCCGACGAGTTCCTGCACCTCCCGGGTGGCGGTGTCGACGTCGGCGAGGATGCGTTTGGCCAGCGGCAGCAGCACCTCACCGGCGGCGGTGAGGGCGATGTTGCCGCGTACCCGCTCGAACAGGGGGGCACCGAGGGTGGTCTCCAGAGCGTGAACTTGCTTACTCAACGACGGCTGCGTTATGCCGACGATGTCGGCGGCTTGGGTGAAATGTCGTACTTCAGCCACCGCGACGAAGTACCTCAGCTGATGGAGCTGCATCTTCATAGCTTACGGCTATCGAGACTGCGAGTTCGATGCATTGGACGACTGATTGCCGGGCTCCTAGCGTCGGTCAGGTGGTAATCACGAAAACTCGGTCGCCCATCCGCTCCAACGTCGGCCTCAAGGCCGTCATGGCGGTGACGGGCATCATGCTCGTGCTGTTCCTCGTCGCCCACATGCTCGGCAACCTCAAGGTGTTCACCGGCGAGACCTCGTTCGACCACTACGCCCACTGGTTGCGCGACATCGGCAAGCCGCTGCTGCCCGGGGTCTGGTTCCTGTGGATCCTGCGCACCGCGCTGGTGGTGGCCGTGATCGGGCACATCTGGGCGGCGACCGTGCTGGCCGTACGGGCCCGCGCCGCCCGCCCGGTGCGCTACGCCCACCGCAAGAAGGTCCAGGGCAGCTACGCCGCGCGCACCATGCGCTGGGGCGGAGTGATCATCCTGCTGTTCGTGATCTACCACATCCTGGACCTGACCACCGGCACCCTCAACCCGGTAGGCGACGCCAGCAACCCGTACGGCAACGTGGTCGCCGACTTCGCCCCGGACCGCTGGTACGTGACGCTGTTCTACACGCTGGCGATCGTCACCGTCGGCTTCCACCTGCGGCACGGGCTGTTCTCCGCGTTGCGCAGCCTCGGCCAGCAGACCCCCCGGGGCGAGCGCCGGGCCCGTACCGCCGCGCTGGTCTTCGCCGTCGTGCTCTGCGCCGGCTACCTGGTGGTCCCGTTCGCCGTACTCACCGGATTGGTGTCCTGACATGGAACTCTTCACCGAGGGCGAGCCGATCGCCGACACGAAGGCTCCCGACGGCCCGGTCGAGAAGCGCTGGGAGACCCGCCGCTTCGAGGCCAAGCTGGTCAACCCGGCGAACCGGCGCAAGCTGACGGTGATCGTGGTGGGCACTGGCCTGGCCGGTGGCTCCGCCGCCGCCACCCTCGCCGAGCAGGGCTACCGGGTGCGCAGCTACTGCTACCAGGACAGCCCGCGCCGCGCCCACTCGATCGCCGCGCAGGGCGGCATCAACGCCGCCAAGAACTACCGCAACGACGGCGACTCGGTGCACCGGCTCTTCTACGACACGGTCAAGGGCGGCGACTTCCGCTCCCGCGAGTCGAACGTGCACCGGCTCGCCGAGGTGTCGGTCAACATCATCGACCAGTGCGTCGCCCAGGGCGTCCCGTTCGCCCGCGAGTACGGCGGGCTGCTGGACACCCGCTCCTTCGGCGGCGCGCAGGTGCAGCGCACCTTCTACGCCCGGGGCCAGACGGGCCAGCAGCTGCTGCTCGGCGCGTACCAGGCGCTGGAGCGGCAGATCGGCCTGGGCAACGTGGAGATGCACACCCGCCACGAGATGCTCGAACTGGTCGTCGTGGACGGCCGGGCCCGGGGCATCGTGGTGCGGGACATGGTCACCGGTGAGATCAGCACCGAGATGGCCGACGCGGTGGTGCTCGCCTCCGGCGGCTACGGCAACGTCTTCTACCTCTCCACCAACGCCAAGGGCTGCAACGTCACCGCCTCCTGGCGGGCGCACCGCAAGGGCGCGTACTTCGCCAACCCCTGCTACACCCAGATCCACCCGACCTGCATCCCGGTCTCCGGCGACCACCAGTCGAAGCTGACCCTGATGAGCGAGTCGCTGCGCAACGACGGCCGGGTCTGGGTGCCGAAGGCCAAGGGCGACGACCGCGACCCCCGGCAGATCCCGGAGGACGAGCGGGACTACTACCTGGAGCGGATCTACCCGTCGTTCGGCAACCTGGTCCCCCGGGACATCGCCTCCCGGGCCGCCAAGAACGTCTGCGACGAGGGCCGGGGCGTCGGGCCGACCAAGCTCGGGGTCTACCTCGACTTCGCCGACGCGATCGAACGGCTCGGCCGCAAGGCCATCGAGGCCAAGTACGGCAACCTGTTCGAGATGTACGAGCGGATCACCGGCGAGGACCCGTACCGGGTGCCGATGCGGATCTACCCCGCCGTGCACTACACGATGGGCGGGCTGTGGGTCGACTACGACCTCCAGTCGACCATCCCCGGCCTGTTCGTGATCGGCGAGGCGAACTTCTCCGACCACGGCGCGAACCGGCTCGGCGCGTCGGCCCTGATGCAGGGCCTGGCCGACGGGTACTTCGTGCTGCCCACCACCATCGCCCACTACCTGGCCTCCGGTCCGCTGGACAAGGTCGACGCCAGCCACCCGGCGGCGGTGCAGGCCCGGCGCGACGTGGAGGACCGGATCGCCCGGCTGCTGGCCGTGAACGGCGACCGGACGGTGGACTCGTTCCACCGGGAGCTGGGCCAGATCATGTGGGAACACTGCGGCATGGAGCGCTCCGAGGCCGGGCTGCGCAAGGCCATCGACGAGATCCGGGCGCTGCGGGAGCAGTTCTGGCAGCGGGTCCGGGTGCCGGGCGACGGCGAGGGGCTCAACCAGTCGCTGGAGAAGGCCGGCCGGGTGGCAGACTTCTTCGAGCTGGCCGAGCTGATGTGCATCGACGCCCTGCACCGTGAGGAGTCCTGCGGCGGCCACTTCCGGGCCGAGCACCAGACCCCCGACGGTGAGGCGCAGCGCGACGACGACCGGTTCGCCTACGTGGCGGCCTGGGAGTTCACCGCCACCGGTGAGCCGGCCGTGCTGCACAAGGAAGACCTGAAGTTCGAGTACGTCCACCCCACGCAGCGGAGCTACAAGTGAACCTGACCCTGCGCATCTGGCGTCAGTCCGGCCCCCAGGACAAGGGGCGGATGGTGACCTACCCGGTCGACGACGTCTCCCCCGACATGTCGTTCCTGGAGATGCTCGACGTGCTCAACGAGCGGCTGATCCTCGCCGGGGAGGAGCCGGTCGCGTTCGACCACGACTGCCGCGAGGGCATCTGCGGCATGTGCGGTCTCATGATCAACGGGGACGCGCACGGCCCGCAGCGCGGCACCACCGCCTGCCAGCTGCACATGCGGCAGTTCAAAGACGGCGAGACGATCGACATCGAGCCGTGGCGGGCCCGCGCCTTCCCGGTGATCAAGGACCTGGTGGTCAACCGGAGCGCCTTCGACAAGATCATCGCGGCCGGTGGCTACATCACCGCACCGACCGGCAGCGCCCCCGAGGCGCATGCCGCGCCGGTGGCCAAGGCCAACGCCGACGCCGCCTTCGAATCCGCCGCCTGCATCGGCTGCGGGGCCTGCGTGGCGGCCTGCCCCAACGGCTCCGGCATGCTCTTCACCGCCGCCAAGGTCACCCAGCTCTCGCTGCTGCCGCAGGGCCAGCCGGAGCGCTACACCCGGGTGATCGGCATGGTCGACGCGCACGACGAGGCCGGCTTCGGCGGCTGCACCAACGCCGGCGAGTGCACCGCGGTCTGCCCCAAGGGCATCCCGCTGAACACCATCGGCCGGCTCAACCGGGACTACCTCACCGCCACCGCCAAGCGCGGCGACACCCCCGGCTCCTGACAGCTGCTCCACCACGACCGCCGCACCCCCGGCTCCGGGGGTGCGGCGGTCGCCGTCTCTCCTGCGTTGGGCCGGCGTCCCCCGGGATACGCGGCGGCGGGTCGCCGGGCGGTCCGGCGCGGGCAGCAGGCACGCCGCCGGTTCAAGCGCCCCTGCCGGGGTAGCAGACCCCTCGACGGCACCGAGAGGGGACAGCAGCGATGAAGGCACTGACCTGGCACGGCAAGCGCGACGTCCGGGTGGACGAGGTCCCGGACCCCCGGATCGAGGCGCCGACGGACGCGATCGTGCGGATCACCTCGACCGCGATCTGCGGCTCCGACCTGCACCTGTACGAGGTGCTCGGGCCGTACCTGAAGCCCGGTGACATCCTCGGGCACGAACCGATGGGCATCGTCGAGGAGGTCGGCTCCGGGGTGACCCGGCTCAAGCCCGGCGACCGGGTGGTCGTCCCGTTCAACATCGCCTGCGGGCACTGCTGGATGTGCGAGCGGCAGCTCTTCGCCCAGTGCGAGACGACCCAGGTGACCGCCGAGGGCAAGGGCGCGTCGCTGTTCGGCTACACGTCGCTCTACGGCTCCGTCCCCGGCGGGCAGGCCGAGTACCTGCGGGTCCCGCAGGCCCAGTTCGGCCCGATCACCATCCCGCAGACCGGGGCCGACGAGCGCTACCTCTATCTCAGCGACATCCTGCCCACCGCCTGGCAGGCGGTGAAGTACGCCGACACCCCGCCCGGCGGCACCCTCGCCGTGTTCGGGCTCGGCCCGGTCGGGCAGTTCTGCGCCCGGATCGGCCGGCACCTCGGCGCGGGCCGGGTGATCGGGCTGGACCTGGTGCCCGAGCGGCTGGAGATGGCCCGCCGGCACGGCATCGAGACGCTCGACGTCAGCCAGCTCGACGACGTGCCCGGCGCGCTGGTCGACCTGGTCGACGGGCGCGGCCCGGACGCGGTGATCGACGCGGTAGGCATGGAGGCGCACGGCTCGACCAGCGGCAAGCTGGCCCAGCACGCCGCCGGGCTGCTGCCGGACAAGCTGGCCGAGAAAATGATCGACAAGGCCGGTGTGGACCGGTTGACCGTGCTCAAGGCCGCCCTCAAGGCCGTCCGGCGCGGCGGCACCGTCTCGATCTCCGGGGTGTACGGCGGCGAGGTGGACCCGATGCCGCTGATGGAGATGTTCGACCGGGGCATCCAGTTGCGGATGGGCCAGTGCCACGTGCGCCGGTGGACCGACGAGATCCTGCCGCTGCTGTCCGGCGACGACGACCCGCTGGGCGTGGAGGACCTGCGGACCCACCGGATGCCGCTGGTGGACGCGCCGAAGGCGTACGAGATGTTCCAGAAGAAGGAGGACGGCTGCGTGAAGGTCGTGCTCGCTCCGTGAGCCGGGTGGTGGTGGTCACCGGGGCCACCAGCGGCATCGGCCGCGCGGCGGCCCGGGAGTTCGCCGGGCGCGGGGACCGGGTGGTCCTCGCCGCCCGCTCCCCCGAAAGCCTGGCCGAGGTACGCCGGGAGTGCCACGACGCCGGCGCCGGGCGGGTACGCACGGTGCCCACCGACGTCACCGACCCCGACGCGCTCGACGCCCTGGCCGACACGGCGGTACGCGAGTTCGGCCGGATCGACGTCTGGGTGCACACCGCGGCGGTGATGGCCTACGGCCGGTTCGAGGAACTCCCGGCGGCGGTCTTCGACCGGGTGGTCCGCACCGACCTGCTCGGCGCGGCCGGCGTCGTCCGGGTGGCGCTGCGCCGGTTCCGGGCGGCCGGCGGGGGCACCCTGATCCTCACCGGCTCGGTCCTCGGGCACGTCACCGCCCCGTACATGAGCGGCTACGTGACCAGCAAGTGGGGCCTTCAGGGGCTGGTCCGCACCGTGCAGCAGGAGGCCCGGGAGCTGCCCGGGGTGCACGTCTGCCTGGTCACCCCGGGCAGCGTGGACACCCCGGTCTACCAGCGGGCGGCGAACTACCTCGGGCGGGCCGGCCGGCCCCCGCTGCCGGTCACCACCCCGCAGCGGGTGGCGCGGGCCGTCGCGCGCTGCGCCGACCGGCCCCGCCGGGAGGTCTCGGTGGGCCGGGTCAACCTGCTCATGCGGGGCGGCTTCATCCTCCTGCCGGGCGTCTACGACGCGCTCGTCGGGCCGCTGATGCGGCGCGGCGGGCTGACCGGGCAGGCCGTCGCCCCGCACGACGGCGTCGTGTTCGTCCCGGACCCGGCCGGCGCGGCGGTGCGCGGCGGCTGGCTGCCGGAGCTGTCCGCCCTGCTGCGCGGTGCCACCACGAGCAGGACGGCCACCGCGGTCGGTACGGGGGTGGCGGTCGCGGCCGGGACGGCGCTGGCGGTCGGTACGGCACTCGCGGCGGGTGGGGCGGCCCGGCGTCGGCGGCGCTGACCGGCCCCCCACGGGCCGGTCCGCTCACCTAGAGTGGTGGCCCGGAGACAGTTCCGGGCCACCGTCCGACGGGAGAGACGTGACCAGCAGGGTGAACCGCAGGACGGCGCTGGGCCTCGGCACGGCCGCCACGGCCGGGGCGGTGCTCGTCGGCGCACCGGCATCGGCCGCCGGCCGCCCCGGCAGGTCCGCTTCCGCCGCGGCGAGCCCGGAACTCGTCGCCCCGCGGATCGCCGCGGCCTTCCAGCGGGAGAAGTCGCTGACCGGCGGCAACTGGCAGGTCCACCTCAGCCTGGAGAACGGCGTCACCCCGCTGGTCGCGGTCTCCGAGTCCGCCGACCGGCGGGTCGAGGCGTACAGCGTCAACAAGATCGCGGTGGCCGTCGCGGTGCTCGACAGGATCGACCGGGGGCTGCTCACCCTCGACCAGCGGGTCGAGGTGGCCGCCTCGACCGTGGTGCCCGGCGGCGACGGCATCTTCGTTCTGGACACCGCCTACCCCAGTTCGGTGACCGTCGGGCACGTGCTGGCCAACCTGCTCACCGTCTCCGACGACACCGCGTCGCGGCTGTGCGGCCTGGTCTGCCCGGCCGCCGAGATCAACCGCACCCTGGCCGCCAAGGGCTTCCCCGACACCCAGGTGCAGCCGCTGTCCGACCCCCACCGGTTCTATCTCGGCACCAGCACCGCCCGGGAGACGCACGCGCTGCTGCGCGCCCTGGTCGCCGGCACGTTGCTGTCGCCGTCGTCGACCGCCCTCGTGCTCAAGCTGCTGCGCTCCCCGGTCGCCTTCACCGACGGCATCCGGCGCACCATGTCCTCGGCGGAGCGGGCCCGGGTGGCCACCAAGGCCGGCTGGTTCGTCGACGCCCGGCACGAGGCCGGTGTGGTCTTCGACACCACCGGGGCGGCCGTGCTGACCTACGTGCTCTTCGCCGACGGCCAGGCCGACCGGGACAACTTCGGCGCCACCCACCCGGTGGTGCAGGCCCGGGCCCGGCTCGGCCGGTTCTTCCTGGACGCGACCGCGCAGCTCAGGGGCACCGCCGACGCGCCCCGGCACCGGATCGCCCGGCAGCGACCCAGCAACGGCGGCTGACCGGCCCCGCCGCCCCGCCATCCGGGCCTCCCACCGCCAGGCGTCCGGGCCGGCCCTCGCCCCGGTCTCCCGCCGACCGACCGGCCCCCGAAGCGGGACGGACCGTGGCTCGGCGTGGGCGGGAGCGGCCGGCGGTGACTACCGTGTACTGCGGGACACCGGCGAGGGGGACGACACATGGGGCAACCAGCGGAACGTACGGCCGGACGGACGCTCGGCGGGCGGCTGTGGCAGGTGGCGGGGTTGGCGGCGGTCGCCGGCCTGGCATGGACGGCCCGGGACGTGCCGGCGGCGCTGGGCGGCCGGCTGACCGGCGCACGTGCGGAACGGGCCGCCCGGTCGGCGCAGTTCCGCGACGGGACCTTCCACAACCGGGTCGCCACCCGCACCATGCCCGGCGGCGATTCCGGCCGTAACCTGCTGCGGGAACTGCTCTTCGGCCAGCAGCGTCGCCGTCCGACCGCACCGGTCCCGCTGCTGCGGCCCGCCCCCGCCCCGACCACCGACGTGGCGCGGGAACTGAACGTCGTCTGGTACGGCCACGCCTCGACGCTGGTCGAGATCGAGGGGCACCGGGTGCTGATCGACCCGGTGTGGAGCGACAGGTGCTCGCCGTCGGCCGTGGTGGGGCCGAAGCGGCTGCACGAGCCCCCGGTACGCCTCGACGAGCTGCCCACCGTCGACGCGATCCTCATCTCCCACGACCACTACGACCACCTCGACATGGCCACCGTCCGGGAACTGGTCCACCGGCAGTCGGCGCCGTTCCTGGTGCCGCTGGGCGTCGGCGCGCACCTCGACCGGTGGGGGGTGCCCGACGACCGGATCATCGAGCTGGACTGGTCGCAGGGGCACCGGGTCGGCGGCCTGGAGATCACCGCCACCGCCGCCCAGCACTTCTCCGGCCGGGGGCTGCGCCGCGACGGCACGCTGTGGAGTTCGTGGGTGGTCGCCGGGGCGCACCGGAAGGTCTTCTACACCGGCGACTCCGGCTACTTCGACGGGTACGCCGAGATCGGCGCGGAGCACGGGCCGTTCGACGTGACGCTGATGCAGATCGGCGCGTACGACCGGGCCTGGCCGGGCATCCACATGTTCCCCGAGGAGGCCGTCGCCGCCCACCTCGACCTGCGCGGCGACCTGCTCGTCCCGGTGCACTGGGCCACCTTCAACCTGGCCCTGCACGACTGGTCCGAGCCGGTCGACCGGCTCTGGGCCGAGGCCAAGGCGCGGGGCGTGCGGCTGGCGGTGCCCCGCCCCGGCGAGCGGGTGGTGGTCGACGACCCGTCGGCGGTCGACGGCTGGTGGCAGACGATCGCCTGACCGCGGGCGTCCACCGCCCGCCGCTCAGAGCACGAAGGCGTCGGTCCACAGCGCGCCGGAGCGGCCGGACAGCACGTCCAGCATCGCCGCCGCCTGCCCGTCGGTGAGCTGGGCGACGAAGTCGACGATGGCCCGGCCCCGGGCCCGGGAGATCCGGTCCGGGGTACGCGGGTGCAGCTCCGCCTCGGCCAGCTCCACCAGGTCGGGCAGGCGGCGGGGCAGCCGGGACTCCTCCTCGGGGTCGAGCAGCCACTCCCACAGCGACTCGACCAGGGTGCCCAGCAGCCGGGCCTGGCCCCGCTGGTGCAGGGCCAGGTCGGGGCGGGCCAGCACGAACCGGTGGTGGACGAACTTGAGCACCTGCACCTCGTGCCACTGGGCGCGGGCCAGCAGCACGTGGCCGGAGCGCACGTCCGGGGCGGCGGTCACCGTGATCGCGTCGACCAGCCGGGTGGTCCACCGGGCCGAGAACCGGGCCACGTACTGCTCCGCCTCGATCGAGCCGTCGAAGGGCAGCGCCAGCAGCCCGTCCACCAGTTCCTCGCGGACGTGCTCGACGGCGGCGGCGAACGCGTCGTCGTCGGCGATCCAGGCGTCCTTGCGGTGCAGTTGCCGGCGCAGCGCCTCGATCGCCGAGCCGGGTCGGCGGGCGGCCCCGGCCAGCGCGGCGTCGGTGACCGCCCGCAGGTGCCCGCCCTCGCGCTGCCAGGCCATCAGCTCGGCGGCGACGGTGCCCTGCTGGAGCACCCCCACCCGGTAGAAGTCCTCCACGTCGTGGATGGCGTACGCGATGTCGTCGGCGGTGTCCATCACCGACGCCTCGACGGTCTGCTGCCACGGCGCGATCCGCCCCTCGAACGGGGCGCGGGCCTGCCGCAGGTCGGCGAGTTCCGTGCTGTACGCGCCGAACTTCACCGAGCCGCTGTCCGGGTCGTCCGGTGGGGCGGCGGCACCCCGGGGGGCGGGCCGCAGGTGCCGGGGGTGCGGGTCGGGGTGGTCCAGCCGGGTCCAGGGGTACTTCAGCATCGCCGCCCGCACGGCGGCGGTCAGGTCGAGCCCGGTGGTGGCGGCCCCCCGGATCTCGGTGCTGGTGACGATCCGGTACGACTGGGCGTTGCCCTCGAAGCCGTCGGCCAGCCCGAGCCGTTGCCGGGCCAACCGGTCGAGCACCCGCTCCCCCAGGTGCCCGAACGGCGGGTGGCCGAGGTCGTGGGCGAGGGCGGCGGCCTCCACCACGTCCGGGTCGCAGCCGCCCAGCTTGTCGACCAGGTCCCGCTGGGCCGGGTCGGCGGTCAGCCGCTCGGCGATCGCGCGGGCCACCTGGGCGACCTTGAGACTGTGGGTGAGCCGGTTGTGCACCAGCAGCCCGGAGCCGACCGGGCTGATCACCTGGGTCACCCCGCCGAGCCGG
>NZ_MZMV01000050.1 GCF_002210435.1 Micromonospora wenchangensis
CTGGTAACTGCCGGCCCGGCGGGCGCCCCCGGGCGCCCGCCCTCGGCGACACCGGACCACCCGTGACCGACGAGCCACCCCGCCACGACTGCCACCGCGACCTCGGGCCGTACGCCGGGGTCGCCGACCTGCTCCACCGGATCGCCGCCGACCGCCCCCGGCTGGCCGCCCGGCACCGGACCGAGCTGCGGGCCGTCGTGCCCCGGCTCGACCCGACGGCCCGCGCCGCCGCCGACGAGGCGCCGATCCGGTTCCACCCCGCCCGACGCACCGCCGCCCTGGCCTACGGCGCGACCGAGTTCGTGGCGGCCTGGGCGGGCACCCTGCGCCGACCGGTCACGCTCCGGTTCGTCCACGTCGGCGCGGCCGACGAGACCACCCGCGAGCTGCTCGACGCGCTCGCCGGCCGGCTCGGGGCGTACCCGGTGCGGCTGGACCTGCGCGACGACGGCCCGGCCCGGCCCGCGGTCGACCCGACCCCGGCGGCCCTGCGCACCGCCCTCGGCGAGAGCCTGGCCGCCGGCTTCTACCACCACGCGGCCCGCACCGCCCGGCACGGACGCGCCCTGGTCACCCCGCACGACGACCTGCCGCACTGGTGGGCGTTCACCACCGGCCTGGCCACCGCCCTGGCGGCGCTGGACCGGGCCACCGAGGCGCTCGACCTCTACCACGAGACCCGGACCGTCACCGACGATCCGAAGATCACCATGTCCGCCGCGTACGCCACCGCCATGCTGTACGCCCGCCACCTGCCCGCCGACGCGCAGGACCCGGCGCGGGCGCGGCACTGGCTCCAGCAGGCGCTCCGGCTCGCCGGCACGGTGCCCGACCCACGGCAGCGGGTGCTGTCGACGGTCTTCTACGAGCAGGGGGTGGCCCTGCTGGACAGCCGGGCGGGCGAACCGGAACGCGCGCTGCGCCTGATCGACGACGGGCTGGCCCGGCTGACGGCGGTGCTCGCCCCCGGGGAACGCCCGCAGGACGTGGCCCGGCTGCGGCACAACCGGGCCCAGGTCCACCTGGCGCTGGGCGACCCGGAACGGGCCCTGGCCGAACTCGACACGGTGATCGGCCACGACCCCGACAACTGCGAGTACTACGTGGACCGGGCCGCCCTGCACCGGGCGGCCGGGCGGCACCGGGCCGCGATCCGGGACTACGGCAGCGCGATCCGGCTCGGCCCGCACCTGCCGGAGGCGTACTACAACCGGGCGGTGCTGCACCAGGAACGGGGCCGCACCGGGCGGGCCCGCGACGACCTGGAACGGGTGCTCGCCATCGAGCCGGGGCACCTCGACGCCCGGATCGCCCTGGTCAACCTGCACCTCGGCCGGGGTGCGCTCGACGCCGCCGAGGCGGGGGCGCGGGCCGGGCTGGCGCGGGCCCCGGACGAGCCGGCCCTGCTGTGCACCCTCGGTCTGGTCCGCTCCGAGCGCGGCGACCCGGCCGGGGCCGAGGAGCTGTTCAGCCGGGCGGTGACCGGCGACCCGGAGCTGGTCGAGGCGTGGACGAACCGGGCCGCCGTCCGGTTCGACCGGGGGGAGGTCGCCGCCGCCGTGGCCGACCTGGACCGGGCGGTGGCGCTGTCGGCGGCGGCGGTGCCCCGCTACAACCGGGGCACCGCGCTGGCCCGGCTCGGCCGCTGGGACGCCGCCGCGCGGGACTTCGCCGCCGCGCTCGCCGCGCCCGACCTGGACCGGTCGCTACGCCGCGAGCTGCGCGCCGAACTCGCCCGCTGCCGCCGGCACACCTCCTGACCGCCGCACGTCGCGCGCGGTGACCCGGGGCGACGACCGTCGGGGTGCGTGCGGGCCGCGCACCCCGACGGTCGACCGGTCAGCTGCGCAGGCTCCACTGCTGGTTGGTGCCGCCGTTGCAGGCCCAGAGGATCAGCTTCGTGCCGTTGGCCGTGCCGGCGCCGTTCGCGTCCAGGCACAGGCCGGACTGCACGCCGGTGATCGTGCCGTTGGCGTTGACGTTCCACTGCTGGTTGGTCTGCCCGTTGCAGTCCCAGATCACCACCTGGGTGCCGTTGCCGGTGCCCTGCCCGGAGGCGTCCAGGCACTTGGAGCCGTAGACCATGAGCTGCCGGCCGGTGGTCTGGGTGAACCGCTGGTTGGCCGCGCCGGTGCAGTCCCAGAGCTGGGCCTGGGTGCCGTTGGTCGTGCTGGAGCCGCCGATCTCGGCGCACCTGCCGGACTGCCCGCCGACGATCTGCACGCCCTGCGCCGGCGGGTTGCTCGTGCCCTGCACGCCCGCGTTGGCGATGACGGTCTGCGCGCCCGACGGCCAGTTGTTGTTGCTGACCACCGTGTTGTTGTTGACCACGTTGCCCCGGTCACCGTTGGTCACGTTGGTGCTGTTGTTGGTCGACCAGTTGTTGGTGACGGTGAAGTTGCCCATGTTCTCGGCGTACCAGTAGTTGGCGGTGGCCCAGGTGCCGGTGTTGGCGAACACGTTGCTGCGGGCGGTGTAGTAGCGGGAGCCCTCGTCGAAGTAGAGCCCGAACCAGCCGTTGGTGCGCAGGCAGTGGTTCTCGGTGATGCTGCCGCCCGGGTTCGCCGACAGCGTGTAGATGCAGCCGCCGTCGGTCATCTGCTGCATGACGTCGTGCACGTAGTTGCCGACGACCTGGTTGTTGGCGGCGGTGGTGGCGGTGGAGTAGCGCGGCTGGTAGTTGTACAGCCCCCGGTCGGCGTAGTGGTTGCTGCCGCCCGCGTCGTTGGCA
Organism: Micromonospora wenchangensis; assembly: GCF_002210435.1. Taxonomy (GTDB): domain Bacteria; phylum Actinomycetota; class Actinomycetes; order Mycobacteriales; family Micromonosporaceae; genus Micromonospora; species Micromonospora wenchangensis. Next base: position 2,732 of record NZ_MZMV01000050.1, read on the forward strand.
CCCCAGCCGTACCCGACCGACAGCCCGGTGTACGGCATGTTGTAGACCTCGTTGTGCGACACCAGCGAGGTGTTGACGTACGTGGTCAGGATCGACACCACGCCCCGGTACTCCAGACCGAGGTCGTGCACCCGGTTGTTGCTGATGGTGATGTTCCGGTTGGTCATCCGCTGGTCGCCCGGGTGGTGGGCGTCGGCGCGCACCCCGCCGACCACCACGCCGCCGGCCGAGCTGCGGGCGATCTCGGAGCGGGTGACGGTGATGTTGCTGGCCCCCAGGCCGACCCCGCTGGCGTGCGCGTTGGCGTCGTTGCCGATGCCGATGGCGGTCTGTCCGAGGTTGACGAACTGGGAGTCGCTGAAGGTGATCGTGTTGGCGGCGGAGACCTGCACGGCGGCCGGCATCTGGTTCCAGCTCGGCCGGGTCGCCTCGAACAGCGGGCAGCCCTCCTGGCAGGAGGTCAGGGCGTCGGCCGGGCGGGCCCAGGTGCCGGTGATGTGCGCGCCGGTCTGCTGGTCGGCGAAGCCGTTGCTGCTGCTCGGGCCGAGCCAGCTGGTGCCGGTGAAGGTGATCCCGCTGAACGCGATGTGGTGCGCCGGGGCGTCGTAGCTGCCGCCGACGTTCACCAGCGACTGCAACTGGGGCAGCTCCACGCTGACGCTGTTCATGTTCTGCCCGGCCAGCGGGATGTAGTTGAGCTGCCCACTGCCCGGGTTCAGGTACCACTCCCCCGGGCTGTCCAGGAACTCGTAGGCGTTGGCCAGGTAGAACGGGCCGGCGCGGTGCGGCTTGGACAGCGTGTCGAAGCCGAAGGTGTTGTTGTTCCAGGCCGGCTGCTGCATCGTGAGGAAGTTGCCGCTGATGCTCTGCACCGGGGAGTACCGGTCGGTGAACGAGCCGACGCTCTCCACCTCGACCCGGTTCTGGTTGCCCAGGTTGTTGAGGTAGCTCAACGCGCCGTTGCTGAACCGCATGCCGCTGGTGGTGAAGGTGAAGTCGGCCCGGTTGACGGCGGTGCGGGCCCGGGTGGCGACCGCACCGTTGACGTAGAGCTGCCGGCTGTCGAGCCCGGCGGGCACGCTCGCCCGCCAGATGTTCTTCCCGGCGTCGACCTGCGACCAGCCGGTGACCGCGCGGGCCCCGCTGATCTGCGGACGGGCCGAGGCGGCGGCCCGCCAGGTCACGGTGTAGCCGTTGGTGCCGGAGTCGGCGGCGGTGAACCGCAGCGGCGCGGCCAGCCGGTAGACGCCGTCGGCCAGCTCGACGACGATGTCGCCGGACATCCCGGCGGTGCGGGACCGGACCGCGTTCTGCGCCTCGGTCAGTGAGCAGGGCTGGCTGGTGGAGCAGGCGGTGCCGCTGCCGGCGGGGGACGCGTAGAGGGTGGTGGTGGCGGCGAGGGCGGGGCCGGCCGGGGCGAGCACGGCGACCGTGGCGGCGAGCGCCGTGGCGGCCAGGCCGGCCAGCACCGGCCCGCGCCGGGCGGGTGATGTCGGGACGGACACGGGTGGGACTCCAATCATGGTGGGGTGGTGGGGTGCCCGGCGTCGCGGTGGAATCATGCCGCGACCGGGGCGAGCAGTCCGGCGGCCCGCAGCGCCGGCCACAGCGCCGCCGGGACGTCGGCGTCCGCGCGGGTCAGCGTCTGCGTGACCTGCGCGCGGTTACGCAGGCCGACGACAGTCGAGACGACGGCGGGATGGGAGCGGACGAAGGCGAGCGCCGCCTGCGGCAGGGTGACGCCGTGCGCCTGGCAGACGTCGGCGATCCGGTGGGCCCGGTCGATCAGCTCCGGTGGGGCCTGCTGGTAGTTGTAGGTCGCGTCGGCCGGGGGCCGGTCCTGCGACAGCAGGCCGGAGTTGTAGACCCCGGCGACCACCACGCCGACGCCCCGGCGCTCGGCGGCGGGCAGCAGGTCGGCCAGCGCCCCCTGTTCCAGCAGGGTGTACCGGCCGGCGCACATCACCACGTCGACGTCGGTCTCCTCGACGAACCGGGTGAGCAGGTGGGACTGGTTCATGCCGGCCCCGATGGCCCCCACCACACCCTGGTCGCGCAGCTCCACCAGGGCGGGCACCGCCTCGGCGGCGGCCTGTTCCCAGTGGTCGTCGGGGTCGTGCAGGTAGACGACGTCGACCCGGTCCAGGCCGGTGCGGGCCAGGCTGGACTCCAGCGAGCGGAGCACGCCGTCGCGGCTGAAGTCCCAGACCCGCCGGTGGTCGGCGGGCACGTCGAACCCTTCCGGGTCGCGCCGCTGCGCGTCCTGCGGCGACGGTACGAGCAGCCGGCCGACCTTCGTCGACACCACGTACTCGTCGCGTGGCCGGGTACGCAGCGCCGCGCCGATGCGCCGTTCGGACAACCCGAGCCCGTAGTGCGGTGCGGTGTCGAAGTAGCGCAGGCCGCCCGCCCAGGCGGTGTCGACGGCGGCGGCGAACTCCTCGTCGGTGGTGGCCCGGTAGAGGTTGCCGGCCTGTGCCGCGCCGAAGCCCAGCGCGGTAAGGCGTACCGAGGGCCGACGTGGCAGCGGACGGGCTCTCACGACGACTCCGGTCGGTAGACCCGGCGGGCGGTGTGCCGCCAGATCGCCGCCCGCTCGTCGTCACCGAGCGGGTCGAGCAGTTCCGCCAGCGTGTCGACCCACCTGTCGTACGTGCTGGCGAGCAGGCAGACCGGCCAGTCGGAGCCGAACATCAACCGGTCGGGGCCGAACGCGTCGAGGGCGTGCTCGACGGCCGGGCGCAGGTCCCGCGGCGTCCAGGGTGACCGGTGCACCTCGGTGACCAGGCCGGAGAGTTTCGCCGTGGTGTTGGCCGGGGCGGCCAGGGCGCGCAGGTCGCGGGCCCAGTCGTCGAGGTCCGTCCCGCCGAGGGCGGGCTTGCCGAGATGGTCCAGGACGAACCGCACCTCGGGCAGGTCGCGGGCCAGCCGACCGGCCGCGCCCAGTTGGTGCTGCCGGACGAGCAGGTCGAAGGCGAGACCGGCGGCGCCCACCGCGGTGATCCCCCGCCGCACGTCGGCCCGGTCGAGGAACGCCGGGTCGGGCTCGTCCTGCACGCTGTAGCGGACGCCGACCAGCAGGTGCCCGCCCCGGGCCGTCCGCAGCCGGGCCAGCCGGTCGGTGACGTCGACCGCCGTGACGTCCAGCCAGCCGACGACCCCCCGGACCAGCGGGTGGTCGGCGGCTACGCCCAGCAGGTCCACCGTCTCCGCCTCGGTGGAGTTGGCCTGGACCAGCACGGTCTCGGTGACCCCGGCGGCGCGGGTGACCCGGGCCAGGTCGTCCGGGGTGAAGTCGGCGTCGATGGCGGCCATGGTGGCCGGGTCGATCCAGGGCTGCGGGTGCCGGGCCCGCACCCAGAGGTGGTGGTGGGCGTCGACGGTACCGGGTGGCGCGCTCACCGGCCCAGCCATCCGCCGTCGACGGGCAGGACGATGCCGTTGACGTAGTCCGAGGCCGGGGCGGCGAGGAACACCGTCGCGCCGGCCAGGTCGGTGGCGTCCCCCCACCGGCCGGCGGGGATGCGGGTCAGGATGGCCCGGTCGCGTTCCGGGTCCTCGCGCAGCGCCCGGGTGTTGTCGGTGGCGATGTAGCCGGGCGCGACGGCGTTGACGTTGACCCCGTGCGCCGCCCACTCGTTGGCCAGCGCCCTGGTCAGCCCGGCGAGGCCGGACTTCGAGGCGGCGTAGCCGGGGACGGTGATGCCGCCCTGGAAGCTGAGCAGCGACGCGGTGAAGATGATCTTGCCTCGTCCCCGGGCCACCATCGCCCGGCCGATCTCCCGGCTCAGCACGAACTGGCTGGTGAGGTTCACCTCGATGACGTGGTCCCACATCTCGTCGGGATGCTCGGCGGCCGGGGTGCGGGCGATCGTGCCGCCGTTGTTGACCAGGATGTCGACCGGGCCGAGCGCGTGCAGGTCCGCGACGAGCCGGCGGACCTCGGCCCGGTCGGCCAGGTCGGCGCGCAGCGCGGTGAACGAGCGGCCCGCCGCGCGTACCCGCTGCTCCACCTCGCTGCCGGTGGCCTCGAGGTGCGCCGAGACGCCGACGACGTCGGCGCCGGCGACGGCCAGCGCCTCGGCCATGGCCAGCCCGATGCCCCGGCGCGCGCCGGTCACCACGGCCGTGCGGCCGGAGAGGTCGAACAGGGCGTTCACCGGTCGGCCTCCTGCCAGTCGAGCAGCACCTTCAGCACGCCGCCGCCCTCCTCCAGGGCCGTGAACGCCGACGCCGCCGCCTCGACGGGCACCACCCGGGAGATGAGCTGCCCGGCCGGCACCACGCCGGAGGCGACCAACCGGACCGCCTCCACCATGTCCTCGCGCTGGTAGAGCCGCGCGCCGAGCAGTTCCAGCTCGCGCCAGAAGATCCGGTGCAGGTTCACCGGCCGGGGCTGCGGATGGATCGCCACCATGACCAGCCGGCCCCGGGTGGTCAGCACGTCGACGGCGGTGCCGACCCCGGCGGCGGACCCGGACACCTCGAAGGCCACGTCCGCTCCCGCGCCGTCGGTACGCCCGTCGACCAGCGCCACCACGTCGGTGCCGGCCGGGTCGACCGCGTCGATCCCGACCCCGGCGGCCACCGACCGGCGGAACGGGTCCGGTTCGACCAGCAGGACCCGCGCGCCCCGGTGCCGGGCGACCGTGGCGACGAGCACGCCGACCGGCCCGCCGCCGACGACCACCACCTGGTCGGCGTCGGTCACCCGGCCCCGCCGCACGTCGTGCACGGCGACCGCGACCGGTTCGACCAGGGCGGCCCGGTCCAGCGGCAGGTCGTCGGGGAGCGGCACCACCAGGTCGGCCGGTACCGTCCAGGAGGACTGCATCGCGCCTGGCGAGTCCACCCCGAGGAAGTCCATGGCGTGGCAGACGTGCGCGTCGCCCCGCCGGCAGGCGGCGCACCGGCCGCAGAACCGGGTCGGCATCACGGTGACCGGCTGGCCCACGGCGTAGCCGGTGACCCCCGCGCCGACCTCGGCCACCCGGCCGGACATCTCGTGCCCGATCACCGCCGGCGGGCCCACCCGGGCGTCCATGTCCCCGTGGTAGACGTGCAGGTCGGTGCCGCAGATCCCGGTGTAGGCGACCGCGATCCGCAGCTGTCCCGGCCCCGGCGGCTCCGGCGCGCGCCGCTGCACCTCCAGGTGCCGGGCGCTGCGGTAGACCACTGCCTTCATTCGTGCTCCCTCGCGGTCGGGTCAGTGCGGGACGGCGGACGGCAGACCGTCGTGGTTGTGGTGCGTCGGGGTGCCGGGCAACGGGGTGACGTACCGGCCCGCCGGGGTGGCGGCCGGGTCGGCCACGGCCAGCAACCGGCGACCGGCCCGTTCCGGCCGTACGTTGGGGCCGTCCGGCGTCGGCACGTCGGAGCGGCGCGGGTACCTGCCGATCTCCTCCTCGCAGACCGTGACGCCCAGTCCCGGGGAGTCGCCGAGGACGAACGCGCCGTCCTCGACGTGCAGGTCGCGGGTGATCCCGACCGGCGGGTGGAGGTCCTGCAACTCGCTGACCATGTGGTTGGGCACCGACGTGGCGGCGTGCAGCAGGCCGACGGGGTGGTTGCCGATCGGGCTGACCGGCAGGTCGTAGGCGTGCGCCAGGGCGGACACCCGCAGGAAGTGGGTGACCCCCCACACCGCGGCCATCTGCACGACGTCGACCGCCGCCGCAGCGATCAGCGGCCGGTACTGCTCCAGGCCGGTGAGGTTCTCCCCGGTGGCGACGGACGCCCGGATGCCGCGCCCGACGACGGCCAGGCCCTCGGCGTCCCACCGGCGGACGGGCTCCTCGATCCAGACGAGGTCCAGGGTGCGTTCGAGTTCGGCGACGTGCCGTACGGCCTGCTTGCGGGTCCACGCCTCGTTCACGTCGAGCATCAGGCCGGGCCGCTGCCCCCGACCGGCCTCGGTCAGCACCTCCCGGACCACGTGCAGCCGGTGCCGGTCCCGTTCGATGTCGAGGCCGCCCTTGAGCTTGGCGGCCCGCAGCCCGTGCCGGGCGTAGACCGTGTACGCCGCGGCGAGCGCGTCGTCGTCGAGGCCGATGTCCAGGCCGGAGGCGTAGGCGGGCACCCGCCGGTCGCGTCCGCCGAGCAGCCGCCACAGGGGTTGCCCGGCCGCCTGGGCCTTGATGTCCCACAGCGCGGTGTCCAGCGCCCCGATGGTGCCGAACACCGAGCCGGCGTGTCCCGCCTTGAAGGTCTGCCGCAGCATCCGGTCGTAGAGGGTGGTCACCGCGCGGGGGTCCTCCCCGTCGATCGCGGCGAAGATCCGTTCGAGGTCGGTGTGCGGCCCGAGGCCGACGCCGGTGATGCCCTCGTCGGTGTCGACCAGGACGATCGGCACGGCGGTCACCCCGTCGGCGAACACGCCGTTGGCGTCGCCGACGGGCCGCCCCCACTCCTGCACGGTGGTCAGGGTCCGGTATCCGGTGATCCGCATGTCAGCCCTTCGTGGCGCCGGCGGCGACACCGTCGGCGATCTGACGCTGGAGGAAGAGGTAGATCACCAGTACGGGCACCGCGGCGATCAGCACCCCGGAGGCGAAGGTGGGGATGTCGTCGGAGTACTGGCCGCGCAGCGAGGTCACCCCGACCATCAGCGTGCGGTGTTCGGCCGAGGGCATCAGCAGCAGCGCGATCAGCACGTCGTTCCAGCAGAACAGGGCGTCGAGGATGCCGACCGACAGCAGCGCCGGGGTGCCCAGCGGCAGCATGATCCGTCGGTAGACGCCGTAGACGCTGTTGCCGTCGATCCGGGCCGCGTCGATGATCTCGGTCGGGATGGTCCTGTAGTAGCTGGTCATCAGGAAGATCGTGAACGGCAGGAACTGCGCCACGTAGGCCAGCACGAGCCCCGGGTAGGTGTCGACCAGGCCGGCGTCCGCCATCACCCGGGCCAGCGGCACCATGATCACCTGGAACGGCACGAACAGCGCCGCGAGGCAGCACAGGAAGAGCACCGACGAGCCCCGGAACCGGAGCTGGCTCAACGCGAAACCGGCCATCGAGCCGAACAGCAGCAGCAGGAGCACCGACGCCGTCACCACGCCCACCGAGTTGGCCAGGTAGCGGGCCATCCCCACGCTGTTCCACGCCGCGCCGATGTTGTCGAAGCGTAGGGCGTCGGCCAGGGAGAACCGGTCGAGGACGTACTCGCGGCGGGTCTTCATGGCCACGTTGAGGGTGAACGCCAGGGGGTAGACGGTCGCCAGGGCCAGGACGGCCATCGGGAGGGCGAGCAGCCACCGCCCCCACCGCAGGTGGGACATCACGCCTCCCTCACCGCCCGCCGGAGCAGGCTGATCTGCAGCAGCCCCACCACGAGCATGATGAGGAACAGCACCGTCGAGGCGGCCGAGGCGAGCGCCGGCCGGTTGAGCTGCCCCTGCTGGATCCAGATGTAGTACTCCGGCAGGTAGGTGGAGCCCTCCGGGCCGCCGCTGGTCATCACGTAGAGCAGGCCGAACATGGAGGTGAGCATCCCGATCATCGTGGTGACGACGACGAACTGGATGGTGCGGGAGAGGCTGGGCACGATCACGTGCCGGATGGTCTGGGGCAGTGACGCGCCGTCCACCCGGGCGGCGTCCAGCAGGGAGGCGTCCAGGGTGGCGAAGCCGGCGAGGAACACCACCAGCGCCATCCCGAAGGTCGCCCAGACGTGCACCCCGACCACCACGAACATCGCCACGTCCGGGTCGCCCAGCCAGTCCACCGGCCCGAGCCCGACCCCGCCGAGCAGGGCGTTGAGCGGGCCGTCGAAGGCGAGCAGGAGGTTGAAGATGGCCCCGACGATGACCGGGGACAGCACGGCCGGGAAGAAGTAGACGCTGCGGTACAGCCGGTGCCCGGGGACCCGCAGGTAGATGAAGGTGGCCAGCAGGCCGGGGATCGCCACCGCCACCGGCAGCAGCAGCACGAGCAGCCCGACGTTGCGCAGCGCGCCCAGGAACAGCGGGTCCCGCGCCAGCTCCAGGTAGTTGGCCAGGCCGACCGCCGACCCGTCGCGCTCGCCGTCACCGGTGAACGAGAAGTTCACCCCCAGCAGCAGCGGCCAGAACCGCAGCAGCAGCAGGATCAGCAGGGCCGGGGCCAGCAGCACGTACGGGGCGAGGCGCTCGGAGCGCCGGCCGCCGCGACCGCGACGCGGGGTGGCCCGCGACCCCGACCCGGCCCGTCGCGCCGGGCCGGTGGGGGCCGGGCGGACCGCCGGCGTCGCCTCGTCGACCGGCACGGCTCAGCCGGCCTGGTCGGAGGCGGCCAGCTGCTTCACCGCCTCGTCGACGGTGACCGAGCCGCTCAGCAGTTGCTGGGAGAGCCGGCCCATCAGGTCCAGGGTCTTCGAGGACAGCGCCACGTGCAGGGCGGGCTTGCCGGCCTTGAGGTCGGCGACGATGGTGGTCACCGCCGGGCCGCCCTGGGAGACGTCGATGGTGGTGTCGGCGGCGATCGCCCCGGCGTCGGCGTAGAACGACTTCAGCGCGTCGGTCGAGGTCAGCGAGCGCACCAGGTCCGCGGCGACCTTCGGGTCCTTCGTCCATCTGGCGACCCCGTAGCCGATGCCGCCGTCGTAGGGCAGGCTCGGGGTGGCGCCGGGTTCGACGACCGGGGCGCGCATCACGCCGAGCTTCTCGGCGGTGAGGAACTCGCTGAAGTCCTTCCAGTGCCCGACGTCGGACATCAGCCCGATGACGTGGGCGGCCTTGGCGGACTGGAAGATCGCGAACGAGTCGTTGAACATCGCCGTCGAGTTCGCCCCGTCGCTGTTGAGCTTGGCGTCCTGGGTCTCCTTCCAGAGCGCGAAGATCCGCTTGACGTGCGGGGAGTTCCAGTTCCGTCGGCCGGCGATCCAGTCGTCGTACTCCTGCGGGGTGAGCACGCCGGAGCCGAGGACGGAGAGGAAGAACTGGATGCCGAAGCCCTCCTTGTTGCCCAGGGCGAAGCACTTCGCGCCGGTCCGGGTGGTGATGGTGGCGCAGTCGGCGACGAACGTCGACCAGGTGGTGGCGGGCTTGGCCGGGTCGAGGCCGGCCTTCTCGTAGAGGGTCCGGTTGTAGTAGATCGGGTGGCCCTGCAACGTGACCGGGCCGGCGTAGGTCTTGCCGTCCTTGCTGAACGCCTCCCAGCCGGTGAGCCGCTGCCGGTCCTCGGCCAGGTAGTCGTCGAGGGGCAGCAGCGCGTCGGCCCGGTCCCGGATCTGGCCGCCGCCGTTGAACAGGATCACGTCGGGGCCCTTGCCGGCCTGGATCGCGGTGCCGAGCAGCGTGTAGTACTGCTCGAAGGGCTGGGCGACGAACTCGACGGTAACGCCGGGGTGCTTGCGGGCGAAGTCGGCCTTCGCCTTCTGCAGGTACGCCGCGGCGGATGCCTCGCCGGACTTCCAGTCCCAGACCACCAGCTTCCCGTCCGCCCCGCCGGACGGGGAACGCGTCCCGCCGGCGCTGCCGCAGCCGGCCAGCGCCAGCGCCGCGACGAGGACGGCCGACCACACTGCTCGCTGCTTCATCGCTGCTCACCTTCGAACTCGGTCGATTGCGCTGATCGAGACGCATGAATTGACGAGAAAGTAACTCGTATGACGTATGACGTCAACAGTGGGACGTAGAATTCGCGTCAGTCAGGTCGTGGCGCGGTCCGCGGGAGTCACTGGAGGGGACATGACGGCACGGGAGGTCACCCTGAACGCGTCCACGCCGCCGAGCTGGGCGCGACGACCGGCCAACCTCGCCACGGCCGTCACCGCGGAACTGGTGGAACGCATCGTACGCGGAGTTCACCCGCCCGGCGCCCCGCTACCGCCCGAGCCGGCGCTGTGCGAGGCGTTCTCGGTCAGCCGCACGGTCGTCCGGGAGGCGGTCAAGATCCTCCAGGAGAAGGGTCTGGTGCAGGTCCGTCAGGGCAGCGGCACCATCGTCACCCCGCCGTCGATGTGGGACATGCTCGACGAGCTCGTGCTCGCCGCGACCATCGCCGAGGACGACAGCCTGACCATCCTCGACGACCTGGTGGCCACCCGGCGGGTGCTGGAGTCCGACATGGCCAACGTCGCCGCCCGGCTGGCCGACCAGGAGACCGTCGACCGGCTGCGCGCCCTGGTCGACCGGATGGACGAGCTGGTCGACGACCAGGTCGCCTACCACGAGCACGACCGGGCGTTCCACGACGTGATCATGCAGGCGTCCGGCAACCGGATCGCCCGGGGCGTGGTGCGGTCGCTGGAGAGCCAGGTGGTCAACACCGCCCGCTACATGGGCCGCTCCGAGCGGGCACTGTGCGTGGCGTCCAACCGGGGTCACCGGCGGATCTACGAACGCATCGCGGCCCACGACCCGGACGGCGCGGCCGAGGCCATGGTCACCCACATCACCGAGGCGTGGCTGGTCCGGCGGGGCGGACCGGACACCGGGCGGCTGGTGCGCTGACCCGCCGGGGCCGGCGGAGAGCCCACGGCCCGAAATGGCGCTGCGCAACCAACGGACGTCAATGGCTTGCGGGTGTTAACGATAACAAGATACCGTCGGCCGCGGGAGCGAAGGGCACGCTTCCGCGCTGTGCCCACCGGCACCGGTCGGTGCAGCGGAGTGCGGGCACGGGCAACGTCGGTGGGACACCTCCGGGCACTTCCGTGGATGCGGCACGCCGCCGGGTCGGGTCGAGGGTTCGACGCGCCCGGAATCCCCCGGCGCACGTCGTCCACCGCCACCGTGGGGTCCTGACCCGACCGCGCGCCGACCGCAGAGCCGTCCCCGGCCGGGAGCGCGATCGAGCCGTGACGCCACACCCCCGCGTACCCGCGCACGGCGGGCCGCTCGAACACGTCCAGACCCACCGGCAGACGGCCGGGGTGCCGGCGGAGTCCGGGTAGGCCACCGACGCGTCGACGCCCTCAACACGCATCGCCCACACTGGGAGGTACTGGTGAAACCCGCACTGCCACCGCTGACCCGACTGCGGCGCACCCTCGCCTGGCTGACGGCCCTGCTCCTGGTCTCGACCCTGCTGCCGGCCGGCACCGCGAAGGCCGACAACCCCATCGTCCAGCACATCTACACCGCCGACCCGGCCCCGCTGGTGCACAACGGCCGGGTGTACCTCTACACCGGCCACGACGAGGACGGCTCGACGTGGTTCACCATGAAGGAGTGGCGGGTCTGGTCCTCCGCCGACATGGTCAACTGGACCGACCACGGCTCGCCGCTCAACGTCGGCACCTTCAGCTGGGCGAAGGCGGACGCCTGGGCCGGCCAGGTCATCGCCCGTAACGGCAAGTTCTACTGGTACGTGCCGGTGACCGCGAAGTCGACCAACTCGATGGCCATCGGGGTGGCGGTGAGCGACAGCCCCACCGGCCCGTTCCGCGACGCCATCGGCCGGCCGCTGGCGGCCAACGGCGAGATCGACCCGACCGTCTTCATCGACGACGACGGGCAGGCGTACCTCTACTGGGGCAACCCGAACCTGTGGTACGTCAAGCTGAACGCCGACATGATCTCGTACTCCGGCAGTGTCACCAAGATCCCGCTGACCACCGCCGGATTCGGCACCCGGACCGGCAACACCACCCGCCCCACCCTCTACGAGGAGGGGCCCTGGGTCTACAAGCGCAACGGGATCTACTACAACGTGTTCGCCGCCGAGTGCTGTTCGGAGTTCATCGGCTACTCGACGGCCACCGGGCCGCTCGGACCGTGGACCTACCGGGGCACGGTCATGCCCCGCCAGGGCGGCAGCTTCACCAACCACGCCGGGGTCGTCGACTTCAACGGCGGCTCGTACTTCTTCTACCACAACGGCGCGCTGCCCGGCGGCGGCGGCTACACCCGGTCCGTCGCGGTGGAGAAGTTCACCTACGGCGCCAACGGCACCATCCCGACGATCAACATGACCACCACCGGCGCGCCGCAGATCGGCACCCTCAACCCGTACGTGCGGCAGGAGGCCGAGACGATCGCCTGGGGCTCCGGCATCGAGACGGAGGTGTCCAGCGAAGGCGGGATGAACGTCGGATACATCGAGAACGGCGACTACATCAAGGTCAAGGGGGTCGCCTTCGGCACCGGCGCGACCTCCTTCAACGCCCGGGTCGCGTCGGCCGGCAGCGGCGGCACCATCGAGGTCCGGCTGGACAGCGCCACCGGCACCCGGGTGGCCAGCTGCTCCGTGCCGGTCACCGGCGGCTGGCAGAACTGGCAGACCGTCTCCTGCCCGGTGTCCGGCGCGACCGGCACCCACGACATGTACCTGCGGTTCACCGGCGGCAGCGGCACCCTGTTCAACGTCAACTGGTGGCAGTTCAACGGCAGCGGCACCACGCCGACGCCCACCCCGACCGCGACGCCCACCCCGACGCCCACCGCGACCCCCACCCCCACCCCGACGACCCCGGCCCCGACGACTCCGGCTCCGACCACTCCGGCTCCGACCACCCCCTCCGGGCTGTCCTGCGCGGCCACCAACACCGTGGTCAACACCTGGCAGGGCGGCTTCGAGGGCAAGCTGACCATCACCAACGGGTCCACCCCGATCACCGGCTGGCGGGTGTCCTTCACCCTCCCCAGTGGCCAGACGGTGGCCCAGGCGTGGAACGGCACCCTGACCCAGCAGGGCAACCAGGTGACCGTCACCAACGCCGCCTACAACGGGCAGCTCGGGGCCGGTGGCTCCACCACCGTCGGCTACATCAGCTCGACCACCGGCAGCAACCAGCCACCGACCGACCTGACCTGCACCCCCGTGTGACCCCGTCGCGCGGCTGACAGTCACGCCGGCCCGCTCCGCCCCACCGGGGCGGGCCGGCGCCCCACCACCCGACACCACCGTCCGTACGACCCACCCGGACGGGCGCTCGCCCGTGATCCGGTCCGCTGGAGGTTCCCATGTCCTTCCCGTCCCTCAACCGACGCCAACTTCTCCAGGCCGCCGGCGCCACCGCGCTCGCCTCCGCCGCGGGTGGCACCCTGCTCGGGTCCGGGCCGGCCGGCGCGGCGCTGGTGGTCCCCCCGGCCCGGGCCGACCTGGGCGTCTCGGCGTACCCGTTCGAGCTGGGTCAGGTCCGGCTGACCGCCGGCCGGCTGCTGGACAACCAGAACCGGACGCTGAGCTACCTGCGGTTCGTCGACGTCGACCGGATGCTCTACAACTTCCGGGCCAACCACCGGCTGGGCACCAACGGGGCCGCGACCAACGGGGGCTGGGACGCGCCGTCCTTCCCGTTCCGCACCCACATGCAGGGGCACTTCCTCACCGCCTGGGCGCAGGCGTACGCGGTGCTCGGCGACACCACCTGCCGGGACAAGGCCAACTACATGGTGGCCGAGCTGGCGAAGTGCCAGGCCAACAACGGCGCGGCCGGGTTCACCGCGGGCTACCTGTCCGGCTTCCCCGAGTCGGACTTCGCGGCGCTGGAGGCCAGGACCCTGTCCAACGGCAACGTGCCCTACTACTGCATCCACAAGACCCTCATGGGGCTGCTCGACGTGTGGCGCTACATCGGCAACACGCAGGCCCGCTCGGTGCTGCTGGCGCTTGCCGGCTGGGTCGACACCCGCACGTCGCGGCTGAGCTACAACCAGATGCAGGCGATGCTGGAGACCGAGTTCGGCGGCATGAACGAGGCGCTGACCGACATCTACCAGCACACCGGCGACGGGCGCTGGCTCACCGTCGCCCAGCGGTTCGACCACGCGGGCGTGTTCAACCCGCTCGCCAGCAATTCCGACCAGCTCAACGGCAAGCACGCCAACACCCAGGTGCCCAAGTGGATCGGCGCGGCGCGGGAGTTCAAGGCGACCGGCACGACCCGTTACCGGGACATCGCCGGCAACGCGTGGAACATGACCGTCAACGCGCACACCTACGTCATCGGCGGCAACAGTCAGGCCGAGCACTTCCGGCCGCCGAACGCGATCGCCGGGTACCTGACCAACGACACCTGCGAGCACTGCAACACCCACAACATGCTCAAGCTGACCCGGGAGCTGTGGCTGCTCGACCCGAACCGGGTCGCGTACTTCGACTTCTACGAGCGTGCCCTGCTCAACCACGTCGTCGGCGCGCAGAACCCGGCCGACGGTCACGGCCACGTCACCTACTTCACCCCGCTCAAGCCGGGCGGACGCCGGGGGGTCGGCCCGGCCTGGGGCGGCGGCACCTGGAGCACCGACTACAACTCGTTCTGGTGCTGTCAGGGCACCGGCATCGAGGCGAACACCAAGCTGATGGACTCGATCTACTTCTACAACGACACCACGCTGACGGTGAACCTGTTCGTGCCGTCGGTGCTGACCTGGTCGCAGCGCGGGATCACGGTCACCCAGAGCACCAGCTACCCGGCCAGCGACACCAGCACGCTGACCCTCTCCGGGTCGATGAGCGGCTCGTGGAGCATCCGGGTCCGCATCCCGGCCTGGGCCACCGGCGCGACGATCGCCGTCAACGGCGAAACCCAGAGCGTCGCCACCAACCCCGGCAGTTACGCCACGGTCACCCGCGCCTGGGCGGCCGGCGACACCCTCACCGTACGGCTGCCGATGAAGGTCGTGGTGCAGCCGAGCAACGACAACGCCAACGTCGCGGCCCTCACGTACGGACCGGCGGTGCTGGCCGGCAACTACGGCAACACCGCCCTGAGCGCCCTGCCGTCGCTCAACGCCTCGTCGGTGACCCGGACCAGCACCAGCACCCTGGCGTTCACCGCCACCGCGAACGGGTCCACGGTCAACCTCGGGCCGTTCTACGACGCCCACGGCTTCAACTACACGGTCTACTGGAGCACCAGTGGTGGCAGCACCGGCGGCAGCACGCGGATCGTCAACGTGGGCAGCGGTCTGGTCCTCGGCATCCAGAACATGTCCACCGCCGACGGCGGGCTGGCCCTGCAGTGGGGCGACACCGGCACCGCCGACCACAACTGGGTGGTGGTGACCGACGGCGACGCGGTCCGGTTCCGCAACGTCAACAGCGGCAAGGTCCTCGGCGTGGAGAACATGTCCACCGCCGACAACGCCCGGGTCCTGCAGTGGGCGGACAACGGCACCGCTGACCACCGGTGGACCCTGCTCAGCCAGGGCGACGGCACCTACAAGATCCGCAACGTCAACAGCGGGAAGCTGCTCGGCATCCTCAACGGCTCGACCGCGCAGGGCGCGCAGGCCGTGCAGGACTCCGACAACGGCAGCGTGGACAACCGGTGGCGGTTCGTCGCCAACCAGTGAGGACCACCGTCGGGCCCGCACCGCCGGCGAGACGGTGCGGGCCCGACGGTCCCACGAACGGGGCCGCCCCCGCCAAGGGGCGGCCCCGTTCCGTGCGCGGTGGCTGTCGGCGCAGGCCGGGCGGCCCGCCCCGGGCGCAACGGGCCGGGCCGCCCGCACCGACCGGCCCGCGAGGGGTGCCGACGGTACGGGCGGCCCGGCCGCTCCGCGCCCCTGACCGGCCGGGTCAGGGGGTGGTGAGCTGGAACTGACGGATCGTGCTGGTGCCGCCGAGGGCCTGGGTGGCGTGGTTGAACAGGGCGAACCGGTAGCCCATGAAGAACTGCCAGGTGTTGTCGAGGGTCAGCGCGTTGCCCAGCGCGGTGAAGGTGACCCCGTCGGTGCTGTAGGAGAACCGGGCCTGCCGGCCGGAGCCGGGGCGGATGTCGGCGGTGGCCCGTAGCCAGATGCGTCCCCCGCTGACCGGCGCGGAGGCGATCTCCGTGCCGGTGTTGGTGGTCCGCCAACTGCCGTCCATGGTGAGGTTGTTGGTCATCGACACCCGGGTGGCGCCGTTGTCCCGCCGGACGCCGATCCAGGCCGACGAGTTGCGCAACACCGCCAGCCCGGTCCGGTCGCCGTCGCGCAGCGCCGAGTAGTCGAGTTCGACGGTGGCGGTGGAGGTCGGCCCCTGGATGCGGTGGGTGACCGTGTTCCGGGCGCTGTAGAGGTCGTTGGTGACGGTGGCGGTCTGCAGGCGCAGGCCGTCGTTGACCGACCACTTGCTGTTGTCCGGGTTGTGGTTCCACTCCCACTGCGGGCCGAGGGTGCTGCCGGAGAACGTGTCGGTGCCGGTCAGCGGCTTGACCGGCCGGGTCGGCAGCGGGTTCGGGTACGACGTGCCCCAGCCGCCGTTGACCGTCTGGATCTGCGGCCAGCCGTCGGCGGTCCAGGTGATCGGGGCCAGGGCGGGCACCCGCCCACCGGGGTAGGCGTCCACGAAGGACATGTAGTACCACTGGCCGGCCGGGGTCTGCACCAGGCCGCCCTGGTGCGGCACGCCGCCGCCGGAGATCGGGCCGGGCATGTTGAGCAGCACCTGCCGCATCTCGTACGGGCCGAACGGGCTCGACGACTTCAGCACGTACTGGCCGTTCGCCGGCCGGGTGAGCCAGATGTAGTAGCTGCCGTTGCGCTTGTAGAACCGGGCCCCCTCCAGGGTGCCCACGCTCGACGGGGTGGAGAAGACCTGCTGGCTGCGGACCTCGCTCTTACCGTCGGCGGACAACTGCGCGACGCTGATCTGGGTGTTGCCGTAGGCGACGTACATGGTGTCGTTGTCGTCGACCAGCATGCCGGCGTCGTAGTAGCACTTGTTGATGGTGGAGTGCTGGTTCCACGCCCCGTCGACGGCGGCGGCGGTGTAGATGTAGGTCTTGGCGAAGTCGATGCAGCCGGCCCAGTAGTAGGTGCGGTTGCTCGGACGGTAGTTCAGCGTCGACGCCCAGATCCCGTTGACGTACGCCCGCGCGCCGTTCAGGTCGTACTTCGTGCCGAAGTCCAGCCGGGGCACCGAGTGCCCGGCGAACTCCCAGTTCACCAGGTCGTACGAGCGCAGGATGGGGGCGCCCGGCGAGTAGTGCATGGTCGAGGCGGACAGGTAGAACGCGTCGCCGACCCGGATGATGTCGACGTCGGCGAAGTCCTGCCACACCACCGGGTTGGTGTACGAGCCGCTCGCCGGTGGCGTGGTGGGCGGCGGCGTGGTCGGGGTGGTGCCGCCGTCGACCCGGACGAGCTGCCACTGCTGGTTGGTACCGCCCCAGTCGGCGTACTGGACGATGTTGCCGCCGTCGGCCGTCGAGGCGTTCTGCACCTCGACCGCCTTGCCGCTGTTGCGGTTGAGCAGCCGGACGTAGCCGTCGGCCGAGTCGGCGAGCCGGAACTGCTGGTTGGAGCCGTTGCCGTCGGTCCACTGCACGATCGCCGCGCCGTCGGCGGTGGAGAGGTTGTAGACGTCGAGCACCTTGCCCGACAGCCGCGACTTCAACCGGTAGTAGCCGCCGCCGGAGTCGACGAACTGCCACTGCTGGTTGGTGCCGTCGCCGCGGGTCCACTGGGTGATCCGCGCGCCGTCGTTGGTGGCGAAGTTGTACACGTCCAGCGCCTTGCCGCTGTTGCGGTTGACCAGCACGTACCAGGCGGTGGTGTCCACCGTCGCCGCCGCCGCGCCGGTCGACTGGACCACGACGAGACCACCGCCGACCAGCACCGTCAACAGCGCGGCCACGACCCGTGACCACCAGCCCCGCCGTCGCCGGACCGCGATCGGCACCTCACCCATGGCTACCATGACCCTCCTTCGCCAACGGTCGATCGACGGTCGCGCCGGGAACGCGGGCCACCGTCGTCGCTGTGTTCGAAGCCTGCCGATGTCAACGTTCACTCGGCGGTGCGTCCGCGATGGCGCACGACGCGGCGCGGCGACGGGTCGGGCCTGCCGACCAGCCGCCGCGGGAACGGCTTCAGCTATCCATAGACTGTGAGCGATAACATGATGCTCGTCAAGCTGAAACAGCGCGGACACGATCGACAGGCGCAGATGCCGACACCCCGGGCCGGGTCGGAACGGTCCGACGTGGCCCGGGGTGTCCGGCGCGGGGGGTGGGCGACGCGGGCGGCTGCCGCGTCACCGGTCAGCGGGAGGAGCCGGCGCGCCGCTTGTTGTAGACGTCGAACGCCACGGCGACGAGCAGCACGAGACCCTTGACCACCGACTGGATGGACTGGTCGACGCCCATGAGCTGCATCCCGTTGCTCATCACCGCCATGATCAGACCGCCGACCATCGCACCGACCACGGTACCGACCCCGCCGGTGACCGCCGCGCCGCCGATGAACGCGGCGGCGATCGCGTCGAGTTCGAACATGTTGCCCGCGGCGGGCTGGGCGCCGTTGGAACGCGATGAGTAGATCACCCCGGCCACCGCCGCCAGGAAGCCCATGTTGACGAACATCCAGAAGTTGACCGTCCGCACCTTCACCCCGGACAGCATCGCCGCCGAGAGGTTGCCGCCGATCGCGTAGACCTGCCGGCCGAAGACCGTACGCCGGGTGAGCAGGCCGTAGACCAGCACCAGCACGGCCAGGATGATCAGGACGATCGGCAGGCCCCGGGCGTGGGCCAACTGCCAGGCGAAGTACATGATGACCGCGCCCACCAGCACCACCCGGGCGACGAACAGCGGGAACGACTCCACCGGCTGCTGGTAGCGCACCCGGGCCACCCGGGTCCGGAAACCGCTCACCGCGTACCCGGCCACCGCGACCGCGCCGATCAGCAGGGTGAACGCGTCGAAGCCGTCCCCGCCGAGCAGGCCGTTGAGGAAGCCGGCCGCGACCTGCTGGTAGTCGGCGGGGAACGGGGACAGCGAGATGTTGTCCAGCACCCGCAGGGTCAGGCCCCGGAACAGCAGCATGCCGGCGAGCGTCACGATGAAGGCCGGGATGCCGGCGTACGCCACCCAGAAGCCGTGCCACGCGCCGACCGCGACCCCCACCGCCAGCGCGGCCAGGATGCCGACCCACCACGGGAAGCCCTCCCGGATGACCAGCACGGCGGAGACCGCCCCGGTGAGCGCCACCACCGAGCCCACCGACAGGTCGATGTGCCCGCCGATGATGATGATCACCATGCCGATCGCCAGCACCAGGATGTAGGAGTACTGGAGCACGATGTTGGTGATGTTGCCGGGGCTCAGCGACACCCCGTCGGTGAGCACGGCGAAGAGCCCGACGATGACGACCAGCGCGACGTAGATGCCGCTCTGCCGCAGGTTGTTCATGATCAGCGCGCGCAGGTCGCTGGTGCCGGCGTGCAGGGCGACGCCCGGGCTCTTCCCGGTGGGCGGCGGGGACGGCGGCGATGAGGTCTTGACGCTGGTCATCCCACGCGCTCCTTGTCCTTCGTCATCAGGTCCATGAGGTTCTCCTGGGTCGCCTCGGCCACCGGCACCTGGCCGGTGATCCGGCCGGCGGCGAGGGTGTAGATGCGGTCGCACATGCCGAGCAGCTCCGGCAGCTCCGAGGAGATCAGGATCACCGCCTTGCCCTCGGCGACGAGCCGGTTGACGATCGTGTAGATCTCGAACTTCGCGCCCACGTCGATGCCCCGGGTCGGCTCGTCCAGGATCAGCACGTCCGGGTTGGTGAACAGCCACTTCGACAGCACGACCTTCTGCTGGTTGCCGCCGGAGAGCTTGCCCACCACTGCCATCACGCTGGTCGTCTTGATGTTCATGTCGCGCCGGCTCTGCTCGGCGACCCTGATCTCCTCGTTGCCGTTGACCCAGCCGAGGCGGGCCAGCCGGCCCAGCGCGGCGGCCGAGACGTTGCGCCGCACGTCGTCGATGAGGTTGAGACCGAAGCGCTTGCGGTCCTCGGTGACGTAGGCGATGCCGTGCTCGATGGCCTCCGCGACGGTGTTCGCCCGGACCTCCCGGCCCCGCACGAACAGCCGGCCCCGCACGTCCCGGCCGTACGACCGGCCGAAGACGCTCATCGCCAGCTCGGTGCGCCCGGCGCCCATCAGCCCGGCGATGCCGACCACCTCGCCGGCGCGGACGTCCAGGCTGACGTCGTCGACGACGAGCCGGTCCTGGGTGGGGTGCCGCACGCTCCAGTTCTCGATGCGCAGCACCTCCTCCCCCGGCTTCGAGACCCGGTCGGGATAGAAACTGTCCAGGTCCCGGCCGACCATGCCCCGGATGATCCGTTCCTGGGTGACCTCGCCGGAAGCCAGGGACAGCGTCTCCACGGTGCGCCCGTCCCGGATGACCGTGGTCGCGTCGGCGATCGCGGTGACCTCGTTGAGCTTGTGCGAGATCAGGATGCAGGTGATGCCCCGGTCGCGCAGCCGACGCAGCAGGTCGAGCAGGTGCGCCGAGTCGATGTCGTTGAGCGCGGCGGTCGGCTCGTCCAGGATGAGCAGCCGGACCTTCTTGGACAGCGCCTTGGCGATCTCGACGAGCTGCTGCTTGCCGACGCCGAGCTGGATGACGGGGGTGACCGGGTTCTCGTGCAGGCCCACCGAGGCCAGCAGGTCGGCGGCCTCGGCGTTGGCGCGGTTCCAGTCGATGAGTCCACCCGGGCCGCGCCGCTCGTTGCCAAGGAAGATGTTCTCGGCGATCGACAGGTGTGGCACCAGGGCGAGTTCCTGGTGGATGATGACGACGCCCTGGGACTCGCTGTCGCGGATGCCCCGGAAGTGCACAGGCGTGCCGTCCAGCACGATCTCGCCGTCGTACGACCCGGTCGGGTGCACCCCGGAGAGCACCTTCATCAGGGTGGACTTGCCGGCGCCGTTCTCGCCGCAGATGGCGTGGATCTCCCCCCGGCGCACCGCGAGGGAGACGTCGGCAAGCGCGGTCACCCCGGGGAAGGTCTTCGTGATGCGTCGCATCTCGAGGATGGTGTCGTCCATGGTCAGCGTCCTGATCGTCGAAGCCTGAGGCGGGCTTGCGATGCGTCGGGCGCGGCGGCCGGTGACCGCCGCGCCCGACGACCGGTTTACTTCTTGGCCTGACCGGCGGCGACCTCGTCGGCCGACCAGTACCCGGAGTCGACGAGCACCTTGGTGATGTCGTCCTTGTAGACGGTCTCGATCGGCAGCAGGTACGACGGGACGACCTTGACCTTGTTGTTGTAGGTCTTGGTGTCGTTGGCCTGCGGCTCCTTGTCCTGCAGGAACGCCTCGGCCGCGATCACGGCCTGCTCGGCGAGCAGTCGGGTGTCCTTGAAGACGGTGGAGCTCTGCACCCCGTCGTTGATCAGCTTGACCGAGGCGATCTCGGCGTCCTGACCGGTCACCACGGGCAGCTTCTTGGCGCCCTTGCCGTAGCCGGCGTTCTGCAGGGCGGTGATGATGCCGCGGGAGATGCCGTCGTACGGCGACAGCACCCCGTTGACCACGGTGCCGTCGTTGTAGCCGGAGGTGAGCAGGTCCTCCATCCGCTTCTGCGCGGTCTCCTGCTGCCAGCGCAGGATCGCCGCCTGCTCGATGCGGGTCTGGCCGGACTTGACCTTCAGGGTGCCGTTGTCCATGAACGGCTTGAGGGTGTCCATCGCCCCGCCCCAGAAGTACTGGGTGTTGTTGTCGTCCAGCGAGCCGGCGAACAGCTCGACGTTGAACGGGCCGGTCGCGGTGCCCTTGCCGCCGTCCTTGGTCTGCAGGCCGAGGCCCACCAGCAGGGCGGTCGCCTGGGCGACCCCGACCTTGTAGTTGTCGAAGCTGACGTAGAAGTCGACGTTCTTGTTGCCCAGCAGCAGCCGGTCGTAGGAGATGACCGGGATCTTCGCGGCGGCGGCGGCGTCCAACTGGCCGCTGAGCGCGGTGCCGTCGATGGCCGCGATGATCAGGACGTCCGCGCCCTGCGTGATCATCTGGTCGACCTGCTGGGACTGGGTGGGGATGTCGTCGCCTGCGTACTGGAGGTCGACCTTGTAGCCCTTGGCCTCCAGCTTCTCCTTGACCGCCTTGCCGTCGGCGATCCACCGCTCCGAGGTCTGGGTCGGCATGGAGACGCCGATGGTCAGGTCGGCGGGCTTCTTGTCGCTGGTGTCACCGCCGCTGCCGGCACCCCCGCCGCTGCACGCGGCCAGGCTGAACGCCAGTGCCGCGCCGCCGAGCGCGACCAGGAATTTCCTGCGCACAGGTTTCTCCTCTCCGGAACTCCCGCCGACTGCGGGGACCACCTGTCACCTTTCGGGGTAGTGTTAGCGCTCACATCGCCGCCGTCAACAGTCCCCCGGAAATCCGGACGTCACGGTCTCGTAACGGGGCACACCGCGTGGATCACCCGCCCGCCGGGCCCGACCGACCGCCGGGGCCCTGGCCAGCGAACCGGTTCGCGGTACCCCGCACCGGAGGCCGACCACCGGGCCGGGGCACGCCGACGCGATCGTCACGCCAGGTTTCCGGCTTGTTACGGGCTCGCCATTGACACGACGCGGGCCGACGACCATGCTCTGCTAAATCAGTTTAGCGACCGTCCTTTCTGCACAGTCGGTCGACGCCGGGCCGGACACCCGACCCGGCGACCGGCGAGCCGGACCAACCGGCGTCGGGCGGCCGTGTCCCCAGGAAAGGACCCGGATGAGACTGCGCACCGGACTGATCCCGCTCGTCACCACACTCGCGCTGGTCGCCCCCGCCGGCGTCGCGTACGCCGCGCCCGTCGCCGACCGCGGCGGCCGGGACGCGATCCGCAGCATCACCCCGATCACCACCGTCTACACCTACGGCCAGAAGGTCTCCGCGGTGGCCGTCGAGTACGGCGCGACGGTCAACCCCCGCACCCTGGACAACGGCACCTTCACCGTGGCCGACACGATCTACAACTTCCGCTTCAACCCCATCGAGGACCTGCCGAAGCTCGCCGACCGCACGGTCACCCGCACCTACACCAACAGTGCGCCGGCCCTGCGCCCCGACCACCGCTCGGCCCCCGGCCGGTACGTCATCGTCGAGCTGGACCCGGCCGACCCCGGCGGCTGGACGGTCATCGTCTCCAAGTGCCCGACGTTCCTATGCTCGGTGAAGGTCAACCCCGAGTTGCCCACCCGGGTGGTGCAGCGCAAGGACGTGCACGCCCAGCCCGGCCGGGGCCTCGGCAGGGGCCCGGTGCTGGCCAGGGCGACCCCGGGTGAGTCCCGGCCGGTCACCGAGCCGCCTGTCGACCGCGAGGTCGACGCGTTCCGCTCCGGCTCGTTCGTCAGCGCCGGCACCGTGCTGCCCTACCACTACCGGCTGCCGCGCGACTACCGGCCGGGCCGCGCCTACCCGCTGATGGTCGTCCTGCCCGGTCACGGGATGGGCTGGGACGGCGACAACCTCGGCGTCCAACTCGCCGCCGACATCCCGGCGACCGCCTGGTCGCAGCCGGGCTGGACCGGCAGCCGCGAGGACGTGATCGTGCTGGCCCCGCAGCACCAGCGGGTCGGCGGCGTGGCCGAGGCCGACCTGCTGGTCAAGCTGCTCGACAGCTTCGTCGACGAGTACGCCGTGGACCGCCGCCGGGTCTACGCGACCACCGTGTCGTACGGCTCGCAGCTGCTGTGGGAGGCGTTCGCCAAGCGGCCGGACCTGTTCGCCGGCGGGCTGGTCACCGGGGGTTTCCCGGTCGACGCCGGCCAGGCCACCGCGATCGCCGCCGCCGGGGTACCGGTCTGGATCACCCACGGCGAGCACGACCACCTGCTCCCCGTCGCGGGCGCCCGCAACTCCGCGACCGCGCTGCGGCAGGCGTACGAGGCCCGGGGCAGGACCCCGGCGCAGATCGCCGACCTGGTCCGCTACACCGAGTACGCCGACTCGGCGTTCACCCTCCCGGACTACCACGCCGCGTTCGGGCCCACCTACGAGGACGGCCGCATCCTGCGCTGGCTGCTGGCCCAGCGCAAGCCGGCACGGGCTGGCCGCTGAGCCGGCGCGGCGGCCGACGGCAGCGCGCCCCGGGTGTCCCTCGTCGGGACGCCCGGGGCGCGACGCGTCGGGTCCGGCCGGTCAGTCGTCCAGGCAAGTCCGCAGGGCGGCGGTCAGCAGGTTGGCGCGTTCGTCACCCATGCCCTGCATCTGGTTCACCACGTAGCCGAAGCCGACCTGGTGGGCGTCGTCGCCGAAGCCGAGGTTGCCGCCCGCGCCGTCGTGGCCGAAGCTGCGCTCGGACAGCAGCGGCCGGGCCGGTGGGGAGTGCAGCAGGAAGCCGGTGCCCCACCGCTGGCCGGTGTCCGGCGGGCCGTGCCGCTGCTGGCCCCGGGACCGCACGACGGTCGCGTCGTCGACCGACGCCGGGTCGAGCACGGGCGGTCCCGCCACCGGCGACACGCAGGCGGCGTAGAGGCGGGCCAGCCCGTCGGCCGTGCTCACCGCGCCCGCGCCCGGGATGCCGGCGGCCTGGATGGCGGGGTCGTTGAAGCTGACCAGGCCGGCGTCGTCGGCGGGGAACGCGAACGCGCCGCCCATGGTGATCCCCCGGTCGGCCACCGGGTCGACGAACGGCTCCGCCTCGGGTGCCGGGGCGATGTTCCAGGCGACCGTGTCCCGTTCGGCGGCCGGTAGCCCCAGCCAGGTGCGCAGGCCCAGCGGCGTCGCCAGGGCGTCCCGGAAGAACGCGCCGGGAAGCTGGCCGGTGATCCGGTGGATCACCTCGCCGATCAGCCAGCCGTAGGTCATCGGGTGGTAGCTGTGCGCGGTGCCCGGCTCCCACAGCGGCGTCTGGGCCTCGATCGCCGTGACCACCGGGTCCCAGGCGAGCACCTCGTCGAGGGTCAACGGGCGGTCGAGCGCGGGCAGGCCGGACTGGTGGGTGAGCAGCCAACGCACCGGGATGTCGGCCTTGCCGTGCCGGCCGAACTCCGGCCAGTAGCGGGTGACCGGCGCGTCCAGGTCGAGTCGGCCCTGCTGCACCAGCAGGTAGGCGCAGACCGCCAGGATGCCCTTGGTGCAGGAGTAGACGACGACCGGGGTGTGCGCCGTCCAGGGCCGGCCGGTGCGCGGGTCGGCCGTCCCGCCGTACAGGTCGACGACGCGGCGACCACCGACGTAGACGGTGACCGCCGCGCCGACCTCCCCCCGGTCGGTGAAGTTGGCGCGGAAGACGTCGGCCACCCGCCCGTACCGTTCGTCGGCGTCGCCGTGGATCTGCGGCTGCGTGGCCACTGCTATCCCTTCAGAGAGCCCTGGATCAGGGCCTTGATGAACTGACGCTGGAAGATCAGGAAGACGATCAGGGTCGGGGTGAGGATCAGCAGCGAGCCGGCGCACAACAGCACCAGGTCGGTGCCCCACTGCCCCTGGAACGCCCCGAGCGCGCCCGCCATCGTCCGCTTGGCCGGGTCGTCGACCAGGACGATGGCCAGCAGGAACTGGTTCCACGTCCAGAGGAACATCAGGATGGTCAGCGACGCGATGGCCGGGCGGGCGAGCGGCACCTGGACCCGCCAGAAGAGCTGCCAGGTGCTGCTGCCGTCGACCCGGGCCGCCTCGGACAGCTCGACCGGCACGTTGCTGAAGTGGGCCCGCATCCAGAACACCGCGAACGGCATGTAGAGGCCGATCAGCGGCAGGATGATCGCCCAGCGGGTGTTGAGCAGGCCGAGATCCTGCATCTGGTAGTACAGCGGGGTGACCACCGCCTCGAACGGCAGGGTCAGGCCGAGCAGCAGCAGGGCGAACACGATCCGGCCGCCGGGGACCCGGAGCTGGCCCAGTCCGAAGCCGGCCATGGTGGCGATCAGCACCGAGACCGGCACCACCCCGGCCACGATGAGCAGGCTGGAGCGCAGCAGCGCGCCCATGTTCGCCACCGTGAAGGCGTCGGCGAAGTTGCCCCACTGCGGGTCCGACGGCCAGGCCAGGCCGCTGGGCACGGTGCCCCGGGGCTGCAACGCCGCGGAGAGCATGCTGACGAACGGCAGCAGGGTGACCACGACCAGGACGAGCAGGAAGACCCGGCCGGTCAGGTTCTCGCGCCGGCTCAGGTTCATGACTTGTCCCCCCGGGTCAGTCGCTGGATCGGCAGCACGCAGAGCACCACCAGCAGCATCAGCACGACGGCCAGCGCCGAGGCGAGGCCGACCTGGCGCTGCGAGAAGGCCAGCCGGTAGATCTCCAGGCCGGGCACGGTGGTCTGCAGGCCGGGGCCGCCGCTGGTCGAGATGTAGACGATGTCGAAGCTGGCCAGGGCGGCGATGATGGTCACCGTGAGGCAGACGCCGATCTCCTGGCGCAGGCTGGGCAGGGTGACGGCGAAGAACTCGCGGACCGGGCCGGCGCCGTCGAGGCGGGCCGCCTCGTACAGCGCGGGGTCGATCTTGCTCATGCCGGTGACCAGCAGGATCGTGCAGAGTCCGAGCAGGACCCAGGCGCCGATCACGCCGACGGCGGGCAGCGCGGTGTCGAAGTCGCCGAGCCAGGCGCGGGCCACCCCACCCAGGCCGACCGCCCGCAGCACCTGGTTGACCAGGCCGTTGGACGACAGCAGCCAGCTCCACGCGATGCCCGCCGCGACCAGCGGGATGACCTGCGGCAGGAACAGCACCGTCCGGACGACGGTGCCGAACACGCCGGTGGTGATCCGGCGGACCAGGCTGGCCACCAGCAGGCCGAGCGCGACCGGGACGAAGCTGAAGAAGACGATCAGGACGAGCGCGTTGCCGATGATCTTCAACAGGTCGCTGTCGGTGAACACGGTGAGGTAGTTGTCCAGCCCCGCCCAGCGGGCCACCCCGATGCCGTTCCAGTTGTAGAACGAGTACTGGATGGTCAGCGCGAGCGGGCGCAGCACGAACACCGCGTACATCAGCACGGCGGGCAGGACGAAGAGCCAGCCCGTCCCGCCCGCGCGGGCCCACCGCCTCCGGTGGGCCCGCGCGGGCGACGGGCGGGTGGGACGGTCCGGCGACGGTGCCGTCCCACCCTGCCCGGTCGGTACGCTGCCGAGGGCAGACGTCATCGGGACAGTTCCTTCGCGTACTCGGCCTGGACCGCCTTCACGTACCCCTCGGGGGTCTGCTGACCGGCGATCAGCTTCTGCATCTCGGGGGTGATCGCCGCGGCGAAGATGCCACCGGTGGCGTTGGCGGTGAAGTCCACCGCGCCGTTCTCCTCACCGAGCTGCTGGGACGCCTTGAGCGTCTCGGCCAGCACGGTGCCGGGGGCGGCGGCCGGCACGGGCAGGTCGCTCGGGCCACCCGGGCTGGAGCCGCCGATCTTGACCGCGATCTCGCGGGCGGTGGCGTTGGTGTGCGCCCAGTTCAGGAAGTACGCGGCGGCGTCGGGGTTCTTGGCCTTGGCGCCGATGCCGAAGGTGTTCGGGGCGGACATCGCCACGTGCTTGCCGCCGGCCGACTCGGTCGGGAACAGGAAGAAGCCGACGTTGCCCGGCATCGTCTTGTCGAGGTTGGCCGACTCCCAGTCGCCGTTGAACATGAACAGGCCGTTGTTCTTCTGGAACTCGCCGACCATGCTCGCGTAGTCCAGCGCGTTGGCGTCCTTCGGGAAGTAGCCGGCCTGGGCCCACTTCTGGATGGTCTGGGTGGCCTTGAGCGCGGCCGGGGTGTCGAACGTCGCGCCGGGCTTCTGGAAGATCCAGTCGGCCACCTGGGCCGGGTCGCCGAACTGGTTCTGCAACGCCTGGTGCGGGAAGTTGATGCCCGCGGTGTTCTTGTTGAACTGCATGATCGGCTGCACGCCGGCGGACTTGGCCTTGGCCAGCAGTTCCTCGAACTCGGCGATGGTGGCCGGCGGCTGGGTCATGCCGACCTGCTCGGCCAGCTTCTTGTTGTAGAACACCCCGGTGACGCTGTAGCCGAGGCCCATCCCCCACAGCGACCCGGTGCCCCGGGTGGTGCCGCCGTCGCCGACCCGCAGCTGCACCAGCTGCGAGGCGGGGAACTTGTCCCAGCCGTACGCGGTGAAGTACGGGTCGAGGTTCTTGAGCAGGTCGTCCTTGACCAGGTCGACCATGGTGGGGAGCCGGATGATGTCGGGCGAGTTGTCCGAGGCCATCACCCGGGGCGCGTTCTCCACGATGACCGTGAACTGGTCCTCGCGGATGTTGAACTTGACGTTCGGGTGCTGCTTGGTGAACTCGTCGGCCAGCGCCTTGGCCAGCGGGAAGCCGGTCTCGGCGTACATCTCCAGGGTGATCGGGTCGCTGCCCAGCTCGGTGCTGACGGTGGCGTCGCCGCCGGTGCGCGGCGCGTCGTCGGCCCCGGGGGCGCTGCACGCCGTGGCGGCCAGCCCCAACGCCAGCACGGGGGCCAGGAGCGCCGTCCGGCGGGAGAACCTTGCCAGTGGTGTAGCCAATTGAGGACTCCTCGACTCTTCCGTGCGTGCCCCGGCCGCGGTGCGGGCCGAGCCGGCGGGTCGTTACGGTGGGTGACCAGCCGCAACAGTACGTCGCCGTCGGCGTGCCGCCGCAGCACGCGTTGTCGTTACCGATGACCATGCCGAGGGTCACCGAGGGTGCCGCCCGACCTGTCAAAAGTAGCCGCTAAACTGATTTAGCAGAGCATGCGCGCGGCGACCTGAGCTGTCAAGGACCAAAAGGCAACGGTCCGGAAACATCCGGTTCACGCTCGGCCACCCGCTCCACCGGCCGTAGCGGGTGGTGACCGACACACACCCGGGGTGACCGCCGACACCGGGCCGGGCCGGACCACGCATCATGATGGGCGGGAGCGCGGCCGCGACGCCGCCGGCGATTCGGAGGACTGATGGGCCGCAACAGAGCAACCCTGGCCGACGTCGCGCGGCGGGCCGGGCTGTCCAAGACCGCCGCGTCGATGGTCCTCAACGGCCGGGAGGGCACCCGGCTGTCGGCCGAGGCGCACCAGCGCGTCTTCGCCGCCGCCGAGGAACTCGGCTACCGGCCCAACCTGGCCGCCCGCAGCCTGCGTACCCGCAAGACCGCCACCATCGCGTTCGTCTCCGACATCGTCGCCACCACCCGGTTCGCCGGCGGCCTCATCCGGGGCGCGCTCGACGCGGCCCGGGAGCGGGACCACGTGCTGCTCATCACCGAGACGCAGGGCGACGCCACCTTCGAGCAGTACGCCATCGAGGCGATGCTCGACCGGCAGGTCGACGGCGTGATCTACGCCGCGATGGCCACCCGCCGGCTGACCGTGCCCCCGGCCATCCTCGGCGGCCCGGTGGTGCTGCTCAACGCCACCAGCCCCGACGATCTGCCCTGCGTGCTCCCCGACGACGAGCGGGCCGGCCGTACGGTCACCACCGCCCTGCTCGACCTCGGCCACCGGGACCGGATCGCGCTGATCGGCCGCAACCGGCTCAAGGAGGACGACGCCGAGGTCTCCCTCGCCGCACGCGCCCGGCTGCGCGGCGTCCACCGGGCGCTGGACGACGCCGGGGTCGATCTGCTGACCGAGTGCTTCTGCGCCGAGTGGCTGCCCGAACACGGCTACGCCGCGATGCGGACGCTGCTGGGCCGGCCGACCCGGCCCACCGCGATCATCTGCATGAACGACCGGCTGGCCTTCGGCGCCTACCAGGCGCTCGCCGAGGCGGGGCTGACCGTCCCGGACGACATCTCGGTGGTCTCGTTCGACGACGACCCGATCGCCGCCTGGCTGCGCCCCGGCCTGTCCACCACGGCGCTGCCGCACGAGCAGATGGGTCGGCGGGCGGTCGAGATCCTGCTCGACGGCGGCGGGGCCACGCCGTCGCTCGTCCCCATGCCGCTGCGCCGCCGCCGCTCCCTGGCCGCCCCGGCCGGATAGCCCTCCCCCACCGCCCGTCGACCACGCCAGCGCGGGTCGTCGCAGGAGGGCCGACCTGGCCGCTAAAACGATTTAGTGCTAGCTTCCCCGGCATGCTACGTCTACCCGACCACTGGGTGTGGGACAGCTGGTACGCCCGGGACGACACCGACCGGTGGCACGCGTTCTTCCTGCGCGCCTCCCGCGCCCTGCACGACCCGCACCGCCGGCACCGCCGTGCCACCATCGGCCACGCCGTCTCCACGGACCTGCGCACCTGGCAGCTCGTCGCCGACGCGATCGTGCCCGCCGACGCGCCGAGCTGGGACGACCTCGCCACCTGGACGGGATGCACGGTGCGCGGCCCGGACGGGCGGTGGTACCTGTTCTACACCGGGGTCGGTCGGGCCGAGGACGGGCTGGTGCAGCGGATCGGCCTGGCCGTCTCCGACGACCTGACCACCTGGCACCGGTACGGCACCGGGCCGCTGGTCGAGGCCGACCCCACCTGGTACGAGCTGCTCGACCGGACCCTCTGGTACGAGCAGGCCTGGCGTGACCCGTGGGTGTTCCCCGACCCGGACGGCGACGGATGGCACATGCTCGTCACCGCCCGGGTGAACACCGGCCCGGCCGAGGCCCGGGGCGTCGTCGGGCACGCCACCTCACCGGACCTGCTGCACTGGACCGTGCAGCCGCCGCTGTCGGTGCCCGCCGGGTTCGGGCACCTGGAGGTGCCGCAGGTCGCCGTCGTGGACGGGCAACCGCTGCTGCTGTTCTCCACCGACGCCGCCGGCACCCGCCGCGACGGCCACCGGATCTGGGCGGTCGAGGGGCACGACGTACGCGGCCCGTGGGACGTAGCCGCGGCCCGGCCGTTCCCGCACCCGCACCTCTACGCTCCCCGGCTGGTCGCCGGCCCCACCGGCGACTGGTCCCTGATCGGGTTCCTCGACCACGTCGACGGGGAGTTCGTCGGCGCGCTGACCGACCCGATCCCGGTCCGCTACCGGGCCGCCACCGGGCTGACCCCGGTCGACACGTCCGCCGTCGCCGCGACCGGCTGAGGGTTCCCGACCCCGCCCGGTCGTCCGAGCGGGCGGGACGACGTCCACCGGCACGTCGACGGGGACGTCGGACGACCGGACCCGGACGGTGCCCGCACCACACCGTCCGGGTCCGGCACCCGATCGCCGTCGGCTCGTCCGGGGGCTGCCGGACGAGCCGACGCGATCCGCCCGGTCAGATCCGGTTCCACCGCTGGTTGGCCGCCCCGGTGCAGGTCCACAGGAGCACGGTGGTGCCGTTGGCGGTGCCGTTGTTGTTCACGTCGAGGCACAGGCCGGACTGCACGTTGCTGATCGTGCCGTTGGAGTTGAACGTCCACTGCTGGTTGGTGCCGCCGTTGCAGTCCCAGATCTGGGCCTTGGCGCCGGCGGTGGCGTTGAGCGGCGCGTCCAGGCACTTGCCGAGGGCCTGGAGGGTCTGGCCGTTGGCCGTCCAGCGCTGGTTGGCCGCCCCGTTGCAGTCCCAGATCACCGGCTGGGTGCCGTTGGCGGTGTTGCTCTGCGGCACGTCCAGGCAGCGGCCCGAGGAGACGCTGGACAGCGCGTTCGCCGTGGACGGCGGCGGCGTCGTCGGCGGGGCGGTCCCACCGCCGCTGACCCGGTAGACCACCGTGCCGTGCGACGGCACGCTGGCCGAGATGGTGCCGGTGCTGGTGGTGCTGGCGTTGGTCCAGGCGTCGACCAGGGTGAAGGAGGACCCGGACTTGCCGATCGCGGCGGCGGTGGTGGAGATCGTCGTCGTCGAGCCGCCCTGGTTGAACAGGGCCACCGCCACGTCCCCGTTGGCCAGCCGCTTGGCCAGCACCCGGCGGGTGCCGTCGAACGAGACCTGGGCGCCCTGCAACGCCAGGGCGTCCTGGTTGATGGCGATCAGGTTCGCGTTCTTGAGGATGGTCTGGGTGGCCGCGTTCATCGACCGGACGTCGTTGCCGGCGATCAACGGGGAAGCCATGATCGCCCACATCGCGAAGTGGCTGCGCATCTCGGTGTCGGTCATGCCGCCCCGGCCGACCTCCATCATGTCCGGGTCGGTGAACGCGCCGGGCTTCGCGTACTGGGCCAACGGCACGTTGACGTCGATGATGTTCTGGATGCCCATCGGGTAGCCGTTGGTCTGCCCGCTGTTCCAGGTGTTGGTGATGTCCTCGGTGGTGCGCCACATGTTCGCCACGTCGCCCCAGTTGCGCTGCGGGCCGGTCTTGGCGTGGATGCTGTTGGGATTGATGCTGTAGACGATCGGCCGGCCGGTGGCCGCCAGGGCGTCGCGCATCTTGGCGAACGTGGCGACCTGCTGGTCGATGGACCCGTTCGGCGAGCACCAGTCGTACTTGAGGTAGTCGACACCCCAGGCGGCGAACTGCCGGGCGTCCTGCGCCTCGTGGCCCTGGCTGCCCGTCGCGCCCGGGTAGGAGTTGAAGTACTGGGCACAGGTCTTGTCGACCGGGACCTGGTAGATGCCGAACTTCAGCCCCCGGGCGTGGATGTAGTCGCCGAGCGCCTTCATGCCGCTGGGGAAGCGGGTCGGGTCACCCTGGAGGTTGCCGGCGGAGTCCCGGTTGGGGTTGAACCAGCAGTCGTCGACCACGACGTACTGGTAGCCGGCATCCCGCATCCCGCTGCTGACCAGCGCGTCGGCCGTCTGGCGGATCAGGGCCTCGTTGATGTTGCAGCCGAAGGAGTTCCAGCTGTTCCACCCCATCGGCGGGGTGCGGGCCACCCCGTTGTCCAACGCCTGCGCCATCGGGGCGCGCACGCCCACCAGGACGCCCGCCAGGAGCAGGCCGGCCGCTGCCGCCCGCCCCCAGCTCCGGGCTCGCACGAATCGCTTCACGAGGTCTCCAATCAGTGGCGCCGCCCCGGCCGGGGCCTGCGGCGGACGCGGGAACCCGTCCGCTCGACCACCCGGTGTGAGCGCTAACAATGGCCCCCCATGTTACGGAAGCGTTTCGGGGTATTCAACCGCTTCCATGTATCGATCGATATCCGGCCGGCCCGCCGCCCCCAGGGGCGTCACGGTCGACGGCGGGGTGTCACGGGTCGGTCGACGGGGCGGACCGACCGCGCCGGGCGGACGTCGGGCCGGTGGACACGGGAACGCCCGCGCTCATGGAGCCATCATGGAGCCATCCAGCCACCCGACATCGAATACGATAGCTCCATGCCAGTTGGCTCCAGGCCCGGTCGACGGGCCCGTGGTGAGATCGAGGAGCTGCCCAGCGGCTCCCTGCGGGTGCGGGTGTACGCCGGCATCGACCCGGTGTCCAAGCGGCGGCGCTACCTCACCGAGACGGTACCCGCCGGGCCGGTCGCCGCGCGGCACGCCGAATCCGTCCGCAGTCGGCTGCTCGACACGGTACGACGACAGCACGGGCGGACGCCGGCACCGCGCACACCGGCGGACGACGCCCGTCCGGCCCCGGTCGGCCCCGCCCCCGACGCGTCCGTGCCCGCGCCCACCGCGCCGACGGGTCGGGCGACCGGACCGCAGCGGCGCAGCCGCAGGCGGGGCGAGCCCACGCTGACCACCATCGCCCAACTGGCGGACGTGTCGACACCCACCGTGTCGAAGGTCCTCAACGGCCGCGCGGGGGTCGCGGCGGAGACCCGCGCCCGGGTGGAGGCGCTGCTGCGCGAGCACGGCTACCGCCGGCCGGAACTGGGCACCCCGCACGCCAGCGTGGAGGTGGTCTTCTACGGCATGCAGAGCAACCTGGCGGTGATGATCATGCAGGGGGTGCAGCAGGTCGCCGGGGCGCACCGGTTCGCCGTCGGCTTCACCGACGCCCGCCGGCAGGTCTCGGAGGGGCGGTTCTGGGCCCGCGACCTGCTCGCCCGCCGCCCGACCGGGGTGATCGCGGTCCACCTCGGCTTCACCTCCGAACAACACGCCCTGCTGGCGGCGAGCGCGATCCCGCTGGTGGTCCTCGACCCCACCGGCGAGCCGCCGCTGCACGCCGTCCCGTCGGTGACCTCGACCAACTGGAGCGGTGGCTTCGAGGCCGCCCGCCACCTGCTCGACCTCGGCCACCGCCGGATCGGGGTGATCTCCGGACCGACCGAACGGCTCTGCGCCAAGGCCCGGCTGGACGGCGCGCGGGCCGCCCTGGAGGCGGCCGGCGTCGGACTACCCGCGCGCTGGCTGCGCCACGGCCACTGGTTCTCCTTCGAGGACGGCCTCAACCACGGTCAGGAACTGCTCCGGCAGGACCCGGCGCCGACGGCGATCGTGTGCGGCAACGACCTGCAGGCGCTCGGGGTCTACGAGGCGGCCCGGCTGGCCGGCCGGCGGATCCCCCGGGACCTCAGCGTGGTCGGCTTCGACGACATCCCCTACACCATGTTCTGCGGGCCGCCGATGACCTCGGTGCGGCAGCCGTTGGTCGAGATGGGCGCGGCGGCGGCCCGGATGGTGCTGACCCTGGCCGCCGACAAGAGCCTCGCCCAGACCCGGGTGGAGCTGGCGACCACGCTGGTGGTGCGGGACAGCACCGCCGTCGCGTACGAGCACTGACCCGGCCGGGGCTGCACCGGATCGCGGAAACCTGTCCTTGTCGTTACCGAACCGTTTCGAGTAGCATCCGATCCGATCGATACGGCAGGTCGTCGTGGCGCGCTTCCCCCGCCGTCGACGCGCCCCCGACCCGCCGGTCGAGGACACGCTGCACCACAGGTCGGCCGGCCCGGCGGACGCGGGCCGGGCACCCGCGAGGACCCAGGGAGGGACCAGGCCACCCGTCACCGCCAGTTCGCACACCGCCCGCGATCCGTGATGACGAATATCACGGCACGCGGACGATACTCGGTCGCGTCACCGACCCATACGGGGCGACACGCCGCGTAGACTCTCGCTGATCCAGCGTTGTCCACGGCGTGTGCGCCCATGCCTCGTGTCCGTCGTCCCTGCCCGGACGCCGGGCCGGGCCGCTTCGCCGGCAACGGGCTGCGGGGCGGACCGAGAGGTGTGGGATGACTGTGCGCGCTCCAGCGATGAGAGACGTGGCCCGCCTCGCCGGAGTGTCCCACCAGACCGTGTCGCGGGTCCTCAACGGTCATCCGCACGTGCGGGAACAGACCCGCCTGCGGGTCCAGGCCGCGATCACCGAACTCGGCTACCGGCCCAACCGGGCGGCCCGCACCCTGGTCACCGGGCGGTCCCAGGTGCTCGGTGTGGTGGCGCTCAACACCACCCTCTACGGCCCGGCCTCCCTGCTGTCCGCGTTCGAACTCGCCGCGGCCGAGGCGGGTTTCGCGGTCAGCGTGGGCAGCGTGCGCAACCTGGACCGCACCTCCATCACCGCCGTCGTCGAGCGGCACCTCGCCCACCGGGTCGCCGGCATCGTGGTGATCGCGCCGGTGGAGTCGGCAGGTGAGGCGCTGGAGTGCCTGCCCACCGACATTCCTCTGGTCACCGTGGACGGTGACCCCCGGCGACCGGTGCCGCTGGTCACCATCGACCAGGTGGAGGGGGGCCGGCTGGCCACCAGGCACCTGCTCGACGCCGGTCACCGCACGGTCTGGCACGTGTCGGGCCCGGCGGACTGGTTCGACAGCGCCGGGCGGATCGCGGGGTGGCGGGAGACGTTGCAGGCGGCGGGAGCGGAGATCCCGCCGGTGCTCCAGGCCGACTGGTCCGCCGCCTCGGGGTACCGGTGCGGGCAGATGCTGGCCCGGACCCCGGAGGTGACCGCGATCTTCACGGCCAACGACGATCTCGCGCTGGGCGTGCTGCACGCGCTGCACGAGCACGGCCGGCGGGTGCCGGACGAGGTCAGCGTGGTCGGCTTCGACGACGTGCCGGACGCCGCGTACTTCATCCCGCCGTTGACCACCGTCCGGCCGGACTTCGACACCGTGGCGGAGGCCAGCCTCGACCTGCTGCTCGCGCAGATCGACGCGGGGGTCGACCACACCCTGCGGCGGACCGTCTCCCCCACCCTGGTCACCCGGGACAGCGTCGCCCCGCCCCGGTGACCGGCCGGTAGCACCGTCGTCGTCACCGCAGGGGCCCACCGCCGCCACCGGCCGCGCCGACCGGGCGGGGCCGGGTCAACTCGCGGGCCGCGACCACCAGCTATGGACAGCGGTCATTGTTAACGTTAACGTAACGACAATCGTCAATTCTCGGGACCGACCTCGGACCGCCCGGCGACCTCTCTTTCGATCCCGGGACCGGCCGACGCCGGCGTGACGCCCGCACCAGTCCCCGGCGCGGCGCTCCCACCCTGGAAGAAAGGCCACCGATGAAGGGCAGTCTGCGCGCCGCGCTGGCAGCCGTCGTCCTCGGTGTCGCGGCAGCCACCGTCCTGGTGACGGCACAGCCCGCGACCGCGGCGACCCTGACCAGAGTCACGGGATTCGGCAACAATCCCACCAACCTCAACATGTACCTGTACGCCCCGAGCACCCTGGCGGCCCGCCCGGCGCTGCTGCTCCTGGTGCACTACTGCGGCGGCTCGGCCAGCGGCATCTTCAACGGCAACGGGCACGACTACGTGACCGCCGCCGACCGCTACGGCTACCTCATCGTGGTGCCCGAGGCCACCCGCAGCGGGAACTGCTTCGACGTCTCCACCCCCGCCGCGCTCACCCGCAACGGTGGCGGCGACTCGACCGGGATCATGTCCATGGTCGCGTACGCCCGGCAGCGCTACCCCGTCGACCCGGCGCGGATCGTGGTCTCCGGCTTCTCGTCCGGCGCGATGATGACCAACGTGCTCGCGGCGCAGTACCCCGACGTCTTCTCCGCCGCGTCCGCGTTCTCCGGAGTGCCGGCCGGCTGCTTCGCCACCACCGACGGCTCACTGTGGAACAGCAGGTGCTCCGGCGGCAACGTGATCAAGACGGCGCAGCAGTGGGGCGACCAGGCCCGCGCCATGTACCCCGGGTACACCGGCCGCTATCCACGGATGCAGCTGTGGCACGGCGCGACGGACACCACCCTGGCGTACCCCAACTTCGGTGAAGAGATCAAGCAGTGGACCAACCTGCACGGGTTGAGCACCACGCCCACCGCCACCGACCGCCCGCAGTCGTCCTGGACCCGCACCCGGTACGGCGGGACGGGCCCGCAGTCCCCGGTCGAGGGGATCAGCATCGCCGGGGTGGGTCACCAGCTGCCGATGGCCGGCCAACTCGCGTACGCCATCACCTTCCTCGGCCTGGACGGCAGCGCCCCGACGCCCTCACCCACCCCGACGCCCACGCCGACGGTCTCCCCCACCCCGACGCCGACCCCGACGGTCACCCCCACCCCGACGCCGACGGTCACCCCCACCTCGACCCCGACGCCCACGCCGACCTCGTCGCCGCAGTCGGGCCCCTGCCGGGTCACCGACACGATCAGCGCATGGAACAACGGGCTGACCGCCAGCATCACCATCGTCAACACCGGGAGCACGACGCTCGACGGCTGGTCCCTGGGGTTCACCCTGCCCGCCGGGCAGGTCATCACCGGCGGCTGGAACGCCAGCTACGCGCCGAGCAGCGGCCAGGTCACCGCCACGAACGTCAGCTACAACGGCACGCTGGCCCCGGGAGCGTCGACGACGATCGGCTTCCAGGCCACCCACACCGGTAACGCCGCCGCCCCCGCGACGTTCACCCTCAACGGCGCGACCTGCGTGACCGCCTGACCCGCCGGGTCACCCCCCGTCGCCCCGCCCGGCGTCGGGGGGTGACCCGTCCACCAGCCCGCCGGGCGTACCGCACCGTCCTTCCACCACCAGGAGATCCCGTGCGAGAGAACCGACTCCTCCGCCGACGGCCGGCGCTGGTCGCCGCCACCGCCACCGCCCTGCTGCTCGTCACCGCCGCCGCCACCCAGACCTCGGCCTCGGCCGCCGCCGCCGGCTGCCAGGTGGACTACACCGTCAGCTCGTCCTGGCAGGGTGGCTTCGGCGCCAACGTCACCATCACCAACCTCGGCGACGCGGTGGACGGGTGGCGGCTGACCTGGAGCTACGCCGCCGGGCAGACCGTCACCCAGCTCTGGAACGGCAGCTACACCCAGGCCGGTGCCCAGGTCACCGTCACCAACGCCAGCTACAACGGCGCGATCCCCACCAACGGCACCGCCAGCTTCGGCTTCAACGGCGCGTGGACCGGCAGCAACCCCGCGCCCACCGCGTTCAGCCTCAACGGCACCACCTGCACCGGCGGGGTGAACCCGACCACCGGGCCACCGCCGACCACTCCCCCGCCGACCACGCCGCCACCCACCACCCCGCCGCCGACCACGCCGCCACCCGGCACCAGCCAGCCGTGTGACATCTACGCCGCCGGAGGCACCGCCTGCATCGCGGCGCACAGCACCACCCGGGCGCTCTACGCCGCCTACAACGGCTCGCTCTACCAGGTGCGCCGGTCCTCGGACAACACCACCCGCAACATCGGGGTGCTGTCGCCGGGCGGACGGGCCAACGCCGCCAGCCAGGACAGCTTCTGCGCGAACACCACCTGCGTCATCACGGTCATCTACGACCAGTCCGGGCGCGGCAACAACCTCGGCTACCAGGGCTCCGGCGGCGTCGGTGGCGCCGTCCAACCGGCGGTCGCCAACAAGGAGTCGGTGACGGTCGGCGGGGACAAGGTCTACTCGCTCTACATCCCCGGCAGGAGCAGCTACTGGCGTGACGGCCACCTGACCGGGGTGCCGACCGGCGCCGCGCCCGAGGGCATGTACATGGTCACCAGCGGCACCCACGTCAACAGCGGCTGCTGTTTCGACTACGGCAACAGCGAGACCACCAGGCGGGCCGACGGCGCGGGCGCGATGGACGCGATCTACTTCGGCACGAGCTGCTGGTTCGGCGGCTGCTCCGGCTCCGGCCCGTGGGTGCAGGCCGACCTGGAGTACGGCCTCTACCCGGGCGGCAGCAGCTCCTGGAACTCCAACCAGCGGGCGTTCACCAGCAAGTTCGTCACCGCCACCCTGAAGAACAACGGCACCTCACGGTTCGCCATCAAGGGCAGCAACGCGCAGTCCGGCAGCCTCTACACCCTCTACGACGGGTCGCTGCCGCGCGGGTACAGCCCGATGCGCAAGCAGGGCGCGATCATCCTGGGCAGCGGCGGGGACTGCTGCATCGACAACACCAACCAGAGCGTCGGCACGTTCTACGAGGGGGCGATGGTCGCCGGCTACCCGTCGGACGCCACCGAGAACGCGGTGCAGGCCAACATCACCGCCGCCGGCTACCGCTGACCCCGATGGCCGAGGAGGTCCGATGCAGCACCGTGTCACTTCCGCGGCGACCCGACGGGTGGCCGTCCTGCTCGCCACCACCCTCCTGCTCGTGACGGGCCTGGTCGGCGCCACCGGGCCCCAGCCGGCGCAGGCGTGGGACAACGGCGTCGCCGACACCCCGCCGATGGGGTGGAACAGCTACGACTCGTTCAACTGGAGCGTCACCGAGGCCGACGTCCGGGCCAACGCCGACTACATGGGCGCGAACCTGCGCCAGTACGGCTGGCAGTACATCGTCGTCGACTGGGCCTGGTACTTCCCCGGGCAGCACAACGGCAGCCCCAACCAGGACGCCAACCTGCAACCCCGGCTCCGGATGGACGCCAACGGGCGGCTGCTGCCCGACACCACCCGGTTCCCGTCGGCGGCCGGCGACAACGGGTTCAAGCCGCTGGCCGACCACGTGCACGCCCAGGGGCTCAAGTTCGGCGTACACCTGATGCGGGGCATCCCCCGGCAGGCGGTCGCGGACAACGTGCCGATCCTCGGCACCTCGTGCCGGGCCAACCAGATCGACGCCGGCAACAGCGCGGCCTGGCTGAACCTGATGTGGGGGCTGGACATGTCCAACCCCTGTGCGCAGGCGTACCTCGACTCGGTGTTCCAGTTGCTCGCCGCGTGGGGCGTCGACTTCGTGAAGATCGACGACATCGCCGCGCCGACCTACCGGCAGTCCGAGGTGGAGGGCTACCGGACGGCGATCCAGCGCAGCGGCCGGCCGATGGTGCTGAGCCTGTCGCCGGGGGCCACGCCGCTGTCCGCCGGGCCGCACGTGCAGAGCAACGCCCACATGTGGCGGATCGTCAACGACCTGTGGGACAACTGGTCGTCGGTGGACGCCCTGTTCGACCAATTGCGCAACTGGACGCCGTACCGCAGGACGGGAGCCTGGCCCGATCCGGACATGATCCCGATCGGCCGGCTGTCGAAGTACGGCCCGGTCGGCTCGCCGCGCTACTCGAACCTCAGTGCGGACGAGCAGCGCACCCTCATGTCACTCTGGGTGATCAACCGGGTGCCGCTGATGTGGGGCGGCAACCTGGTGGAGAACCGGGCGGCGGAGCTGGCGTTGATGACCAACAGCGCGGTGCTGGCGGTCGACCAGCGCAGCGCCAACAACCGGCAGCTCACCGGCGGCACCCGGCAGGTGTGGGTGGCCGACGTGCCGGACAGCGCCGACCGGTACGTCGCGCTGTTCAACCGGGAGGGTTCGGCGGCCACCGTGTCGTTGAACCTCGCCGACCTGGGCATCGGCTCGGCCACCGCGACGGACCTGTGGTCCGGCGCGGCCCTGGGCACCTCGACCGGGACGTTCGGCCGCTCGCTGCCCGCCCACGGCGCCGGGCTCTACCGGCTGACGCCGCAGACCACCACCCCGACCCCGACGACCGCCACGCTGACCGCCCGGCACAGCACGAAGCTGCTGGACGTCAGCAACGCCGCCACGACCGACGGCGCGAACGTCGTGCAGTGGGCGGCGAACGGTCAGGCCAACCAGCGGTGGCGGTTCTCCGAGGTCGGTGGCGGCTGGTCCACGGTGGTGAGCGTCAACAGCGGAAAGTGCCTCGACGTCTACGGCGGTGCCGGCACGACCGCGGACGGCGCCCGGGTGGTGCAGTGGACCTGCAACGGGGGCACCAACCAGCAGTGGCGGCTCCAGGACGTCGGTGACGGTTGGGTGCAACTGGTCGCCCGGCACAGCAACAAGTGTCTCGACGTGCTCAACGCCGGGCTGACCGACGGGGCGCAGGTCGTGCAGTGGACCTGCGGCGCCGGCGCCAACCAGCAGTGGCGGCGGACGCCGGTGTGACGCGGCGGGGACGCCTCCGCCGGTGAGGGAGGCGCAGGGCCGGGTTCGCTCCCCGGCCCTGCGCCCTGTCGGAGGTCGCCCGGGTGGTCCGGGCGCGACGGGGCTCCGGGCGGAGCACCTCTGCGGGGGGTGCGCCGCCCGGAGCCGTCGTCGGGTCGGTCAGCTGGCGGTGCAGGTGGGGGTCATCCCCGCCCCGCTGCCGTTGCCCTGGAACCCGAACTCGGTCGACTGACCCGCACCGAGCGCACCGTTGTAGTCCACGTTCGTGAACCGCACCGTCCCGGAACTACCACTGGCCGTCGCCGACCACGTCCCGGTCACACTCGACCCACTCGGCAACGTCATGCTCACCGTCCACCCACGCGTACCCGACGAACCCGCGGTCACCTTCACCGTCGCCACGAAACCACCGGTCCACGAATTCAACGACACCGACGCCGAACACCCGCCCGTGGCCGGCGGGGTCGTCGGCGGCGGGGTGGTCGGGTTCGGCGGCCCGGTGGTGGGGTTCGGCGGGGTGGTCGTCGGGTTCGGCGGCCCGGTGGTGGGGCTGGCGCTGTCGAAGCCGAGGAAGCGGACGGCCTGCGCGGCGTCGAACGGGATGGAGTGCCCGTAGCCCTGGAAGCTGATCGCCTCCACCGGCGGCGTGCCACCGGTGCCGCCGTACCGGGTGCGGGTGGCGCTGGTCTGCGGGTAGTCGGTGGAGCTGGGGGTCTGCGAGACACCGAGCACGTTGGTCCACTGCTTGACCTGCTCGCCGAAGTTGACGTAGCTCAGCGTGGTGTCGGTGGTGCCGTGCCAGATCTGCATCCGGGGCCGCTTGCCGGTGTAGCCGGGGTAGGCGTTGCGGACCAGGTCACCCCACTGCTGCGGGGTCTTCACGATCCGCCCGCCGGAGCACTCGCTGTTCCACTCCGAGCCGTTGGTGGTGGCGAAGCAGCCGAACGGGACGCCGGAGGAGCTGACCCCGGCGTTGAACACGTCCGGGTAGACCCCCGCCATCACGTTGGTCATCATCGCGCCGGAGGAGAACCCGGCGACGCCGATCCGGTTCGCGTCGACCGGGTAGCGGTTCCGCACGTAGTCGATCATCGACTTGAGGCCGACCGGGTCGCTGCCGCCGTCGCGGCGCAGCGCCTGCGGGGAGGAGACGTCCCAGCACTTGCTGCTGCGGGTCACCGACGGGTAGATCACGATGTAGCCGTACCGGTCGGCCAGCGAGCTGAGCCCGTAGCCGGTGTGCAGGGCCGGGCCGCTGCCGGTGCAGTAGTGCAGGGCCAGCAGCAGCGCCGGCCGGGCGGCCACCCGGTCGGGCACGTACAGGTGCATCTGCAGGTTGGTCGGGTTGGTGCCGAAGTTGGTCACCTGGGTCAGCGTCGCGGCCGACGCCGGGTTGGGGGCCGTGACCACGGCCGTGACGGTCGCCAGGGCCGTCGCCAGCGCGGCGGCCAGCAGTGCGAGTCGGGGTTTCATCGGCGGTTCCTCTGTCGGAGTCGGTGGTCAGCGGCGGACGACGGGCC
The DNA here is from genome assembly GCF_002210435.1 of Micromonospora wenchangensis. GTDB lineage: Bacteria > Actinomycetota > Actinomycetes > Mycobacteriales > Micromonosporaceae > Micromonospora > Micromonospora wenchangensis. Next base: position 44,857 of record NZ_MZMV01000050.1, read on the forward strand.
GTCCCGGCGTGCGGGACGACGGTCCGGACTGGCCCGGTCCGGGGCTGGCCGACGATGGTCCGGCCGGGGCGCGTCGCGCCGGCCGGCTGGTGGGGGCGGTGATGCACCGCCGGCCCGACCCGGTGCGCCCGGGTCGGGCCGGCGGCGGTTCTACTCAACTCACGGTGGTGCTCAACTGACTGTGGTGCTCAGCTGGCGGTGCAGGTGGGGGTCATCCCCGCCCCGCTGCCGTTGCCCTGGAACCCGAACTCGGTCGACTGACCCGCACCGAGCGCACCGTTGTAGTCCACGTTCGTGAACCGCACCGTCCCGGAACTACCACTGGCCGTCGCCGACCACGTCCCGGTCACACTCGACCCACTCGGCAACGTCATGCTCACCGTCCACCCACGCGTACCCGACGAACCCGCGGTCACCTTCACCGTCGCCACGAAACCACCGGTCCACGAATTCAACGACACCGACGCCGAACACCCCGAACCACCCGGCGGCGGAGTCGTCGGGTTCGGCGGGGTGGTCGTCGGGTTCGGCGGGGTCGTCGTCGGGTTCGGCGGCGTCGTCGTCGGGTTGGGGATGCCCGACCCGGCGTTGAGCGCGTTCAGCACCGAGTCGTACGCCGGCTTCTTGTTGCCGTTGCAGTCGAACAGCAGGGCGTTGTCGGAGCCGCGCCACGAGTCGCAGTCCCGCACCCCCCACACGGTGATGCTGGTGCAGCGGGAGACGGCCATGCAGGCCCGGGTGACCGTGCCGAAGATGTTGGCCTGGTTGCCGCCGGTCATCACGTCCAGCTCGGTGATCTGGACGTCCACGCCCAGGTCGGCGAAGCGCTGGAGGTTGGCCTGGTAGTCGCTCGCGATCGTGGTGCCCAGGTGGGACTGGAAGCCGACGCAGTCGATCGGCACGCCGCGGGACTTGAAGTCCCGCACCATGTTGTAGATGCCCGTCGACTTCGCGTTGACCCCGTCGGTGTTGTAGTCGTTGTAGCAGAGCTTCGCGCCCGGGTCGGCGGCCCGGGCAGCCCGGAACGCCGCCTCGATCCAGTCGTTGCCGGTGCGCTGCAGGTTCGAGTCACGACGACCACCGCTGCCACCGTCGGCGAACGCCTCGTTCACCACGTCCCACGCGTAGACCTTGCCCCGGTAGTGGGTGGCGACCTGGGTGACGTGGTTGATCATCGCGCTGCGCAGGGCGCTGCCCGACATGCTCTGCGCCCAGCCCGGTTCCTGCTGGTGCCAGAGCAGTGCGTGGCCACGCACGCCCATCCCGTTGGCCTGGGCGTGGCTGACCAGCCGGTCGCCGCCGGTGTAGACGAACCGGCCCTGGGACGGCTCGGTGGCGTCCCACTTCATCTCGTTCTCGGCCGTGACGGAGTTGAACTCACGGTTGAGCACGGTGGTGTAGGTGCTGGTGGACAGCTTGCCCGTCGCGACCGCCGCGCCGAAGTAGCGGCCCTTCTCGGCCGCCGCCGCCCGCAGGGTCGTCCCGGCGCTGGCTACGGGGGCCATCGCCAACGTCATCCCGACGGTGAGTGCGCCGGCCACGGCGAGGGTCGCCGTGGCCAGTAGGGCTCTCTTGGGTCTCATGTCGCATCCTTTTCGAGGTGGGTGCAGCGGTGGTGGTACTGAGGTGCCCGGTTCCCGGTGCGGCGGGTCGTGCCGGCCGGCGGGGTCCGCCGTCCGGTCGGCCAGGACGGACCATCGTGGCCGCCGTACCCGGCCCGGACGAGGGACTGTCGGCGGTGTCCCGGTCGCGGTCCGTGCCGGCCGTCGACCTCGGTGACCTCGACGCCGGGGCCGCAGCCCGGGTCGGCGAGAGGATCACCCGCTGCGGGTAACGGCGCAGCGCCTCCCGAAAAGGGCGCCATGATCCTCCTTCGAGGAGACCGGGCCGGCCGTCGACGGAGTCGTCCCGCCCCTGCTCGGGGCCGGTCGCGCCGTCGCCGGCAGCTACTGATGGGAAATCCTGACCCGACGTCCCACATGCCCTGGGGGGACGTCACGATCCGAGGCTCGACCAGCACGGCTCGCCCGGTGAGCCATCAGGTGCGGTGGTCCTCGACATCGACTGTGAGCGATAACATGTGTTTCGTCAAGTCGTACCGCGGTGAGCCGGGTCGATCGTGGCGACCAGGTTCACCGGCATGGCGTCCGGGCCGTAGAGTCTCTCGCCGTGATCGAGATCGGCACGCAGGTCGACCTGCTGCACCCCGCTGACCGGGTCTGGCGCGCGGTGACCGATCCGGCGCTGCTGGCCCGCTGGTTCGCCGCGGCCGGGGCGGTGCCCGGCCGGCCGGACCGGTGGCGGGTGGGCACCGCCGGGCTGCCCGGCTTCGACGGCGACGTCGAACTCGCCGTCGTTGCCCGGCGGGCACCGGAGCTGCTCGTGCTCCGGTGTGTCGAGGGGGCCCGGCACACCGAGGTGACCTGCGGCGTCACCGCCACCGGCGAGGGCTGCCGGGTGACCGTCCGGGAGACCCTGGAGCACGGCGACTGGTCCGCCGGGCAGGGCGCGCGCCGCGAGGAGTGTTACCGGCAGTCGCTGGCCGGACGCCTGCCCGCGCTGCTCGACTGGTTGGCCTTCCGCGAGGTCGACCTGCGGCGGGACAGTGCCGCGCCGACCGCCGTGCTGCCGGTGGCACTGATGGCCGACGTGGGCCGGCCGCCGACCCGGGGCCGTACCCGCCGGGTGGTGGTCGGATCGGGCGCGGCGGCGCTGGCGCTCGGGCTGGCCGGGTGGGCCCTGCTGCCGCCGGAACGGGAGGAACCGACCGGGGCGGCCCCGGTGGCACCGCCGACGCGCCCGACCGCCACGCCGAGCCCGTCGAGGTCCGCCGCGTCGGCGCGCCCGACCTCGGCCCCGCCGTCGCGCAGCGTCCCGCCGAGCCGGTCGCCGTCGGTGAGCCCGTCGCGCACCCCCACCCCGACCCCGGCGGTCGCGGCGCCGTTGGACGCCCGGTACGCGACGGTGTCGACCCGGGTCTTCGGGTACACCGGGGAGGTGGTGGTCGACAACCCGGGCGGGACGCCGGCCACCGGCTGGACGGTCGTCGTCACGCTGCCCCGGGGCAGTTCGGCGGCGGAGGTGACAGGTGCCGACTGGCGACAGGACGGGCAGTCGGTCACCTTCACCGGCCCGGCCGTCGCGGCGGGCGGCACGCAGGCCATCCGCTTCGACGTCCGCACCGCCGACCCGGTCACCAAGGAGCCCCAGGGCTGCACGGTCGACGAGCGCCCCTGCGCCGGGCTGTGAGCGACGCCCCGCGCCAGCCGGGGTCCACCGTGGACCCGGCCGGTCAGGCCGGCGGCGGTGCGGTGCTGTGGCGTACGGTCAGGGTGGTCGCCAGTTCCAGGCGGACCTGGCCGGTCGGTTCCCCCCGCCCGAGGGCGAGGGCCAGTTCGGTGGCGGTGACCGCCATCTCGCGCAGCGGTTGGTGCACGGTGGTCAGTGCCGGGTCGACCAGGGTGGCCACCGGCAGGTCGTCGAAGCCGACGACGCTGAGGTCGGCGGGAATCCGCAGCCCGAGCGTGCGGGCGGCCTGGTAGACCCCGACGGCCTGCAGGTCGTTGCCGGTGCACACCGCCGTCGGGCGGTCGGGGCGACGGAGCAGGTCGAGGGCGGCGGCCCGGCCGTCGGCGTCGGTCAGGCCGGCGTGCCGGACCAGGTCGGACGTCACCGGCAGCCCGGCGGCCTCCAGGGCGGAGCGGTAGCCGTCCAGCCGGGCCCGGCAGCACAGGACGTGTTCCGGGCCGGCGACCATCGCGATCCGCCGGTGGCCGAGCCCGATCAGGTGGCGGGTGGCCGACCGGCCGCCGGCCCAGTTCGTCGCGCCGACGAACGGGACGTCCTCGGGCAGCTCGGTGGTGGGGTCGAAGACCACGAACGGGATGCCCCGGGCGCGTAGCAACCGGTGCTGTTCCGCGTCCAGCTGGGCCACCATGACCAGGCAGTCCGGCCGCCGGGCGAGGGTGTCGTCGATCCAGTACCGGATCGCGTTGCGCTGCGGCCCGAACTCGGTGAGGACGACGCCGACGCGGTGCTGCCGGGCCACCCGCTCGACCCCCCGGATGATCTCCAGGCCCCACATGTCCTCGATCTCGTCGAAGACCAGTTCCATCATATTGCTGCGGGTGACCGGGGCGGCCCTGCGGTAGCCGTGCCGGCTGATCGCCGCCTCGACGCGGGCCCGGGTGTCCGCCGCGACGCCGGACCGGCCGTTGATCACTTTCGACACGGTCGGCACCGAGACACCCGCCGACGCGGCGATCGCCGCGATCGTCACGGGTCTGGTGGGATCGGCGAGCGACACCAGGTCGCCGCCCGGTCCGCCCGACTCGGCGTGGCTCAACCCGGCCTCCTCCCCGGCGGTGGCTGCCGGTCACGCCGGTGGCCGGGCACCGACCGGGCAGCCGGCACCGTCGCGGGGACCGCCGGCATCGTTCAGGGGGACCCAGGATAACCCGACCGTCGATGTCCGTCCGCCGGGCACGGACGGACCGGGACGGAAACTTTCCATCGACTGCAAGAAATATTCGACGAGCGTTCGGATCGAGCGCGGCAGATCATGGCGGCCGGTCCGGCGCGGGGGCGTGGAGCGCCCCGGTCATTGACGCACGTCGACCGATACTTGTAAGGTCTGCGACGGAAACTTTCCAGGATCATCATCCGATCGTTTCCAGGCGGGAGCCTCGCCACTCATCGCGGACGTCCTGGGCAGCGTCCGCACTCGCCCCGTTCCGGCCGGGCCGCCGGGCGGCCAGCCGACCCCCGGTCGCGCCGGCACGACGCCGTGGCCCGCCCCCGACCCGGACGACACCGGACCGGCCGGGGCCGCCCCGGTCGGCGAGACGTCCGACGACCCCCACCCACCGGCGCCATCCCGGCGAGGAGTTCCCCTGATGAGTACCCAGCACCTCCGACGAATGCGACAGCGGGCCGGCCTGCTCGCCGGCACCCTCGCCGCCCTGCTCCTGGCGGGCCTGATGGTCGCCGGCAACGCCCAGGCCGCCGCCGGCTGCCGGGTGGCGTACACCGTGCCGGCCCAGTGGCAGGGCGGTTTCACCGCCGACGTACAGGTCACCAACCTCGGTGACGCGGTCAACGGCTGGAGCCTGGCCTGGACCTTCCCGGCCGGCCAGCGCGTCACCCAGGCGTGGAACGTGACGACCACCGCCGCAGGCGACCAGGTCACCGCGAAGAACCTCAGCTACAACGCGGCGATCGCCACCAACGGCACCGTCTCCTTCGGCTTCAACGGGTCGTGGACGGGCAGCAACCCGGTGCCGACCTCGTTCACCCTCAACGGGGTCGCCTGCACCGGGGGCGTGAGCACGCCGACGCCGACCGGCACCACCGCGCCGCCGTCCCCGACGCTCTCCCCCTCCCCGACGGTCTCGCCGACGACCTCGCCGTCGCCGTCACCCGGTGGCGACCCGATGGCGGCGGTGGCCGCGATGCAGCCCGGCTGGAACCTGGGCAACACCCTCGACGCGATCCCCGACGAGACCGCGTGGGGCAACCCGCTGACCACCCAGGCCCTGCTGCGGCAGGTGCGCTCGCAGGGCTACCGCAGCATCCGCCTGCCGGTGACCTGGACCGACCACACCGGGCCGGCCCCGACCTACACCATCGACCCGGTCTGGTTGGCCCGGGTCCGCCAGGTGGTCGACTGGTCGCTGGCCGAGGGCTTCTACGTGATGATCAACCTGCACCACGACTCCTGGCAGTGGCTCAACGGCTACCCGGGCGACCGCACCACGGTCATGAACAGGTACACCGCGCTGTGGACCCAGATCGCCACCACGTTCCGTGACCACTCGGCCAAGCTGGTGTTCGAGAACATCAACGAGCCGCAGTTCAACGGCACCGCCGACGACGCCCAGGGCGACGAGGTGCTGCGGGAGCTGCACCTGGCGTTCGTCCGCCTGATCCGCCAGTCCGGCGGCGGCAACGCCACCCGGCTGCTGGTGCTGCCCACCCTGCACACCAGCGGCGAGCAGGCCCGGATGGACGCGCTGAACACCACGATCAGCCAGCTGCGCGACCCCAACATCGCCGCGACCATCCACTTCTACGGGTACTGGCCGTTCAGCGTGAACATCGCCGGGGGCACCCGCTACGACAGCAACGTCGAACAGGACCTCGTCGGCACCTTCGAGCGGGCCCGCGCCTCGTTCGTCGCCCGGGGCATCCCGGTGATCATCGGGGAGTGGGCGCTGCTCAGCTACGACTACACCCGCCCCGGCATCATCGAACGCGGCGAACTGCTGAAGTTCTTCGAGGCGGTCGGCTACCACGCCCGCACCCGCAACCTCACGACCATGCTCTGGGACGCCGGCTCGTTCCTCAACCGCACCACGTTGCAGTGGCGGGACCAGGGCATCTACGACCTGATGAAGGCGAACCTGACCACCCGCTCGGCCACCGCCTCCTCCGACCAGGTCTACCTGCCGCGCAGCGGCACCATCACCGCCAAGTCGCTCACCCTCAACCTCAACGGCACGTCGTTGCAGGGCCTGCGGCAGGGCGGCACCAACCTGGTCGCCGGCACCGACTACACCGTCTCCGGCAGCACCCTGACGCTGACCGCGTCGGCGCTGACCCGACTCGCCGGCAACCGCGCCGCCGGGGTCAACGCCACCATCGAGGCCCGCTTCTCCCAGGGCGTGCCCTGGCAGATCAGCATCATCTCGTACGACCCGCCGACCCAGTCGGCGGCCAGCGGGACGACCGCCTCGTTCGCCATCCCCACCCAGTTCCGGGGCGACCAGCTCGCCACCATGGAGGCCAAGTACGCCGACGGCAGCGGCGCCGGACCGGCCAACTGGACCTCCTACAAGGAGTTCTGGACGCACTTCCAGCCGGACTACACCGCCAACACCATCCTGCTGAAGCCGGAGTTCTTCGCCGAGGTCAACGACGGCCAGGTCACCCTGACCTTCCACTTCTGGAGCGGCACGCAGAAGACGTACCGGATCACGAAGTCCGGGAGCACGGTCACCGGCAGCCCGGCC
>NZ_MZMV01000051.1 GCF_002210435.1 Micromonospora wenchangensis
CCCCCGCCCACCACGCCGCCGCCCACCACACCCCCGCCCACCACGCCGCCGCCGACCACCCCGCCGCCCACGACGGGCCCGTGGCCGCCGTCGTCCACCTTCAGCAACCCGGTGATCTGGCAGGACTTCGCCGACATCGACATCCTGCGGGTCGACGACACCTACTACTACTCGGCGTCGACCATGCACTACTCCCCCGGCGCCCCGGTGCTGCGCTCCTACGACCTGGTCAACTGGGAGTTCGCCGGCCACTCGGTGCCCAAGCTTGACTTCGGCCAGAAGTACGACATGTCCGGCGGCCGGGCGTACGTCGACGGGATCTGGGCGTCGTTCCTGGGCTACCGCAAGAGCAACAAGACGTTCTACTGGGGCGGTTGCGTCGACTTCAGCAAGACCTACATCTACACCGCGCCGTCGGCCGAGGGACCGTGGACCCGGCACACCACCCTCAACAGCTGCTACTACGACGCAGGTCTGCTCGTCGACGACAACGACACCATGTACGTGGCGTACGGCAACACCAACATCAGCGTCGCCCAGCTCTCCGCCGACGGGAAGACCCAGGTCCGCTCGCAGCAGGTGTTCACCACCCCGTCGAGCGTGGGCACCCTGGAGGGGGCCCGGTTCTACAAGCGCAACGGCAGCTACTACATCTTCCTCACCCGGCCGGCCAACGGTCAGTACATCCTCAAGGCGTCCAGCCCGTTCGGGCCGTACACGATGCAGCAGGTGCTGCTGAACCTGCCCGGACCGATCTCCGGCGGCGGCGTGCCGCACCAGGGTGGTCTGGTGCAGACGCAGAACGGCGACTGGTACTACATGGGCTTCCAGGACGCCTACCCCGGCGGCCGGGTGCCGGTGCTCGCCCCGGTCACCTGGAACTCCAGCGGCTGGCCGGTGATCCAGCTCGTCAACAACGCCTGGGGCGGGTCGTACCCGTACCCGAACGTGCCCCGGCCGCCGCGCCAGGTCAAACCGATGATCGGCACCGACACCTTCGCCGGCACCACCCTCGGACCGCAGTACGAGTGGAACCACAACCCGGACAACTCGAAGTGGTCGGTCAACGACGGGCTGCGGCTACAGACCGCGACCGTGACCAACGACCTCTACTCCGCGCGCAACACGCTGACCCACCGCATCCAGGGACCGAGGTCCACCGCCACCATCGAACTCGACTACTCCACCATGCGCGACGGTGACCGCAGCGGCCTGGCGATGCTGCGCGACCAGTCGGCCTGGATCGGCGTGCGGCGGGACAACGGCGCGACCCGGGTCGCCGTGGTCAACAACCTGACCATGGACAGCAACTGGAACACCACCAGCACCGGCACCGAGGTCGCCGGGGCCGGCATCTCCGGCGGCCGGATCTGGCTGCGGATCAACGCCGACATCAGTCCCGGCTCGGGCCGGCAGGCCCGCTTCTCGTACAGCACCGACGGGGTGAACTTCACCTCGCTCGGCCCCGCGTTCACCCTCAACAACGCCTGGCAGTTCTTCATGGGCTACCGGTTCGCCATGTTCAACTACGCCACCAGCTCCCTCGGTGGCGCGGTGACCGTCCGGAAGTTCGACCTGGCCAAGTCGTAGGGCCCGTCCCTCCTCGCCGGCCGACCACCCCCGTGGTCGGCCGGCGAGGCGTATCCCCACCCCCGACAGGAGCACCGCCATGTCCGCCTCACACCACCCCCGGTCGGCTGTCCCGCCCGCCACCACAGCCCGTACCGCCCCGCCGTCGCGCCGCCGTCCCGGCCGCACCCGGACGGCGGCGCTGCTCGTGCTGGCCCTGCTGGCCAGCCTGCTGAGCGCCGCCGCCCCGGCCGGGGCCGCCCCCGCCGTGCGGGCGACCAACCCGCTGGTCGCGCAGCGCGCCGACCCGCACATCGTCAGGCACACCGACGGCTACTACTACATGACCGCCACCGCCCCCGAGTACGACCGGATCGTGCTGCGCCGGGCCACCACCCTCCAGGGCCTGTCCACCGCCCCGGAGACCGTGATCTGGTGGCGGCACACCAGCGGCATCATGGGCGCCCACATCTGGGCCCCGGAGATCCACTTCATCGACGGCCGCTGGTACGTCTACTTCGCCGCCGGCGCCACCGACAACGTCTGGGCGATCCGGATGTACGTCCTGGAGGGCACCGGGGCGAACCCGCTGACCGCGAGCTGGGCCGAGAAGGGACAGATCCGCACCCCCTGGGAGACCTTCGCGCTGGACGCGTCGACGTTCGTCAGCAACGGGGTGCGCTACCTGATCTGGGCCCAGGCCGAGCCGGGCATCGCCACGAACTCCAACCTCTACATCGCCCGGATGGCCAACCCGTGGACGCTCAGCGGCTCCCCCACCCGGATCGCCGTGCCCACCCTGGACTGGGAGATGCGCGGCGGGGTGAAGGTCAACGAGGGACCGACCGTGCTGCAACGCAACGGCCGGATCTTCCTCACCTACTCGGCGAGCGCGACCGACGCCAACTACTGCCTCGGGATGCTGACCGCCTCGGCGGGCAGCGACCTGCTCCGGGCCTCGTCCTGGGTGAAGTCGCCGCAGCCGGTCTTCACCAGCAACTCCGCGACCGGCCAGTGGGGGCCGGGACACAACTCGTTCACCGTCTCCGAGGACGGGCAGAGCGACATCCTCGTCTACCACGACCGCAACTACCGGGACATCAGCGGTGACCCGCTGCGCGACCCCAACCGGCGCACCCGCATCCAGAAGGTCTACTGGAACGCCGACGGCACCCCGAACTTCGGCATCCCGGTGCCCGACGGGGCCACCCCGGTCCGGCTGCGGTCGGACAACCTGCCCGACCGGTTCGTCCGGCACTGGGAGTACCGGGCCCGGCTGGAGGCGAACGTGACCAACCTCGCCGACTCGCAGTTCCGCCTGGTGCCCGGCCTGGCCGGCGGCAACACGGTCTCCCTGGAGTCCACCAACTTCCCGGGCTACCACCTGCGGCACCGCAACTGGGAGGTGTGGGTCGAGCGGGACGACGCGTCGTCGACGTACCGCGCCGACGCCAGTTTCGTGCAGCGGCCCGGCCTGTCCAACGCCGCCGGGGTGTCGTACGAGGCCGTCAACTATCCCGGCCAGTACCTGCGGCACAGCAACGGCCTGCTCTACCTGCGGACCGTCACCGACGCCACCGGCAACGCCGAGGCCACGTTCGTGCTGGAGTGACCGTCGCCCGCCGGGCCGTCCGAGCCGGGCGGCCCGGCGGCTGCGTCCGAGGTGGACGACCCGGCGGGGTGGGGCGTCCGGGTGGTGGATCCGGTACGCAAGGGTGATCACGTAGGGACGGAGCGCTACCCGGTCATCGCCTATAGTGGCGTCCATGCCTAGCCGAGCCGTGATGTCGGTCGATGAGGCGCGGGCCTGGCTCGCCGAGGTCATCTCCGGCGCCGAGCGCCTGCGCCTGGAGTCGGTCGACGACGACCGGGTCGTCGCGGTGACCGGCCCCGACTGCCTCGAACTCCGCCTCGACGGCACGATCTCCGGGCCGGCCATGTTCTGGGCGATGGACCTCACCGGCTTCGTCGCGGTCACCGTGCTGATCGGCCCGGCTCCGGCGATGGTGCTGGCGCACAGCAGCATCAGCTTCCTCGAACCGGCCGAGCCCGGCGAGCTGCGGGTCACCGCCGAAGTGATCAAGCTGGCCAGCCGGTCGGCGGTGGTGCAGGCCCGCGCCAGCGACCGCCGGGGCACGCTGGTGGCCGCGTCCACCCTGCACTTCGCGCTGCCGTCGCGGGCCACCCGGGCGGCCCTGCGCGCCGAGCAGGCCGTCCGCGCCGGAAGCTGACCCACCGGTCGTGCCGACCGGTTCAGCCGGCGGCCGGGCCCCCGGCGGCTCAGTCCGGGCGGTCCACCACGTGGGTGCGCCGCTGCCACGGGTAGGTCGGCAGCGGGGCCACCACCCGGCCCTTCGGCGTCGGCACCGGATCGTCCGCACCGAGCACCCGCACGTCCGGGTGGTCCGTGCCAGCCGCCACCGCGGTCAGCGCCTCGGCCGCCTGCACCGGGCCGGACGCCCGCACCCACACCGCGTGCGCCAGCCGGGTCCGTCCCCCGGCGGCGGTGCCGGCGAACGCCGGGAAGTCCGCCGCCGGCAACCCGGCCAGCCGGTCGGCGTAGCGGCGGGCCAACGCGGCGAGCGCCGGCCCGGTGGCCGCCGACACCGGGAACCCGTCCACCGGCGGCGGCACGGCCGGCGGCACCGGCGGGGCGGGCGACAGCACCGCGAAGGCGTTCGTGCCGCTCATCCCGTACGAGCTGGTCGACGCGCAGGCCCCGAACCGGTCGTCCCAGGCGAGCGGGGCCACCGGGATCTCGATGCCGGTGCCGGTGAGGTCGATGCGCGGATTGAGGGTGCGGAAGTTGGCCTGCGGGGCGATGGTGCGCCGGTGCAGGCAGAGCACCGCCTTCACCAGCCCGAGCACCCCGGCGGCGGACTCGGTGTGGCCGATGTTGCCCTTCACCGAACCCACGTGCAGCGGCGGGCCGTCGGCGCGGCCCAGCGCCGCCGCGACCGCCGACATCTCGGCCGGGTCACCCAGCGGGGTCCCGGTGCCGTGCGCCTCGTGGTAGCCGACCTCACCGGGGGCGATCCCGGCGGCGGCCAGCACCGCGTCGATCAGCCCGGCCTGGGCCGCCACGTTCGGCGTGGTGAACGTCGCCGTCCGGCCGTCGTGGTTGATCCCGGTGCCGCGCAGCACCGCGAGCACCCGGTCGCCGTCGCGCTGCGCGTCGGCCAGCCGCTTGAGCAGCAGCATCGCGCAGCCCTCACCCCTGACGAACCCGTTGGCGTCGGCGTCGAACGGACGCGACCGGCCGTCCGGCGACAACGCGCCGGTCTGCGCCACCGACCGGGTGGTGCTCGGGGCGAGGATCAGGTTGACCCCGCCGGCGACCGCCGCGTCACAGTCACCCGCCGACAGCGCCCGCGCCGCCGTGTGCACCGCCACCAGCGACGACGAGCAGGCCGTGTCCAGCGCGAACACCGGCCCCTGCAACCCCAGGGTGTACGCGATCCGCCCGGCGGTGAAGCTGTGCCCGTTGCCGATCGTCCAGTACGAGTTCGGATCCCCGGTCAGCCACTGCCGGTAGTCCCGGCCGGTCACCCCGACGAAGACCCCGGTGCTGCCGGCCACGGTGGCGACCGGGATCGCGGCGTCCTCGAACGCCTCCCAGACCACCTCGAGCAGCAGCCGGTGCTGCGGGTCGAGGACCCGGGCCTCCCGGGGCGAGATGCCGAAGAACTTCGCGTCGAAGTCGAACACGGCGTCGAGGTAGCCGCCCCGGGTGACCATGCCGTCCCACTGCGTGCCGAACCCGGCCCGGCGGTCGTCGGGCAGCTCGCCGGTGAGGTCCCGGCCGGCGAGGAGCGCCGACCAGTACGCGTCGGGGCTCGACACCCCGCCGGGCGCGCGGACCGCCATCCCGACGACCGCGATCGGGGTGGGCACTACAGCACCCGGCGCATCCAGCCGTGGGGGTCGTCAGCCCGGCCGGTCTGGATGTCGAGCAGCCGCTCCCGGAACTGCTGGGTGTACTTGCCCGGCGCCCCGTCACCGATGGTGAGGGCGAACTCGTCGCTCTTGAGCCCGACGATCGGCGTGATCACCGCCGCCGTACCGGCCGCGAACGCCTCGGTCATCGACCCGTCGGCGAACCCGGCGCGCATCTCGTCCAGGTCGATGGTGCGCTGCACCGGCTCCAGCCCGTGCTCGGCGGCGAGGGTCAGCACACTGTCGCGGGTCACCCCGTCGAGGATGGTGCCCAGGCCGGGAGTGAGCAGCTGGTGGTCGCGGGTGACGAAGAAGACGTTCATGGTGCCCGACTCGTCGATGCTGCGCCGCCCCTCGCCGCCCAGGTAGAGCACCTGCTCGCAGCCGTGGCCGAGGGCCTCCCGCTGCGGGGCGAGACTGGCCGCGTAGTTGCCGCCACACTTGGCCGCGCCGGTGCCACCGATCGAGGCCCGGCTGTAGGTGGTGCTGACCCAGAGCGTGACGCCGGTGACCCCGTTGGGGAAGTACGACCCGGCCGGGCAGGCCAGCACGCAGTAGGTGACGTGCTGGGCGGGACGCACCCCGAGGAACGCCTCCGAGGCGAACATGAACGGGCGCAGGTAGAGGCTCTGCTCACCGCCGTACGGCGGGACCCACGCCTCGTCGGCGCGGACCAGCGCGGCCACGCTCTCGACGAAGGTCTCCTCGTCCAGCTCGGGCAGGACCATCCGGCGGGCAGACGCGGCGAACCGGCGCGCGTTGAGTTCCGGGCGGAACAGCCAGATGCTGCCGTCGGCGTGCCGGAACGCCTTGAGCCCTTCGAGGATCTCCTGCGCGTAGTGCAGCACCGCCGCGCCGGGGTGCATGGTGAACGGCTCCAGCGCGCCCACCCGGTGGTCGTGCCAGCCGGCGTCGGGCGACCACACGGCGGTGGCCATGTGGTCGGTGAAGTAGCGGCCGAAACCCGGGTCGGCGAGGATCTCCTCCCGGGTCTGCGGCGGGGTGGGGTGGTCGGTGGGGCTCAGTGGGAACTGCGCGGTCATCCGGACTCTCCTCGCGACGGGGTATCGGTGAACACGACGACGCAGTTCTGCCCGCCGAAGCCGAAGGCGTTGGTGAGCGCCGCCCGCACCGGCGTCTCCCGGGCCTGGTGGGGCACGTAGTCCAGATCGCAGTCCGGATCGGGCTGGTGCAGGTTGACCGTCGGCGGGACGACGCCCTCGCGGATCGCCAGGGCGCACACCATCGCGCCGAGGGCGCCCGCCGCGCCGATCAGGTGCCCGAGCATCGACTTGGGCGCGCTGACGGCGACCCGGTCGGCCGCCGTCCCGAGGGCCGCCCGGATGGCGACCGTCTCGGTCAGGTCGTTGGCCTTCGTCGAGGTGCCGTGGGCGCAGATGTAGTCGACCTCGTCGGGGTGGACCCCGGACCGGTCGAGCGCCTGCCGGATCGCCTCGGCGGCGAACACCCCGCCGGGGCGGGGGGCGCTGACGTGGAACGCGTCGCTGGTCAGCGCGCCCCCGGCGACCGTCGCGTACGGGGTGACGCCCCGGCGACGGGCGTACGCGGCGGACTCCAGCACCAGGATCACCGCCCCCTCGCCGAAGACGAAGCCGTCCCGGTCGGCGGCGAAGGGCCGGCTCGCGCCGGTCGGGTCGTCGTTGCGCTGGGACATCGCCCCCATGCTCACCAGACCGGCGAACATGGCCGGGGTGATCGCCGCGTCGGTGCCCCCGCAGATGACCACGTCGGCCTCCCCGGACAGGATCAACCGGCGGGCGTCGAGCAGCGCGTACGCGCCACTGGCGCAGGCCAGCGCGCTGGCGTTGACCGGCCCGTGCGCGCCCACCTCGATGGCGACCTCGCACGCCGGCATGTTGGTCAGCGAGGACGGCACGAAGTGCGACAGGGGCGCGGTCGACTCGGGGGCGAGCAGCCCGCGTACGGTGGCCTCGACGGTGTCGAAGCCGGCGACCGCGGCGTTGACCACCACGCCGACCCGGGCGGCGTTGCCGGCGTCGACGGTGAGCCCGGCGTCGGCGACCGCCTCGCGGGTGGCGACCACCGCGAACTGGCTGAACCGGGCCATCCGCCGCAGCTGCTTGCCGGTGAAGTGCTCGGCCGGCGCGAAGCCGCGCACCTCGGCGGCGATCCGGGTGGGCAGCGCGCCGGCGTCGAAGGCGGTGACCGGGCCGACGCCGGACTTGCCGGCGAGCAGGCCCTGCCAGGTGCTGTCGCGGTCGAGGCCGAGCGGCGTGACGGCGCCGATCCCGGTGATGACGACGTCGTCGGTCATCATCTCGCCGTCGCCCCCCAGCATCGCGCCCCGGCTCCGTTCTTCCGCCACCGAACGACCGATAGAACACTATCAGTCACCATCGACGCCCGGCATCCGTCCACGGCATCCGGTGACCCGCCCGCCGCCCTACGCATCGCGCCCCGATCCCCGGGCGAGCACCGGCACGTCCCGCCAGGCGTCCGGCCCGGCTCCGGCGGGCGGCGCGGACCGGCAGACCACGTACCCGGTCGGCGCGGCCACCCCGGGCCGGCCGGGCAGCGCGTCGAGGACCCGCCGGTGCAGTTCCCGCGGCGAGCCGTCGGGGACGGCCACGTACACCGTCACCCCGCCGTCGCCCGCCGGGTCGACGAGGGCCGCCGCGGGGACGCCCCCGGCCACCTCGCCGACCAGGTCCGCCACCGCCTGCGGGCGGACCCAGCCGGCCGGGGTGGACACCCAGTCGCTCCCCCGACGGGCCGGGGTCAGGCCGATCCGCCCGGCGATCTCGGCGACCCGCACCTCCCCGGTGACCGCGTCGCACAGCAGCGTCTCGATCCCCCGGATGACGGTCTCGCCGAGCGACCCCGGCAGGTACGCCGTGTCGACCAGCAGGCCGAGCCGGCAGCGGCCGTCACCCAGGTTGCTGGCGGCGACGTAGAACCTCATGTCGCTCTTGGACAGCGGTTCCAGCCGGGAGTAGCGGGAGTCCCGGCGCAGCACGGCGAGCCGGTCCGGTCCCGGGTCCGGGTCGGGCGTGGCCCAGTCGCTGCCCCGGTGCCCGTTGTTGAAGTAGGCGGACAGGTCGAACGCCACCCCGCGCCGCCGGCCGACCCGCTCGACCACCTGGCGCACCCCGGCCGGGTCGCACGGGGCCCGCCGGTACGCGTCGAACGCCGGCCGGTGCAGGTTGCGGATCGCGGTCAGCAGGTCGACGTCGTCGTCGACCCGGTGGACCAGCAGGGCGTCCAGGGTGTTCAGGGCGATCAGGTCGCGGCTGTCCCGGTCCAGCCGGTTGCCGGCGATCAGCTTGAACACGGCGGTGCGGTGCCCGTTGTAGGCGGTCAGGATCAGGGTGGTCAGGCCGAGCAGCACGGTCGAGAACGAGGTGCGGGTCCGGGTGGCCAGCGCGGTCGCCGCCGCGGTGACTGCCGTGGAGTCCAGCAGGTGCCGTTCGATGGGCTGGTCACCGGTCGGCGCGGTCGGCAGGTCGAACATGGAGGCCGGCGCGGCGGACAGCCCCTCCTCCCAGTGCCGCAGCCCCGCTGCGCTGGTCTGCTGGCCGGCGGCCGACTGCTGGAAGGCGGCCTGCGCCAACGGCTGCGGCACCCGGTCGGCCCGGCGCACGGTCCCGTCCGACGGCGACGCGTCGGGGTCCGCCCCGGTGAGCCGGTCGAGCAGCACGTCGGTGAGGGTGGTGAAGGCCCAGCCGTCGAACGCCAGGTGGGAGCCGACGAGGGCGACGGCGCTGATCCGGCCGGCCCGGTCCCGGGCGCAGCCGACCCGCAGCGGCCACTGCGCCTCGTGGTCGAACGCCGCCTCGGTCAGCGTGGCGACCAGCTCCTCACCGACCCGGGCCGGTTCGCCCTGGTCGTCGACCACCACCACGTCGTACGTCCCGGTGGCGGCGACCTCCTGGCGCGGCCCGTCGGCCCGCTGGACGTACCGGGTGCGCAGGGTCTGGTGCGTCGCGACCAGGTGTCGCAGCACGGCGGCCAGCCGGCCCGGGTCGACCGGTTCGGGCAGCACCAGGGCCCGCCCGATGTTGAACTGGCTCGCCTCCTTGCCGAACCACTGCATCGGCCCCCACATGACGCTCTGCGCCCAGGTCAGCGGGCCCGTGCCGGCCCCCTGGCCGGTGAACGTCAGGCTGAGTGTGCCCGCGCTGGTGCTGGTGTCGGTCACCCGTTCCCCCCTTTCCACGGTCCTCGTACCCGCTACGCCCGCGCGAACGGGCCGGACGACCTCGGCGTGAGCCGCAGCGGCAGGTGGTCGAGCCCCCGGAACGCCGGACTTTTGACCTTGACCAGCTCACCGATCAGTTCGATGTCGTCGGTGCGGTCGAGCAGCATCCGCAGGAACGTGGTGGCCTGCAGGCGGGCCAGGTGCGCGCCGACGCAGGTGTGGATGCCCGCCCCGAAGCCGAGGTGACCGTCGGTCACCCGGTCGATCCGGTAGTCGTTGGGGGCGGGGAACTTGCGCGGGTCCCGGTTGCCGGCGGCGAACGACAGCTCCACCCGGGCGCCCTGCGGGATGGTGGTGTTGCCGACCACCACGTCGGTCGTGGCGGTACGGAAGACGTTCTGCACCGGCGGGTAGAACCGGGCCGTCTCCTCGATCGTCGGCCCGATCAGCTCCGGCCGCTCGCGGACCAGGCGCAACTGGTCGGGGTGGTTGAGCAACGCGTCGAGCATGTTGCCCAGGAAGTGGGTCATCGTCTCCTGCCCGCCGACCAGCAGGGTGAGGCACAGCCAGAGGATCTCGTTCTCGGTCACCCCGCCGGAGGCCGCGGCGGCGAACAGCTTCGACACCACGTCGTCGCGGGCCGGCTCGTCGCGCCGCCGGGTGAGCAGGTTGCCCAGGTAGCCGGAGAGGCCGGCGACCGACGACAGCGCCGCCTTCGCGGCCTGCAACCGCAGCGCGTTCTCGTCCGGGTCCTCCGGGGCGTCCTCGCCGACCTTCGCGTTGGCGATGAAGCTCTCCAGCACTCCTGCGGTGAGCTTGAGCTTGGCGAGGTTGTCGTCGGGCACCCCGACGATGGTGGTGATGACCTTCACCGGTTGCAGGATGATCGCCTGCTGGACGAGGTCGATGTCACCGGTGGCCACGGCCTCGTCGAGCAGGTCGCCGCAGACCCGCTCGATGAACGGCCGCCAGAACTGCACCCCGCGCGGGGAGAAGTCGTGCCGGATCAGGGCGCGCAGCCGGGTGTGGTCCGGCTGGTCGAGCCCGAACAGCACCGGCAACGTCGAGCGGTGGTAGGCGATCCCGTCGGCCGAGGACAGGCCGGCGTGGTTCTTCGCCGCCGACCGGACGTGCTCGTAGCGGATCACCAGCCACATGTCGCGCTGGGCCAGGTACAGCGGCTCCTCGGCGCGCAGCAGCTCGGCGTAGGCGGGGTACGGGTCGTCCATGGACTCGGGCGAGAAGGGGTCGAACTCGTCGGTCTGGGTCGCGCTGGTCACTGCCATGTCCTCCGGAGTCGTTGGGGGCCGGTCACCGGTACGCCCTGGCCTGTAGCTCGAACATCTCGGCGTACTGACCCCCGGCGGCGAGCAGGTCGGCGTGGCTGCCGGCCTCGGCGACAGCGCCGTCGGCGAGCACCACGATCAGGTCGGCCAGTTGCACGGTGGAGAACCGGTGGGACACGAACACGCTGACCGCACCGGTCCGGGCGGCCACCTCCCGGGCCTGCTCGCGGTAGCGGGCGAACAGGGCGTACTCGGCCTCCGCGTCGAGCGCGGCGGTCGGCTCGTCCAGCACCACCAGCAGCGGGTCGTCGCGCATGAACGCCCGGCCGAGGGCGAGCTTCTGCCACTGGCCGCCGGACAGTTCCGCCCCGTCGGTGTGGCTGCGGCCCAGCGGGGTGTCGAGTCCCTCGTCGAGCTGCCCGACCAGGTCGTCGGCGCCGGCCCGGCCCAGCGCCGTGCGTACCGCCTGGTCGTCGTCGCGGCGGGGCAGGTCGCCGACGCCCACGGCCTGCCGGGCCGGCAGCTCGAAGCGGACGAAGTCCTGGAAGCCGGCGGCGATCCGCTCACGCCAGGCCGGCAGGGACAACCCGGCCAGCTCGACGCCGTCGACGAGGATCCGGCCGGACGTCGGCGTCAGCAGGCCGCAGAGCAGCTTGACCAGGGTGGTCTTGCCGGCGCCGTTCTCGCCGACCACGGCGACCGTGGCACCGGCCGGCAGGTGCAGGTCGAGACCGGTGACCACCGGTTCCGTACCACCGGGGTAGCGCAGCGTGACCCCGGCCAGCCGGATACCCTCCCGCAGCCGGGCCGGCGGCGCACCGACGGCGACAGCCGACCCGAGAGCGACGGCCGACCCGGCGGCGGCGTGGCCGGGCGACGGGTCGCCGGGCGACGGGTGCCGGTCGGCGGCCCGGACCAGGTCGTGCACCTCGTCGAGCCGGCGGTAGACGCTGCGTAGCCGCTGGAGGTCCTGCAACACCCCGACCGCCGCGGCGACCTGCTGGTTGACCTGGGCGGCGATGGTGACGACCAGGACGACGTCACCCACCCCGCGACGGCCGGCCACGGCGTCGCGCAGGATCAGCAGCACCGCCAGCACGTACCCGGCGGCGAACGCCAACTGCCCGGTCATCCGGACCAGGCTCGCCACCAGCTGGGCCCGCCACAACCGTCGGGTGGCGTCCTGCCAGTGGCCGCGGTGCCGCCGCCGCACCTCCCCGGTGAGCCCGAAGACGCGCAGTTCCTTGCCGGCGGCGGCGTCGGTGGCCAGCCCGAACAGTCCGGCCGCCCGGCGGGTGGACTCGGCTCCCGCCTCCCGGGCGCGGTTCACCATCCGCTCCGCCCACCGGCCGGCCAGCAGCGGCGGCACGGCGGCCAGCGGCAACAGCAACAACAGCGGATGGAGCACGGCCAGCACCACCGACGTCAACGTCATCGCCACGGCCAGGCCGACCCCGGTCAGCACGGCCTGCAGGCCGACCCGGAGCTGCTCGACGTCCTGCTCCAGCACGGTGATCTTGTCGGCGAACTCGGACCGTTCGAAGTGCGCCATCCCCGGTGTGCCGTTGGTGGCATCCATCAGCTCCTGGTGCACGTGCAGGACGTCGAGTTCGGCGAGTTCGAAGTAGGCGATGTGGGCGAAGTGGCCGAGGGTCAGGCCGGCGATCAGGCCGACCGCCACGCCCACCCCGGCGAGACTCGCGGCGACCGGCCGGCCGGCGGTGACCGCGTCGAAGAGCACCCGCAGCAGCACCGCCACCAGCGGCCACGCCACCGCACCCGCGACGACCAGGACCAGCGCGGTGAGCGCCTTGCGCCGGTCCTGGCGCAGCGACGTGCGCCACAGCGCCCAGCCGGCGGAGAGCAGACCCCGGTTCACCTGACGCTCCGTGTCGACCCGACGTCCACCGCGCCGCCGTCCGGATCGTCGGCCGACGGGTCGGCCCCGGCCCCGTCGACGGTCGGAGGGTCGGCGGCGGGGGTGGCGAAGCGTTCCGCCTGGAGGGTGAACAGCCGGGCGTACCGGCCGCCCCGGGCGAGCAGTTCCGCGTGCGAGCCCTGCTCGACCACCCGACCCTCGGCCAGCACGACGATGTGGTCCGCCCGGCGGACGGTGGCGAACCGGTGCGAGATCAGGATGGTGGTGACCCCCGTGGTGGCGGCGATGATCTCGTCGAAGAACCGCGCCTCGGCCCGGACGTCCAGGCTGGCCGTCGGCTCGTCGAGGACCAGCACCGACGCGCCGTGCCGGATGGCGAACAACGCCCGCGCGATGGCCACCCGCTGCCACTGCCCGCCGGACAGGTCCACCCCGTCGCGCAGCTGCCCGCTCAGCGGGGTGTCGAGTCCACGGGGCAGCGCGTCGAGGGTGGCGAGGATGCCGGCGGCCTCGGCGGCGGCCCGGATGCCGTCCCGGTCGTCGGCGTGCCGGACCGCCCCCAGCGCGATGTTGTCCGCCGCGCTCGTGGCGTACCGCAGGTAGTCCTGGAAGATGACGGCGAGCTCGCGTCGCCAGCGGGCCGTCGGGAGCGTGTCGATCGGCCGACCGCCGACGGTGATCCGGCCCGCGTCCGGCAGCGCCAGCCGGGACAGCAGCTTGACCAGCGTCGTCTTGCCGGCGCCGTTGAGCCCGACGATGGCGGTGCACGCCCCCGCCGGCAGGGTGAGATCCAGGTCGGTGAAGACCGGCGTCGCGCGGTGCGGGTAGCGGAACGACACCGCCTCGAACCGGATGTCCGCCGCCGGGGCGGGCTCCGCCGCCGCCGCCGAAGCAGGGTCGTCGCCGGCCGGGCCGTCGCCGGCCGCGTCGTCACCGGGGGACGTCCGGTCGCGCATCCCGGCCCGGAACTCGCCGACGGCCCGGTAGGCGTTCATGCCGAACTGGGTCTGCACGTCGGCCTCGGGATAGAACTCGCCGAGCTGCACCCCCGCCAGCACCGCCTGGATCACCAGCGCGAGTTGGGTCAGCCCCACCCGGCCCTGCCCGCCGGCCAGCCCCAGCGCGGCGAGGACCGCGACCAGGACCGTCAACCCGACGGCGGTGTAGAGGAAGTACGGCCGCAGGTAGACCCGTCGCCGCTGCGCCCACACCGGACGCATCCAGTCCAGGTACGCCTGCCGGTACTGCCCGCGCAGCCACGGCAGCAGACCGAACACGCGGATCTCCTTGGCGGCCGGCCGGCCCATCGCCACGCCCCGGAAGTAGGTCAACCGGCGGACCCGGGCCACGATCGCCCCGTAGATCGCCGCGTAGCGGCGCAGGCCGCCGCGTTGACCGTGCCGGAACGCGAGCACGGCGACCAGCAGACCGAACCCCGCCGCCCAGGCGAAGGCGGCCCCGACGACCACCGCGTACCCGAGGAGCTGCCCGTAGCGGGCGAGCAGGGCCAGCATCCCGGCCCCCGCCGCACCCGGGCTCTGGATGCCGTGCTCGACCTCACGGGACGCCTCGGTGAGCTGTTCGAGCAGCGCCTGGTCCTCAAGCGGGGTGGTGCTGGTGCTGCCCAGCGCGGCCGCCATCAGCTCGTCGGCCACCGCGCCGTCGATCCGACGCTGCACCAGCAGACCCGTGGTGGCCTGGAGCTGGGCCAGCAACTGCTGGGCGCTGAGCGCACCGGCGGCCACCACGAAGGCCGTCACCAGGTGCCCGAAGGCCGGCGACTCGACGCCGTCGCGGACCGCCTGCGGCAGCCGGCCGATCATCCGGCTCGTCGCGACGACGAACACCACAGGCGCGGCGGCGAGCAGCAGGTTGACCAGCGCGGCGGCGGCCACCGCCGGGACCCCCGCCCGGGGCAGCAGGGTGACGATGCGCCACCGGTCCACGGCGGTCCGGCGGACCACCCCGGCCACGACGCCGGCCGTCGTCGGGTCGCCGGTCATGCCGGCTCCCCGACCCGCTGGGTCCGCACGGCCCGCTGGAACGCCAGCGCCGCGTCGTGCCCCTCGGCGAACGCCCGGACCGCGTCCAGCCCGCCGGTGTCCCGGGCACCGCCGACCACCCGGTGCCACACCCCGGCCCGGCGTACGGTGCGCACCAGGGCGTCGGCGGGCAGTTGGCCGGCGGCGACCACCACCGTGTCGGCGGGCACCGACCGGACCGCTCCGGTGCCGTCGACCAGGCGTACGGCGTCGGGGTCGACACGCAGGTCCCGCACGCCCGGCACCACCTGGACCCCGCGGCGGCGCAACTCGGCCAGCACCGCCCAGCGGGTGGAGCGGCCCATCCGGGGGCCGAGCCGTTCGCCGCGCAGCAGGACGGTGACCTGCCGGTCCGGACGCTGGCTGGCCAGGTGGGCGAGGTCCACGGCGATGCCACCGCCGCCGATCACGACGACCCGCTGCCCGAGCGCGTCGTCGGCGAAGGCCGAGCCGTAGTCGCGGACGTGCGGCAGCCCGTCGCCGGGCAGGTCGATGCGGCGTGGCAGCACCCCGGTGGCGACGATCACCCCGTCGTGGCGGCGCAGCAGGTCCTCGTCGGCGTCGGTGATCCGCCGGCCGGTGTGCAGTTGCGCGCCGAGCCGGGTCAGCTCGGCGGTGAGGAACCGGATCGTCTCGGCGTAGTCGGCCTTGCCCGGCACCCGGTAGGCCAGCCGGAACTGGCCGCCGGGCTCCCCGTCGGCCTCGTAGACGGTGACCCGGTGCCCGGCGAGGGCCAGGTCGTGGGCGGCGCGCAGCCCGGCCGGGCCGGCACCGACCACGGCCACCGTCCGTGGCCCGTCCACCGGCGTCGACCCGGCCCGCACCGCCGGGTCGACGTGCGGTGCGGGCCCGGCCGGCGTCGCCGGGTCGGCCTCCCGGCCGACGAGCGGGTTGACCATGCAGGACACCGCGGCCCCCACCAGCGACCGGTCGATGCACGCCTGGTTGCAGGCCACGCAGACGTTCACCGGCCGGCCGTGGCGGCTCCGCTCGACCAGGGCCGGGTCGGCCAGGAACGGCCGGGCCATCGAGACCAGGTCCAGCGGGGTGCCGGCGAGGACCGCCTCGGCCTGGGCCAGCCGGTTGATCCGGTTGCTGGCCAGCACGGGCAGCGGGCCCACCGCGGCCTTGACCGCCGCCGCGACCGGCACCCAGTGCCCCGGCGGCACCAGCGCCTGCACCGTCGGCACCGGTGACTCGTGCCAGCCGACGCCGACGTTGAGCGCGTCGGCGCCGGCGGCGGCCAGCGCGCGGGCGTACGCCGTCACGGTGTCCGGGTCGGTGCCGCCGGGCAGCAGGTCGTCGCCGGTCATCCGCATCACGACCGGGAAGTCGGGGCCCACGGCGGCCCGGACCGCCGCCACCACGGCCGTCCCGAACCGCATCCGGCGCTGCGGGTCGCCACCCCACTCGTCGTCGCGCCGGTTGGTCAGCGGGGAGAGGAACTGGTCGATCAGGTACCCCTCGGAACCCATGATCTCCACGGCGCTGAACCCGAGGTCACGGGCGTGTGCCGCGCCCCGGGCGAAGTCCTCGACGATCCGGGTGACCGCGTCGGCGGGCAGCGCGTCCGGGGTGCACCGGGAGATCGGGCTGGGCACCGCCGACGGGGCGACCGGGTGCGGGCCGCCGGGGGTCGGCTGGGCGTACCGGCCGGCGTGGAAGAGCTGGAGGGCGAGCAGGCCGCCGGCCGCGCCGACCTCCCCCGCGACCCGGCGCAGCCGGGCCCGGAAGGCGGTGTCGTCGAGCACCCCGCAGCTCGGCACGTCGGCGCCGGCCGGGTTGACCGCCGCGCCGCCGGTGACCATCAGCCCGGCGCCGCCGCGCACCCGGGCCAGGTAGAACGCGGCCAGCGCCCGGCCGCCGTCGTCCCGGTGGTCCCAGCCCAGGTGCATCGCCCCCATCACGATCCGGTGCGGCAGCACCAGCCGGCCGATCCGGCCGGGTCGCAGCACCCTGTCCAGTCCGGCCGTCATGCCAGCGGGCCACTCAGATCCCGGCTGAACGGCGGCGAGACGATCGACAGGCCGCCGTCGACCACCAGGGTCTGCCCGGTGACGTACTCGGCGGCCGGGGAGAGCAGGAAGGCGATCACGTCGGCGACCTCCTGCGCGGTGCCCATCCGCTGCTTGGGGATCAGCGGCAGCACCCCGGACAGGGGTGCCATCCCGGGCACGTCGTAGAAGTAGCCGGACGACTCGGTCTCGATGATGCCGCCGTTGACCGCGTTGACGTTGATGCCACGGCCGGCGAACTCCACGGCCATGTACCGCACCCACGCCTCGATCGCGGCCTTGGCCGCGCCCAGGTTCGCGTACGTCGGGTAGGCGCGGATGCTGCCGTAGCTGGACAGCGCGACGATCCGGCCGCCGTCGGGCATCAGCCGCACCGCCTGCTGCGCGCCGAGCACGAACGAGCGCATGTTCATCGCGTACGACCGGTCGAGGTGGTGCGGCTTGAGGTCCATGATGTTCTTGAACGAGCTGGCCGCCGCGTTGCACACGAAGTAGTCGAGGGTGCCGAACTCCTGCTCGGCCACCGCGAAGAGCCGTTCGATCTCCTCGGGCTGTTCCATGTCGGCGGCCACCGTGACGGCCCGCCCGCCGAGCTGCGTGATCTCCTTGCGGACCTGCTCGGCCAGTTCGGCGTTCTTCTTGTAGTTGACCACCACCGAGCCGCCGCCCCGGGCCAGGGTGAGTGCCAGCGCCCGGCCGATCCCCCGGGAGCTGCCGGTGATCAGCGCGGTGCGGTCCTGGAAGGCGGTCACCGGCCGGCCGCCAGGATCTCCCGGGCGATCACGGTCTTCTGGATCTCGTTGGTGCCCTCCTCGAAGCGCTGCGCGCGGGCGTCGCGGTAGACCCGTTCGATGGTGCTGCCCTCCCAGTAGCCGATGCCGCCGTGCGCCTGCAACGCCTTGTCGGTGACCCGGGTCAGCATGTCCACCGCGACCAGCTTGGCCATCGAGGACAGCGCCCCGGCGTCGCGCTGGCCCGCCTCCCAGCGGCGGGCGGCGTGCAGGGTGAGCTGCCGGGCGGCCTCGATGTCGGCGGCGTTCTCGGCGAGCGCGAACGCCACCGCCTGCCGGGCGGTCAGCGGCTTGCCGAAGGTGACCCGGTTGCCGGCGTGTTCGACGGCCAGCTCCTGCGCCCGGCGGGCCAGCCCCACGCAGGTCATCGCCACGCCGATCCGGCTCGGGGTGAGGAAGCCGCCGAGCGCGACGGCCAGCCCGTCGCCCTCCTCGCCGAGCCGGTTGGCCACCGGCACCGGCGCCCGGTCGAAGATCAGGTGCGCGTGGTCGGTGCCGCGTACGCCCATGGTGTCGGGCATCGGTTCGACCCGGACGCCCTCGACGTGCCGGTCCACCATCAGCGCCACCGTGCCGTCCTTGCCGGTGCTGCCGTCGAGCCGGGCGAACAGCAGCCAGTAGTCGCAGCTCACCCCGAAGGTGATCAGGTGCTTCTCGCCGCTGAGCAGGTAGGTGTCGCCGTCGCGTACCACGCTGGCGCGCAGGTCGGCCCCGGTGCCGGCGGTCGGTTCGGTGAGCGTGAACGCGACCCGCAGGTCCCCGGCGACCTGCGGCAGCACGAACTTCTTGCGCTGCTCGTCGGAGGCGAACTGGTCGATGGAGCGCCACACCCCGTTACAGACGTGCACGATCATCCGCAGCGACGCGTGCGACATCGAGAAGAGTTCGAGCAGGTGCAGGTACTGGGTGAAGGACAGGCCGGCCCCGCCGTAGTCGACCGGCGCGGCGAGCCGCAGGTAGCCCCGGTCGCGCAGGTCCGTCCAGAGCTGGGCGGGGACGCTGCGGTCGCGTTCGATCGCCGCCGCGTACTCCTCGCCGGGGCCCCGGACGAACGCCTCGACCTCGCGGGCCAACGTCGCGAACGACGTGCCATCGGCCTGGGTCACTCTGCCTCCTCGCCGATCGTTGCGCTGATCTGGTCACGCAACACGAACTTCTGCACCTTGCCGACCACGTTGCGGGGCAGCGCGGCCACCGTCTCCAGCCGCTCGGGCCAGTACTGCTTGGCGACCTTGTGGCCGTCGAGGAACCGCTGCATCCCGGCGAAGGTCAGCTCCGCCCGGGTCACCACGAACGCGCAGGCCCGCTCGCCGAGGCGCGGGTCGGGCATCGCCACGATCGCCACCTCGCGGACGGCGGGGTGGGTGTGCAGCAGCTGCTCCACCTCCGCCACCGGGATCTTCTCGCCGCCCCGGTTGATCACGTCGGTCACCCGGCCGGTGATCCGCAGGTAGCCGGCGTCGTCGATGGTGGCCAGGTCGCCGCTGCGGTACCAGCCGTCCGGGGTGAGCGCCGCGGCGGTCAGGTCCGGGCGGTCGAGGTAGCCGGCGAACAGGCAGTCCCCGGCGACCTCGAAGTTGCCCTCCACGCCGGGGCCGAGCACGGTGCCGGCGTCGTCGGTCACCCTGATCCGGACCCCCTCCAGCGCCCGCCCGTCGGTGCCCCAGGCGTGCGCGGGCGCGTCGGTGGGCGCGGAGAGGGTGCCCAGGCACGATTCGGTGGAGCCCCAGGCCCCGCAGACCGCCGCGCCGAGGGTGCGGGTGGCGTGCTCGGCGAGGTTGCGGGGCACCGCCGCGCCGGTGGCGACGAAGACCCGCAGCGTCGGTGGCGGCTGCCCGCCCGTCTCCACGGCCTCGACGAGGTCGGCGAGGAAGGGGGTGGCCGCCTGGACGAAGGTGGCCCGGGTGCGGTGCAGGGTGGCCAGCGCGGTCCGGCCATCCCAGACCGGTTGCAGCACCACGGGCGCGCCGATGGTGAACCCCAGCCACATGCCGTAGAGGAAGCCGGTCTGATGGGCCAGCGGTGACGGGATGAACAGCCGGTCGGCGGCGGTCAGGCCGAGGTGCCGGGCCTGCATGGCGGCGGCCCGGGTCAGCGTGTCGACGCGGTGCAGCACGCCCTTCGGCTCGCCCGACGTGCCGGAGGTGAACATGAGCTGGGCCAGGGCCGCCGGGTCGGGCCGGCGGGCGGCCGACGCCGCGTCGTCGGGCCGCTGCCGGGCCAGCGCCGGGCCGAACCACTGCCAGCGCAGGTCCGTGGTGTCCGCCGGCAGTCCTGCGGTGCCGTCCGGGGTGGCGGTGCCGTCCGGGGTGGCGGTGCCGTCCGGGGCGGTCTGGCCGGCGACGACGAGGACGTGTGCCACGCCCGGGGCGTCCGGGCCGGCCAGCATCGCCGCCGTCTCGGCGAGGTGCGCGCGGCCCCGGAACCGGTCGGGGATCACCAGCACCCGGGCCCGGGAGCGGCGCAGCAGCCGGCTCATCTCGCGTTCCCGGAAGAACGGCATCAGCGGGCAGCAGACCGCCCCGATCCGGGTGGTGGCCAGCGTGAGCACCACGAACTCCGACCAGTTGGGCAGCTGCCAGGCGACCACGTCACCGGGGCCCACGCCCAGCTCCAGCAGCAACGACGCGGCCCGGTCGGCGGCCCGGTCCAGGTCGCGCCAGCTCAGCGTCGCCCCGGCCCGGCCGGGCGAGGCCGCCTCGACCACGGCCTCGTCGTCGCCACGGGTGTCGGCGTGCCGACGGACCAGCTCGGCCACCGGGACGGCGGCCAGTTCGGCAGGCGTCGGCGGGGCGGTCGTCGGCACGGACGACGCGTCGAGGGACCGGGCCGGTGCGGCCGACGGTGCCGTTCCGGACGACGACGCGGGGGTGGTCGGCGCGGGCCCGGCACGTCGCCGACCCGCCGGCTGTGGGTCGGTGGGCCGGGGCAGGCGGCGGGCGCGGGCCCGGTCGACCGACATGTTGAGGCCGACGCCGTTCATCTGGTCGAGGAACTGCGGGAACGAGATCCGGTGGGCGTTCGGGTAGGTCAGCCGGCTCTCGCCGGTGGCCCGGGAGGCGGCCACCGCCAGCGCCATCAGCACCCGGTGGTCGTTGAACGAGGACAGGTCGGCCTCCCGCAACTGGCCGACGCCCTCGCAGACGAGCCGGTCGCCGTCGAGCCGCAACCGGCCGCCCATCCGGTTGAGTTGCAGCATCGCCGTCACCCGGTCGGACTCCTTGAGCCGTACGTGGGCCACGTGGTCGAGCACGGTGGTGCCGTGCGCGTGGGAGCCGAGGACGCTGAGCACCGGCAGCATGTCGGGCACCGCGCGGCAGTCCACCCGCACCGGGGCCAGCCGCAGCCCGTCGTGGCGCACCCGGATCCAGCCGGTCGCCGGGTCGCGGGCCAACGGCACGCCCATGGTGGTGAGGCTGTCCAGCAGGTGCGCCTCCGGATGGTCCAGCTCCCCGGCGGGAACCGCCGGCAACCCCCGGAACAGCACGTCGGACGGGTGCAGGGCGGTCGCGGCCAGGCCGAACGCGGCGGCGCCGACGTCCGGCGGCAGCCGCACCACCGCCGGGGTGGGCCGCTGGCCGGGCTCGATGTCGTACCGGCGGCCGTCCGCGCTGACCTGCACGTGCAGGCCGAACTGGCGCATCATCGCCACGGTGAGGTCGACGTAGGACCGCTCGTTGAACTCGCCCACCACCTCGACCACCGTGGGGCCGGTGGCGAACGGGCTGACCAGCAGCAGGCTGGAGATCCACTGGGAGAGCGTGCCGGGGATCTGCACCCGCCCACCGGTCGGCGGGTGGGCGGCGACCCGGATCGGCAGCAGCCCGCCGGTGGAGGTGATCTGCACGCCGATGCCCGCGAGGGCGTCGAGCAGCGGCCGGATGGGCCGCCGCCGGAAGTACTTCTGCCCGGTGATGCCGACCGGGGTCTCGGCCAGGGCGGCGAGCCCGGTCAGGAAGTAGAGCGTGGTGCCCGAGCTGCCGACCGAGACCTCCGGACGCACCGGGCGGTACCGGCCGCCCCGGACCACGAACGCGTCGTCCTCGACGGTGATGGCCGTGCCGAGGTCCCGCAACGCCCGGATGGTGTGCTGCACGTGGCCGGCGTGGCAGGCCCCGTGGATGCGACTGGTCCCGTCGGCCAGCGACGCGAGCATCAGCGCCCGGTGCGCGTGGTACTTCGACGCCGGGACGTCGAACTCGCCCACGAGTGGCTCGGCCGTGCCCTTGATGACGAGACGCACAGTCCCTCCCCGCAGTGTGTGTCAGCCGGCGGTGTCTGGTGGCGACGGTGTCGCCGGAGCTGGGCCCGGCCCCGGGCCCGCAGCCGGGCCGGGGGCCGGGACGCCGCCGAAGACGGCGTGCATGCCACCGTCGGCGTGCACCACCTGCCCGGTGGTGTACCGGGACAGGTCCGACAGCAGGAACAGCACCGCCCCGACCACCCGGGCCGGGTCGGCCCGGTCCCAGCCCAGCGGCGCCCACTGCTCGTACTGGTCGGCCAGGGCGGAGAAGGTGCGCACCCCGCGGGCCGACACGGTCTCGACCGGCCCGGCGGCGACCAGGTTGACCCTGATCCCGGCCGGGCCGAGGTGCAGCGCCAGGTAGCGGCAGACCGCCTCCAGCGCCGACTTGTAGACCCCCATCCACCCGTACCCGGGCAGCGCCCGGGTCGAGTCGACGGTCAGCCCGACCACCGCGCCGCCGCCGGGGGCCCGGCTCAGCAGCGGCGACAGCGCGGAGGTGAGCTGCTGCAACGAGTACGCCGACGCGCGGAACCCGTCGAGCACCCCGCCGGGCCCGGCGGTGACGAACCCGGCCCCCAACGCGTCAGGCGGGGCGGCGGCGATGCTGTGCAGCACCCCGTCGAGCTGCCCCCAGCGGCTGCCGATCACCTCGGCCAGCGCGTCGACGCTCGCGTCGGACATCACGTCCAGTTCGAGCACCTCGGGGCGGGACGGCAGCAGGTCGGCCACCCGGCGGGTGATCCGGCCGACCCGCCCGTACGAGGTCAGGATGACCTCGCAGCCCTCGCGTTGCAGGGCCGCCGCCACGTGCCAGGCGATGGACTCGTTGTTGAGGACCCCGGTGACCAGGTAGGTGCGCTTGTCCAGGCTCAGCAACGAGCTCAACTCGACGCGCCCGCCACGATCCGCTCGACGAGTTGACCGATGGTGACGTCCGCGAGTTCACTGCGCGGGATCTCCACCCCGTACTCCTTGACGACCATGGCCATCAGGTCGGCGACGTCGAGCGAGTCGATGTCCAGCGCGTCGAACTTGGCGTCGGTGCTGATCGCGTCCTCCTCGACGCCGAGGTCGATCAGTTCGGCGCGCAGGCGCTCCTCGACGGCGGGGGCGGTGATCTCGGTCGATGGTGAGGACATCCGGGTGCTCCTTGTCTCGCAGGGGGATCGGTCAGGCCGTCAACGGGGCACGACGGGCGAAGTTGGTGTGGTGCCGTTGCGCCCAGTACCACTGACGCCAGTAGCTCTCGGCCAGTTCCAGCCAGGTCTCCAGCCGGCCGGTGTCGTCGAGGAACCGGTTCATGCTGACCAGCAGCCAGCTGTAGACGCCCTGGCTGTCCCGGCAGTCCGCGCAGTTGCCGGAGGTGCAGCAGAACTGGAGGGTCTGGTAGTCGGCGCCGTAGACGGCGAAACCGTCCAGGACCGGGTTGCCGTTGCGGATGCGCTCGGCGTGGTCCGGGTGGTCCACGCTGATGCTGGGGCAGACGTCGTAGCCGAACTGGCCGTCCCAGTGGGTGCGGCCGGTGATCAGCGACTCGATGAAGTACGGGTGGCAGACCACCGTCTCCGGGTACGCCTGCTTGACCCGCAGCGCCTCGGCGAGGGTGCGCTGCTCGTTCTCGATCCGCAGCGCGTGGTCGCTGCCGTGGGCGGAGTAGAAGTTGAAGGTGACCTGGTTGCCGTTGTCCTGGATGGCCCGCACGGTCGGCTCGACGTACTGCAGGCCCTCCTCGGACAGGGCGTACACGAAGATCACCCGGGGGTCGTTGCGGTAGTGCCCGAGGGCGGTCTCGAACAGGCCGGAGAACGACGAGCCGTTGACCCGGTAGCCGCGCAGCGCGTCGTCGAGCGGGCCGCCGCCGAACAGGCTGATGGCGACCGCCACGTGCTCGAAGCCGCTCATCGGTAGCGGCCGGATGCCGTTGGTGGAGATGGTCACGTACGGCAGCCGCTCGACGAACGGCACGACCCGGGGCAGCACCAGGGTCGGCTCGCCGCCGATCAGGGTCGCCTGGGTGACGCCCCTGGCCACGAGCGAGTCCACGAACCGGGAGATCAGCGCCGGGTCCGAGGTCTCCGGGACGGCCGCGTCGAAGCCGCCCTCGAAGTACCAGCACCCCTTGCACCGGATGTTGCAGGTGGTGGTGAGGTGCACCTCGGTCGCGCTGACCCGGCGGCCCATGTCCCGTACGACCTGCAACCGCGCGGCCAGGTCGGGCCGGTCGGCCAGCAGGGACGCCAGGCGGACCTTGGCCTCCCGCCGGGACAGCGGACGGGGATTGATCGCGATGGGGGTGGGCATGGGCGGGGCGTCCTCTCAGGTGGTCACGGCGGGGACGACGAGCCCCAGCGCGTGGATCCGGGGGATGACGGTGTTCTCCCACTGCTGCAACGCCTCACCGTTGGTGGTGCGCCGCAGGCCGTAGCGGACCGCCCGCTTGGACCGTTCGGACTCCGGGGTGCCGAACAGGTCGCGGAAGACCGGCCAGAGCCGGTCCAGCGCGGCCTGCAACTGCTCGCGGCCCTCGTCGGTGGCGGCGAGGTTGCGGCAGACCCGGGCCCCGTGCGCGATGTGGATCTTCTCGTCCAGGATGATCGTCCGGACCGCGTCCGCCCACGGCTTGTAGCTGCCCTGGGCGAACTCCTTGATCATGATCAGGGCGCTCTCCTCGCCGATGTACGAGTAGATCCCGCGCTCGGCCCAGGTGGTGCACTGGTGCAGCCGCTTGTCGGCGAACAGCCGCCGCTCCTCGATGGACTGGGACTCCATGTGCGAGGTGTCGATGCCGATCTCGGCCAGCACCCGCTTGCCGATCTTGTAGTGGTCGTACTCCTCGGCGGCCCGCTCCGCGCACACCTGACGCTCCTCGGCGTTGGGCGCGAGCGGCAGGAACATCATGGTGTAGTCGTCGCCACCGGAGAGTTCACCCTCCGTGTTGATCATGATCTGGCTGATCAGTGCCTTCTGGTACGCCCGAGGCATGCGCTTCAGCTCGTCGGGGGTACGTACCACCACTTCCTCGTCGTCAAAGATCTCCACCGGCATAACGCAGCTCGCCTCCTGTTGGCATTCACGCCCGCAAATCACTGGAAAGGGGGCACCGACACTCGCGCGGTACGACGACGGACCCGGAGGCGCCCCCGGTGAACCGAATCTCCTGGCAGATCCCCCGTTCCTCCTCGTCCGTCACCGAAGGTGACTCAGGTCAGGTTCTTGATCGCCAGCCGCCGCACGTCCGACCGCTGGATCTTGCCGAGCGGGGTACGCGGAAAACTGTCGACCCCGAGCTGCGCCAGGGGGACGAACCGGCGCGGCACCTTGAACGCGCTGAGTTGCTTCAACAGCAGCGCGCGCCATTCATCCTCCCGGGCGACCGCGCCGGACAGCAGGGTGTAGACCAGCACCAGCTCCACCCCGGTCACCGGGTGCGGCAGCGCGGCGACCACCGCGTCGGCGATCCCGTCGAGCTGCGGCACCACGTTCTCGATCTCGGCCGGGTAGACGTTCTCGCCGCTGACGATGACCATGCTGTCCATCCGGTCCACGATGGTCAGCTCGCCGCGTTCGTCGAGGTGGCCGAGGTCGCCGCTGCGCACCCAGCCGTCGACCAGCCGCCCGGCGGTGAGCTCCGGCGCGGCCTCGTACCGGGTGAAGATGCTCGGACCGCGCAGCAGGACCTCCCCGCTCTCCCCCGGCGCGACGTCCCGCCCGTCCCCGTCGACGACCCGGACCCGGGCGAACGGCACCGGCAGGCCGGCGGTGCGCCGGTCCCCCGGTTGGCGGTCGCGGGGCTCCACCACGGTCAGCGAGGTCATCTCGGTCATCCCGTACACCTGGAACACCGGGATGCCGAAGGTGCTCTCGAACCGGTGGATCAGGTCCGGGCTGAGCGCCGAGCCCCCGGCGAGGACGCCCTTGAGCCGGCTGTCGGCCGGTCGCTGCGGCCGCTCGACCAAGTGCGCGAGGTAGGCGTTGACCACCAGGGTCCAGGTCGGGCGGTGCCGGTCCACGTAGTTCCAGAACCGGGCCAGCGCCACCTCCGAGCGGACGCAGACCGTCCGCCCCCCGGACCACAGCGGGGTCAGCGTGGGCAGGCCCTGGCCACCGACGTGCAGCATCGGGATGACGTTGAGGAAGACGTCGTCGCGGCCCGCGTCGGCCCACTTCACCATCGCCAGCGAGTTGGCCAGCAGGGCGCGGTGGGACAGCACGACGCCCTTGGCCGCGCCGGTCGACCCCGAGGTGTAGACGATCTCGGCGTCACCGGCCCCGCCGTCCGGTGGCGCGACCAGTTCCCCCCGGTGGGCGACGCCCCGGTCGAGGACCGCGGCGAGGAACCCCTCCGGGTCGTCCACGGTCAGCCAGCGTCGGCCCGGCGACGCCTTCGCGGCCGTCGCCGACGGGCCGAGCACCAGCGCGACGTCGGCGTGGGCGAGCAGGGTGTCCAGTTCGGCCGGGCCGGACTTCGGGTTCAGCGGCACCAGCATCCGCTGGGCGGCGATGACACCGAGGAACAGCAGCGCGGCCAGCGACGAGTTGTGCAGGACCACGGCCACCCGGCCACCCGGCGGCACCCGGTGCTCGTCGAGCAGCGCCGCGCAGCCCCGGGTGAAGGTCAGCACGTCGGTGAAGCTGATCTCCCGCCCACCGGGCTCCGCCGGGAGCAGGTACGGGTCGTCGCCGTAGGCCGCCGCGGCCTGGGTGACGAGGTCCAGCAGGTTCGCCGTGTCGGCGAGGTTCGGCTCGGCAAGCGGACTAGGCATGCGACTCGTCGCGGACGGCGGCGGACTCCACGACCGCGCAGAGCCGGTTGACCGTGGGCGTGTCGAAGATGACGTCGACCACGTCCACCCCGTACGCCGCCTCGACCCGGGTCACGATCTCCACCGCGCCCACCGAGTCCATGCCGAGTTCGACGAGGTCGTCGTCGGGACCGACGGTGGACCGGTGGAGGACTTCGGCGCAGATCGACGTCATGTTCTCGTGCAGATCGGTCGTGGTCACTGAAGCGGTTCCCCCCATGTCAGATCACCACACGGGCCACGGCAACGTTGCGGTAGCGGCCCCTTCCCCCAAGTCCGGGACTCGTCGGGACCATACTCAGTCGCGTCGTGAACCGTCCAGGGCAACCGTCGGGGCAATCGACGACCACCGCTCAAACCATCGTCACGCGCCATTAGTCCCTGTCATATCCGGATAGGATCGTGGCATGGGGAAGGGGCGACCGAAGGCCAGGCTGGCGCTCACCGACGAGGAACGGGACCAGCTCACGAAGGGGGCCCGCGCGGCCCACTCGACACAGTCGTTCGCCATTCGCTGCCGAATCGTTTTGGCCTGCGCCGAGGGGGCCACGAATATCGAGGTCGCGACCCGGTTGAACGTTTCACCCGCGACGGTCGGGAAATGGCGTTCCCGGTTCGCCGCCGCGCGGCTGCCGGGGCTCGCCGACGACCCGCGCGCCGGCCGGCCCCGCTCGGTCCGGCCCGAGCAGGTGGACCGGGTGGTGGCGGCCACCCTCGACGCCACGCCCGCACCGGCACGACGGTGGTCCCGGGCGTCGATGGCCGTCCACAGCGGACTCTCCGCGTCCACGGTCGGCCGGATCTGGCGTCGGTTCGACCTGCGCCCCCACCTGCAGGACGGCCTGACGCTGGCCACCGACCCGGGGTTCGTCGCCACGGTGGTGGCCGTGGTCGGGCTCTACCGCCAGCCCCCGGGACAGTCCCTGGCGCTGTGCGCCGTACCCCGCGACGACCGGCCGACGACCGGCGACCCGGTCGACCCCACGCCGGTCCCGGGCCGGCCACCGGCCGACGGTCCGCCGCCGGCGCACCGGCCGGCGACCGCTGTGCGCGGGCCGGAGCGGCCCACGGCCGCCGGCGGGGCCGTCCCGGACCGGCCCCGGCGCGCCGGGGCGTACCGGCGGTTCCTGGCGGCGGTGGACCGGGCGGTGCCCGCCGACCTGGAGGTGCATCTGGTCGCCGACGATCCGGCGCTGCACGACGCCCCGGCGGTCCGGGGCTGGTTGACCGGCCACCCCCGCTTCCACCTGCACCTGCTGCCGGCGGGCGATGCCTGGGCCGGGCAGGTCCACCGTTGGTCGTGGCTGCTCGCCGCCCGCGGTCCGGGAACCACCGGGCCGTCCCCGGGCCACACCGGGGGGCCGGTCGCCCGCAGCGTCGACCACCCGTCGCCCGACTCCGGGCAGGCCGCCGGGCGGACCGGAGCGGTGCGCTGGGTGGCCGGCGCGGAGGAGATCCGCCGGGCGCGGGCCCGACATCATGAACGGACTTCGGGCGCATCAACATCGATCGGACGGCAGGCATCCGGACGCCGGTCCACCCCGCCTACCGGCATGTGAGATGACGGAGTCGCATCGCGCCCCGGCCCGGGACGGCAGGCGCGGGCGTCGCGCCCGGGGCGGCGACACCCCCGCGCTCCTGGCGCATCATGGTCGGGTGCGACGTACACTGCTGGGCCGGTCCGTCACCGTGGCCCGGCTGTCGAGGTCGGCGGCCCGGTGGTGGGCGTGGCTCGGCCGGCATCCCGACGTGACGGACACGGTCCTGGCCCTGTTCCTGTTGGCGCTGGCCGTGCCCCGGCTGGGTTTCATCGGCGTCGGCGCCCGCTGGCCACCCGACACGGTCGCGGTGCTGCTGGTGGTCGCCGGCACCGCGCCCCTGGCGCTACGGCGGCGTCGGCCGGCGACCGTGCTGGCGGTCGTCTCGCTGGTGACGGTGCTGCACCGGCCGTTGACCGGCACGGCGGTCCCCGACTTCCTCGCGGTCCTCATCGCCGTGTGGACGGTCGGCGCGCTGTGCCCGCCGGCCGTCGCCCGGACCGCCAACGGCGTCGCCCTGGTGGTGGTGCCCACCGCCCTGCTGCCCGGCCTCGACGTGGCCCACCCCGAGGAGGTGCTCCGCAACTACGTGTTGTTCGCCATCGTGTGGGCGCTGGGCAACCAGCACCGGCGGGGCGCCGAGGCCCGCGTCGCGGCCGTCCGCGAGCGTGAGGCGCGGCTGAACCAGCAGCGGGAGAGCCTCGTCCGGGAGGCCGCGGCGGCGGAACGCCTGCGGCTGGCCCGGGACCTGCACGACGTCGTCGCGCACCACGTCACCCTGATGGTGGTGCAGGCGGACACCACCAGGCGCGGGGAGGCGTCGACCCTGTCGCCCCGGACGGCACGGACCCTGGAGTCGGTCTGCGCCACCGGCCGGCAGGCGATGACGGAGATGCGGCGGCTGCTCGCGGTGATCGACGTGACGCCGACCCCCCAGCCGGTGCTCGACGTCGATCTCGCCGGGCTGCTCGACCGGACCCGGGCCGCCGGGCTCTCCGTGGACCTGCGCACCCGCGGCGTACCGGTGCCGCTGCCGCCAACTGTCGCCGCGCCGGCCTACCGCGTCGTGCAGGAGGCGCTGACCAACGCGCTGCGGCACGCCGGGCCGCAGGCCCGGGTCGGGCTCACCCTCGCGTACGACCCGGGCCGGCTCACCATCCGGGTCGTCGACGAGCCGGCGGTCCCCGGACCCCGCCCGGCCGACCCCGGAGTCGGGCGGGGCCTGGCCGGGATGCGCGACCGGGTGACCCAGCTCGGCGGCACGGTGCGGACCGGGCCGACCCCGCCAGGCGGTTTCGAGGTCGTCGCCCACCTGCCGCTGCCGGCCACCCCGGACGGGGACGCCGGCCATGGCTGACCGCCCGCCGGAGGCCGACGGACCGGCGGTACGGGTCGTCGTCGTCGACGACCAGCCGCTGCTGCGTGACGCGTTCGCGGCGATGCTCGACGCCGAGCCCGGCATCACCGTCGTCGGCACCGGTGCCGACGGCGAGAGCGCGCTGCGGCTGGCCCGCGGCCTGCGCCCCGACGTGCTGGTGATGGACATCCGGATGCCCCGGGTCGACGGGATCGAGGCCACCCGGCTGATCACCGCGAACCCGGAGCTGGCGGCGACCCGGGTGCTGATCCTGAGCACCTTCGGGCTCGACGAGTACGTCGCCGCCGCGCTGCACGCCGGGGCCAGCGGCTTCCTGCTCAAGGACGGCCCGTCGGAGGACCTCGTCCGGGCGATCCGCAGCGTCGCCGCCGGGGAGGCGGTGCTCTCGCCGCAGGTCACCCGACGCCTGATCGACAGCTTCGGCCACCTGCTCGGCCGGGCCCGGCCGGAACCGCCGGCGCTGTCCCGGTTGACCCCCCGTGAACGGCAGGTGCTGGGCCTGGTGGCGGCCGGGCTGACCAACATGGAGATCGCGCAGGAGCTGCGGGTGGGTGAACGGACCGTCAAGACCCACATCGGCGCGATCTTCGCCAAGCTCGGGCTGCGTGACCGGGTCCAGGCGGTCATCTTCGCCTACGAACACGGCCTGGTCGCCGGCCGGACGCCGCCCGGGTAGGGCGACTCCTCGTACCGTGGGCGGAGCCGGCGGGCCGCCCGTGGTCCGATGTGCCCGCCGCGGCCCGTGCCTACGGTCAGGCGCATCGATTCCCACCCCTGTGGACGGAGACCTGATGATGCGACCATCGACTTCGCGGCCCGGCGGCTGGCCGGCCCGGGGCGCGGCCCTGCTGGCGGCCCTCGTACTGGCCCTGGGCGCGGCCCTCGCGGCGGTCACGCCGGCCGCCGCGACACCCGTTCCGGCGGTGGCCGGCAAGGCGTGCGTGTTCGTCCGGGTCAGCGGGGCCCACGGGTTGGGCCACACCGGCTGGGGATACCAGTCGTCGACCTCGACCTACACCTACGGGGCGACCGAGAACCCGAGCAACAACCCGTACGTGTCGGCCGGCGGCGACATCGGCTACTGGAAGGAGTCGGGCTCCTTCACCGCGATGGTCAACGCGATGAAGACACGCGGGTACGACGAGTACACCTGCACCACCGTGGCCAGCCGGCAGCCGGCCGCCGCGGCGGCGGAGGCCCTCGTGGTCAGCGGCGGCGGCTACGCGGCGGCCACCAACAACTGCATGGACCACACCTACCGCATCCTGACCGCGTACGGGGTGGGTTTCCCCGCCCAGCCGTCCTGGAACTGGGCGCCCCGGGTGTGGTTCGACAAGATCGCCGACGACCCGGCCTGGTCCCTGCCCGTGGTCATCTCCAGCCCGCTGGGCGTCTGGAAGGTCACCTACTGCTGGAAGAACTTCACCTGCGAGGTCAGCGAGCCCTGGACGTTCAAGACCGACGGGCGGGTCTATCTCACCGACTCCAACGGCAACGTCATCTCCGGGCCGTACACCAGCACGCCGCCGACCGCGAGTTGGCTCATCGGCACCGCCACCTACCTCGCCACGGTCGACGGCACCACGATGAAGGGCACCATGTCCACCCCCACCGGGCAGACCGGGACCTGGTCGGCACAGCGCAGGTGACCCCGGTCCCCGGGTCGCGGTGACCGCGAACCGGCGACCCCGGGACGCGGACGCGCCGCCCGACGCACGGTCGGGCGGCGCGTCCGGCCGCGGCTACCGGAGGGCCGGCACCCGCAGCACGGCCACCTCACCGACGTTGCCGGCCACGTCGACCGCGCGGTAGCGGACCCCGTGCGCCAGGTCGTCCAGCATCACCGGCCCGGTCCAGGTGGTCCACTCCCCACCGTCGAGCCGGTACTCGACCCGGGCCACCCCGGAGTCGGCGTCCCGGCCGGTGACCACGAGCGCCCGGTCGACCAGGGTCGCCGCGGCGGTCGGGGCGACCCCGTCCACCTGCACCGACGTCGCCCACGGCGTACTCCAGAGCAGGTTGACCCCCTGCGCCCGGTACTCGATCGTGTGCCGGCCGGCGGGCAGCGCCACCGGCTCCCGGTACGGGAACCAGCCACCCCCGTCGATCTGGTACTCCACCAGCCTGATCAGCTCGCCGTGGGCCAAGGTGAGGGCGGCGTTCGCGCCGTACCAGCCGTCGGCGCCGGGGTCGGTGATCCGCAGCCGGGGCTGCCCGCCCCGGTAGCGCAGCGGCTCCACCCCGGTCAGGGTGGGCACCACCGGGGTGATGGTGCCGTCGTCGGCGAAGTACAGCCGGTCGATGGTGGTCTCCCGGTGGGTGCCGTCGCCGCCCGGGATGGCGAACCGGTGGTACGCCACGTACCAGTCGTCGGTGCCGGGCACCTGGACGATCGAGTGGTGGCCGGTGCCCAGGATGCCCTGGGCCGGGTCCTTGGTGAGGATCTCGCCCCGGCTGGTGAACGGCCCGAGCGGGCTGCTGCCCGTGCCGTAGCCGACCCGGTAGTTCTCGCTGCCGGTGTCGTCGATCGACCAGGACAGGTAGTACACGCCGTTGCGCTTGTGCAGGAACAGGCCCTCGCGGAAGCCGGTGAGCCCGGTCAGCCGGACCCGCCGGGTGACGTCGTAGGAGACCATGTCGTCGTTCAGCGGGACCACGTACGGGGTGCCGTTGCCCCAGTACAGGTAGCTCTTCCCGTCGTCGTCGGTGAACACCGCCGGGTCGATCTGCTGGGCGTTGCCGTAGTCGGCCTTGCTCACCAGGGGCCGGCCGAGCGGGTCGACGAACGGCCCGAGCGGCGAGTCGGCCACCGCGACGCCGATGTTCTGCTGGGCCGAGAAGTACAGGTAGTACTTCCCGTTCTTCTCGATCGCGGCCGGCGCCCAGGCGTTGGTGTCCGCCCAGCTGACGTCCGGGCCGAGGTCGAGGATGGTGTCGTGGCCGGTCCAGTCGACCAGGTTGCGGCTCGACCACACGGTGAACGTCGAGCTGCCCCAGCCGGGGAAGCCGTCGGTGGTGCCGTAGATGTAGTACGTGTCGCCGAACCGGACGATGTTCGGGTCGGCGTTGTACCCGGGCAGCACCGGGGTGTTCATCGGCACCGCCCGCACCGTCCAGGCCCGGTTGGCCCCGGCGGCGCTGGTGACGGTGACCGTCACCGGTCGGGTGTAGTTGCGTGGCCCGGCGGGCCTGACCGTCGAGGTGGGCGCGACCAGGTAGCGCGGGGCGAGGCCGGTCAGGTCGGTGCCCGGCCGGACCGGCAGGGTGATCGTGCCGCTGGCGGCGTCCACGATGGCCGGCACCCTGAGGCTGTCGAGTTCGACGGCGACGACACTGGTGCCGTTGCTGCCCAACGCGGCCACCTCGGCGTCGCTGAGGGCCCGGTTGTAGAGGGAGAAGTCGCGGATGCGGCCCTTGAGGTAGCGGTCGCTGGCGTACTGGGAGCGGCCCAGGTAGTTGGCGGTGGTCCGGCCGCCACCGATGTCACCGGGCGCGACGGTCAGCCCGGTCTTCTCGGCCACCCGCACCCCGTCCAGGTAGATCCGGGCGGTGCCGGCCCGGTTCAGGGTGTACGTCAGGGTCTTCCACACCCCCCGGGGCAGCGCCCGGCCGCCGGTGACGGTCTGCTCGCCGGTCCAGTTGCCGAGGCTGATCGAGGTCCGGTAGTCGTTGCCGGTGGTGAACAGGTAGCCGTTGCCGACACCGCCTGCGTCGGTGTTGCCGAGCCCCCAGACGAAGTACGGGGTGGCCTGGTCGGCGGCGATGTTCACGTCCATCGACACGGTGATCTCGTCCAGCCCGGACATGATGTTGTCGGGCAGGTCGACGTGGCCGTCGGTGCCGCCGAGGGTGAGGCTGCCCGAGTCCCAGCGGGCGTCACCGGCCAGGGTGGCGTGGTGGCCGTTGCCGGAGTCGTCGGTGACCGTGCCACCGCCTGCCTGGTCGAGCCGGTAGTGGGCCACCACCCCGTCGGCGTTGGCCGTCACCGGGGGCGGCGCGTCGGTGAGCGCGTCGAGTTCGGCGCGGGTGACCGGGATGACGGTGCCGTGTCGCGGGCTGGCCGGCAACCGGTAGGACGCCGGCACCTTCCAGTTCGGCCTGGCGAGGTCGTCGGTGCCCAGCGGGATGTAGCCCCGGCCGCCGTACTCGTCGACGAACAGGTAGTACCGCGAGCCGGAGGTGTCGCCGGGGTTGGCCTTGAAGACGGTCGGTCCCTCCACAGCGGAGGTGCCGGCGTCGCGGCCGATGCACGAGTCGAGCATCGTCCACGACGGTCGACCGGGCAGGTCGACGGCGGTCAGCGAGGGGGACCTCTCCTGGATGATGTCGGAGCAGCCGGTACCGCCGCCGCCCTCGTCCTTGGTGAACCGGTAGTAGGTGTCGCCCTCGCGGATCATCGTGGAGTCGATCCGCGACTCGCCCCGGTCCTGCCAGATCGTCGCCGGGCTGAACGTGACGAAGTCGCGGGTGGTGGCGGCCAGCATCCGGTTGTACGTGTTGCCGGTGTGGTCGGGGTCGTTCTCGGCGAACAGCTTCGAGGCCCAGAACACCAGGTACTCGCCGCGTTCGGCGTCCCAGTACGCCTCCGGCGCCCAGGTGTTGCCGGCGGTCGGCGGGGACACCTCGACGTGCCGCTGCGCCGACCAGTTCACCAGGTCGGTGGACTCCCACACCTCCAGGTAGCGGCTGCCCCGGCGCTGGGCGGCGTCCCAGTCGCCGTTGCGGCCGATCGACAGGTCGGTGGCGATCAGGAAGAACCGGTCCCCCTCCGGGCTGCGGATCAGGAACGGGTCGCGCAGGCCCCGGGTGCCGTGGGTCGACTCCAGTTTCGGCTGGCCGCCGTTGACCTCGGTCCACTGCAGGGCGTTGTTGCCCCGGCTGGCGGCGAAGTAGATCTTCTCCCCGGCGATCGAGTTGCCGGTGAAGTAGCTGAACGCGTAGCCGGCGTACGGCGCGGGGGCCGGCAGCTCGCGGACGGTCAGCGTGATGGTCCGTTCGACGGTGGCGGCGCCGACGGTGACCCTGGCGGTCACCGGCACCGTCGTGTCACCCGCGCCGTGCGCCGGACGACGCACCACGCCGTCGGCGGCGACCACCTCCGGTCGGGCCGAGCGCCAACGGACGGTCGCGTCGTACCGGCCGGTGGTGGGCAGGGTCAGGTTGCCGCGCACGTCGTCGGCGTGCACCAGGGTCAGGGCGGCGGCGGCCGCCTCGGCCCGGGTCTGGTCGGACTCCCCGGGTTGCGCGACCGCCGCGACCTCGGCGGCGGTGAGGGCGCGGTCGTAGATCCGGAAGTTCGCCACCCGTCCCTTGAGGAACCGGTCGGTGGCGTAGTTGGACCGGCCCAGGTGGTTGGCGGTGGTGACGCCGTTGCCGACGGCGCCGGGTGACACGGTGACGGCGGTGTTGCGGGCCACCTGCACGCCGTCGGCGTAGAGGGTGCCGGTGGTGCCGGTCTGGGTGTAGACGACCGACTTCCACACGCCCCGGGCCAGGTTGCCGCCGGTGCCGGTGACCTTCTCGCCGGCCCAGTTGGTGGTGGTGATGCCGGCGCGGAAGGCGTCGCCGCTGGCGAACAGGTAGCCGGTGCCGGCGGCGGAGGTGGCCGGGTTGCCCAGGCCCCAGAGGAAGTACGGGGTCTGCTGGGCCGGGTCGACCAGGACGTCCACGGCCACGGTGAGCGAGGAGCGGCCGGCCAGCAGGTTGTCGGGCAGTTTGACGTGGTCGTCGACGCCGTCGAGCAGCAGCCCGTCGGGGCCGGTCCAGGTGCCGCCGCCGACCAGGGTGCCGTCGTTGCCGTGACCGGAGGTGTCGACGACGGTGGTGCCGGTGCGCTGGTCGAGGTCGTAGCGCAGGAGCAGCCCGTCGGTGACGTCGGCGGCGGCGGCCGGGGCCGCGGTGGCGGGGGCCAGCGCGGCGAGGAGGGTGAGCACGGTGGCGGCGACGACCGTGCGGGTGCGGCGGGGGGTGGGGGTGGGGTGGTGGTTCCGGGGAACTGCTGAGGGCATGGGGGGATTCCTCGGCGTCATGTGAGCGTTAACAGGCTGGAATTGTCAACGCAACAATCAGACCCCGTCAAGGAGGGACGGCCCGCCGCTGCGCTGCGCGCCCGCCCACCACCCGGGAGCCCGGCGGCCCCGGGCTACCTGATCCGGCGGGTGGAGCGGGCCACGATGTCGGCGTACTCCGGGTGCCGGTCCAGCCAGTCGGCGAGGAACGGGCAGATCGGCACCACCGTTCGCCCCCGGGCGCGGGCGTCGTCCATGACCGCGCGGGCCAGCGTCGAGCCGACGCCCCGCCCCTCGAACGCCGGGTCGACCTCGGTGTGCGTGTAGGCGATGATGGCACCGGTCAACTGGTAGGTGACCAGCCCGGCCAGCGCCCCGGCCTCGTCGCGCGCCTCGAACCGCTCCCGGTCCGGCGCGTCTGTCACGGTGAACTCCACCGGACCATCCAAACACGCCCGACCGCCACCGACCCGGCCGGGCGAGCAGCTCACCGGGGGCGGCGAGGCACAGGGGTCCGGCCCGGTCAGCCCCGCAGGGTACGGCTGGGCGGCTGACCGTAGGCGGCGCGGTAGTCGGTGGCGAACCGCTTCGGGTCGACGAAGCCCCACCGGGCGGCGATCGACGCGACCGTGTCCCCCGCCGTCGGGTCACCGTCGCGCAGGTCCCGGTGGGCGCGGTCCAGCCGGGCCCGCCGGGCGAACCGGGCCGGGGTGGTGCCCTGGTGCCGGCGGAAGGCGTACTGCAGGCCCCGGGGGGACACCCCGGCGGCCTCGGCCAGCTCCGCCAGTGACACGTAGCGGTCGAGGTGGGCCTCCACGTGGTCCATGGCGCGACGTACCACCGACGGCGCGACGACACCCGGCCCCCGCTGCACGGGCGGCACCGGGGTGCTCGGGAAGTCCGCCAGCGCCGCTGCCGCCAGCAGGTGCCGGACCTGCCCGACGATCAGCGGGTTGGTCGCCAGGTCGACGTCGGCCAGCACCACCTGCCGCACGTACGCCAGCGTCCCCAGCCAGTGCCGTTGCAGCCCGGCCGAGACCGGGCGGACGCCCTCGAAACGCACCCGCCGGCCCCCGCCGTCGTGCCGGGACCGGGCGACCTCGTCGACCAGCGCCGTGGGGATTCCGACGGTGAACGACTCGACGGCGTCGCACGTCACCTCGACCCTGCGGTCCACCGGCAGGACGACCACCCCGCCGACCGCGACCCGGTCGACCGTCCGGCGGTCGGTCACCGCGAGCCGGCCACGACGCAGGTGGACGATGTTGACCAGGTCCTCCCGTACGCCGTCCGTGCGGATGTGCGCCGAGCACCGCAGACCGTGCACGGCGACGCCGCCGAGCGTGACACCCGTGCCGCGCAGCTCGACCCCCGCGGGTCCGGGCGCGGACAGCACGATGTCGATGTCGGCGAAGGTGGCCCGGAAGAAGGCGCACACCTCGTCGGGGTCGGTCATGGTGTACCGCTGCCAGGGCGGTGGCTGCACCCTGACCTCGGGATCGGCGTCGATGGCGGGTCCTGCCGCCGGCCGCCGGCTGAGCGGCGGCCGATAGCCCGCCATCCGGTGCCTCCCGTGATCACGCCGCCCGGCTGGGCACCGACCGGCGGATGTATGACAATGCCGCACTATAGGGGGAATGCACACCCCCGGGTCCGGTGTCCCACATCCCCCGCGTCCGCGCCACCGTGGCGGTCGCGATCCGCGAACCGGGGTGGTCAGAGGCGAAAGGCCAGCGGGTGCGGGCGTCCACCGGCGGCGGGGCCGTCGACGGCGCGGACCGCGACGTCCGGGATGGGTTAGAGTCCGGCCGCATGGACGGCACCACGCTGCGTACGCCCCGCCTGAGCCTGCGCCAGGTGGGTGACGGCGACGTCGACCGCATCCTCGAATACCGCAACCT
Organism: Micromonospora wenchangensis; assembly: GCF_002210435.1. Lineage (GTDB taxonomy): Bacteria > Actinomycetota > Actinomycetes > Mycobacteriales > Micromonosporaceae > Micromonospora > Micromonospora wenchangensis. Next base: position 37,572 of record NZ_MZMV01000051.1, read on the forward strand.
GCCCGAGGTGACGTACTGGCTGCTGCGGACCGAGGTGGAGCCGGCGGCGTTCCGGGCGGCCTGGCGGCGCGCCGCCGACGACCCCGACGACCACAGCCGGGCGGTCGTCCTGGACGGCCTGGTGATCGGCACGGTCTCGCTCGACGTGCTGGACGGGATGGGCCAGCCGGGTATGCCGACCCGCACCGAGGCCCAGCTCGGCTACATCTTCGACCCGGCCCACGGCGGCCGGGGCTACGCCACCGAGGCGGTCACCGCGATGGTGGGGTACGCGTTCACCCGGTTGGGCGTCCGCCGGATCACCGCCGGATGCTTCGCCGACAACCTCGCCTCGGTACGGGTGCTGGAGAAGGTCGGCATGCGTCGCGAGCAGCACGGCGTCGGCGACTCGTGGCACGCCGAACGGGGCTGGGTGGACGGCTACACCTACGCCCTGTGCGCCGACGCCTGGCCCGCGCCACCCCGGTAGGCGCGTCGGGCCGCACCTCGGGTCACGGGGCCTGTTATGGCCGGGCCCGCTGCGGGTGGGGCGTCTCGTGGCGGGCCAGCATGGCGACGAACTCGGCGATCTTCCGTTCCCGGGTCTGCGCCCGTTTCACCGCGTTGAGCCGGTGCACGAGCGCGAACAGGTTGGTCCGGGTGAGCACGTCGAACATGGCCTGCGCGGCGGGGTCGGCGGCGACCGCGGCGAGCAGGTCGGCGGGCACCTCGACCTCCGACGGCGGGGCGTAGGCCGCGGCCCACCGTCCGTCTGCCTTGGCGGCCTCCACCGCGGCCCGTCCCGGGGGCTGCATCCGGCCCTGTTCCTCCAGCCGGGCCACGTGGGCGACGTTGCGTTGCGACCAGATGCTGCGCGCCCGGCGGGGGGTGAACCTGATCCAGGAACTCTCCTGGTCCCGCTTGCGGGCCTGCCCGTCGATCCAGCCGAAGCACAACCCCTCGTCGACCGCCTGCTGCCAGGTCAGGGTGGTGACCGTGCCGCCCTTGCGGGTCAGGGCGAGCCAGACGCCTGGTGAGGTGTCGTGGTGGGCCGACAGCCAGGCGCGCAGCGCGTCCGCGTCGGGGACGACCAACTCATCCAGTTCCGCGCTCGCCATGACGGCAGGTTAGCCGCTGCCGGTGACGATTCTCGGTGCCTCGTGGGCCACCCCCACGCCGCCTTCCGCCCACGCCGCGCCGGGGCCGGCGCGGCGTGGGGCCGTCAGGTCCCCGGTTCACGGCCGGGGGTGCGCAGGCCGTCGACGAGGATGGCCAGCAGGCGCGGCCCCCGGCTGTCGAGTTCGGTGTCGTCGAGCCGGGAGAGCCAACCGATCAGGATGATGACGTCCTGGGCCTCGGCGTCGGTGCGGATGCTGCCGGCCGAGCGGCCGGCGGCGAGCAGCAGTTCCACCGCTTCGCCGATCGGGCCGAGACTGTGCGCGGCGAGGTCACGCCAGGTCGCCGCCTCGACGGCGGCGAACACGTCCCGCTTGACCCGGGCGTAGGCGGCCACCCGGTCGAACCAGGCTGCCAACGCCGCCACCGGCGGGTGGGTGGCCAGCAGTTGCGGGGCGGCGGCGACCAGGTCGTCGACCTCGTGGCGGTACACCTCGACGAGCAGGTCCTCCCGGGTGGGGAAGTGCCGGTACAGGGTGCCCTGCCCGATGCCGCAGGCCTTCGCCACCGCGTTGAGCTTCAGCTCGCCCGGTCCGTGCACCAGGTCGCGGGCCGCGCGGAGGATGCGTTCGCGGTTGCGCCGCGCGTCGGCGCGGGACGCCGCACCCTTGACAGAAGCGGACACATGTCCGCTAGGCTCGTCGGGATAACCGGACATGTGTCCACTCTACCCCGAGGAGCACCATGACCATCCCCGGAAAGGTCGTCGCGATCACCGGCGCCAGCAGCGGCATCGGCGCGGCGACCGGCCGCCACCTCGCCGCGCTCGGCGCGTCGGTCGTCCTCGGCGCCCGGCGCACCGACCGGCTCGACCGACTGGTCGCCGAGATCGAGGCCGCGGGCGGCACCGCGGTCGCCACCCGGGTGGACGTCACCGCCCCGGACGACCTGCGGTCCCTGGTCGCCCTCGCGGTGGAACGTTTCGGCCGGCTGGACGTCCTGGTGGGCAACGCCGGGATCAGCAGGATCGGCACCGTCGCCGAACTGGACGTCGAGGGCTGGTCGGCGATGGTCGACGTGAACGTCAAGGGCGTCCTGCACGGGATCGCCGCCGCCCTGCCCGTCTTCACCCGCCAGGGCGGCGGCCACCTCGTCACGGTCGTCTCGACCGCCGGCCTGAAGATCGTTCCCACCCAGGCGGTGTACGCCGGGACGAAGAACGCGGTGCGCACCCTGCTGGAGGGTCTGCGGCAGGAGAGCACCAGCGGAGCGCTGCGGACGACCTCGATCTCCCCCGGTTACGTCCGCACCGAGTTCGTCGACCGGGCGATCGACGACCCCACGGTACGCGGGGAGGTACAGCGGACCATGGCCGCGCTCGGCCTCGACCCCGGCGCGGTCGCCCGCGCGATCGCCTTCGCCATCGACCAACCCGACGACGTCGAGATCGGCGACCTGACCATCCGACCGACCCGCCAGGGCTGAGGTGGCGTCGGCCGGCCCCCACCCGAGCGTCCGGCGGAGCTGCCGGCACCGCCCCGCCGGCCGCCCCGCCGGTCGGGCCGCTCAGGCCACGAGCAGGCGCAGGCCCAGCTCCGCGGTGTCACGGCGCAGCAGGTCCCCGTTGCGCTGCGCCCACCGGCCCGAGGCCAGGTCCTCCCGGAGCATCCCGACGGCCCGTCGCTCGGCCTGCGGCCCGACCCGGGTCCACACCGACACCGCGCGCCGCACCCGCTCGTCCAGGTACGCCTCCGGCCGCCGCCAGTACGCCTCGAACAGCCCGTCGGCGCAGTCCCACGGGACGTCCACCGGCTCGGCGCGCCCACCGATCGCGCGGGTCAGCTCACCCAACGGGGGCCAGTCGACCAGCAGACCGGCGAACTCCGGCAGGTAGTCGCGGGTCAGCCAGAACCTCTCCCGCCAGCCGGTGCCGGCGGCGTCGTAGGTGAACACCACCACCCGCCGGGCCACCCGGCGCATCTCCCGCAGCCCGGCGACCGGGTCCGGCCAGTGGTGGACGGTGCTGACCGCCATCGCCGCGTCGAAGGACCCGTCGGCGAACGGCAGGTCCCCCGCGGCGGCGGCCACGCACGGCGCGGCGTCGGCCGGACGCTGCGCCCGCATCACCGCCGACGGCTCCACCGCCGTCACCGCACGGTCGACGGGTTCGTAGGAGCCGGTGCCGGCCCCGACGTTGAGCACGGTCCGGGCGTCGCCCAACGCGGCCCAGATCCGGGCGGCGATCCGGGGTTCGGTGCGCCGGGTCGCCGGGTAGGCGTCGCCGATGGTGTCGTACAACCGGCCGCCGAAGACCCGTAGCTGCTCCTCCGGGGTGGTCGCGATCCCCATCGCCCGCGCGTGCAGCTCCCGGTCGATCGCCGCGACCAGGGCGGCGGCCCGGTCGCGCTGGTCGGTCAGCAGACCGCGCAGCCGGCACAGGTGCGCGACGGGGTCGGTGGCCGGGTCGTCCACCAGGTCCGCGATCTGCCGGAGCCCGAACCCGAGCCGCCGGTAGCCGAGCACCTCGCGCAGCCGCCGTACGTCGGCAGGCGAGTACGCCCGGTGTCCCGCCGCCGTCCGCGCGGACGGCGTCAGCAGGCCGATCTCGTCGTAGTGGTGCAGCGTCCGGACGGTGACCCCGGCCAGTTCCGCCACCCGTCCCACGGTCAGGTGTTCGTCCACGGCACCGACTATCCGTCCTCACGCCGCGTGAGGAGCAAGCACCCGCGACGGGTACGGCCGCCGCGGTGTCCGCGGCGGCCGTACGGGGGTCGCTCCGGTCGACCGGTCAGGCGACCGTGCAGGGGATGCCGTTGAGGGTGAAGGCGGTCGGCTTGGCGGTGTTGCCGGTGTGGCTGGCCTGGAAGCCGATCTCGACGGTGGCGCCGGGGGCGATCGTGCCGTTGTAGCTGACGTTGCGGGCGCTCACCTGGCCGCTGGTGGGCGAGATGGTGGCGCTCCAGGCCGACGTGATGGACTGGCCCGACGGCAGGGTGAACACCAACGTCCAGCCGTCGATCGTCGAGGTGCCGGTGTTGGTGATGCTGATGCTGGCGGTGAAGCCGGAGTCCCAGCTGTTCATCGTGTAGCCGACCCGGGGTCCGCTGCCGCCCGCCGTGGGGGTGGGGGTGGGCGTCGGGGTCGGGGTCGGCGTCGGGGTGGCCGTGGGCGTCACGGTCGGGGTGGGGGTCGGGGTGGTGCCGTTGATGCTGGTCACGAACGTCATCACGCTGCGCGCGGGCAGGTTGACGGTCAGCGAGCCGTTGGACATGGTCAGCGCGCTCTGCGGGGCGACGTTGCGGCTGCCGTCGGTCAGCCAGTTCTGCACGCTGCCCGACGCGGTGGCGCCGGAGAGGGTGAACTGCTGGCTCACCGCCGAGGTGTTCTTGTTGACCGCGACGATGACCACGGTGTTGCCGCCCCGGTAGGCCGAGACGTAGACGTTCGACGCCGGGTTGGCCGTGGCGTCGACGCGGACGTATCCGGGACGCACGAACCTGGCGTACTGGGCCATGATCGCGCCCCGCTTGCTGATCTGGCCGTCCTCACGCATGGGGCCGTAGCTGCGCCGCAGGTACCACCACACGTACGTCTGGAACTCGGCGTCGACCATGGACCGGTGGATGTGCTCGCCGACGTCGAGCGCCTCCGGCCAGGCGTCACCCGAGTTCGCGTTGCTGTTCGGGTAGTAGACCTCGGTCATCCACAGTTCCTTGCCCGCGCCCTTCTGCTTGAACAGCGGGTACGGGAAGTTCGAGTACGAGGTGCCGTAGAGGTGGGCCCCGATGATGTCGACGTTGGCCAGCGCGGTGGCGTCGTTGAGGATCGGGTCCGACATCGACTTGACGTACTGGAACGACTCCGGCGCCATCACCCGGGTGCTGATCACCCCGGAGTTCTCCTTGAGGAACTTGACGATCTCGGCGGAGGTCCACCACGTCCAGTCGTGGGCGTAGTCGGGCTCGTTCTGCACGGAGATGGCGTAGAGGTTGACCCCGTTGTTACGCATGTACACGGTGAAGTCGTTCAGGTACTGCGCGTACGCGGCGTAGGAGCTGGCCCGCAGGCGCTTGGCGTTGGTCTGGCTGCCCCGGGTGAACGTCTCGATCATGCTGGCCGGGGGGTTCCACGGCGAAGCGAAGACGGTGACCCCGAGTTCGGCCGCGCGCTTGGCCGTGGCCAGGTCACGGCTCCAGTCCGCCTGGCTCTCGCCGACCGGGATGCGCAGCACGGAGAAGCCGAGCCGCCCCTCGCCGGTGCCGAACGCCGTCTCCCGCTGGGCGGCGGTCAGGTCCCCGATCCAGCCGGCGTGGGTCATCGCGCCGTAGCCCTTGATCGTCTGCCGGGACGCCGACAGGTTGATGCTGGCCGGGGCGGCCGAGGCCTCGGTGGCCCCCAGGGCCGCCGTGGCCGCCGCGACGGGCAGCGCGCCCAGCGTCGTCAGGACGACGCGACGACTCAGCGTTTTCCGCTCGCCGGCCGCCGGCCCATTCTGATCCTGCGTCATTTCTTTCGTCCTCCTGGTGGTGGTGATACGCGCCCTGCCGGTTCCATCGAGCCGGTCGGCACCGATCTGCTGCGCCGCCACGGGGATGACCTGGACCTCACCGTCGGCGTTTCGACAGCACATATCGACTGTGATAATTGTGAACGTTAACGGCCGGAGTTTAGTTTCCCCTTCCATAGGGGTCAAGCACGCCGGCCGCATCCGGGTCCGCACCGATCCCGCGCGTCCTGTGGTCGTCGCCCACCGCCACCACGCGGGCGGCGACAGTGGCCGACCGGCGCGCACGGCCCACCACCCGACGGTTGCTAGCGTGACCGTCGTGACGGAGTTGGCGGACCTGGCCCTCACCCCCGACGAGCGGGCCCGGGGCATCGGGGTCGACAGCGTGCTGTTCGTGATGGACTGGACCGGCGAGGAGGAGCCCGACGCCCTGGCGGCGTTCGTGGCCGGGCGGGTCCGGGCCTTCGGGGCGCAGCCGGCCGGCGTCGACACCGACGTCGTCCGGCAGGCCGCCGGGGCCGACCCGACGCCGGGCCGGGGTGACCTGCCGATCCGCCAGCTCGACCACCTGTCCGGCATGCTGGCACCGCTCGGCTTCACCCTCGCGGTGCACGACGACGGCACCGACAGCTACCCGGTGCTGGTGCTGCGGACCGGCGGGCCACCGCCGGCCGGGCTGACCCACCAGGGCCAGCCGGTACGGGCCTGGGGCTCGCCACCCGCCGAGACCCTGGTCAGCCTCGACTGCCCACGCTGCGGCGCGATGCTGGTCTGGCAACTGCCGGCGACCGGGAGCCTCGCCGACGAGCACTGCGACTGCGGTGCCGCGCTGTTCGACGCCACCGGCCGCCCACTACCCGACGTCACGCTCCACGACTGAGCCGTTCCCGGCGGCCGACGACCAACAGGTAATGGCGTGCGGCCACCAGGCATCGTCCGAAATACCCCGCAGCACGCATGGCGCTCGGGATCTGCGCGGATCGGTGCGGTCGCGGCGACCGTGCCGACTCCGGCGGGCATTGATCTGACGTTCCGTCGTTTCCTCGTCGTCGCCGGGAATGCCCTGCGGTAACTGTCGGGCGGGCGCGATTGCGTCCACTCCGGTGCGTGGCGGTGCGCGATCCGGCGAACCCACGACCGGCACCGGCCCGGTGCCGGCACCCGACCGGTCGCCGCCGTCCCCGCCGGTCGCCCGACCGGGGCAGGTGGCCCGCCGCCGGGGACCACGCCGGTCGGGCACCGGCCGCGCCAAACGTCCGACCACGCGCCGGTGCCGCCGGCCGGTTCCCGATCGGGCGTGGCGTCGTCGCCGGCCGCTCCGTCAGGCCCCGGGCGTCGACGCCTCCAGCCGGCGGACGGCCCGGCTGGACACCATCCCGAGCACGGAGAGCACCACCAGCGCCGCGAGGATCAGCAGGGTGTCGCGGGTGCCGACCACCGCGGCGGCCGGTCCGACCGCCACCTGCCCCAGCGGAATGGCCACGAACGAGCCCAGCATGTCGTACGAGTAGACCCGGGCCAGCCGGTCGGCCGGGACGTGCTGGGCGATCGACGTCTCCCAGGCCACCGCGAACTGCTCCACGGCGATCCCGACCGCCACCGCGGCGGCCAGCAACGCCACCAGCGTCGGGGTCAGGGCCAACCCCAGCAGCAGCAGCGACTCGGCGACCATGCAGACCACTCCGAGCAGCAGCAGCCGGCGTACCCGCAGCCGCAACGCGACGATGCCGCCGACGACCATCCCGACGGTCTGCGCCGCCAGCACCAGGCCCCAGGCGCTGCGGCCGATCGTCGCGTCGGCGACGGCCGGGCCGAGCACGCTCACCCCACCGGCGAGCGCCGCGTTGAGCACCATGAACCCGAGCACCACCACCCACACCCAGGTCCGGGCGGCGAACTCGGTCCAGCCCTCGCGCAGGTCGGCGACGACGCCGGTACGGGCGGCACCGCCGCGTGCGGCGGGCACCCGGACCCCGGCGAAGGCGACGGCCGCGACGGCGAAGGTGACCGCGTCGACGGCGAGCCCCCAGCCGGGGCCGACCGCGGCGACCAGCAGGCCGCCGAGCGCCGTGCCGCCGATCATGCCGGCGTTCATGCCGAGCCGGATGACCGCGTTGGCCGACTGGATCAGCTCCGCCGGGACGGTCTGCGGGGTCGCGGCGGCCGCGGCGGGCTGGGCCAGGGCGCTCACCACCCCGTTGGCCGCGCCGAGCGCCAGCAGCAGCGGGATCGTCGCCGTGCCGGTGAGCACCAGGGCGGCCACCGCCGCCTGGGTCAGCGCACCGAGCAGGTTGGAACCGACCAGCACCAGCCGGCGGGGGACCCGGTCGGCGAGCACGCCGCCGAAGAGCACGAACAGCACGTTCATCAGCGAGCGGGCGCCGACCACCAGGCCCAGGTCGCGGACCGAACCGGTCAGGTCGAGCACGGCGAAGGCCAGCGCGACCGGGGCGACCGCGTTGCCGACCATGTTGACCAGCCGGCCGGCGGCCAGGCGACGGAAGGCGGCGTGCCGCAGTGGGGCGAGCATGTTCTCCTCCGGGACGCGGTCGCGCGACCCGGGCACCCTAGCCAACGTCGGCCGGCGGCGCAGCCCCGCCGCGTCGGCCCGCCGTCCACTGTCGCGGCCCGCACAGGGGCATTGACCTGCGTGGCTTCACGACGCCGAGATCAACATGTCACGCCCGCGACACGATCCGGCTCGACAGTGGGTCATCGTCGCCCACCCCTCAAGGAGCGTCATGGCCCCCACCCCACCGACCGACGCGGAACTGGACGTCCTCATCCGCGCCCGGCTCGCGTCGCTCGGCATCGACCTCGACCAGCTTCCCCCCGGCACCACCGCCGACCCGCAGACCGGCTCCCCCGGCCGGGACACCGTGCTGGCCTCGCTGCGCTCCTTCGTCCGCGGCACCGTCGGCACCCTCGCCGCCTACCAACCGCCCGCTCCGGCCGGCACCGACCCGGCCGTGGCCATGGCGCTGTCCCAGCAGCCCGCGCCGATGCTCTACCCCTCGATCAGCACCGAATGGCGGAAGTGATGAGCACAGCACCTGCCGACCGCGGCGTCGACCGTCGCGCCTTCCTCGCCCGGACCGCCGCGCTGGCCACCGCCTCGGCGGTCGGTGGCGTCGTCGGGCTGCCCGCCGTCGCCTCGGCGGCCGGCGTCACCCGTGCGGCGGTCGCCCCACCCGGCCGCTACAACCCGGCGCTGGCCGTACCGAACGCCTACGTCAAGCCGCGCCCGGAGGCGGTGGCCGACCCGACCGAACTGACCGTCGCCGAGGCCGCCTGGCTGATCCGGGCCGGCAAGCTCACCCCGGAGAAGCTGGTCGAGGCGTACCTGGCCCGGATCAGCCGCCACGAGACCACCTACCAGGCGTTCAACCTGGTGCTCGCCGAGCAGGCGGTCAAGGCGGCCCGCGCGATGGCCCGCAAGCCGCACCGGGGCGCGCTGCACGGCATCCCGCTGGCCGTCAAGGACAACTACTACACCGCCGGGGTGCCGACCACCGCCAGCTCCTACCTGTTCGCCGACTTCCGGCCCCCGTACGACGCCACGGCGGTGACCCGGCTGGTCACCGGTGGCGGGGCGATCGTGCTGGGCAAGACCCAGATGGGCCCGCTGGCCACCACCCGGGCCACCACCCCCGCCGGGGTGGTCACCACGGTCAACGCCTGGACCCCCACCAATCCCGCCACCGACCCGGGCGGGTCCTCCACCGGCACCGCCACCGCCGTGGCCGGACGGCTCGCCGCCAGCGGCACCGGCACCCAGACCGGCGGTTCGATCACCGCGCCGTCCAACGCGCAGAACCTCACCGGGCTCAAGCCGACCATGGGACGGGTGTCGCTGCACGGGATCATCCCGCTCAGCTACACCCGCGACCACCCCGGTCCACTGGCCCGCGACGCCAAGGACGCGGCCATCATGCTCACCGCGATGGCCGGCGAGGACCCGGCCGACCCGCGCAGCCAGGGCCTGCCCGCGGTGCCCAAGCTGATCGACGCGGCCACCCCCACCTACCAGGGCGGCAAGCTCAAGCTGCGGTGGAAGACCCGGATCGGGGTGCTGCCCGGCTTCACCGCCGGCACCTCGGAGACCGCGCTGGCCCGGCAGGCGTACCTGGCGAAGCTCGCCGCGATCACCGGCGCGACGATCGTCGACGTGCCGCTGCCCGACGAGTGGGAGCTGCTCACCGGCAGCGCGTTCAACAACGTACGGCTGCCCGAGCGCACCGAGCCCTTCCTGCCCTACCTGCGCACCGACCTGCGGGGTTTCGGGGTGTCGGTGACCGGCTGGTTGCAGGGGGCGCTGCTGGGCGGCGGCGAGTTCATCACCGGCCAGCGGGCCAAGCTGCTGCTGATGGAACGGGTGCTGGACCAGCTCTTCGCGCACTGCGACGTGGTGGTGCAGACCGGCCCGGTGCCGTTCGACATCCTCGGCCTGCCCGAGATCGGCTTCCCGATCGGGTTCACCGGCGCGGGACTGCCGATCGGCACCATCCTCGGTGGCCTGCCGTACGGCGAGGACCGGTTGTTGTCGGTGGTCGCCGCCTACCAGGCGGTGACCGACTGGCACCTGCGCCGGCCGGCCGACCCGCCGGCCGCCACGGCGACGGGACGCAGCGCGGCCCCGGCCGGACTGCGGCTCACCGCCGACCAGGTCGCCCAGCTCAGCCAGTGACCGTCAGGCCGTCAGGCCGTCCGCCCGCCGGCTCAGCGGCGGGCGGACGGCACCGGCGGCTGATCACAGCCGGCGGGACGTGCCGCCAGCGGCGCACCGCGCCCGGACTGATCGCCCGCAGCGGTGTCCGTGGCCGGGTCGACCGACCTCAGCCGATGGCGGTCAGCTTCGGCAGCACCTCGTCGGCGATCCGGTGGGTGAACTCCACCGGGTGCCGGTCCGGGGTGACCTGGACCTCGGTCACCCCGAGCGCGGCGTACCCGGCCACGTCGGCGAGGAACGCGTCCACGTCGGCCAGCGGCGGTCGCATCACGATGACCGTCTTGTCGATGGTGTCGTAGTCGCGGCCCTCGGCGGCGCAGTGCCCGCGCAGCACGTCCAGCTTGTGCGCCACCTCGGCCGGGCTGCTGCCGAACAGGTTGCAGGCGTCGGCGTACCGGGCCACCAGGAGCAGGGTCTTCTTCTCGCCGCTGCCGCCGATCATGACCGGCGGGTGGGGTCGTTGCAGCGGCTGCGGAGAGTTGAGCGTCTCGGCCAACCGGTAGTGCCGGCCCTCGAACGGCCCGTTGTCGTCGCTCCACATCTGCCGGCAGATCAGCAGCGTCTCCTCCAGCCGTTCGAACCGCTCGGCGACCGGGACCACCGGCACCCCGAGGCCGTGCTGTTCGCGCTCGTACCAGGACGCGCCGATGCCGAGCCGGGCCCGGCCGCCGGAGAGCACGTCCAGCGTGGTCACGATCTTGGCGAGCAGCCCCGGGTAGCGGTACATCACGCCGGTGACCAGCACGCCGAGCGTCATCCGCGAGGTCCGCGCCGCGACGAAACCCAGCGTCGTGTACGCCTCCAGCATCGGCTCCTCGGCGGGGGCCATCGCCTCCATCTGGAAGTAGTGGTCCATCACGGTGAACGATGCGACCCCGGCCTCCTCCGCGATCGTCGCGGTCTCGATCAGCGTCGGGGCGATCGCCGCCGGATCGGTCGGGGTCGAGTAGTTCCAGTAGTGCAGTCCGAGTCTCATGCCTCGTCCACCTCCACACCGATCCTAGTGGCGGCCGCGGACCGTCGCCGGGGTCGGCGCGGCCGGTCGGCTCAGCCGCGCCGCCACTTCTGGTTGGCACCGCCGGTGCACTCCCAGATCACCAGCCGGGTCCCGTCGGCGCTGTTCGCCCCCAGCACGTCGACGCACTTGTTGGCCTGCGGGTTGACCAGGTCGCCGGCACCGCTGAGGACGAACTGCTGGGCCGGGTTGCCGCTGCACCGGGCCAGTTGGACGACCGCCCCGTTCGCGGTCGAGCCCCAGGCCACGTCCATGCACAGGCCGAAGGCCCGCACGGTGCCGTCCCCGGCGAACGTCCACCGCTGGGCGGCGGTGCCGTTGCAGGTCCACAGGTGCAGGTACTGGCCGTCGACGCCGTTGGAGCTGGGCACGTCGATGCACTTGCCGGCGTACCCGACGAGCTGGCTGGTCCCGCCACCGCCGGTGGTGGTCAGCGACAGCCCGTACGCGCCGAGGATCTCGTTGACCGGCTGGTAGACGGTGGTGCCACCGGAGTTGCAGTCGCCACCGGCACCCGAGGTGACGCCCTGGGCCTGGTTGCCGGAGATGAACGCGCCACCGGAGTCACCGGGCTGCGCGCACGCGCTGCTCGCCACCAGGCCGTACACCAGGGAACCGGAGTAGTTGACGGTGACGTCGCGGGCGGTGATCGTGCCGCACCGCCAGCCGGTGGTCCGGCCGGACCGGCAGACCGCGCTGCCCACCGCCGCCTCCGCCGAGCCGGCCACCGCCGTCGTGCCACCGTTGTAGGTGTTCACCGTGGGCGTCGACACCCAGGAGGAGTTGGTCTGCACCCAGGCGTAGTCGTTGCCCGGGAAGGACGAGCCCCGGAAGGTGCCCTGGGCGACGCCGCTGCCGCTGGTGGTGCTGCCCGTCGCGCCGCAGTGCCCGGCGGTGACGAACCCGCCGGCGACGGCGAAGCCGACCGAGCAGAGCACGTTGTTGTTGATGACGTACTGGTCGCCGCCGCGGATGTCGTAGACCGGGCGGTACGGCTGCGCGGGCACCGCCCGGGTCACCTCGGCCGTGC
>NZ_MZMV01000052.1 GCF_002210435.1 Micromonospora wenchangensis
CCGGCCGGTGCGGTCACCCGCACGCTTGCCCGGTTCCCTGCCGGCGTCACACACTACCCGGTCGGTTTCGCCCCACCGCATCGACCCCCGGCCGATTCGGAAGCACCACCCGAGATCAGAAACCGCGCTCCGGCCTTCGAGGCATTCGCCCCGGTTCGTCCGTTCCGCGCTGGCAGAGAGAAAGTTACGCGGTCGCCGAGTTGATCGTCAAATCACGGGCAGGCGTCCCCGGTCACATGTCGCGGCAGGAAGCCCCTCACCCGGCCGCAGCAGCTACCCGGCACCCACGCCTGAGCTGCGCAAAGACCACTGAGACGAGGGTCGGGTGGGCCGAACGGCCAGAACCTGCGGCCGGGATTTGGTGAGCGGGATTCATATACGTAGCGTTACCTCGGCACCGCAGCGCAGCGGCCCCTCAACCCCTCTCTGACTGCGTAAAGGGGCTCTTCGTGGGAGAGGCTGTCCTCACCGTTGCCGTCACTCTCGGTGCCTTGGTCCTGTTCCTGCTGGTCGTCGCCTTCGGGTACGGATTCCTGCGGCCGGAACGCGCGGCCCGCCTGCGCCGGCGGCCACCGAGATTCCCCCGCCACGCCCCGGTCCGCCCGGACGAGGTGGCCGTCCTGATCGCCTGCCGCAACGGCTCGACGACGATCGGGAGCACCGTGCGGTCGGCCCGCGCCACCGGTGCCCAGGTCTTCGTGGTGTCGGACGCCTCGACCGACACCACCGCCGCCACGGCGACCGCCGCCGGCGCCCGGGTGCTCGAACTCGCGACCAACGTCGGCAAGCCGGCCGCGCTGCACGCCGCCTACACCGCCTTCGACCTCGGGGGGACGTACCGGGCGGTGGCGATCCTCGACGACGACGTCCTGGTCGAACCGGACTTCGTCACGGCCGCCCTGGCGCTGCTGGCCGACGAGGTGGCGATCGTGGTGGGCCACAACGTCACCTGGTGGCCGGCGGAGCACCGGTGGAACCCGTGGTTGGCCAAGCGGGCCTACAGCTACTGGAACTACCAGGCGGTCGTCCGCCGGATCCAGAGCCACTTCAACGTCATGAACTGCATCTCCGGCTCGAACTCGGTGTACCGCACCGAACTGCTGGACGTCCTGCTGCCGCAGCAGCCGCCGTACATCGTCGACGACACCTACTGGGTGCTGGAGACCCACCGCCGGCAACTCGGGAAGGTCGTCTACGCCCCGCGGGCCGTCGCGCAGCTCCAGGACCCGACCACCGGGCGGGACTGGTACCGGCAGAACCTGCGCTGGCTGTGGGGCACCTTCCAGGGCGTCATCGGGCACCGGGTCGGTCGGCGTCACAGCCGGTTCGACTACGCCTACCTGCTGCTGATGCTGCACTGGGCGCTCTACGTCGCCGGTGCCCCGGCCACCCTGTGGCTGTTGGCCACCGCCGGGCCCGGTTTCGTCGGCGGGCTGCTGCTGATGCTCGCCGGCCAGGCGTTCTGGGTCGCGCTCGCGGCCTGGCGGTTGGGTCGGCCCCGCCTGCTGCTCTTCCTGCCGGCGATCGTCCTGACCGACCTGCTCTACCGGGTCGTCCTGGTGCACGCGCTGGTCAAGGCGATCCGCCAACCCACCGTCGACCGCTGCGTCTGGTCCTCTCCGGGGCGCATCGCCCACCCCGGAGCAGGCGCGGTCGCCCCGATCCGTACCGACGCCTGAGGGAGGTGAACATGTCCGCGAGTCAGGATCTGCCGGTCACCGGCGCTCCGACGGCCGCCGTCGGTCTGATCGGCGCGCTCGTCCTGGGGCTCGGTGCCCTACTGGTGACCGTCGCCCAGTGGGGTGCCAGGGCCCGTCGTCAGGACCGCTGAGCGGGGAACTGCGGGAAGCCTCCCCGGTGCCGGGGTGCGGGCCTTCCGCGCCCCGGCACCGCAGCCCGCCGCGGACCGTACCGCCAATTCCGCCGGAACGGTCGACGCCGGGAGCCGGACCGGCGACCAGACTGACACGCACCGATCCGGGACCGCGTGCGGCGGACCCGCCGGCCGGCCCGGATCGCTGCGTGGACCCCACCGGGGCCCGGTCACCCGGAACATCGGTCGCCGGTAGTGTTTCGCCCCATCGCGGGCCGTGGGGTCGCCCGCGCGGACCTGGATCACCGAGGAGTACGGAGGCTGACGCCATATGTCCACCGGGGAGGAGTCGTACGCGTCGCGTGACGACGGGTCGGCACGGCCGAGCTTCGAGCTCGCGCTGCGGGGCTACGACAAGCGGCAGGTGGACCGGTACGTCGAGCAGATGGACGGCGCGCTGTCGACGTTGACCGCCGAGCGGGCCCAGGCGGCCGGCCAGATCCAGGGCCTGACCGCGCACATCCAGCGGTTGCAGGCGGAGCTGACCGAGTTGCGCCAGCGTCCCGCCCAGGTGGACCGGGCGTCCTTCCGTGACCTCGGTCCGATGGTGGACCAGATCCTCGCCCTGGCCGAGAAGCAGGCTGCGGTGATCACCGACACGGCCACCCAGCGGGCGAACCAGCTCCAGGGTGAGGCGGAGAAGACGCTGGTCGAGGCCCGGGAGCGGACCGCGCAGGCGCTGCGGGACCTGGACGAGGAGCTGGTCGCCCGCCGTGACGAGCAGGAGAAGGCGTACGAGGAGCGCCGGTCGGCCGCCGACGCCGAGCTGGCCGAGATCAGGGATCGGGCCGAGAAGCTGCGGGCCGAGGGGGAGGCCGCCCACGAGCGGGCCCAGCAGGAGGCCAAGCGGATCAGCGAGCAGACCGCGAAGCAGATCACCCAGACCAGGGCCGCCGCGGAGGCGTTGACCAAGGCGGCCCGGACCCAGATCCAGCAGGAGATCCAGGCGGCCCGGACGCAGAGCCAGCAGGAGCTGGCCCAGTGGCAGGCCACGGTGGAGCGGGAGGTCGGCGAGCGGCGGGCCGCGGCCGAGCAGGAGCTGGCCGAGCAGCGGGCGGCGGCGGAACGGGAGCTGACCAACCAGCACAGCGCCGCCGAGCAGCAGATCGCCGCGTTGATCGCCGAGGCGCAGCAGTACGCCACCGAGGTCCGCCAACGGGCCGACGAGCAGACCAGCAGCCACCAGGAGCAGCTCGCCACGGTGCAGCGGGAGATCGCCGACCGGCAGAAGGCCCTCGCCGAGGTGCAGGGTGAGCTGGAGACGGCCCGCGCGCAGTTGGCCGAGATCCAGCAGGAGGGTGACACCACCGAGCGGGAGCTGGCGCGTTCCCGGCAGCGGTTGGAGGAGGTGCGTCGCGACCTGACCGCCGAGAACCGACGGTTGGAGGAGGCCCGGCAGGCCGCCGAGAGTGTGGAACGGCACGCCAAGGACGTCCGGGCCCGGGTGCAGCGGGAGGCGAAGCGGGTCGCCGACCTGGCCGCCGCCGCCGTGATGGCGGCTGCCGCCGGGGGCGGGGAGACCGCCGAGTACCCGACGGTGGCGGCCCGGCCGGCCACCGAGCTGCCGGTCGAGGCGTCGACCGAACCACCCGCCGGCAAGGTGCCGACCAACGTCTGACGGGCGTGGACGGCCCGGGGCGAATTCGCTGTGCCCCGGGCCGCCGGGGACGTAGCCTGGCGGCCCCGTCTCCACGACCAGCGAACGAGGTGTCTCCCGTGCCCGTGCTCCGTGTGCCGACAGTCCGCTTCCCGCGTCCGTCCACGCACCTCCGGAGTCATCGACATGGATCTCGACCGTAGTTTCGTCATCCGCGAAGGCGACCTTCGCATCCTCAACCCGTTCGACGCCGACAAGCTGGCCACCCTGGGCCGGGTGATCCGGCTGCGCCCCGACGACACCCTGCTCGACCTGTGCAGCGGCAAGGGTGAGCTGCTCTGCACCTGGGCCCGCGCGCACGGGGTCCGGGGCACCGGTGTCGACATCAGCACCGCGTTCACCACCGCCGCCCGACGGCGGGCCGCCGCGCTCGGCGTGGCCGACCGGGTCCGTTTCGTCCACGACGACGCCGCCGGGTACGTCCACCCGGCGCCGGTCGACGTGGCGGCCTGTATCGGTGCGACCTGGATCGGCGGGGGTGTCACCGGCACCATCGACCTGCTGGCGCGGGCGCTGCGGCCGGGCGGGATGCTGCTGGTCGGAGAGCCGTACTGGCGGCGGGAGCCGCCCGACCGGGAGACCGTCGCCGCGTGCCACGCCACCGTACGGGACGACTTCGACGATCTTCCCGGGCTGGTCGGCCGGATACAGGGGCACGGCTGGGACGTGGTCGAGATGGTGCTGGCCGACCAGGACAGTTGGGACCGGTACGCCGCGGCGCACTGGCTGACCCTGCGCCGTTGGTTGGACGCCCATCCCGACGACGCGCTCGCCGGGTCGTTCCGGCGGGAGCTCACCGAGGACCCGCTGCGGCACGTCCGGTACCGGCGGGAGTACCTGGGCTGGGGTGTCTTCGCCCTGCTGCGGCGCTGACCCGGCCGGGGGCGGTCCGGCCGGGCCGCCCCCGGCACGGCCGGACCGCCGCGACGCGGACCGGCGGGCCGGCCGGCTCGTGGCGGCTCGCGCCACGGACCGTGCAGACCCGGCGGCTGGTCGCGGTGGACGCGAAGCGGCACCGGCGGCCGTCGCGCGGTCAGCCGGCGGTGATCTCGTCGAGCACCCGCTGTTGGAAGGCACGGGCCGCCGCGGCGGTCGGCGGGGGGCCGCCGGCGCGGGCGTCGACGCAGCGACGCACCAGTTCAGGGTCGCGGCCGAGGGCGATCGCCCGGTGGCCGGCGGCGACCTTGGACAGCCAGTCGCCGTCACGGAGCCGGACCAGCGCACGGCAGGCGTTCAGCACCGCGTCCTCCGCGCCGGGGGCGGGGGCGTCCCCGGGTGGGGCGGGCCGGGCCAGCCACCAGCGCAGCGCCGCCACCGTCAGCGTGCGCAGGTCGTCCGGGGACAGGTCGGCGAAGACCTGACCGGCCGGCGGACCGGTGAGCGGGCGGCCCCGCTGGTGCAGGATGCTGCGGTCCAGGCCGTACCAGAACCGGCCGTCGGCGGCGGGCCGCTCGGCCGGGTCGAGGGTGGCCCGCAACGGCATCGCCGCCCCGGTGTTGAGTTCCACCTCGAAACCCGGTTCGCCGGTGCCGGAGGCGGCCACCCGGCGGGTGTAGACGACCAGTTCGAGGCCGCGTGCCGGGCAGGGCAGCGCCTCGCGCCGCAGCCGGGTGACCAGTTCCTGCCGGGTCCGTCGGGGTAGCGCGTCCCGGCAGACCAGCGCCACGTCCACGTCGCTGCGGCCCGGCTGGTACGCGTCCAGCGCCACCGACCCGGCGGCGTAGGCGCCCACCAGGTCCGGCCCGAGCACGTCCCGGGCGGTGCCGACCAGGTCGGCGAGGTAGCGGCACACGGCGGTGTCCATGCCGGTCATCCTGCCGCCTGCGCCGGCGGACGCCGCGGCGCGGGTCCGGCGGACCGGGGTCCGGGTGGAGTCGGGTGGGTGGCACCCCTGGCGCGGACGCCACGGGTGGGACAGACTTGAGGCCCGACAGCGAGGACGGGGGCATGGGCAGCTCCACACAGGACGATGCGGCGGCGGAATTCGTGCGGGAACTGACCCACTGGCGTCACCAGCGGGGAATGTCCAAGAAGGAGCTGGCCGAACGCACCGGTTTCGACCCGTCGTACGTCAGTCACATCGAGAACGGCCGGCACCAGCCCACCGAGGAGTTCGCCCGGCGGGTCGAGCTGGTGTTGGACAGCGGCAACCGGATCTGGCAGCAGTACGTCGCCTTCGCCGACAGCCGTGGCCCCGGGGGACGCCGCTCCCCGCTCGGCCCGACCGCGGTTCCGCCCCCGGCCGGGTCGCATCTGGTGATCGAGGACGAGCAGGCCAGCCTCTCCCTCGTCGACGGGGTGTACGAGTGCCGGTTCCGGCGGGTGCTGCACAGCGTGGGCACCGAGCCGATCACCAGGCACACGGTGCAGATCGACATCGACCGGTTCCCCGACGATCCGGCCCGCTCGACGGTCTTCCACGGTCGCCATCCGCTCACCATCGACGAGGTCGACTTCCGGGCGACCATCGGCGTCGACCAGCCGGAGCCGATGCGGTGGCGGGTCGGGCGCAGCCGGGACGCCTTCCTCAAGATCGTGCTGTTGCTCGACGGCGGGGGCACCCCGGTGCCGCTCTATCCCGGCCAGCGCACCGTGGTGGACTACTCCTATCGGGTGCCGGCGTGGAAGTTCGGCGACTGGCTGCAACGCGACATCCGGCTGCCCACCCGCAACCTGGTGATCCGGCTCGACTTCCCCGCCGAGTCGGGTCCCACCGTCTGGGGCAACGAGACCTCGTTCACCGCGGAGAGCAGCGCCGAGGTCCGCCCGGACGGTCGGGAGCGGCAGGGGCGGATCGCGTACGAGTGGGTGGTGTCGCGGCCCCGGTTGCGGGCGCAGTACCGGGTGGAGTGGCGCTACGCCGATCCGCGCGCCGCCCTGGTCGACGCGCCGTCGGATATCCGACCCCTGGCCTGCTGAACGCCGCCGTCCATTCGGCCGGACGTTCCCACCCGACGGGCCGACAGGTGTCGTTTCCGACAGATCCGGCCGGTTGTTCGGGCTCGGCATAGCGGTGCGGCGGGCCCGACCGTTAGGCTCAAAGGCTGAACGGGGACGACGAAAACATCGTCTTCGCTCAATGCGGGTTGCGAGTATCGGCTGGTAGTGGCACCGGAAGGCAGGCTGGAGTGACCCGAGAAGGTGAGCCTGGGCCGCGATACGCCCACCGCGCGGACAACAAGCGGGTGGCGTACGAGGAGACCGGTGCTCCCGACGGGTTCCCCGTCTTCCTGATGCACGGCACACCCGGCAGCCGCCGGGGGCCGAAACCCCGGGGCATCGTGCTCTACCGGATGGGCATCCGGTTGATCGCCTACGACCGCCCCGGTTACGGCGACTCCGACCGGTTCGAGGGCCGGGACGTGGCCGACGCCGCGCGCGACGTGGAGGCCATCGCCGACCAGCTCGACCTGGACCGGTTCGCGGTCGCCGGCCGCTCCGGTGGCGGTCCGCACGCGCTGGCCTGCGCCGCCGACGAACGCCTGCGCGGCCGGGTGAGCCGGGTCGCGGTGCTGGTGAGCTTCGCGCCCTCGGAGGCCATCGGCCTGGACTGGTTCGAGGGCATGAACGGTGACAACCAGCGCGGCTTCGGCAACGGCCGCCCGGACACCGAGATCGTGGTCGAGGAGATCCGACAGCGGGCCGCCCGGGCCGCCGAGGACCCCCGGTTCCTGCTGCGGGACCTGATGACGCAGATGGGCCCCCCCGACCGTCGGGCGATCAACGACGCGGCACTGCGCGGGATCATCTTCGACACCTACCAGGAGGCGCTGCGGGCCGGCCCGTACGGCTGGATCGACGACGTCCTGGCGTTGCGCCGCGACTGGAAGTTCGACCTCGACGCGATCGACACGATGGCCACCCCGGTACGGCTGTGGCACGGCGCGGACGACACGTTCGCCCCCGCCAGTCACGGCCGTTGGCTGGCCGCCCGGATCCCCGGCGCGGAGATCGAGGTGCAGCCCGGCGCGGCCCACTTCGACGCCATGGGGCAGCTCCCCCGCATCCTGCGGTGGCTCGGCGACGGGCAGGTGCCGACGGGCGCCGACGTGCTCATCGGCGCCCGGCACGGTCAGTAGGGGTGCGGGTCGAGGACCCGCCGCACGTACCGCCCGTCGCGCAGCACCACGACACTCGGGTGTTCCTGCCCGATCCGGTCGGCGAGCCGGTCCGCCAGCCGCATCCGCCCGATGCTGACCACTCCCCCGCTCGCCGCCTGCCGGGCCGTCTCCATGTTGCCGAGGCTGCGCAGCGTGTCCGGGTGGTCGGCCCCCATCACCGCGGTCAGCCGGGCCACCACGGCCTGCAACCGGGTGAAGCCCTCCTCTGCCTGCCCGGTGAGGAGGGTGAAGACGGCGACGTTGTTGTCCGCGCCCATGCTGAACGGATGCTCGGGCCCCAGCACCTCCCGTAGCCTGTCGGCCGCGGCCACGGTGACCGCGTACGCCTCCTCCTGCACCCCGGCGTCCCACAGGGCCACCCCCCGGTTGAGTTCACACACCAGCGTGTAGGGGTGCTGTGCCCCGAACACCTGGGTGAGGGTCTGCTGCACCTCCTCCAACTCCGAGCGGGCCTGCGCCGCCTCGCCCTGGAGCATCAGGTTGGCCGTCCGGCTCAACCGGCACAGCAGGGTGTCCGGGTTGGTCGGCCCGACGGTGGAGCGCAGCCGGGTGTAGGCGTCGTCGAGCAGTCGGCCCGCCTCGGCGATCCGGCCGGTGCTGCGCAGCGACGTGGCCAGGTTGGCCTGGCTGACCAGCAGCTCGCGGAACTGGTCGCCGAAGATCCGGCGGTACCCCTCGATCACGTCCTCCAGCAACGCCACCGAGCCCTGGTAGTCGCCGGTCTCCCGCAGGTCGCGGGCGTAGTTGCTGGCCGAGAGCAGGGTCCGCGGGTGGTCGGTGCCGAGCACGACCCGCAGCCGGCGGTAGGTGGTCTGGTCGGTGTCGAGCGCCCGGGGGAAGTCCCCGGAGAGCCGGTAGGAGGCGGCGAGGTTGTTGGCCGCGTTCAGGGTCCGCCGGTGGTCCTCCCCGAACACCTCCACGGACGCACCGTGGGTCCGCAGGTCCCGCTCCAGCGCCTCCCGGTAGCGGCCGAGGGCCCGCAGGTCCGCCGCGTACCCGCCGGCGGTCATCAGGGTGTACGGGTGACTCTCGCCGATCAGGTCCTCCTGCTGGCGCAGGGTCTCCTCGTCGAGGGTCCGGGCCTGGTCGAACCGGCCGAGGCTGCGCAACAGGTTGGCCCGGTTGAAGCGCAGGTTGAGCAGTTGCACGCGCAGCGACCGGTGGGCGCCGGTGTCCGGGGACAGCCCCTCCAGCATCGTCGTCCAGGTCTTGTCCGCCTCCTGGGCGTACTGCGCGCCCTGCTCGAAACCGCCGTTGAGGAAGATGTACCGGACCCGGTCGATGACCAACTGCCGGACCGTGTCGTCGTGGCAGGACACCGCCTCGGAACCGTCCAGGTGCGGCCACAGGTGCCGGTAGCCGGACTGGAAGGCCGGGTCGTCCACCTCGCCGGAGGGGCGGGAACCGGCGAGGATGCGGTGCACGTCGTGCTTGACCTCGGCCAGCTCCTGCTCGGACATCCGGGACCGCAACGCCGCCTGGAGCAGCCGGTGGATCTGCACCCGCTGGGCGTGCAGGTCCACCTTGATCAGGGCGAGCCGGTTGATCCGCTGGACCAGGGCGGCGGCGATGTCCCGCTCGGAGACCCGGTCGGCGACCTGAGCGGCGACCAGCGGGTCGTGCGGGGCGATGACCTTCGCCACCTGGTCGCCGTAGAGCAGGTCGAGGGCGATGTCGGGGGCGAGCACCGAACCGAGCTGGAGCAGCCGGTAGGCGCCCGGGGACTGCTGCCGCAGGCCGGCCAGCGAGCGGCCCCACACGTCGCTGTCCGGGCCGGTGCGGGCCAGCCCGGCCAGGTAGGTGGCGACCGAGTCGGGGCTCTCCGCCAGCCACGCGCCGGCCAGCGCCACCAGGATCGGCACGTCCTCCACCGCCTCGGCGACCTGCTGCGCCTCGGCCACGGTCATGCCCCGGCGGCTGGTGCGGCCGATCAGGTGGCTGACGCTCTCACCACGCTGGAAGGCGTCCACGTCGACCGCGCGGGCCAGGTCACCCCAGTCCGGGTTGCGGGTGGTCACCAGCACGTGCCCCTCGCCCTGGGGGAGGTAGTCCCGGACGTGCTCGTACTGGTCGACGTTGTCGAAGACGATCAGCCAGCGCAGGGGCGGCCCGTCGACGCCCCGGCCGCCGCCGTGGCTGAGCCAGTCCCGGACCGCCCGGGTGTTGTCCGGCACGCTCTGCAGGTCGGGCAGGCTGAGCCGGCGACCCAGGTCGGCGAAGCGGACGTCGATGAACTGCACCGGGTCGGCGTCCACCCACCAGACCACGTCGTACGCGCCATGGAAGCGGTAGGCGTACTCGGTGGCGAGCTGGGTCTTGCCGATGCCGGCCCCGCCGCGCAGCGCCACCGGGACCCGTTCCCGCGCCGCCGCCTTCAGCTCCTCGCGCAGGGCCAGCAGCAGCCGGTCCCGGCCGGTGAACCGCACGTTGCGCGCCGGGGCGTAGAAGACCAGCGGCTCGACGCCCGGGTAGCGGGTCGCCGGCACCGGCCGGTCCCGCCCGTCGGTGGACCGGCCGACCAGCTCCCACACCTGCTCGGCGGCGGCCGCGGCGCCCCGCTCGTAGACGGTCGCCCAACTGCCCGGCGGGGTGTCCACCGACGGGGTGGTGTCGTCCAGGTGCAGCGCGAGCAGCGGGGCACCGGCGGCGCCGCCGAGGGCCCGGCGGGCGGCGAGGTAGTCGCGGGAGACCAGGTGCAGCTCGCGGGAGGCCGCGCCGACCGGCACCGTCGCCGGGACACCCAGCGGGACGGCCAGCACCCGCAGGTCGACGGCGTGCAGCGCGGACTGCACCCACTCCGCCCACGCCTGGTCCTCCGGCACGTACCGCAGCACGATCAGCTCGTCGACGATCACCGGCTTGCGTTCGAAGCGTTGGAAGGTCTGCCGGCGCAGCCCCTCGTCCATCCGGGGCAGCCCGGCGACCGTGCCGTTGGTGATGTGCCGGGTCAGCGCCTCGTACGCCGACAGCAGCCCCCGGCTGCCCGGCACGTCGCCGAACGTCGCCAGGGTCTCCTCGTAGGCGTAGTAGGCCCGGTAGGGCACCTCGACGGAGAGCCAGTAGTCCTGCCGTTCCAGCTCGGTCATGCCGCTGGGCAGCCCGGCGAAGCGTTGCATGGCCAACGCCCGGCCGGCGTCGGTCTTGGTCTTCTCCCCCTCGTCGACCCGCATCGGCACCGGCAGCACCCGGCGGGCGCGGCGGCCCTCGTAGCCGCGGACCCGGGTGGCGACCGAGGCGGCGCCGTCGATGCCCTGGTCGCTGAGGGTGAAGCAGTCGACCAGCACGTCGGGCAGGTGGATGGTGCAGATCTCGGCGACGTCGCTGATGCCGGTGCGGCTGTCGATCAGGGTGTAGTCGTAGTGCCGCTTCATGTCCGCCCGCAACGCGTCGAAGAACTGCGCGCCGCCGAGCCGGTTGTAGAAGTTGTCCCAGTTCAGCCCGGTGACACTGGTGGCGTAGTCGGGGTTGTGCCGGCCGGCGAGCAGCAGGTCCAGGGTGCCGCCGCCGGGGAACTCCCAGCTCACCGAGAAGGCGTACTTGTGGACCCGGGCGTACTGGCGGTGCCAGTCGCCGGGACGGGTGTCGTCGCCGGCCTGCCGGCGGCGGGCGTTCTCCCACTCGTACTCCAGGATCAGGTCCATCACGCCGCCGGTGGAGGCGACCTGCTCCGGGTCGAGGAACGGCGCGAAGAACCGGTGCAGGCCTGGGGATTCCAGGTCCCAGTCGGCGACGAGCACCCGGTGGCCGTTCGCGGCGAGGATCCAGGCGGTGTTCGCCAGCGCCATGGTGCGACCGGTGCCACCCTTGTACGAGTAGAAGGTGACGACCTGGCCGTCGCGGGGTGGAGTCATCGTTCTGCCTTCCCTCGCCGTACGTCGAACGGTCCGACCGGCCCCAGGCTCGGCTTCGGATCGTGCGGGCCCTCCGGCGGATCGACCGGCCCGTGCCGGAGGAACTGTTTGCGCGCCTCGGTGACCAGCAGCGGCGCGCAGCGCTCGAACTCGTCGATGGTGCGCACCGGCAGCACCCGGGGGAACCGGGCGTCCTGCAAGGTACCGGCGATCTCCTCGGGTGTCGGCTCGCCACGCGCATGGTCGGCGGCGATGACGAGCGGGACCACCCACTGCGGCAGCCCGTCGAGCGCGGCGCGGGCGGCGTCGACCCCGACCCCGGCGTCCACCAGCACCACCGCCGGGCTGTGCGGGGCCTGGTCGCGGGCCTCGGCCAGCCCGACCACCCGGGTGGGCAGGCCGAGCCGCTCGGCGGTCGCGGCCACGTAGTCGGCGACCGCCAACTGGTGCTGGTCGCCGTAGGGCCGCCAGCGGGCCCGGTCGGCGGCGAGGGTGGTGACCACCAGCGCGGCGCCCGGACCGTCGGGGACCGGCCGGCTGGTCAGCGTCGCCGCCCGGGACCGGGCGAGCGGTTGCTGCTCGGCCACCGTGACGATCCGGTCGGCCAGCGCGTCGCGCAGCCGCCGGTACTGCCGGCCGTAGGCGCTGAGCTTGCACAGCGCGCGCAGCCCGTTCTCGGCGTAGTCGGCGCGGTCGTCGGGGTCGTCGGTCAACGCCAGCGCCTGGACGATCTCGGGACGGTCCTCCCAGGACGGCAGCGGCATCCACAGCACCGGCAGCACGTGCCGGTCGGCGTGCCCGGCCGGCAGCCGGGCCAGCCGGCTGCGGAAGGAGTCCCGTTCGCCCAGCGCCCAGGCGTTGCGGAAGTAGTTCGGGGAGTAGAGCGGCACGAACACGTGCGCGAGGCTCAACGCGTCGGTGAGGGTACGGCGCAGGTCGGCGCCGGCGACGACCTGACCGTCGAAGAAGCCCGCCTCGATCTCGACGGTGCGCCGGGGATGGTCCCGGACCGCCGTGGCGAGGTCCTGGAAGAACTTGCCGACCCAGTAGTCGGTGTCCGGCCGGGCCGCGTCGGACAGCGGGACGGAGTGGGCGTAGCTGAGGAAGAAGTAGGTCTCCTGCCCGGCGACCCCGACCGGGGAGGTGTCAGACCAGGTCATGCCCGTCCTCCTCGAACCGGTCGCGCAGCTGCCGCAGGTCGGTCGGGACCGCCGGCTCGACCCAGTGCGTGCGGTACGCGCGGGCGATCCGCTGGGCCAGCCGCCAGACCACCGCGTCGTAGGCGTCCTTGCCGTTGCTGCCGAGGCTGAGCAGGCCGTAGATGCCCTCCTCGTGGTACTGCGGGGCGATGTCCGAGGGTAACCGGGTGGGGGTGAACATCTGCCGCCGCGACACGACCTCGGGCACCCGTCGCCGGTCCACCACCGACCAGTTGACCGGGATCACCGGCGTCTCCCCCATCGACGGTTCGGCGTCCGGGCGGGGTACGGCCCGCCGCCTGGTGAACGCGTCCCACTCCCGGGCGCACCACTGGCTGCGCAGGTACTGCGGGGAGACGAGCGGGATGAAGACCTGGCAGTGGCCGGCGGCGAAGGCGAGATCGTCGGTCCACAGCTGCCCTCCGTCGAGCATCCGGTCCATGAAGCCGGCCGTCCGCCCCGGGCCGAGGCCGAGCAGTTCGACGACGTGGTCGGAGAGGTCGACGAAGAGCTGGAAGACCTTCTGGTTGGTGTCCCGTGGGGGCGCCGCCACCCGGGTGCGGGTGCGGGCGTAGCTGAGAAAGAACACGGGGGCGCTCTCGTCCTCCCAGAACTGTTCCTCCGCCACCTACCGCTCCCGCCCGGCGTCGCCGCTCCCGGCCGCCCACAGTATCGACAGGGGCCAACCCCGCGCTGTCCCGTTCACGCCAGTCGGTGCGCATCCATCCACCCGAGGGCGAGGTCGACGGCGCGGCGCAGCCGCACGCAGTGGCTGTCGGCGGCACCCACCGGCCCGGAGCGGACCGCCCCGTCGGCCACCAGGGCCGCCCCGATCCGCGGGAAGTCGCCGTCGTGAAGGTGCGGGGCGCGGAAGTCCCGACGGACCCGGCGGCCCCGCGGGTCGCGCAGGTAGCAGCGGTACGCCCGGTGCGGGCCAGGCCGGGCGCACCGGTACTCGGCGAGGTGGAACGCGGTGCACACCGACCAGTCGACGCCGAGCAGCAGGACCAGGGCGTCGGCGGCGTACAGCGCGCCCAGGGGGGACCGGTCGCCGAGGTGGCAGTCCAGGTCGTGCCGGGCGGTCAGGGTGGCGGCGGCCGGGCCGAGGGCGGCGAAGGAGGTCTGCGGGTGGGCGCTGCGCCGGGCGTCGGCCTGCCGGCGGACGTGTTCGGCGAACGCCCCCATCCCCTGCGCCGGGCTGTGCGCCGGATCGAACGGCGCGATGGCCGCCTCGACGGCGGCGGCCTGGGCCGGGGTCATCCCCGCCGTGGCGGCGCGGAACGCCGGTAAGGTCACCGAGTTGCCGGCGGTCTGCGTCGGCACGACCACCGTGCCGTCGTCGCCGAGGGTGTCGCGCAGCGCGGCGAGGAGGGTGGCCGGCCCCGCCGGGTCGGGCCGGACCCGGGACAGCGCGCAGTGCACCAGCACGGTCGCGCCGGTGGGCAGGCCGAGCGCCCGCAGGTCGGCGGCGAGGGTGGACCTGTCGTTCACCGCCACCCGTCCAGGGTGGCACGCATCCGGCGGACGAACCGCTCGCCGTCGGCGGTGAGGCTGCCGAGGTCGAGCAGCGCGTCGACCGTGGCGTCGGTCCACTCCCGGTAGCGCCGGTGGTGCGCCGCCGCCTCGGCCCCCGGGCGGTGCCGCCACACGTCGGCGACGGCGAGGTGGGCGTAGACGCCGTGCAGCGCGCCCTCCACCGGGCGCGGGTCGTCGCGCCAGGGCACCCGCAACCGCCGGGCGTCGGCGGGGTCGAACAGCTCGCAGACGTCGAGCACCGCGTCCAGTTTGAGGTGTTGCACCTCGTGCACGAGCAGCACCGCCAGCGCGGCGTCGTCGGCGACGGGGGTGACGGCGACCGCGCCGAACGCGGACCGGGCGGCGGCGCTGCGGGAGCGGCCCGACGGGTCAGGTCGCAGCGGCACCACGGCGCGCAGCAGGGCGCGTACCCCGGCGGCGTATCCGGCGGCCTCGGTGTCGAGGCGGTCGACCGCCCGCCGGACCTGCCGCGTCCAACGGTCGGCGACCGCCGGGGTGAGCCGGGCCGCCACCGGCAGGTCGAAGCAGTCGCGGTACGGGTCGGTGTCCTCCAGCAGGACGGTCCCGTCGCCGGTGTGGGCCGCCCGGGTGGGCCACCACCGGTCCGGGTGGGGTCCGCCGGCCGGCCGGACCAGGACCCGACGCCGGCCGGCCCGCAGCGCGACGCCGCCGGCGGAGATCGTGACGGGCACCGTGGCGGCGTCGGTGTCCACCATGATCGCGCCGAGGGTCGGCAGGTGCACCGCGCCGGCCCGCACCGGCAGCACGAGGTCGGCGTCGACGCCGGCCCGGACCGCCGCGGCGGCGGCGACGGCGGCGAGGTGGGGCAGGTCGCCGGTCGCCCCGGCCCGGCACCGCTGCGCCCACCGCCTGACGAACGGGTGGGTGAGCACGTGGTCGACGGCGTCGGGCGCGGACACGTCCAGCGCCACCAGCAGGTGCCAGCCGGCCGCCGCGACCGGGTCGGCGGTGGCGGCGGGGCTGAGCGCGACCGTCAGCGCGCGGGCGATGCCGTGGTGGACGGCGGCGAGCTGACCCACCGAAGCCGGGCCGCCCCGGCCGGAGCCGAGGTCGGCCAGGACGGTGGGGGGCAACGTGTCGGCCGGCCGCTGCTGCGGCGACCCGGCGGGGACGGCGGTGGCCCGGATCAACGCGGCCAGGTCCGCGCAGTAGGCCGACGGGTTGTCGAAGCCGGTGCCCGAGCGGTACCGGTGGGCGAACAGGCCACCGCCGCAGCGGCGTACCAGCGGGCAGGAGCGGCAGGTGGCGCACAGGCCGGCCAGGCCGGTCTGGCGGACGGCGATGCCCGGATGGGCCGCCGCCTCGTCGACGGCGTGCCGGAACACGTCCAGGCCGGTGGCGGCGGCGCCGTGGAAGGCGGACTTGAGCGAGTCGACCTGCTCGAAGCTGCCGTCGGTCTCCACCACGACCAGGTCCGCCGGGGCGAGCCCGACCGCCTCGGTGCCGGTGCTGCCGCCGGTGGCCGTGGCCAGCAGGGACTCCAGCAGCCGGATCGGCACCGGCCGCCCGTCGGCCAGCCAGCGCCGGTGGATGGTCAGCAGCCAGTCCGCGTACGGGGTGGTGGCCCCGTCGGGACGGGCGGGTGGCCGGTCCCAGTTGGCGTGCGGCAGCAGGAAGTCGATCCGGGGCGGTTCCTCGGCGAGCAGCGCCTGGTAGACCCGCAGCGGGTCGTTGGCCAGGTCGACGGTGCACAGCAGCCCGGCGTAGGAGCTGCGGTACGCCGGGCGGCGCAGCAGGGCCAGTGCCCGGCGCACCTGGTCGTGGCTGCTCGCGCCGTTGGCGTACCGGCGGTGCCGGTCGTTGGCCGACCGGTCGCCGTCCAGGGAGACGCCCACCTTGACGTCGTGGGCGACGAGGACGTCGGCGATCTCGGGGGTGAGCAGCACGCCGTTGGTCTGCATCCGCAGGTCGAGCCGGGTCACCGGGTCGATCACCCGATGCAGGGTGGTGGCGGTGGTGGCGAGCCGGGCCGCGCCGGCGAGCAGGGGTTCCCCGCCGTGCAGGACCACCCGGACCGCGGTGAGCCGGTGGGTGGCGGCGTGTTCGGCGATCCGCCGGGCGGTAGCCTCGACCGTGTCGGGCGTCATCAGCCGGGGTTGACGACGCCACGACTGGTCGGGGTGTTCGTAGACGTAGCAGTGGTCACACGCCAGGTCGCACCGGCTGGTCAGCTTGAGGACGTACTGGCTGAGCGGGGCGACCGGGGCGCGGGGCGCGGTGGCCGGGTCAGACGTGCGAGCCGAAGGACGCGACATCGACCCGGGTCGGGTGGGTGGCCCGGCGGTCGTCGACACGGGCGACGGCGACGGCCCGCTCGACCGGGATCTGACCGAGCGGGGTGCGTCGCACGTCGCTCAGCGGAGTCGGGAACGGATCGGACGGGCGTTGGGTGCGGTCCACGTCGGGCCCCCATCTTGTGTCGGAGGTGGACGGCTGTCCGTCCACGTCGACGGCCAATCACAGATGTCGATGATGCTATCCGCCACAGCCCGTCATGTCACTGCTGCGCAGCGCCATCGTCCTCGATCATCTTGGCCATCCAGGCCGCGTTGGACTGGGCGATGATCCGCTCGGCCTCGGCGACGAACGCCTCGTCGTCGGTCCAGCCCACCCCGGCCGCCCGGGTCAGTCGTAGCCGGGTCAACTGGTCGGCCGTCCGGGCGTACTCCAGGTGCTGCTGTTCGTGGCGTTCGGCCGCGCCGTAGCCGACCAGCGCGGTGGTGACCGCCGCGACCACCGGCACCCACGCGGTCAGGCCGAGCACGTCGCCGAACACCCCGGCGACGGCGGAGAGCACGGCGGCCAGGACGGTCAACGCGGTCGCCGCCCGGCCGATCCGGGCGGCGGCGCGGCCGGCCTGCCGGGCCGCCGGCAGGTAGTAGCCGTCCACCTGCCGTTGCACCCGTTCGGCCAGGTAGCTCGGCAGGTCGGTGACCGGGGGCAGCGGACGGTCGGCCGGCCGGTCGTCGAGGGTGTGCCCGACCAGGTCGCCGACGCCGTCGACGAGCAGTCCGTAGCGGTGCAGCAGGACGGCGTCGGCATCGGTGCCGGCGTAGGGGGCGACGCGGGCGAGGTAGCGGTACAGCTCCGCCTTGGACGCCTCGGAGACGGCCCGGAGCCGGGTCCAGACGGCCACCGCGTCGCGGGACGCACGGCGACCGAACACCGGCACCAGCAGCAGCGACACGGCGGCGACGAGCGCCAGCACCCGCCCGGCGGTGGGTGCGGACGTGGCCAGCCGGGCCGCCGCGGTGCCGGCGACGGCAGCGGCGGCGGTCAGCGCGGCGACCGCCCGCCGCCCGGTGGTGATCCGTCGCTTGGCCCGTCGGGCGGCCTGCGACCAGTCGCCCTGCCCCCGCCAGACCTGCCCGGCGGCCAGCGATCCGTCGATGTCCGGCACAGCCGCATGGTAGGCGACCGACGCCCATCCGACTCGTGCCCGACGGGCCGAGCACGACGGACATGACGACGTTGTCGTACTGCTGGTCGACCGCGTGTATGCGCATCCGGCGCGGGTTCCGGCGAAAACCCGCAACTGGGGCGGCCGGCGGAATCGAGATCGACGGGGATCACCTGTTCAGACCGGGGTGACCGACGGTCGTTCATCACCTGGCAACAGGGGTTTCGGCAGCCCGGAACACATGGTTGCCCGGGTCAACCCATTGATATGGGTGCCTGCCCGTGTGATCGTGCCTCCAGCAGTCGCCAACCCCCGGCGACACGCGACG
Organism: Micromonospora wenchangensis; assembly: GCF_002210435.1. Classification (GTDB taxonomy): domain Bacteria; phylum Actinomycetota; class Actinomycetes; order Mycobacteriales; family Micromonosporaceae; genus Micromonospora; species Micromonospora wenchangensis. Next base: position 17,987 of record NZ_MZMV01000052.1, read on the forward strand.
GACAGTCACCCCACCGGGCCCGCCGGCAGCCCGGAGACCACCCGTCGCGGCACTGCCTCACGCAGCACCGGCGCGCGACCCCACCGGGCACCGCGACGCCGCCCCGAGAACAGGAGCATCCCCTTGACGCTCTCACCCCGCCTCGTCGCGCTCTCCGGCGCGGTCGCGGCCGGCCTGATCGCCGCGGGCACCGCCGCAGCGGTCCAGGCCGCGCCGTCCCAGCCCACCCCCGACCCGGCCCGGGCCCGGGCCGCCGCCGTCGGCGCGGCCAGCGCGCTGGTCGCCAGCCGCCCCGCCTACCTGCACGCCAGCGCCGACGACGCGTTCGTGCAGCGGCCGGTCATCGCCTCCGAGGGCATCCAGTACGTCCCCTACGAACGCACCTACAAGGGCCTGCGCGTGGTCGGCGGCGACTTCGTCCTGGCGACCACCGCCACCGGCGAGGTCACCTACGCCTCCGTCGCCCAGCAGCAGAGCATCGGGAACCTGTCCACCACGCCGAAGCTCACCGCCGCCGCCGCCGAGCGGACCGCCCGCGCCCAACTGCGCAAGGTCACCGGCGTCGAGGGCACCACGCTGGTCGTGCACACCCTCGGCGCCCGGCCCGCACTGGCCTGGGAGACCACCGTCACCGGCACCGGCGCGGACGGCCCCAGCCGGCTGACCGTCGACGTGGACGCCGCCACCGGCGCGGTGCTGGACACCCAGGAGCACGTGGTACGGGGCACCGGCACCGGCGTGTGGAACGGCCCGGTCACCCTGAACACCACCCAGTCGGGCAGCACCTACTCGCTGAAGGACCCGAGCATCACCAACCTGAGCTGCCAGGACGCCGCGAACAACACCACCTTCTCCGGCCCGGACGACGTCTGGGGCAACGGCACCGGCACCAACAAGGAGACCGGCTGCGTCGACGCCCTGTTCTCGGCGCAGACCGAGCACAAGATGTTGACGCAGTGGCTGGGCCGCAACGGCGCGAACGGCAGCGGTGGCGCGTGGCCCATCCGGGTCGGCCTCAACGACCAGAACGCCTACTACGACGGCTCCCAGGTGCAGATCGGCAAGAACACCGCCGGGCAGTGGATCGGCTCGCTCGACGTGGTGGCCCACGAGATCGGCCACGGCATCGACGACACCACCCCCGGCGGCATCTCCCGGGGCAACACCCAGGAGTTCGTCGCCGACACGTTCGGCGCGGCCACCGAGTGGTTCGCCAACGAGCCGTCCACGTACGACGCGCCGGACTTCCTCGTCGGCGAGAAGATCAACCTGGTCGGCAGCGGCCCGATCCGCAACATGTACAACCCGTCCGCGCTCGGCGACGCGAACTGCTACTCCAGCAGCATCCCGAGCCAGGAGGTGCACGCCGCGGCCGGTCCGGGCAACCACTGGTTCTACCTGCTGGCCATGGGCAGCAACCCGACCAACGGGCAGCCGACCAGCCCCACCTGCAACAGCAGCACCGTGACCGGCCTCGGCATCCAGAAGGCCATCAAGATCATGTACAACGCGATGCTGCTCAAGACGACGACCTCGTCGTACCTGAAGTACCGCACCTGGACGTTGCAGGCCGCCAAGACCCTCTACCCGGGTAGCTGCACCGAGTTCAACACGGTCAAGGCCGCCTGGGACGCGGTGAGCGTGCCGGCCCAGTCCGCCGACCCGACCTGCACCGGCGGCACCCCGACGCCCACCCCGACGGCGACCTCCACCCCGACGCCCACCCCGACCTCGGGCGGCTGCTCGGGCCAGAAGCTGACCAACCCCGGCTTCGAGTCCGGCAGCACCGGCTGGACCGCCACCTCGGGCGTGATCACCTCGTCGGCCAGCCAGGCCGCGCACGGTGGCTCGTACAAGGCGTGGCTCAACGGGTACGGCTCGACCCACACCGACACCGTCACCCAGTCGGTGACGATCCCGGCCGGTTGCCGGGCCACCCTGTCCTTCTGGCTGCACATCGACACGGCCGAGTCGGGCAGCACGGCGTACGACAGGCTGACCGTCAAGGCCGGCAGCACCACCCTGGCGACGTACTCCAACGTCAACGCCGCCAGCGGCTACGTGCAGCGCAGCTTCGACGTGTCCGCGCTGGCGGGCAGCACCGTCACCATCTCGTTCAGCGGGGTGGAGGACAGCAGCCTCCAGACGTCCTTCGTGGTGGACGACACCGCGCTCACCCTGAGCTGACCCTCGCACCGCCGGCAGCGGCCGGTCGTCGCCACCCGCGACGGCCGGCCGTCGGCGTGTCCGCCCCACCCGCTCCCCCGGTCGCCCAGGGCCGGCCCGGCTCCACCCGCCGACCCGACTGCGGCCCGGACCGACGACCGCCGCTCCGACTGCGACCCGGACCGATGGCGGCCGACAGTCGCGGGTACCCGCGACTGCGAGCTGGGGGAAACGACAATGCTCGCTTCTGCGAGGGCTACACCTCCCTTTGCTCGGCAGGTGCGGGTCGCTAGAGTGACCGGGTGAGCGTGTTCCGGATCAGCGAGGCCGCCGAGTTGCTCGGGGTCAGCGCCGACACCGTGCGGCGCTGGGTGGACGCCGGCCGGCTGGCCGCCCGGCGGGACGCCCACGGCCACCGGATCGTCGACGGCGTGGACCTGGCCGGCTTCGTCCGCGCCCAGTCCGCCGCCCCCGACGAGGGGGCCGAGTTCTCCTCGGCCCGCAACCGGCTGCGCGGGATCGTCACCGCCGTCGCCCGGGACACCGTGATGGCCCAGGTCGACATCCAGGCCGGGCCGTTCCGGATCGTCTCGCTGATGAGCCGCGAGGCCGTCGACGAACTGGACCTGCGGGTCGGCTCGGTGGCCGTCGCCGTGATCAAGTCGACCACCGTCGTGGTGGAGCGGCCCGCGCCCACCGGCCCCACCAGGGCAAGGACCGAGCCGTGACCCGCCGCGCCGTCGTCGTCCCGCTCGTCGCGGCCGTCCTCGCCCTGGCCGGATGCGGGGGCGGGACCACCGCACCGGCCGCCGACGGTGCACCGCGCGGCACGCTGACCGTCTTCGCCGCCGCGTCGCTGACCGAGTCGTTCACCACCCTCGGCCGGCGGTTCGAGGCCGAACACCCGGGCACGACGGTCACCTTCAACTTCGCCGGCAGCTCCGCCCTGGCCACCCAGATCACCCAGGGCGCGCCCGCCGACGTCTTCGCCTCGGCCGCCCCGAGGAACATGGCCACCGTCACCGACGCCGGGCTCGCCGCCGACGCCCCCGCCGTCTTCGCCCGCAACCAGCTCGTCATCGCCGTGCCGCAGGGCAACCCGCAGCGCCTCACCGGCCTGGCCGACCTGACCCGGCCCGGGTTGAAGGTAGCGCTGTGCGCCGCCCAGGTGCCGTGCGGGGCGGCGGCGACCACCGCCCTGGACGCGGCCGGCGTACGGGTCACCCCGGTCACCCTCGAACAGGACGTCAGGGGCGCACTGGCCAAGGTGAAACTCGGCGAGGTCGACGCGGCGCTGGTCTACCGCACCGACGCCCGCGCGGCTGACCGGGAGGTCGACGGCGTCGAGTTCCCCGAGTCCGCCCGCGCCGGCAACGACTACCCGATCGTGGTGCTCACCGACGCGCCGAACCCCACCGCCGCCCGCGCCTTCGTCGCCCTGGTCCGTTCCGCACCCGGCCGGGCCGTCCTCACCGACGCCGGATTCCAGCCACCGGCAGGCCCGTGACCGCGTCCACCCGCCGACGCGGCACCGGTCAACGGGTGCCGGTCGCGCTGCTCGTACCGGCCGCCCTGGGGTTGCTGTTCCTGGTGCTGCCGCTGGGCGGGCTGCTGCTGCGCACCCCGTGGACGTCGCTGGGACCGCGCCTCACCGCGCCCGGGGTGCTCACCGCGCTGCGGCTGTCGGTGCAGTGCGCCACCCTCGCCACGCTGCTCTGCCTGACGCTGGGCGTACCCCTGGCGTGGCTGTTGGCCCGGGTGGAGTTCCCCGGCCGACGGCTGGTCCGGGCGCTGGTCACCGTGCCGCTGGTGCTGCCACCGGTGGTCGGCGGGGTGGCGCTGCTGCTGGTCTTCGGCCGACGCGGGCCGATCGGCGGCTGGCTGGACGCCACCTTCGGCGTCACGCTGCCGTTCACCACCACCGGCGTGGTGCTCGCCGAGGCGTTCGTGGCGATGCCGTTCCTGATCATCGCGGTGGAGGGGGCGCTGCGCGGCGTCGACCACCGCTACGAGGAGGCCGCCGCCACCCTGGGCGCGAACCGGTGGACCACCTTCACCCGGGTCACCCTGCCGCTGGTCGCCCCCGGCGTCGCCGCCGGGGCGGTGCTGTGCTGGGCCCGCGCGCTCGGCGAGTTCGGCGCGACCATCACCTTCGCCGGCAACTACCCGGGCCGTACCCAGACCATGCCGCTCGCCGTCTACCTGGCCCTGGAGACCGACCTGGAGGCCGCCGTGGTGCTCAGCCTGGTGCTGCTCACCGTCTCGGTGGTGATCCTCGCCGGGCTGCGCGACCGGTGGATCGGCGGCCCGTGACGCCGCCGCTGCTCGACGGGCACCTGGTCGTCGACCGGGCCGGGTTCCGGCTGGACGTCCGGCTGCGGGTCGCCGCCGGGGAGGTGGTCGCGCTGCTCGGCCCGAACGGCGCCGGCAAGACCACCGCGCTGCGCGCCCTCGCCGGGCTGCACCCGCTCACCGCCGGGTGGCTGCGCCTCGGCGGGGTGGAACTGGACCGCCCGGACGCCCGCCGGTTCGTGCCACCCGAGCGGCGACCGGTCGGCGTGGTGTTCCAGGACTACCTGCTCTTCCCGCACCTCAGCGCCCGGGACAACGTGGCCTTCGGCCCCCGGCGGCAGGGCCTGTCCCGGCGGGCCGCCCGGCAGCGGGCCGCCGACTGGCTGGACCGGCTCGGTCTGGCCGAGCAGGCCGGGCGGCGGCCCGGGCAGCTCTCCGGCGGGCAGGCCCAGCGGGTCGCCCTGGCCCGCGCCCTCGCCGTCCACCCGACCCTGCTGCTGCTCGACGAGCCGCTGGCCGCGCTCGACGCCGGCACCCGGCTGGACGTCCGGGCCCAACTGCACCACCACCTCACCGACCACGCCGGGGCCGCCGTGCTGGTCACCCACGATCCGCTGGACGCCCTGGCGCTGGCCGACCGGCTGGTCGTCGTGGAGGACGGCCGGGTGGTCCAGGAGGGCGACGCGGCCACGGTCACCACCCGGCCGCGCACCGACTACGTCGCCCGGCTGGTCGGGCTGAACCTGCACCGGGGCCGGGCCGACGGGCGGCGGGTCCGGCTCGCCGACGGGTTCGCCGTGCCGACCGCCGACCGGCTCGACGGCGACGCCTTCGTGGTCTTCCCACCGACCGCCGTCACCCTGCACCCGGACCGACCCGGCGGCGACGCTCCGCACACCTGGCCGGCCACCGTCGCCGGGGTGCACCGGCACGGCGACCACCTGCGGGTACGGCTCACCGGCCTGCTCGACACCGCCGCCGACGTCACCCCCGCCGTCGCCGCCGGCCTGCGGCTGCTCCCCGGGCAGCAGGTCTGGGCGAGCGTCGCGGCCGGCGACGTCGGGGCGTACCCGGTCGGGCCCTGACGGTCATCGCGGGCCGGATTGGCCGTCGCCGGTGCCGGCGGCCGGGGACGGCGTCGGTTGGAAGACGTCAGGCACGCCGTCGCGGTCCAGGTCGACGTTCTCGGCTTCGTGCACCCGCCGGTAGACCCGGCTGCGGGCGCGCAGGACGACGCTGGCCAGCAGGGCCGACAGCAGCGAACCGGCGAGCACCGCCACCTTGGCGTGGTCGTCGCGGGCGCTGCCCAGCCCGAAGGCCAACTCCCCGATCAGCAGCGAGACGGTGAAGCCGATCCCGCCGAGCAGTGCGAGCCCGAGCGCGTCGAGCCAGTTGAGACCCTCGTCGGGGTCGGCCCGGGTGAACCGGGACACCAGCCAGGTCGCGGTCAGGATGCCGATCGGCTTGCCGACGACCAGGCCGACGGCGATGCCCACCGCGACCCGGTCGGTCAACGCGGTGGCCAGCCCGGCGAGCCCGCCGACGGTGACCCCGGCGGAGAGGAACGCGAACACCGGCACGGCGATGCCGGCGGAGATCGGCCGGACCCGGTGCTCGAAGTGCTCGGCCAGGCCGGGTCCGGCGTCCGGGCCACCCGCCGCGTCGCCGCGGACCACCGGCACGGTGAAGGCGAGCAGGACGCCGGCCACGGTGGCGTGCACCCCCGACTCGTGCACCAGCACCCAGGTGAGGGCGGCCAGCGGCAGCAGCAGCCACCACGACCGGATGCGGCGCTGTACCAGCAGCCCGAACGCGGCGAGCGGCAGCAGCGCGCCCAGCAGCGGGACGACCGACAGGTCCGCGGTGTAGAAGACCGCGATGATCATGATGGCGAGCAGGTCGTCGACCACCGCCAGGGTGAGCAGGAAGGTCCGCAGCGCCGACGGCAGGAAACGGCCCACCACGGCGAGCACCGCCAGGGCGAACGCGATGTCCGTGGCGGTCGGGATGGCCCAGCCCCGGCCCGCGTCACCCCCGGCCCCGGCGGCGATCAGGGCGTACAGGACGGCGGGCACGATCACCCCGCCGACGGCCGCCGCCACCGGCACCGCCGCCCGCCGGGGGTCGCGCAGGTCACCGGCGACGAACTCCCGTTTGAGTTCCAGGCCGGCGACGAAGAAGAACACCGCCAGCAGGCCGTCGGCGGCCCAGGTCGCCACGCTCAGGTCGAGGTGCAGCGAGGCCGGGCCGACGGTGGTGTCCCGCAGCGTCTGGTACGCGCCCGACCAGGGGGAATTCGACCAGACGAGGGCGATGAGCGCCCCGGCGAGCAGGAGCGCCCCGCCGACGGTCTCCCGGCGCAGGATGGCCGAGATCCGGCTGGTCTCGCCCCAGGAACGGCGGGCGAACAGGCTGGAGCGTCGCCGGGTGGCGTTGGTCACGGAAACTCCTCGTCGGCAGGGGTCGCGTCATCCACCGCCGACCAGACTTCCCGGCACACCTGGGGCAACCCTATCCGGTGCGGCCGTCGAACGCCGGGCGACCGCGCGTCGCCCCCGTCGCCCCCGGCCGGGTGGGTGCCCGGCCGGGAGCGGAGGCGGATCAGAGGGTACGGGCCAGCCGGTCGGCGAGCAGCCGGGCGAACCGGGCCGGGTCGGCCAGGTCGCCCCCCTCGGCGAGCAGCGCCGTGCCGTAGAGCAGCTCGGCGGTCTCGGTGAGCGCCGCGCTGTCGTCGCCCCGCTGGTGGGCGACGCGCAGGCCGGTGACCAGCGGGTGGGTCGGGTTGAGTTCGAGGATGCGCTTGACCGGGGGCAGTTCCTGCCCCATCGCCCGGTACATCTTCTCCAGGGTCGGGGTGATGTCGTGCGCGTCGCCGACGATGCAGGCGGGCGAGGTGGTCAGCCGGGAGGAGAGCCGGACCTCCTTGACCGTGTCGGCGAGCGCCCCGCCGAGGAAGGTGAGCAGCTCGGCGTACTCCTTGTTCTGCTGTTCCCGGGCGACCTCGGTGTCCTTGCGCTCCTGCTCGGTCTCCAGGTCGACCTGGCCCTTGGCGATGGAGCGCAGCGGCTTGCCGTCGAACTGGCCGACCCGCTCCACCCACACCTCGTCGACCGGGTCGGTGAGCAGCAGCACCTCGAAGCCCTTGGCCCGGAACGCCTCCAGGTGCGGCGAGTTCTCCAGCATGGTGCGGTTCTCGCCGGTGGCGTAGTAGATCTCGGTCTGGCCGTCCTTCATCCGCTCGACGTACCCGCCCAGGGTGGTGGGCTCGGTGTCGTGGTGGGTGGAGGCCACCGACAGCAGGTCGAGGAGGGTCTCGGTGTTGTCCGGGTCCTCCAGCAGACCCTCCTTGACCACCCGGCCGAACTCGCCCCAGAAGGTGGCGAACTTCTTCGGGTCGGCGGTGCGCATCTCCTTGACCGTGGCGAGCACCTTGCGGACCAGCCGGCGGCGCACGATCTGGATCTGCCGGTCCTGCTGGAGGATCTCCCGGGAGATGTTCAGCGACAGGTCGTGCGCGTCCACCACGCCCTTGACGAAGCGCAGGTAGTTCGGCATCAGCGCGGCGCAGTCGTCCATCACGAACACCCGCTTGACGTAGAGCTGCACCCCGCGCCGCCCGTCGGCCTGGTACAGGTCGTACGGCGCGTGCGCGGGCAGGAACAGCAGCGCCTCGTACTCGAAGGTGCCCTCCCCGCGCATGTGGATGGTCTCCAGCGGGTCGGTCCAGTCGTGGCTGACGTGCCGGTAGAAGTCCCGGTACTCCTCCTCGGCGACCTCGTCGCGCGGGCGCGCCCAGAGCGCCTTGCGGGAGTTGAGGGTCTCCTCGGTGGGTTCGCCGCCGTCGACGCCCGGCACGGTGGTACGGATCGGCCAGGCGATGAAGTCCGAGTACCGCTTGACGATCTGCCGGATCGTGGCGAGGTCGGCGTAGTCGTGCAGGTTGTCCTCGTCGTCGGCGGGCTTGAGGTGCACGGTGACCGAGGTGCCCTGCGGGGCGTCGTCGACGGTCTCCACCACGTACGTGCCCTCGCCGCTGGACTCCCAGCGGGTGCCCTCGGCCTCCCCGGCCCGGCGGGTGAGCAGGGTGACCTTGTCGGCGACCATGAACGTCGAGTAGAACCCGACACCGAACTGGCCGATCAGCTCGCCGCCGGCGGTCTCCTTGGACTCCTTGAGCTTGCGCAGCAGTTCCGCGGTGCCGGAGCGGGCGATGGTGCCGATCAGCGAGACGACGTCCTCGCGGGACATGCCGATGCCGTTGTCCCGCACGGTCAGGGTCCGGGCCTGCGGGTCGGTCACCAGCTCGATGTGCAGGTCAGAGGTGTCGACGTCGAGGTCGGAGTCGACCAGCGACTCCAGCCGGAGCTTGTCCAACGCGTCGGAGGCGTTGGAGATCAGCTCGCGCAGGAAGACGTCCTTGTGCGAGTAGATGGAATGCACCATCAGTTGCAGCAGCTGGCGTGTCTCCGCCTGGAACTCCAGCGTCTCGGTCCGACTGCTCACACCAACCTCCTCGTACGGGTGGGCCAGATCCGCGCAACAGGATACGAGGTGCCGTGGCGGCCCAGTCACGCCCGGTCGTCGTCGCGACGAACCAGCAGGCAGGCCTGCGGGGTGCGTTCGGTGGCGCCGTCGAACTCCTGCGCGGCCCGGCACATCCGGGCCCGCTCCGCCAGCCCGGCGGCGTGCAGCAGCGCCGCGACGTGGTCGGGTCGGCGGCGACGGAACGCCAGCGATACCGGCTCGCCCCACGCCTCGGTGTAGCGCACCGTCTCGTCGCCGACCTGGAAGGCGAGCAGGGCGTGCCCGCCGGGGGCGAGGACCCGGTGGAACTCGGCGAACACCCGGGGCAGCCACGCGTCGGGCACGTGGATGACGCTGTACCAGGCGACCAGCCCGGCCAGCACGCCGTCGGCCACCGGCAGGTCCAGCATGGACGCCTCGACCAGGCGCAGGTCGGGGTGGGCCAGCCGGCCCTGCGCCAGCATCCCCGGGGACAGGTCGAGCCCGGTGACGGCCAGCCCGAGGTCGCGCAGGTGACCGGTGATCCGGCCGGGGCCGCAGCCGACCTCCAGCACCGGGCCGCCCCCGCCGGTCAGCACGGTCTCGGCGAACGCGGCGAGCATGGCCCGGTCGACCGGGCGGGCGGCGAGCTCGGCCCGGAACCGGGTGGCGTACCCGGCGGCCATGGTGTCGTAGGAGGCGCGGGTCTCGGCGAGGAAGTCGGCGTCGGTCACGGCCGGCGACCCTACCGGCCGGACGGCTACGCGCAGGGTCAGCGGGTGGTCGTCGGGCGGGTGACGTCGTGCACGTGGTGCACCACGTCGTGCAGGAAGTAGACGGCGAACCGGCCCACGGTGAACACCGAACCGTTGCTGCGCCGGCCCGGCCGGGCCCACTGCTCGGGCGTGACGGCGTCGAAGGCGGCGGCGGTCGCCTCGGCCTGCGCGGCGAGTTCCCCGGCCACCCGGGCCGGGGACTGGTGGAAGTAGTCGTCCTCGACGGCGGTGGCGTCCTGGTCCCAGTTGGGGAAGACCGGGTCGTCCTCGTCGAGCATCAGGGCCAGCCGGCCCCGGAAGATCCGGCAGGTGTCCCGCACGTGGCAGGCGTACTCCACCGGAGACCAGACGGTCGGCGCGGGCCGCCGGGCCGCGTCGGGCCGGGACAGCACCTCCCGCCAGACCGGGACGGTGGCGCGCAGCCGGGTCCCGGTGGCGTCGGCCCGCTGCGGTACGAAGCCGCACTCGGCGCAACCGTCGTCGATGACGCCGGTCCAGTCCCGGTCCTCCGGCGTGATCGCCGCCCACTCCGACATGCGGCGATCCTGCCACGCCGGTGCCGGGCCGGCGTCGGCGGTAGGGTGTACGCCGCTGGCAGATCCGGGCGGGGGGTGGTCGTGGTGGCGCGGGACGCGGAGCGTAGGCCCATCGCCGTCAACAGGAAGGCGCGGCACGACTACACCGTCCTGAAGACGTACGAGGCGGGCATCGTGCTGGCCGGCACCGAGGTGAAGTCGCTGCGCGAGGGGCGGGTGTCGCTGGTCGACGCGTTCGCCCAGGAACGCGACGGCGAGATCATGCTGTACGGCCTGCACATCGCCGAGTACGGCTTCGGCACATGGACCAACCACCAGCCCCGGCGGACCCGCAAGCTGCTGCTGCACCGGGTGGAGATCGCCCGCATCCTGGACAAGTTGCGCGACCCCGGGGTGGCCCTGGTGCCGCTGTCGATGTACTTCAGCAACGGCTGGGCCAAGGTCGAGGTGGGGCTGGCCCGGGGCCGCCGCTCGTACGACAAGCGGCAGGTGCTCGCCGAACGCGACGCGAACCGGGAGATCGCCCGGGAACTGGGCCGGCGGCTCAAGGGCCGACGGCCGGCCGGCGAGGGCCGCCGGCCGGGCTGACCGCGGTCGACCTGTGGTGGAGGCTCAGCCGGGGGTGTGGTCGTCCGCCGCGGCGGTGTCGGCGGTGCCCGGGGCACCGGCCAGCACGATCGCGGCGGCCACGGTGGTCAGGGTCGCCAGGACCGCCCAGGGCAGCCAGCCGGCGCGGACGCCGTCGCCGAGCAGCAGCACCCCGGCGACCGACGGGACGACGATCTCGACCGCCCAGAGCACGGCGGTGACCGGCCCGACCTGCCCGTGGCGCAGCGCGTGCGCGTAGAGGACCGTCCCGGCCACCCCGGAGACGACCAGACCCCAGGTGACCGGCTCCTTCAGCAGTTCCCAGGCCGCCACGCCGGGGTGGCCCAGCGGGTCGGGTGGCGCGGTGAGCGCCCGCGCACACAGCGCGGTGATCCCCCAGGCGAGACCGGCCAGGGTGGCGGCGACGATCGGCCGGGCGACCCGCAGGGCGGCGAGCCCGGCGATCGCGGTCAGCACCGCCGCGCCGGCCAGGCCGACCCGGAGCGCCGTCGACGCGGTGACCGGCGGTTCGGGGCCGGCGGCAAGCGAGATGACGGTGAGGGCGGCGACGGTGAGCAGGATCGCCCCGGTGTCCCGGCGGCGTAGTCGCGCGCCGAGCACGATCCGGGCGACGACCACGGTGACGGCCAGCGAGCCGGCGGTGACCGACTGGACCGCGTACACGGGCAGTTTCTGGAGGGCGACCAGGGAGGCGAGCCAGGCCAGCGTGTCGCAGGCCAGGCCGGCGAGGTAGAGCGGGTGGCCGAGGGCACGCAGGGTGCTGGCCCCGCGCCGCGCCCCGACGGCCTGCAGCACCGAGCCGACGCCGTAGCCGAACGCCGCACCGAGGGCGAAGGTCAGCGCAAGCCCGGACGTCACGGCCCGCCCCCGGCCCCCGGCCCGGTGGACGCCACCGGCCCGGCCGCACTGGTCACCGCCGGCTCGGTCATCGGCACCGCCTCTGTTCCTGGTCCCGGCCGGGTCCGCGTCAGCCGTCGCTCCGTCGCATTCTCCCCGTCGCGTCCGCGCCCCGCAGCGCGGCGACACCACGGCGCGCCAGCCCAGTTCCACAAGAGTTCTTGTACTTCATGTCTTGTGCTTCTAGGGTGAGCGCATGACTGAGGAACCCGCCCGGCACCTCACCGACCCCCGGGCGATGCGCGCGCTGGCCCACCCGACCCGGTTACGACTGCTCGGCGAGCTGCGGGTGCGGGGCCCCCGCACCGTCGGCATGCTCAGCGACGCCATCGACGAGGCGGTCGGCTCGGTCAGCTACCACCTGGGCAAGCTGGCCGAGCACGGCTTCGTCGAGGAGGCCCCCGAGCACGCCCGCGACCGCCGGGAACGCTGGTGGCGGGCGACCCACGCCCGGACGTCCTGGGAGCCGGTCGAGATGCTCGCCGACCCGGAACGCCGGGCCGCCTCCGACCTGCTGCGCCGCGCCGTCCTCGACCGGTACGCCGAACGCCTCGGCCACTACCTGGAGGTCGAGGCGACCCTCGACCCGCAGTGGGTGCGCGGCACCGCCAGCGCCGACTCGTGGCTGCACCTGACCAGCGACGAGCTGATCGAGCTGCGGGCCGACCTGGAGGCGCTGGCCGCCCGCTGGCAGGGCCGCAGCGACCCGGACCGGCCGGGTGCCGGCTCCGTGTCGCTGATCTACCACGCCTTCCGGGACCCGCGGTGACGCCGCCGCGCCGCCGCGCTCCCCTGGTCGGCCTGCTGCTCGGTCACGCCGTCTCGCTCACCGGCAACATGCTCACCCTGATCGCGCTGCCGCTCTACGTGCTCGCCGAGACCGGCTCGCCCGCCGCCACCGGCCTCACCGGCGCGGTCGCCGCCGTGCCGGTGGTGCTCGGCGGCGCGCTCGGCGGGGTGCTGGTGGACCGGATCGGCTATCGCCGGGCCAGCGTCCTGGCCGACGTGGTCTCCGGACTGACGGTCGCGGCCGTGCCGCTGCTCGACGCCACCGTCGGCCTGCCGTTCTGGGCACTGCTCGGGCTGGTCTTCGCCAGCGGCCTGCTCGACACCCCGGGGCAGACCGCCCGCAACGCGCTGCTGCCGGAGGCGGCCACCGCCGCCGGGGTGCCGCTGGAGCGGGCCGTCGGCTGGTACGAGGCGACCGAACGCAGCGCCCGGCTGGTCGGCGCACCGGTGGCCGGGCTGCTCGTGACCGCCCTCGGCGCACTGCCGGTGCTGGCCGTGGACGCCGCCACCTTCGCGGTCTCGGCGCTGGTCGTGGCGCTGCTGGTGCCCCGGTCGCTGCGCCCGGCCGCGCCGGCCGACCCGGCCGGTGGCGGCTACTGGCGGGACTTCGCCGTCGGGGTGCGGTTCCTGACCCGGGAGCCGCTGCTGCGGGCGGTGGTGCTGCTGGTGCTGGTGACCAACTTCTTCGACGCGACCAAGAGCAGCGTGCTGCTGCCGGTGGTGGCCGACCGGGACCTCGGCGGGGCCACCGCGTTCGGGCTGCTGGTCGGCGCGATGGGTGGCGGCGCGCTGGTCGGGTCGCTGCTGTTCAGCGCGGTCGGTCACCGGCTGCCCCGCCGGGCCACCTTCGTCACCGCCTTCGCCGTCGCCGGTGGGCCACCCTTCTGGGCGCTGGCCGCCGCGCCGCCGTTGCCCTGGGTCCTCGCGGTCTTCGCCCTGTCCGGATTCGCCGCCGGGGCGATCAACCCGCTGCTCGGCGCGGTGGAGCTGGAACGGGTGCCGGCCCACCTGCGGGCCCGGGTGTTCGGGGTGATCGGGGCGGGCTGCTGGGCCGGCATCCCGCTGGGCGCGCTCGCCGCCGGGGTGGCCGTCGACGGCTTCGGCACCACGCCCGTCCTGCTCACCGTGGGCTGCTGCTACCTGCTGGTGGTGCTCACCCCGCTACTCGGCGGCCCCTGGCGCACGATGTCCCGCCCGACAGCCCCCGACCACCAGGCCCAGACCCCCACCCCGGTCAGCTGACCGACCCCCACCCCTGTTCCCCCTGCCCCGGCTCGCCGCTCCCGGTGATCAAGAGGTTTGCGTCAACTTGAAGATCGAAGTTGACGCAAACCTCTTGATCACTTGACGCAAACCTCTTGATCACCGGGGCGAGGTGGACCGGGGTGGGGCCAGGATGGGATGGGCGGGGCCGGGCGCGGTGAGGCGGGGCGCGATGCGTCTGGCGGGGGGCGTGCCGGCGCGGTGCGGGTGGGGACCGACCCGGGCGTCGGGCCGGAGGCAGGCCGGAGCCACGGCAGGCCGGAGGCGGGTCGGCCCGGGGGTCAGTCGCGGCGCAGGTCGGCGTGGGCGGCGCGGAGCCGGTCGACGGCCGGGTCGGTGCCGGGTGGGACGTGCCGGTCCAGCTCGGCCCAGACCTCGGCGAGGGCGTCGGTCACGGCCCGCAGCTCGGCGGCGTGCCGCAGGGCACCCTGCCGGTGCGACTCCTCCAGCCGGCGGGCCCAACCCGCCGTCACCGTGGCGAGGCGTTCACCGTCGGCGCGGGCCTGGGCGGCGCTGCGGGCGGCGGGGGCCGGCACGATCGCGGCGACCGGCCGGGGGTCGCCGTCGCGGGTGACCAGGGTGACCGTGTCGGTCAGCTCGGCCATCGCGATCAGCTGGGTCAGCCGGGTACGCAGCTCGCGCAGCGGCACGGAACGGGGTCGACCACTGTGGTGGGACAGCGCGGGGGCAGCCATGTCCCCATGGTCCGACCCGGGTACGACATTTACCGTCATGACGGTCCGGGTGGGGCGGACGGGCCGCCCCACCCGGGTCGGTCAGCTCGCCTGCAACGTCACGTCGTCAATGACGAAGCTGGTCTGCAACGAGGCGTCCTCGGTGCCGGTGAACTTCAGGGTCACCGTCTGCCCGGCGTACGCGCCCACGTCGAACGAGCGCAGCGTGTAGCCGCTGGCCTTGTTGAGGTTCGAGTACGTCGCCAGCGTGGTACTGCCGACCTGGACCACCAGCTTGTCGTACGCGACGGTGGTGGTCCGCTCGGTGGAGTCGATGTGCAGGTAGAAGGCGAGGGTGTACGTCGAGCAGCCGGCCGGCACGGTCACCGACTGGGACAGCGTGTCGGTGCTGGTGCTGCCGTTGCCGTTCAGCCACGCCTTGTAGGAACCGGTGCGGGCCGGCTGGCTGGACGAGTTGGTGATGACGCCGGAGGTGGCCGTCCACGGGCTGGTGCCGGACTCGAAGCCGCCGTTGCCGACGACCTGCCCGCCGGTGCAGCTCCCGGTGCCGCCGGTGACGGTCAGGGTGTAGCTGGCCGTGCGGGTGGCCGAGCCGGTGCCGGTGACGGTCAGGGTGAAGGTGCCGAGGCTGGCGCTCGACGAGGCGCTGACCGTCATGGTGGACGAGCCGCCGGAGGTCACCGACGACGGGCTGAACGAGACGCTCACGCCGCTGGGCGCGCCGGTGGCCGACAGCGCGACGGTCTGGGCGCTGCCGCTGGTGGTGGCGGTGCTGACCGTGGCGGTGGTGGAGCCGCCCCGGGCGACGCCGCCGGCGGTGGGGCTGACCGCGACGGAGAAGTCGTTGGTCGGGGTGCCACCGCCGACCGCGAGGTCCCAGATGGCGTACGCGACACCGTCGGCGCTGCGGTTGAGCCCGGTGGCGTTGATGTTGCTGGTGGTGTCGCAGGACGAGTGGTAGCACGGGTCGTACGCGGCGTTGGCGGTGCCGCCCCACTTGCTGGCCTGGGAGCTGGTCTTGCGGGCGCTGGCCCCCATCGCGTAGCCGGAGGTGGGGATGCCGGCCTGCTGGAACGAGTAGTCGTCGGAGCGGCCCTGGCCCTCGGTGTTCTCCTCCGGCGACAGCCCGAGGGAGTCCCAGTACGCCTTGAGCGGCGCGGCGGTGGTGGAGGTGACCCGGTTGATGAAGTAGCCGCCGTTGGTCGAGGCGACCATGTCGAAGTTGTAGTAGCCCTTGATGTAGCCCTTCTGGGCGGTGGTCAGCGAGTTGACGTAGAACTTGGAGCCCTGCAGGCCCTGCTCCTCGCCGTTCCACCAGGCGAACCGGACCCGCTTGGTCATGGTCGGGTTCTGCTGGGCCAGCACCAGGGCGTTCTCCAGCAGCACCGACGAGCCGGAGCCGTTGTCGTTGATGCCCGGCCCGGCAGCGACGCCGTCGAGGTGCGCGCCGAACATGACCACGTCGGTGGTCGGGCCCTGCGGCCATTCGGCGATCACGTTGTTGCCCTGGTAGGTGCAGCTGGTGCAGGTCTGCTCGGTGACGGTGTAGCCGGCGGCCTGGAGCTTGGACTTCACGTAGGCGACCGAGGCGGTGTAGCCGGCCGAGCCGGCCCGCCGGTTGCCGCCGTTGCTGGTGGCGATGCTCTGGAACTGGGCCAGGTGCGCCTGGACGTTGGCGACCTGGACGTCCGGCGCGGCGAGCGCGGCGACGGCCGGCGCGGCGGTGGCCGGCCGGGCGGTCGGGGTGGCCGAGGCCGGTGGCGCGGCCAGGGCGAGCGTCACCGCGGTGACGGCGGCGAGCGCCAGGGTTCTGCGCTTCATGCGAGCTCCTCATGGGGGTCGGCGGGGCGTCCGCCCAGGCGTCACCGTCCCGCCTGTCGGAGGTGACCGGGGGTGGACGGGAGACCCGCGATCCGGGGGTGGGACCGCGGCGGAAACGCCGGGGAAGCAAACACTGACATGTATCAATCTGCGGGTCAATGCGTCGGACGGTGTCACATTCCCGGGGGCCGGAGGTGGCGTCACCGGAAACCGGTCGGGACGAGGTCGGCGCGGGGTGTAGACAACGCGCGTATACGCGGTGTGTATAGTCGCCGCATGTCCATCGGCCAGACCTTCCTCGGCCTGCTGGAGGCGACCCCCCGGCACGGCTACGACATCAAACGGCGCTACGACGAACACTTCGGCCACTCCCGCCCGGTCGCCTACGGCCAGGTCTACGCGACCCTGTCCCGGCTGCTGCGCGGCGGCCTGGTGGAGGTGGAGGCGGTCGAGCCCGGCGAGGGCCCCGACCGCAAGCGGTACGCCATCACCGAGGCGGGCGTCGCCGACGTGGCGCAGTGGCTGGCCCGCCCGGAACAGCCCGAGCCCTACCTGCAGAGCGTCCTCTACACCAAGGTGGTGCTCGCCCTGCTCACCGGCCGCGAGGCGGCCGAACTGCTCGACGTGCAGCGCGCCGAGCACCTGCGCCTGATGCGGGAGCTGACCCGGCGCAAGCGCGGCGGCGACCTCGCCGAGCAGTTGATCTGCGACCACGCGCTCTTCCACCTGGAGGCCGATCTGCGCTGGCTGGAACTGACCACCGCCCGGCTCGACGAGCTGGCCGCGCGGGTGCGCGCATGAGCGCCCCGCTGCTGGTCGCCGAGGGCCTGCACCGCAGCTTCGGCGAGACGGTCGCGCTGGTCGACGCCGCGTTGCGCATCGACGAGGGCGAGGTGGTCGCGGTGCTCGGGTCGTCCGGCTCCGGCAAGTCCACCCTGCTGCACTGCCTGGCCGGGATCGTCCGCCCCGACCGGGGCCGGGTCGTCTTCGACGGCCGGGACCTGGTGACGATGAGCGACGCCCAGCGCAGCGCCCTGCGCCGGGAGCAGTTCGGCTTCGTCTTCCAGTTCGGCCAGTTGGTGCCCGAGCTGACCTGCCTGGAGAACGTCGCCCTGCCGCTGCGGCTGGCCCGCGTCCCCCGCCGCGAGGCCGAACAGCGGGCCGGGCAGTGGCTGGAGCGGCTGGAGGTCACCGAGGTGGCCGACAAGCGCCCCGGCGAGGTCTCCGGCGGCCAGGGCCAGCGTGTCGCGGTGGCCCGCGCGCTGGTCACCCGCCCCCGGGTGATCTTCGCCGACGAACCGACGGGCGCGCTGGACTCGCTCAACGGCGAACGGGTCATGCGGCTGCTCACCGAGGCCGCCCGGGACAGCGGGGCCGCGGTGGTGCTGGTCACCCACGAGGCACGGGTGGCGGCGTACTCCGACCGGGAGGTCGTGGTGCGCGACGGGCGGACCCGGAACCTGGAGGTCGCGGCGTGACCGGCCGGGGCGCGCTCGCGGACCTGGCGATGGGTGCCCGGATGGCGGTCACCGGTGGCCGGGAGGGTTGGACCCGGGCGCTGCTCACCGCCGTCGGCGTCGGCATCGGGGTGGCCATGCTGCTGCTGGCCACCGCCGTGCCCGGGGCGCTCGACGCCCGGCAGGCGCGCGGCGACGCCCGCGACGACCTGCGGCTGGGCGAGCAGGTCGCGGCCGGGCCCGGCACCCTGCTGGTCCACCCGGTGGACAACGAGTTCCGGGGCACGCCGGTCCGGGGTCGGCTGCTGCGGCCGGAGGGACCGGCCGCGCCCGTCCCGCCGGGGCTGACCGCCCTGCCGGCCCCCGGCGAGGTGGTCGTCTCCCCCGCCCTGCGCCGGCTGCTCGACTCCCCCGACGGCCCGCTGTTCGCCCCCCGGCTGGGTGGCGCGCGGGTCACCGGCACCATCGCCGACGAGGGTCTCGCCGGCCCCAACGAGCTGGCCTACTACCAGGGCGACGACCGGCTGACCGACACGTCCGGGGCGACCCGGCTGGACAGCTTCGGCGGCGGGCTGCCCGGCGAGGGCCTGGGCCCGGTGCTGATGCTGCTGGTGGCGGTCATCTTCGTGGTGCTGCTGCTGCCCATCGCGGTGTTCCTCGGTTCCGCCGTGCGCTACGGCGGGGAACGACGCGACCGGCGGCTCGCCGCGCTGCGCCTGGTCGGCGCGGACACCACCATGGTCCGGCGGATCGCCGCCGGGGAGGCCGCCGCCGGGGCCCTGCTCGGGGTCGCCGTCGGCATCGGGTTCCTGCTCGCCGGCCGCCAACTGGTCCCGCTGGTCACCCTCTACGACATCAGCGTGTACGCCTCCGACATCCGGCCGCCCACCGCGCTGCTGCTGGCCGTCGTGCTGGCGGTGCCGGCGCTGGCGGTGCTGGTGGCGATGCTGGCGCTGCGCGCGGTGGTGGTGGAGCCGCTCGGGGTGACCCGGCGCGGCACCCCGGTCCGCCGTCGGCTCTGGTGGCGGCTGCTGCTGCCCGCCGCCGGCCTGGCCCTGCTCCTGCCCGTGGCCGGTCTGCGCGAGGGCGACGGCGGGGTCACCCGCTGGCTGGTGCCGGCCGGAGCGGTGCTGCTGCTGATCGGCACGGTCACCGTGCTGCCCTGGCTGACCGACCTGCTGGTACGGCGGCTGCGCGGCGGCCCGGTGTCCTGGCAGCTCGCGGTCCGCCGGGTGCAGTTGGACAGCGCCACCTCCGCCCGGCTGGTCAACGGCATCGCGGTCGCCGTCGCCGGCACCATCGGCCTGCAGATGCTCTTCGCCGGGATCGCCGGGGACTTCACCACCGCCAGCGGGCAGGACACCTCCCGGGCGCAGGTGCAGGTGCAGTTCCGCGACCAGCCGGACCTGGCCGGGGTGCTGCGGCAGTTCGGCGGGGCCGACGGGGTGACCGCCGTGACCGGCACCCTCAGCGCCGGGGCCAACGCCGGCTCGCCGGACGGCCCACCGGTGGACGTCCGGGTCGGCGACTGCGCCGCGCTGGCCGAGTTCGCCCACCTCGACCGGTGCGTGGACGGGGACACCTTCCTGGTGTCCGATCCGCGTGACCCGGCAGTCGTCCCCGCCGGCACGATGCTGACCGTCGAGGACGGGTCGCGGTGGCGGGTGCCGACGACGGCGCGGCCCGCGCAGGCCCGGCCCGACCCGGCCGGCTGGATGCAGAACGCCGTGCTGGTCACTCCCGGCGCGGTCGGCCCACGGGTCCTCGGTCCGCTGCGCACGACCGTCTACCTCCAGCTCGACCCGGCCGACCCCGACGCGGTCGAACACGTCCGCAACGCCGCCGCCGCGATCGACCTGACCACCCCGGTCTCCGTGCTCTCCTCGACCATCGAGTCGCCCCGGTTCGCCGACATCCGGCGTGGCCTGGCCATCGGCACGGTCGTCACGCTGCTGCTGATCGCCACCAGCATGCTGGTCGGCACGCTGGAGCAACTGCGGGAACGCCGCCGCCTGCTGGCCATGCTGGTGGCGGTGGGCACCCGACGCAGCACCCTCGGCTGGTCGGTGCTGTGGCAGACCGCCCTGCCGGTCGGGGTCGGGCTGGTGCTGGCCGCCGGCTTCGGGCTGGGCCTCGGCGCGGCCCTGCTGCGGATGGTGCAGGCCCCGATCACGGTCGCCTGGCCGGTGGTCGCTTTCTCGGTCGGACTCGGCGCGTTGACCGTCCTGGCGATCACCGGGCTGAGCCTGCCCCTGCTGTGGCGGCTCACCCGCGCCGACGGGCTGCGTACCGAATGACCCGCCGGTCCGGGTCGGCGGCGGGTGCCGACCCGGACCGGGCGGTCAGCCGGCGTACGGGGTGGCGACGTCGAGGACCCAGGTGACGCCGAACCGGTCGGTGAGCATCCCGAACCCGGGGGCCCACGGCGACGGGCCGTACTCCTCGATCAGGTCCGCGCCCTCGGCGAGCCGGTGCCAGAGCGCGCCGACCTCCTCCGCGTTGTCACCCCGGACGGAGACGAAGAACCGTTCGCCGGTCAGCGTCATCCCGTTCTCGCGGGTGGTGGCGGTCGGCGCGGCTGCGGCGGGGGCCCCGCCGGGCACGTCGTAGGCCATGATGGCGAAGCCGTTGTCGGCGGTGACCTGGCCGAAGACGACCCGGTCGGCGTCCGGCAGGTCCTTCGGCATGCCCAGGTCGCCGTAGCTGACGACGGTGCTGCGGCCACCGAACACGGACCGGTAGAACTCCAACGCCGCGCGGGCGTCACCCCGGAAGTTGAGGTGCGTGGTGGCGGAGATGCCCATGGTCGACTCCTTGCTGTTGGTGCCCGACGCCCGAAGTAGGCGGGTCGGGAGCAAGATTCGCAGCGGTAGGTGACAGGGTGTGTCACCTACGGCGGGCAGAATCAGTCGCATGCCGACCGCGTCCGCCCGACTGCTCGCCCTGCTGTCGCTGTTGCAGAGCCGTCGGAGCTGGCCCGGCGGGGTGCTGGCCGAACGCCTCGGCATCAGCCTGCGTACCGTGCGCCGCGACGTCGACCGGCTGCGGGACCTCGGCTACCCCGTCGCCGCCGTCAAGGGCCCCGACGGCGGGTACCGGCTCGCCGCCGGCACCGTGCTGCCGCCACTGCTGTTCGACGACGACCAGGCCGTCGCCCTCACCGTCGCGCTCCAGGTCGCGGCGACCGGCGCGGACGGCGGGCTCGCCGACGACGCGGCGCGGGCGCTGCACACCGTCGGGCAGGTGCTGCCCACCCGGCTGCGGCAGCGGGTCGGGGCGCTCAGCGTCACCGCCGTCGCCCGGCCCACCACCGCGGCGGCCGAACCGGTCGACGGCGGGGTGCTGCTGACGCTCAGCGCCGCCGTGCGGAACCGCGAGATCCTGCGCTTCGACTACGGGCCCGCCCACACCGACGGGCCGGCCCGGCACGCCGAACCGCACCACGTCGTCACCTGGGACGGCCGGTGGTACCTCGTCGCCTGGGACCTCGACCGGGCCGACTGGCGGACCTTCCGCGTCGACCGGATCACCCTGCGCCCGCCCCACGGGCCGCGCTTCACCCCGAGGCCGCTGCCCGGCGGGGACGTCGCGACGTACCTCACCGGAGTCTTCCGCGGGGCGGGCGGCGGGTCGGCGGACTGGCCGTGCCGGGGCACGGTGCTCCTCGACCTGCCCGCCACGACCGTCGCCCGGCACACCCGCGACGGCCTCGTCGAGGAGGTCTCCCCCGGCCGGTGCCGGCTCACCCTCGGGTCGTGGTCGTGGGTGGGCCTCGCCGCCGCCGTCGCCCGCTACGACGCCGAGATCACCGTCGTCGGCCCGCAACCCCTCACCGACGCGTTCGCGCTGCTGGCGGGCCGGTTCACCCGCACCGCCACCGGTCACGTCGCCGCCGGGACGCAGCCGGGTTCCGCCGCTCCGGCGCGGTCAGGCCAGCAGCGGGAGCGCGGCGAAGGTGTGGTCCCGCCACAGCAGCCGTGAGGTCTCCTCCGGGTACGCGACGACCGCCGGCCGCTCGTCGAAGACGCGCGTGCCGCGTCCCGCGTCGTACGCCGGCCACCCGGGGTCGCCGGTCGCGGCGAACGCCGTCCACGCCCCGCGGAGCTGCCCGGACAGCTCGTGCGCCGCCGCCGGAGGCGGATCACCGATCAGCATGGCGGGCTGCCCGCTGGTCAGGTTGCCGAAGACCAGCGGCACGTCCAGGCCGTGACAGGCACCGAGGGCACCGCCCAGGCCCGGCGCCGCCCAGGTCAGCTCGTAGAGGTGCGCCCGGCCGCAACCGGCGAGCTGCGCCTCGGCCAGGTGCAGGCTCGGCATCCGGAACAGCCAGTCCGCGTTGACCAGCTCGTACAGTTGCTCGTCGGTCGCGTCGGGGAACGCCTCCCGGTAGCGGCGGGCACCGTCCGGGCCCGGGGCCAGCATCCGCAGCGCCGTCCCGGTCTGCTCCGGCGTGACCTGGCCGAGCACCCCGTCGAGCAGGCTGAACAGCCGGTGCTCGTCGCGGGTGTGCCCGACGAGCAGGTCGACGTCGCGGGCGGCACCGTCGACCAGCGCCCGCCACGGGGTCGCCGGCAGCACGTCGCCGTCGACGACCGGCGCGAACGGGATCGGCCGGTGGGTGATCGACCCCCACCGCTCCCGCCACCTGACGATCCCGGCCGAGATCGCCTGGCCCACGGCCGGCAGCCGGTCCGGCGGCACCGTCGACAGGTCGGCCAGGGTCGGTCGTACCCCCAGCTCGGCGGCGCAGGCGGCGGTGACGTCGGCGGCCAGCCCGGGTGAGAAGAACGTCCCCGGGACGCTCTGCGCGACCGCCCGCCGGAACAGCCCGGCGGCACGCGGCACGGCCAGCAGCGCGGCGACCGAGCCGCCGCCGGCCGACTGCCCGACGACCGTCACCCGGTCCGGGTCGCCGCCGAAGGCGCGGATGTTGTCCCGCACCCACTCCAGGGCGGCGACCTGGTCGAGCAGCCCCCGGTTGGCCGGCGCCCCGTCGAGCTGCCCGAATCCCTCGAAGCCGAGGCGGTAGTTGAGCGTCACCACCACGGTTCCGCCGGCGGCGAGGTGCCCGCCGTCGTACTCCGGGAGGCCGGAACAGCCGACGAGGTAGCCGCCGCCGGGAATCCACACCAGCACCGGCAGCCCCGCCGCCGGGTCCAGGTCCGGCGTCCAGACGTTGAGCGTCAGCCAGTCGTCGCCGGTCCCCCGCGGGGACGTCCCGAACGCGCCGGGCTGCGGGGGCGGCGGACCGAAGGCGAGCGCCTGACGTACGCCGTCCCAACCGCGCACCGGCTGCGGCGCGGCGAACCGGAGGTCACCGACCGGCGGTTCGGCGTACGAGATGCCCCGGAACACCGCCCGGCCGGCCTCCCGGCGGCCGCGCACGACACCTGACACGGTACGGACTTCCGGCTCGGACTCCGACGGCATGCTGGCCCCTTCCCGCTCCCGGTCGGCCGCAGCATCCCAACGCCCGCCGACCACCGGCAAACCATTTAGGGCCGGTGAACGAGGTCGATCAGGTTGAACACTCAGGTCAGGTCGTCGAGGAGCCGGACGACGTGCTGGCGGATCTCGTCGCGGACCTCGCGGACGACGGGTAGCGGCTGGCCGGCGGGGTCGGTGAGTTTCCAGTCCTCGTAGCGTGTGCCGGGGAAGACGGGGCAGGTGTCGCCGCAGCCCATCGTGATGATCACGTCGCTGGCCTCGGCGGTGTTCCAGTCGAGGATCTTCGGCTGTTCGCCCGCGATGTCGATGCCGACCTCGCGCATGGCTTCGACCGCGACGGGGTTGACGTGTTCGGCGGGTGCGGAGCCGGCGGAGCGGACCTCGACGGTGTCCCCGGCGAGGTGGCGCAGCCAGCCGGCGGCCATCTGGGAACGGCCGGCGTTGTGGACGCAGACGAACAGCACCGATGGCGTGGTGTGCCGGGTGGGGGTGCTCATGGGTGGACCTCTTCCGGTGCGGCGGCGGTCAGGTGATGGCGGGACTGCGGCGTTCGATGAGGACGACGTCGCGCCACCGGTCGTGGTGGCGGCCGAGGCGTTCGCGGACGCCGACGGTGCGGAAGCCGCAGGCGTGGTGCAGGGCGAGGCTGGCGGTGTTCTCGGGGAAGACCCCGGACTGGATGGTCCAGATGCCGGCCTGTTCGGTGGAGTCGATGAGGCGGTGGAGCAGGAGCCGGCCGACGCCCCGGCCCCGCGCGTCGGGGTGGACGTAGACGGAGTGCTCCACGACCCCGGCGTAGACGCACCGGTTGGACACCGGGGTGCACGCGACCCAGCCGAGCACGCGGTCGGCAGCCGTGTGGTCGAGGGCGACCCAGCGGTGTCCGGGCAGGCGGGTGGCGGTGAACCGGGCCCAGGTGGGTGGTTCGGTCTCGAAGGTGGCGTCGCCGGTGGCGATCCCGTGCCGGTAGATGTCGAGCACCGCCGGGGCGTGCTCGTCGGTCATCGGCACGAGATCGGGTCGGGGCGACCGGACGCCGGTCATGAGGCGGCCCGTTCCGGCTGCGCCGGTGCCAGCTCGACCGCCGCCGCGTCCCGCCGTCGGACGGTCGGATACCACCAGGTGATCGCGGCGACCGCGACCCCGACGGCGGCGAGCTGCGCGGCGACGAACCCGGCCGCCGAGGTGGGGGCGATGCCGGCGAAGGTGTCGGTGAACATGCGGCCGATCGTGACGGCCGGGTTGGCGAACGAGGTGGAGGCGGTGAACCAGTACGCGCCGCCGATCCACGCCCCGACCGCCGCCGGGGCGAAGTCGGTCCGGCGGGCCCGGGTGAGGGCGGCGATCAGCAGTAGGAGCCCGGCGGTCGCGACGACCTCGGCCAACCACAGTCCGCCCCCGTCCCGCCGGTGGGTGGAGACCGTGACGGCGGGCAGCCCGAACATCAGGTGCGCGAGCACCGTGCCGCCGACCGCACCGATCACCTGCGCCACGACGTACGCGCCGAGGTCACGGGTCGACAGCCCGGTTCCCGTACGGCGGGCCTGCCACCAGTCGGCGAGTGACACGACGGGGTTGAGGTGGGCGCCGGACACCGGGCCGAAAATGAGGATCAGCGCGCCGAGGGCGAACGCGGTGGCGATGCTGTTCTCCAGCAGTTGCAGCCCCATGTCGCCCGGCGACAGGCGGGTGGCGGCGATCCCGGAGCCGACCACGGCGGTGACGAGCAGGCCGGTGCCGACCAGTTCCGCCGACGCCCGACGCAGCACGGCGTACGGCGGGTCGGGCGTCACCGGGTCGACCCGGTCGAGGCGGCGGCAGCCGAGACGTCCAGGAGCTGGGACAGGGCGGCGAGGCGGGCCGGGACGATCCAGTAGTAGACCCAGGTGCCCCGGCGCTGGCAGTCGATCAACCCGGCCTCGCGCAGCACCTTCAGGTGGTGGGAGATCGTCGGGCCGGTCAGGGTGAACGCGTCGGTCAGCTCGCACACGCACACCTCGCCGCCGGCCCGCGCGGCGATCAGGGACAGCAGCCGCAGCCTCACCGGGTCGCCGAGGGCCTTGAAGCCGCGCGCCAGACCGGCGGCGGCGTCCTCCGTCAGGGCCTCGGTGACCATCGGCACGCAGCAGGCCGACGGGTCGGCGAGGACCGGCAGTTCTTGTCTCGACACCCGTCTAGTTTGACAAGCATCAAACCAGAGTGCAATCTTCTGCCTAGACAGTTATCTAAACAACAGGAGGTGTGGGATGTCCCGCGTCCAGCTCGCCCTGCGCGTCTCCGACCTGGAAGGGTCGATCGCGTTCTACTCGAAGCTGTTCGGCACCGAGCCGGCCAAGCGGCGACCCGGCTACGCCAACTTCGCCATCGAGGAGCCCCCGCTGAAGCTGGTCCTGCTCGAAGGCGACCCGGACCAGGCCACCGCGCTCGACCACCTCGGGGTCGAGGTCTTCGACGGCGCGCAGGTCACCGCCGCCACCGACCGGCTCACCGAGGCCGGGCTGATCACCCTGACCGAGAACGACACCTCCTGCTGCTACGCCGTCCAGGACAAGGTCTGGGTCCGTGGACCCGGCGACGAGCGCTGGGAGGTGTACGTGGTCAAGGGCGACTCCGACCAGTACGGCACCTCCGCGCAGACCCCGCCCGCAGCCGACGACGAAAGCACGTGCTGCGCGACCACGTCCCGGAGCTGACGCCTGGGGGCTACACCGGGGGCGGGGTGAGCCAGCCGAGGGGTTCTCCGCTGAGGGCGGCTTCCGCCAGGCGGTGCGCGCTGGCGGTCTTCAGTGCCGCACGTGAGCTGTCGATCCAGCGTTGGACGTCGCCGATGCCCTGGTGGCGGTATTCGACCGCCTGGACGAGGCATTCCAGTTTGTCGGCGTCGCGGGCGACGATGGCCTCAGGTGTCTCGCCCGCTTCGTACTCGGCGACGGCGGCGTTGACGAGGTCGGCGACGGCCGGCGGGCAGGCGGCGACCTGGTCGGCGGTGACCGTGGCGTTGGGTGCGGCGGTGAGATAGCGCCTGGCGATGTGCGGGATGTCGGTGATCCGGGTTTCCTGGGTGTCGTGCAGGACGCACAGCATCGACACCCGGGCCGGGTCGACACCTTCCATGGCAGCGAGCATCATCCCGATCAGCGCGGTCCGGAACGAGTGGTCCGCGATGGATTCGGGGTGCTTGACGCCGGCGAACCACCAACCGGTGCGGGCGGCGCGCTTGAGGACGCCGGCCTCGAAGATGAAGCGCATGGCTCCGGCGGCGTCGTGGTCGTCGTTCATCTGCCCGTCCCTGTGCCGGTGACTCCGTCTGCCCGCAGGCTGTAGACGATAGAGGTAGGTTCTTCGGCTGCTCGCGCAGTTCTCTCGATCATCCAGATCATTCCTTCACCCCGAAGGGCCGAGTCGAGCAGGCCGAAGCCGGTTGACGACCGACCCACACCCAGCCTTGGGCGATGTGCCAGGACAACCCTCAACGAACACCCGGAGATTGCAGGCGAGGGGCGCTCCGGCGCGCGGCATGTCGGGGTACCGTCCGACGAGGTGGCGGCCGGTTGAGGTTGCCTGGGCCTCGTGATCTTGGAGTGGCGCTATGGCCTCGTCCGTCGATCCGCGCTTCGGCGCAGCTCTCCGTGAGTTTCGGCAGCGGCGAGGGTTGTCACTTCGGCTTCTGGGACAGCTTGCTCATCGGAGCAAGAGTCATCTGCACGAGTTGGAGGCGGGGCTCAAGGCTCCGACGGTCGACACTGCGCGTCACCTGGACCGGGTCCTTGACGCGGGGGGTGCGCTTGCTCGGTTGGCGGATGCGCCAGTCGACCACGCGGCCGAGGCCGGTGAGCTGCGGGCGAGGGTTGCCGCCAGCGATGTCAGCGGGGACGTGCTCGATCGGATCGAGCAGGGCGTCGACGATCTGGCCAGTTCCTATCCGACGATGGTCCCGGCGGATCTCCTGCCGTTGGTGCGGAGGCATCTTTCGTACGTGGGGCGGCTGCTGGACGGACGGGTGACGCTCGCGCAGCAGCGGCGGTTGTTGGTGGCCGGTGGCTGGCTGGCGGTGCTGCGGGCGACGGTTCACATCGACCTGCGGCAGCGGACCGCTGCGGTCGCTCACCTGCGAGCCGCTCGTGATCTTGCCGACCATGCTGAGCATGGCGAGATCCAGGCATGGTGCCTCGAAACCCGGGCCTGGGACGTGTTGACCCAAGGCGACTACCGGACAGCACTCGATCTCTCCCGACAAGCGCAGCGGATCGCCCCGAAGGGGAGTTCCGCCCGCATTCAGGCGACTGCTCAGGAGGCCCGCGCGTGGGCGCGGATCGGGGACGTCGGTGCGACCCGGCGGGCGTTGGACCGGGTGGAGCGGCTGACGGCGAATCTGCCCGTTCCGGAGCGGGCCGAGCACCACTATCGCTACGACCCCACCAAGGCCGTTGCCTATGCAGCCACGACTCTGGCATGGGCGGGTGACCCCGGCGCCGAGCAGGTGGCGCGGGCGGTGCTGACCGAGCTGGACCCGCACGGCGACGGTGGAGCACGGCCCCGCCGGTCCGCGTCGGCCCGCCTCGACCTCGGTCTCGCCCTGGTCGCCGCCGGCCAGTCGGACGAGGCGGCTGCGCTGGGGACGCAGGCGGTGACGTCCGGCCGGGTGGTGCCGTCGAACTGGTGGCGGGCTGCGGAGTTGTTGGCAAAGGTGGAGCAGTCGGGAGCGCCCGAGGCGGCAACATTGCGTGACGCGTGCCTGGAATACGCACCCAGGCGGTAGCCGCCAGCGGACAGAACACCCGGTTAGCGGACGCTCACCCTCTGGATCGGCGGCGAGCCGGGCGTAACGCTGAACCTCACTGAAGCCGGACGCGGGACGAGGCACATCAACAGATGTCCTCCGCGTCCTGACGACGGAGGGTCGGCCACATGACGATGAGTATCGGACTTCGGCGATGGCGGCGCATCTGCCGGTGTGGAGTCGACCTGCCCTGCCATGCCCGGCACCGGCTTCCGATCGGGCACGGCCACCGGCCCGGGGACGGTGAGCGGTGACCAGCAGTGCGGTGCAGATGGTCCTCCCGGTTCACCCTCACGGGCTCGACGGCTCGTGCGTCGGGTATCGGGTGCGCTGGGCGCGGTTGTCCCCGCACCCGTGCTGGCAGGTGGAGTGGGCGACCAGCCGGCAGGCCCGCGCGAGCGGATGGCCGAGCGGGGCGGTATCAAGGGGCGACGAGGATGGCTGCGGCCCGTTGGTCGAGTTGCTTCGCGAATGCAGGCAGGCGTGGGCCGAAGCTGCTGAGCCGGGTACGGATGTTCTTCACGGCCACGGTGGCTCGGCCGGACCGGACGCCGACCATCGAGTCCAGGGCGCTGTTCCAGCTCTCGGTCGCCTCGCGGAGCCGTCCACGTGCACACTGGACGTCGGCGAGGTTGGCCAACGTCAGGGTGTGGATCCGCCGGTACGCCTCGGTGTCGCGGGTGGCGACCGAGCGGCGCAGCTCGGTTTCCGCAGCGGGAAGGTCGCCCAGGTCGCGAAGCGCCTGGCCGGCCTGGCTCGCCAGCGAGGTCGTGGTGAAACCGCTGGTCTGGATCCAGGTCGGCTCGTCGCCCGGGGACGCCTTCGCGAGGTGGGCCTCGGCGGCCCTGAGCGCCGCCGACGTCTTGGCCCGGTCGCCCGTCGCGGCGTGCCCCCGGGCGGTGAGAACGGTGAACAGCGCGGTCGCCGCCGGGGTCGCCCTTCCCCTCGACCAGGCGAGGGCCGAGGTGGCGAGTCGCAATGCCTCCGCACCGTGTCCCAGGTCGACAGCCTGATGCGCCATCGCCCGCAGCGTGAAACCGGCCAACGCCCGATCGTCCGCCTCGTTGGCCAGCCGCAGCGACTGGAGGTAGTACCGCTGGGCCACCCCGTGCAGGGACGAATCGAACGCCTTCCAGCCCGCGAGATAGGTCAACTCGGCGGCGGCACTGAACATGGCCCGACGATCCTGGTCGGACGCGAAGGTGCCCTGGAGGTAGCCGGCCACGTCGGAGGTGAGGTACTGGACCACGGCGAGCCGTGCATGCCCGCCGCCGAACCGCTCGTCGGCCCTGCTGAACACCGCGAGCATGTCACGTACGGCGTCGATCTCGCGGCGACCCACCGCCGCACCCCCGCCCCGCGCGCGCCGACCCCGCTCCGCGACGTCCTCCCAGGAGTCCAGCGGGACGGCAAGCGCAGCCAGTGAGTACAGGGCGGTGAATCCGAACGCCCGTCGTTCCACGTCGGCTCTCCCGAGCGTCAGGAGATCAGTGGCCGGGTCGTGCCTCCACCAATCCAGGCCGGTCAGATCAGGTTCCAGGTTATCGCCGACGACAAGCCCGAGATCGGCCGGACCGACGACCCGGCCCAACCGACGGGAGAAGGCTTCGGCCAGATAGCGGGAGGTCGTCTCGGTGGGCTTCACTCCGGCTATCCAGTGCCCCACGTGGGAACGGTCGCAGGACGGGAGCGCGCCACCGTTCTCCGACGCGACGGCACGTACCGCTGCGGCACAGGCGTCGTACGACCACCGGCACTCGCGAACGAGGGCCAGCAGTTTTTCGTTGCGTCGCCGTACTGCCATCGGTGGCCTTCCCCGTTGCACTGCTTTCCACGCGTTCAACACCAACGCCGCCCGGCACGGCTTCCGAGCACCCCGGCATCACCGTTTACTGCGAGTAGACCCTAGGGGACAGCGAGTGACAGGCGCAATGGTCACCCCGCCTCCCGACCGACGTGGCAGAAGGCGAGAACGCAGATGATTTCCCAGGTCCTGTCGGTCCTGTTCGGGGGGTTGGTGCCGGGCTTCCTGCTCGGGCTGCTCGCGTTCCGGGTCAAGTCCCGGTGGTGTCCCCGCTGCGGCGGGTCCACCCACACCATGCCGGTGCCGGGGCACGACCGGTGAGCGGCCCCGGGCGGCAGCGCACCGGCAACGAGCCGGCGATCGGACGGCGGATGGCCGAGCTACGGGCCCGCCGGGGCATGAGCCAGCAGGTCTTCGCCGACCGGATCGGCAAGTCGAAGAGCTGGGTCGACAAGGTCGAACGCGGGGTGCGTCCCCTGGATCGGCTCTCCGTCATCGACACCGTGGCCGGCGCGCTCGGCGTCGCACCGCAACTCCTGCTCGCCGGGCGGAACCCGCCGGCACCGGTCACCGACGTCGGTGCCGGCGTGGAACGGGTCAGGGCGGCGCTGGCCCGCCACGACCCCCCGGCGTCCACCCCGGCCGGACCGCTGCTGCGGCAGCTCGACGACCAGGCCGGGTACGCCTGGGCGGCGTACCGCAACGGGCAGCACCCCCAGGTGCTGCGGATGCTGCCCGACCTGCTCGCCGACAGCCGTCACGCAGGTCACACCGGCCCGGTTGACCCGCCCGTCCTCGATCTGCTGGTGGGGGTGCACCGGCTCACCGCCCAGACGCTGGTCAAGCTCGGGGACGCCCACCTGGCCTGGCTGGCCGCCGACCGGGCCATGGTCACCGCCACCCGTGGCGACCCGGTGCGGATCGGCCGCGCGGCGGTGTCCCTGGCGCAGGTGCTCCGGGCGCTGCGGCGGGGCCGGCTGGCCCGGACCGCCGCGCTCACCGCCGTACGCCAGCTCGACCCGGCGGCGGCGCAGGGCGACCCGCCGGCGCTGGCCCTGACCGGGGCGCTGCTGATCGAGGCCGCCCTCGCCGCCGCCAGCTACGGCGACGCCGCCACCGCCCACGACCTGACCGAGCGTGCCGCCCCGCTCGCCACCGCCGACGAGCCGCCCGACCCGGACGGCATCATGTTCGGCCCGACCAGCGTCGAACTCGCCCGCGCCCTGGCCGCCAGCCACCTCGGCGACCACCACCGGGCTGTCGCCCTGCACCGCCGGGCCACCGGGCAGGACGGCTGGCGGCAGCTCCCCGCCGAGCACCGCGCCGCCCACCTCATCGACATCACCCGCAGCCACCTCGACCTGGGCGACCCCGACGCCGCCGGGCGGGCCCTGCTCACCGCCGACCGCACCGCCCCCGGCGAGACCCGCACCCGCCCCGCC
>NZ_MZMV01000053.1 GCF_002210435.1 Micromonospora wenchangensis
CGGGACGCGCCTGTCACGGCCCACCGGCGGCCGCGGCAGCGGGTAGCGTTCCCGCGGTGGGTGCGCCGGCACCCGGGTGAGGAGACACCATGGCGGGCACGACGACGGTGGAGGTTCCGACCAGCGACGGCGCGGCGGATGCGTACCTGGCCCGGCCGGACGGGGACGGGCCGTTCCCGGCGGTGCTGTTCTTCATGGACGCCTTCGGGCTGCGTCCCCGGCTCGCCGAGATGGCCGAGCGGATCGCCGCGCAGGGTTACCTGGTGCTGGTGCCGAACCTGTTCCACCGCACCGGCCCGATGCCGCGCGTCGACGTCGCCGACCTGGCCGACCCGCAGCGGCGCGGCGAGCTGTTCGGCCGGATCGTGCCGTTGATCACCGCGCTCACCCCGGAGCTGGTGGCCCGCGACGCCGGGGCCTATCTGGACTTCCTCGCCGCCCGCGACGACGTCACGGACGGGCCGGTGGCGATCGTGGGGTACTGCATGGGCGGCACCAACGCGCTGCGCGCGATCGAGGCGCACCCGGACCGGATCGCGGCGCTGGCCAGCTTCCACGCCGGCCGGGTCGTCACCGACGAGCCGGACAGCCCGCACCGGGGCGTCGGCGCGGTCACCGGCGAGCTGTACTTCGCCCACGCCGACCGGGACGAGTCGATGACCGCCGACCAGATCGCCACGTTGGAGGGGGCGCTCGACGCCGCCGGGGTCACCTACCGCTCCGAGGTGTACGCCGGCGCCCCGCACGGCTTCACGATGGCCGACACCGCCATGTACGACGAGGGGGCCACCGAGCGGCACTGGGCGGCGCTGTTCGACCTGTTGGAGCGGACCCTGCGGGGCGCGGAGCGGCGGTCGGATGACGGTCCCCACGCGAGGTCATGACAGTCGCGTGACATTTGGCCCGCAGCGTCCCGCCGTGGTTTCACCGCCCGCCCACCCGGGGCAGAGTCCAGATCGACAGCGACTCGTGGAGGGACGACACACGTGGAAGTACAGGGCTTCTTCACCGCCATCATCATCGGTCTGATCATCGGTGCCCTGGGTCGCCTCGTGGTGCCCGGGAAGCAGAAGATCTCGATCCTGCTCACCCTGGCCATCGGCGTGGTGGCCGCGATCCTCGGCACCCTGCTCGCCGGCGCGCTCGGGGTGGACGACACCCCGGGCATCGACTGGATCGAGCTGTTCCTCCAGGTGGCCTTCGCGGCCGTCGGCGTCGCGCTCCTCGCCGGCACGTACGGCCGACGTCGGCACTGACCCGCACCCCCTCGCGTCGGCCCGCCCTCTCCCCGGGGCGGGCCGACGCGGCCGTTACGGGGCGTCGGTCACCGGGGGCGGCGCAGGTTACGCATCTTCTCCATGCCCTGCCGGACCCGGACCGCACGCAGCAGGGTGCTGGTCTCCTTGCGGAAGTGGCTGCACTGTTTGCCGAACTCGCCCACCGACTCGTCCTTGCTCGACTGGAGGAGCCGTTCGGCGTACTCCAGCCAGCTGCGGCCCTCCCACGGGCACGGCCCGGTGATCGGGTCGGCCGAGAAGGTCAGCTCGGCGGCCAGCAGGATCGCCCGGGCCATCAGGAAGTTGGTGACCGGGGTGACCCGGCCGCCCAGGTGGACCTGCTGGAACACCCGGCACCCGTCGAAGAAGTGGAACGCCCGCACCGCCTGGGCGGGGTCCCGGCGCAGCTCCGCCATCCGCAGGTAGACCGCGCCGAGGCCACGCAGGAGCTGCACCTCGGTGAAGTTCTCGCGGAGGAAGTCGGCGATCGTCGAGTGGGACTCGTCGGTCACCTCCCGGTCGGCCGGCGGACGCACCCGGGGCGTGCTGCCGAAGAACCTGTTGAGCTGCTCGGCGAACTCGCTGTTCTCGGGGATCCGCCACACCCCCGGGTCGGCCAGGCTGGTGACCACGGCGTCGCCGCTCCACCGCCGGTTGAGCATCGCCGCGACACCCTCGGTGTAGCCGCCGTCGCTCATGATCTCGGTGGCGACCCGCTCGACGTCGCTCCAGGCGATCTCCCGGTTCAGCTCCAGGTCGACCCGGGTCCGCAGGATCACCGACTGCTCCAGCAGTGGACCCTCCCGCTCCTCGGCGGCGAGCAGCTCGCCCGCCTCCAGCAGCAGCGGACGCGGATCGGGGTCGTTACGCGGCCAGGCGAACTGGGCGTACCCGACGACGGCCTCGACCATGGCCAGCCCGTGCCGCAACCGTCCCCGACCGTCCGACGCGGTCACGATCAGCCGCCGGTACGTCTCGATCGCCTGCCGGTACTCCCAGATGTAGCGGTGGAACTCCGCCCTGACCTCCAGCACCCCCGGATGGTCCGGCCAGCGCTGCTCGGCGGCCCGGATCAGCTCCCAGACCGCGCTGTTGTCGACGTCGTGACGCCGGTTCACCCCCTGCTCGTCCCGGTACGTCTCCAGCACCCCCAGCCAGCGCCGGTACTGCCGCTCCAGCCCCACCTCCATCTGGAGCAGCTCGATCGAGTGGCTGAACCGGCGCAGGTGCCCGTCGAGCTTGTCCCGGCGGACCCGGTAGAGCCGACGGATGTTGACCAGCCGTTCCGGCGGCGGCACGGTGCTGCTCTCCCGCCCCTCGGGGGTGGAGGCGGTCAGCAGGTTGCCCTCGCTGCTCCACCGGGCCCGGTGGCACCACAGGTCGAGTACCGCATGGTGCCAGGTGGTGTGCTCCTGCTCGGCCAGCCAGTTCTGCACCTCCCTGATCCGGCGCAGCAGTTTCTGGTCCCGTGGCCGGGCCCGGGGCGTCTCGCCGGCGCGCGGGGGCGCGTCGACCTCGGCCCGCCAGCCGCCCAGCTCCCGCTGGATGCGCAGCTCCCGCAGCAGCGACTGGGCGCCCGGACGGTCCTCGTGGGCCCGTTTCGCGCACTCCAGCGCGACCTCGGCCTCGGTCGTCGCCTCGGCGAACTGGTTGTTGCGGCGCAGGCAGTGCGCGACGAACAGGTGCACCTCCGCCTCGATCCCCGGGAACAGCGGGAACTCGCCGTCGGTCAGCACCAGGGTCATCGTCCGCCGGGCGGCGTCCAGTTGGCTGACCACGTCCGGGTCGCCCCGGTGGACGGCGTGCAGCAGCCGCCACACGTACATCCGGGTGTCGCCCGGCCACCGGGCCGGCGAACCCCAGGCCGCCGTCAGCTCCTCGACCACCCGCCGGCCCGTCGCCGCCTGGTCGGCGAAGGTCGGCTGCTCGGCGACGAGCAGCGTCGCCACCCCGCACAGCCGCATGCTCCACAGGCCACGGTCGCTGTCCGACCCGGACAGGGCCAACCCCTCGCTGACCGCCGCCGTCGCCTCGGACAGCGTCGCCACCCGTTCCGCCAGGGTGCGCTGCCCCCGGGCGCGACCGCACAGCAGCCGGTGGCGCATCTGCAACACCGCGAACCGGTCCCGCAGGGTGACCGGCTCGGGCATCAGGTCGAACAGTTCGAACGCGGTGCCGAGCGCGGCCCGCGCTTCGGGGACGCGGCCCGAGGTGAGTTGGAGGTCGACGGTGTTCAGCAGCCAGGAGATCGCGACGGTGATCAGGTCCGGGCGGCTGCCGCCGGCCACCCGGGCGTAGTCGGCCAGCACCGGCGCGGCCCGCTCCCGGGCCGGCAGCAGGCTCGTGCCCGCCCGCAGCCGGCGGCCACCGATGAACAGCGCGGTGTCGATCGACTTCAGCAGCCGGTGCGACAGCGCGTCCCGGTCGGCCTGCCCGATCGCCTCCGCCACGGCGTCGGCGGCGGCCACGAACGCCTCGCGTACCTGCTGGCTCTGCCCGGTGGCCCGCATCGCCTGGTTGAGCCGGGCGGCGCCCGCGACCACCGGGTAGCCGGTGGCCCGGACCGGCCGGCCGGCGGGGACGTCGACGACCGGTGGCCCGGCCTCGCCCGGCGTCGTGACCGGATCGGCGTCCGACGGCGTGGCCGTGGCCTCCAGCCGCACCGGGCTGAACGCCGCGTCGCCGGAGAACGCGGCGGCGAGCTTGGTCAGCGTTTCCCGCAGCCGGGGATACCCGCCCGCCACCGCCTCGTCGAGGCAGCCGATCGCCCGGTCGATGCCCTTCATGACGTGCCGGTCGGCGTTGTCGGGGTGCCGTTGCCGCTGCCGCAGCATCGCCGTGACCAGGGCGAACATCGCCTCGGCGACCGGCTCGTCGAGCTGGTCGGGGGTGAGTTCGGCACCGTCGACGAGGGCCCGGCCGTAGACGTTGTCGCCGCCGCTGCCGCGCAGGGTGGCGGTCAACGCGTTGCTCAGCGCGTGCCGGGTCGACCGGCCCAGGTCGTGCCAGAGGGTGCCGTCGTGCTCCTGCTGGGTGAGGATGCGCGCCTCGACCAGATGGTGGGTGGCCTGCGGGGTGAGCCCGCAGCCCATCGATTCGAGCAGCTCGGTGGACATCCACAGCCCGTCGGTGATCGCCCAGGCGGTCAGCACGGCCAGCGCGCCGGGTCGGTCCCGGTCGCCGTCGACGCCGGTCCACAGCGCGAAGCAGTCCACGTCCCGCAACCCCGCGCCGACCGTGGCGGCCGAGCGGCGCAGCAGCGCGTCGACGAGGTGTTCGACGCCCGGCTGCTCGATCCGCTTGTTCAACACGTCGTTGGCGAGTTCGTCGACCCCGTTGTGCAGCACCCCGGGCAGCCGGACGAGCTTGTCGTCCAGCTCCGTCCAGAGCCTGCCCTCGGCGAGCCCGGTGATGGTCAGGCCGCCGCCGTACACCGGGTCGGAGAGCACCTGGTCGACCAGCGTGGTGGCCTCGTCCTCGCTGAGTTCCCGCAGTTGGACCACCGGCAGGTAACGCAGCCGGTTGTCGCCGCTGACGTGGACCTCCGCCCGGGTGGCGATGATGACCAGCGCCCGGTCGAACACCGACAGCTCCAGCAGCCGGTCGAGCTGCGCCCGGACCGCCTCCGGTCGGGTGCCCAACCGGGAACCCTCGACGAACAGGATCAGCCGCCGGCGGTGCAACTGCCGCTGCAACTCCTCGACCAGGGTCGTCCGGACCGCCTCGGCGTAGTCCATGCCGTAGTCGGTGACGTCGTCGATGGTGACGTCGAGCTCCCTGGCGAGCACCCCGAGCACCGGCTCGGGTGCGCTGCTGTTCGGGATGTCCAGCCGCAGCAGCGCCACCTCGTCGAGCTGCCCGGCCTCCTCGGCGAAGCGGGCCAGCACCTCGTCGACGAAGTACCGCTTGCCGGCGTGCCGGGGCCCGACGACCGGCAGCACCGCCCCCTGCGGCAGGCGCAGGCTGGCCCCGCCCCGGGCCAGCTCCGGGACCCGGCCGGCGAACGGCACCTGCCGGGCCGGCCAGGCGCTCTCGAAGCCGGACCGTTCGCCCTGTTCGGTGGGGGAGCCGGCCGGCCGGCGGGGGAACGGCACCGCACGTCGCTGCGGCGGACGCCACGCCGGGTTACGCACCCAGCCCCGGTCGAACTCGACCGGGCTGTGGGCCGGCGCGGGATAGCCTTCGCCGGTCAGCAGTTCGCCGGCCTCCCGCAGCACGTCCGTCGGGCTCAGCCACTCGGGCGCGTCCGCCCGGCCGTGCTTGAAGACCTCCAGCAGGGCCCGGGTGAACGGGGTGTGCAGCTCGTCCGGGCCCGCGTCGCGCGCCGGCCCGCTGCGGACGGCCGCCATCAGTTGCCAGCCACGGTCCTCGTCGACGTGCAGCGCCTCCGACGGCAGGACCAGACTGGCGTTTCCCGCGTGACAGCAGTCGAGGATCAGCAGGCACCGCCGGGCGTCCCTGCCCCTGGCCGCCGCCACGAACCGCTCCACCGGGAACTCGGTGCCGGAGGTGTCCGGGGCCTCGCGGGGGAGCAGCCGCAGTGACCGGCCCACCAGGACCGCGTGACCGGCGAAGTAGACCACCAGCATGCCGTCCGGGCCGACCGAGTTGGCGGCGTTACGGACCCGTCCCTCCATCTCGGCGGAGGTGGGATCGTGCGCGCTCTGGATGCTCCAGCCCGGCAGACCCCAGACCTCGCGGGCGGCGAGGGCCGTGCCGAGAGCTTCGACGTTGTCGCGGGCGGCGGGGACGGTCAGCCCCAGATGGTCGTAGGTGCTGACCCCCAGCAGGACGGCCTGGGACTGGGCCGGGTCGAACCGTGGCTGGTGCGCAGCGGTCACCGCAGGCCCTGCTGGAGCACCGCGATGACGTCCTCGGCCGAGCCGCTGGCCTCGATCTTCACCTCCCGGGTGCCGTCCGGGCTGTCGGTGAGGGTGACCGTGACGGTGGTGTCGCCGCCCCGGCGGGCGCCGCGCCGGGCCTGGAACCAGTCGTACACCGCCTGGATCACCACTGGCAGCAGCACGTCCTGGCCGACGAACTCCAGCACCTCGGCGGCCCCGAGGGTGCCCGGCTCGGGTGCGCGGTGGACCACCCGGACCCGGGCGTCGCGCAGCTCCGGATCGGCCGCCAGCTCGTCGCGAAGGTCGTGCACCGGCGACTCGTCGGAGTCCGAGACCGAGAAGATCAGACGCATGCCGCCATCATGGCCCATGCCGTCACGCGGTGTCAGCCGCCGGACGCTCTCCTGTCGTCCTGTCGACACAGTCCCGCCGACCGTCCATGTCGGACCACCGCCCGACCGAGTCCGGTGGGAATTGCGCGGCCGGTGGACCGTCCGATGTGGGGGAGGGCTCGGTGGTGACGGAGTGCCGGCTCAGGAGCCGGCGGGCCCGGTGTCGTCGGCGGGTGGGAACGCGAGCGCCACGGTCAGGTCGAGCACCGTGCCGGGCTCGTTGAGCCGGTCGCCGTACAGCTCCCGCAGCCGGCCCATCCGGTACCGGACCGTCTGCGGGTGCACGAACAGGTCGGCGGCGACGTCGTCGCGGCGGCCCTGGTGCAGCAGCCAGGACCGCATCGTCTCGGCCAGCCGCGCGGCGGTCGCCGCCGGGAGCGTGGCCAGCGGCGCGAGCACCTGGGCGCGCAGGTCGGCCAGCGCCTCCGGATCGGTGTGCAGCACCAGCCGGGCAAGGTGCTGCTCGGTGTCCCACGCGGCGGCGTCCGCCGGTGACGGCAGGCCGAGGGCGAGCGCCTTCAGCACCCGCTCGTACGACCGGGCCACCGCGACCCACGGCCGGGCCGGGCCGAGCACCGCGTGGTGCCCGTGCAGCGCCGTGGCGAGCTGCCGCCGCCGCCCACCGTGCATGTCCGGTACGAGCAGCAGCGCCCCCTCCTCGGCCCACTGCGCCCCGGGCAGCTCCTCGCCGCTTTCCAGGGTGTGCCCCGGGAGCACGGCGAGCACGCCGCGCAGGCTGCTGCGGGGCAGCACCACCACGGTCAGGGTCTGCGGCGGGGGCCACTCGGCCCGTTCGGCACTGCGCCGCAGCACCTCCTCCGGTTCCCCGGCGAGCAGTTGGTGGGTGAGCCGGTCCAGGTCGCGCCGGCGGGCCCGGCCGACGTTGGCCAGCTCGTCGGAGTGGCCGGCGACGCTGGCGGCGGAGAGTTCGTCGATGTAGGCGAACATCAGCTCGGCGAACTCGGCGATCGTCTCGGCGGACAGCCCGCTGCGTACCGTGGTGGTGGAGACCTCCCGCCAGGCCACCCGGGCCCCCACCCGGTACGCGGCCAGCAGCGCGTCCATGCTCCGCCCCACCCGCGCCTCCCCGGCGCCCAGCGCGTACGCGGCCTCCAGCGCCCGGGCCAGCGGGGTGCTCGGGTCGGCCGCCGCGCCGGCCCGCTCGATGAGCTGGAGGAAGGTGCCCAACGCGATCCGTACCGCGTTCTCGATCTTCTCGCGCATCTGGCCGGTGAGGGTGCCGGAGTAGGCGGGGACCTCGGCGGTGATGGTGGTGACGGTGTGTGCGGCGACCATCGGCAGCCGGGCGCGTAACCGGGCGGCCACCGGCGCGTCGAGTTCCAGTCGACCACCCAGGTGACCGGTCGCCCCCGATTCCGACATGTTGTTCCCTTCGAACAAGTTCCCACCTCCGATTCACCTTCCCCGGTCAAGATGTTATGCGAAAGTGCGAGGACCCTGGGTTCATGACCACCACCGTCCCGCACCCTGCGGCGAAGACCACCGTCCGGGACCGGCTCCTGCGGTTGGCCGAGACGGTCACCACCCCGCTGCTGCCGGAGGACTACCTCGACCTGGTCGCGCCGCTGCGCGCCGGGGCCGCCCTGCGCGGGCGGATCGTCGCCGTCGAACCCGAGACCCGGGACGCGGCGACCCTCACCATCCGGCCCGGCCGCGACTGGCGCGGCCACACCCCCGGCCAGTACGTCCGCCTCGGCGTCGACGTCGACGGGGTACGCCAGTGGCGGGCCTACTCGCTGACCTCCGCCCCCGACCGCCCCGACCGTCTGATCAGCGTCACCGTCAAGGCCATTCCTGACGGCCGGGTCAGCAACCACCTGG
Organism: Micromonospora wenchangensis; assembly: GCF_002210435.1. Classification (GTDB taxonomy): domain Bacteria; phylum Actinomycetota; class Actinomycetes; order Mycobacteriales; family Micromonosporaceae; genus Micromonospora; species Micromonospora wenchangensis. Next base: position 8,356 of record NZ_MZMV01000053.1, read on the forward strand.
TCCGGCGGACCCGGGTGGGCACCGTCGTCCAGCTCGACCAGGCGCTCGGTGACTTCGTCCTGCCCGACCCGGTCCCCGCCCGGGTGCTGTTCCTCACCGCCGGCAGCGGCATCACCCCCGTGATGGGCATGCTCCGCGCCGGCGTGCACACCCGCGCCGACGTGGTCGTGGTGCACTCCGCGCCGACCCCCGACGACGTCGTGTTCGGCGCTCACCTGCGGGCGCTGGCCGCGCAGGGCGGCATCCGCCTGGTCGAGCGGCACACCGACCGCGACGGCCTGCTCGGCGTCGCCGAGCTGGCCACCCTGGTCCCCGACCACCTCGACCGCCAGACCTGGGCGTGCGGCCCGGTCGGCCTGCTCGACGCCGCCGAGCAGCACTGGACGGCGGCCGGCGTCGCCGACCGGCTGCACACCGAACGGTTCCGGCCGACGGTGATCGCGCCCGGCGAGGGCGGCAGCGTCACCTTCACCCGGACCGGCCTCACCCTCGCCGCCGACGGCGGCACCCCGATCCTCGACGCCGGTGAGGCCGCCGGCGCGCTGATGCCGTCCGGCTGCCGGATGGGCATCTGCTACGGCTGCGTCCTGCCGCTGCGCCAGGGCGCGGTGCGGGACCTGCGCACCGGGGAACTCACCACCGCCGTCCCCGGTGACGGCGTGCTCATCCAGACCTGCGTGTCGGCGGCGGCCGGTACCTGCGACATCGATCTCTGACCAGGAGGCCGGACGTGACCGTCATCCAGCACAAGCCCGTCAACCCGATCGCCCACCTGAGCGCCGAGGACATCGAGACGCTCGGCAAGGAACTCGACGCCATCCGGGACCGGGTGCTCGCCGAGCGCGGCGCGAGCGACGCGGCCTACATCCGCAAGGTGATCAAGACGCAGCGGACCCTGGAGATGAGCAGCCGCGCGGTGCTGCTCTTCTCGCTGTTCCCGCCGGCCTGGGTGGTCGGCACCGCCGGCCTGGCGGTGGCCAAGATCCTGGAGAACATGGAGATCGGCCACAACATCCTGCACGGCCAGTACGACTTCATGCGCGACCCGAAGATCCACTCCACCACCTGGGAGTGGGACCACGTCTCCCCGGCCGACCAGTGGAAGCACTCGCACAACCAGCTGCACCACACGTACACCAACGTGCTGGGCAAGGACAACGACCTCGGGTACGGCATCATGCGCGTCGACGAGGACCAGAAGTGGTACCCGATGCATCTCGGCCAGCCGCTGTGGAACTTCGTCAACGCCTGCTTCTTCGAGTACGGCATCGCCGCGTACGACCTGGAGCTGGGCCGCAACCTGCGCAAGGGCCGGCACAAGGCCCCCGAGTTCCGGGCCCGGCTGCGCGCGGTCGGCCGCAAGATCCGTCGCCAGGTGCTCAAGGACTACGTCATCCACCCGCTGCTGTCCGGCCCGTCCTTCCTCACCACCCTGGCCGCCACCTTCACCGCGAACCTGATCCGCAACCTGTGGAGCCACTCGGTGATCATGTGCGGCCACTTCCCCAGCGGGGTGGAGACGTTCTCCAAGACCTCGATCGAGGGCGAGACCCGGGGCGAGTGGTACCTGCGGCAGATGCTCGGCTCGGCCAACATCAGCGGCAGCCGGCTGCTGCACATCATGACCGGCAACCTGTCCTTCCAGATCGAGCACCACCTCTTCCCCGACCTGCCCAGCAAGCGCTACCAGGAGATCGCCCCCCAGGTGCGGGCGCTGTTCGACAGGTACGGACTGACCTACACCACGGGCCCGCTGCCCAAGCAGGTCGCCTCCGCCTGGTGGAAGGTCATCCGGCTCTCCCTGCCCAACCGGGAGACCGCCCGGCCGGCCGCCGACGAACCCCCGGCCCGGGTGCTCGCCACCTCCGGCGTCTGAGCACCGCCCCGGTCCCGACGCCGGCCCTGCGGCCGGCGTCGGGCGGTCAGCCGTCCGGGTCGACCTGGACCACCTCGGCCACCGGGCGGCGCGGCACCGCCGGCAGCTCCGCCGCCGGTGGCCCCCACCCCACCCGGACCACCAGGTACGGCTCACCCACGTCGGCGAGCAGCTCCCGCATCATCCGGCGCGGCCAGGCCAGCTCGATGGTGTCGCTGATCGGGGCGGTGGACAGCCCCGCCGCGGTCGCGGTGAGCAGCAGCGCCGACAGCGCCTCGCCGCCGCGCAGCCACCCCGCCGGGTCGTCCCGGTCGCCGAACAGGATCACGTACGCCGCACCCCGGTCGAAGTCCGTGCCGGCGGCCAACCCGGCGGCACCGCCAGGCGCGTAGTCGCGCAGCGGCACCCGGCGCGGCGCCGGCCGTACCGCAGTGGCCGCCGGCACCCCGTCACCGCTGCCGGCCGGCCGGTGGGTCCACCGGTGCAGCTCCGCCCGGTAGCCGGGGTCGGCCAGTTCGGCGTCGGCCGCCCGGCCCGTCGACACCGCCAGCATCGGCATCTGGTCGGCCCGGACCACGTGCAGGTGCGCGCCCTCGGCCTCGACCGCCGCCCGCAACCCGGTCAGCACCTCGTCGGGCACCGGCCGGTCGCCGAAGGCCCGCCGGTCGGTACGCCGGCGGGGGATCGCCTCGGTCAACCGGGCGGCGCTCAGGTCCAGCCCGCCCGGCCCGGTGGCCCGCAGCCGGGCCAGCAGCCCCGGGTCGGCCGGGTCGGGCAGCCGGTCGACGTCGACCCGCCAGCCCGCGGCGGCCAGCGCCACCCGGGCGTGGTGCAGCACCGCGCCGCAGCTCAGCACGAGCAGCCGCCCGTCCGGGTCGGTGCCGGTCAGCTGCCGCGTCGGGTCGGCGTGCAGCTCCAACAGGCCCCGGGTGACCCGCCAGCGCCACGGTTGGGTGTTGAACACCGACGGGGCGTACCGGGACAGCTCGGCGGCGGCGGTCAGTTCGCGTACGGTCGGCACCGGGTCCGGACGGGTGGACGGCGAGGTCATCGCGGACACCTCCTGGTAGCTCTGCCCCCACCCTGCGCCGCCCGGCCGGACGCGACCAGGGCCGGACGACCCGACCGGGCGGGCCGGTGGCCCGTCAGCAGCCGGTCCAGCGCACCGGGGTGAGCCGGTCGGTGGTGGTCCAGCCGACCGCCGTGCCGGTGTCGGTGACCGCCCGCGCCTGCACGTCGGGGAACCCGGCGACCGCCCCCGGCAGCGGTGTCACCCCGTCGGCGTGCCACACCGCCCGCAGGCCGAGCAGCACCCCACCGGCGGTGACGTCCTGCACCGGTTCCACCGCCGGGTCGACGACGGTGGCCTTCCCGGTGTCCAGCCCCCACCGCACCGGGCTGCGGTCCCCGTCCGGGTCGTCGCCCGTGGTGCCGGCCGCCCACCCGCCCCGGGCCGCGAGCACCCAGGCGTTCGGCCTGCCGGGCACGGTGAGCCGGACGACCTGCCCGCCGGGGCGGCGTACCCAACCGGCGTAGGAGGACGAACCCGCCGACACCCGGGCGTTGCCGACCACGGTGCCGTCGTCCAGCACCGCGAGGGCGGCCCCGTCGGGCGGGGTGTCGATCGTCTCGACCGTGCCCGGCCGGTCCGCCGGCCAGCGCAACGCGATCGAGCTCCCGGTCGCCTCCACCGCGCCGTGCCCCACGATGTCCCCGCGCCCGTTGATGCCGGCGACCCAGGCGCCCGAGACGTTGCCCGGGACGGGCAGGTCGGTCAGCCGGCCGTCCTGGTAGCGCCACGGCCGCTGCATCGCGGTGACGTAGGCGTTGCCGATCACCACGCCGGCGCTGTTGACGCCCACGACGTCCTCGGCCAGCGCGGTGTCCACGGCGGTGACCCGGGCCCCCTGCCAGAGCAGCAGCACCGGCTCCCACACCCCGTCGGTGATCCGGGTGCCGATGCCGGCGACGTACCGGCCGGTCGGGTCGACGGCCGTGGCCCGGCCGTGGGTCACCCCGGCGGGCAGGGGCAGCGGATGCAGCGCGCACAGGCGCAGGCCGTCCCGGCGTGGTCCGGCGGGCGCGGTGCCGGGCAGGGCCGCTACGGCGGTCAGCAGGCCGACGGCGGCTGCGGCGAGCAGGCGGTGACGGATCATGATGGCTCCCATCGGACGTGGTGGTGGGGGACCGCGCCCCGGCCCGCCGTGTCCGGCCCGCCGGTGGGTGGGCGCGGGCAGGTCGTGCGGTGCGGCGGACCGGGCGTCGGTGACGCCTGTATGACGGTCGAGCCGGGCACCGGGTTACGCGCTGTCCGGAACGCGACCGCCCCGACGCCGCGCCGCCCGCGCCCCGGCATCCCGGCTGCGGATCGCGAGCGTGCCGGCCGGGACGACGGCGGGTGGCCCGCCCGTGCGGGATCATGGGGGACCCGGCGGAGGGAGTGCGATGGCCTACCTGTTCCTGCTGACCGCGATCGGTGCCGAGGTGGCCGGCACCAGCCTGCTCAAGGCGACGCAGGGGTTCACCCGGCTCTGGCCCACGGTCGGGCTGGCCGTGGCCTACCTGACGGCCTTCGGCATGCTGGCGCTGGCGGTCCGGGACATCCCGGTGGGGGTGGCGTACGCGGTGTGGTCCGGGCTCGGCACCGCCGCGATCGTCGCCGTCGGCGCGGCCTTCCTCGGTGAGCCGCTGAGCCTGACGAAGGTGGTCGGGGTGGGCCTGATCATCGGGGGAGTGGTCGTGCTCAACCTCGGTGGGGCGCACTGAGCCGGCCGCCCCGTCGCGGGGGGCGGCCGGCTGTGGCGCGGCTGCTAGCGGCGGCCGGCGGAATGCCTGTGCATCACCTGCCGCCCCCGTACGAACGCCAGCACGATCACCGCCAGCAGCGCGACGAGGCCGATGATGGCCAGCCAACGGACCGCCTCCAGCAGCAGCCCGAGCAGGATGAGCGCGCCGCCGACGACACCGACGACCCAGAGCATGGCCCGCATGTCCACCTCCCGTGACTCACTGACCGGGCAGCCTTCCCGTTCCGGGCCGCCGTATGCCCCCCAAGGTCACGGGGAGCGGGGTCAGTGCGGGTCGGGCCGCCGGTGGGCGACGTAGACGGTGTTGGCGGACTCCCCGCCGGTCAGCGGGTTGGCGAACGGGACGACGTGCGCCTGCCAGGTGGTGAACACCTCGGCCAGGACCCGGCCGAACGCGTCGTCCGGCGGATCGTCCGACCAGAGCGCGAACACCCCGTCGGGCAGCAGCAGGTCGGCCAGCCGGCGCAGTCCCTCGGGCGTGTAGAAGGCGGCGTGGCTGGGGTGCAGCACGTTACGCGGTGAGTGGTCGACGTCGAGCAGCACCGCGTGGAACCGGCGGCCCGGCTGGTCCGGGTCGAAACCGCTGCCGTCGGCGACCGCGGCGAAGAAGTCCGCCCGGACGAACCGGGTCCGGGGGTCCGGGGCGAGACCGGCGGCGAAGGGCAGCAACTGCCGGCGGTGCCAGTCGATGACGTCCTCGATCGTCTCCACCACCAGCACCGAACGCACCCGGGTGTCCTCCAGCGCGGTACGGGCCGTGTAGCCGAGGCCGAGACCGCCCACCACCACGTCGAGCGGCCCGTCGCCCAACGGGGCCAGCCCCAGCCGGGCCAGTTCGATCTCGGCGACCGGGAAGAGGCTGGACATCAGGTACTCGTCGTCGAGCTTCACCTCGTAGACGTCGACGTCGAGCGCGGGTTCCCGCCGCCGGCGCAGGCTGATGGCGCCGATCGGGGTCTCCCGCCAGGCCAGTTCCTCGAATCGCACGCCCACCCGGCCGTCCCTCCACCGTCGTCGTGCCGGGATGCTACCGGGACGACCGGTTCGCCCGCGGTAGCGGCACGCGGCGGCACGGGTCGGACGGCACGGGAAGGCGTCGCGGGGCGGTGGCGGCCCCCGGCGGGCCACCACGCAGGGCCACGGGACGTCGACGCAGCGCATATCCTGTCCGCCGAGGACTCGCGGAAGGGACGCCATGCCGTCGCGGCAGGACCAGCTCCACTCCTACCAGTTCACCGTGCAGCGGGCCGTCGCCGCCCTGGTCATGCGGGAGACCGACCCGGCACGGTCGCCGTTTCGCCGACTGGCGGGTGCCGGGCTGGCCAGCGTCCTGGTGGCGGCGATCGGGCTGGGCGGCTCCGCCCTCTACGGCCTGTTCGTCGGCGGCGGGTCGACGTGGCGCGACACCGGCGCGGTGATCGTCGAGAAGGAGTCCGGGGCCCGGTTCGTCTACCGCGACGGCCGGCTGCACCCGGTGCTCAACTACGCCTCCGCGCTGCTGATCGTCGGCGCGGACCGGTCCCGGACGGTGCTGGTGTCCCGCCGCTCCATCGAGGGGGTGCCGCGCGGGCTGCCGCTGGGCATCGCCGACGCCCCGGACTCGCTGCCGGCCGCCGGGCGGCTGTCCACCGCGCCGTGGACGGTCTGTTCGCGGGAGCCGGCCGACGCGGCGCGCGCAGTACCCCGTTCGGCGCTGCTGATCGGCCGGGAGGCGACCGGCGGGCGACGGCTCACCGAGGAGGCGGTGCTGGTCCGGCACCCCGACGGCGGACTGCACCTGATCTGGCACCAGCGTCGGCACCTGCTACGCGACACCGCCCGGGTGCTCGCCGCGCTGGCGACCACCCGGGAACGCGCGGTCCCCGCCGCCCCGGCCCTGCTCAACGCCCTGCCCGCGGGCGTCGACCTGGCCCCGCCGGCGCTGGCCGGGCTGGGCGAGCCGTCGTCCGGGGTCGCCGACGCCACGGTCGGCGACGTCTTCCTGGTCCGCAACTCCGGCGGCGGCCGGCAGTACGCGGTCGCCGGGCGCGACGGCCTGGCCGGCATCACCGAACTCCAGGCGGCCCTGCTGATGGCCCGCACCGGTCAGGACGAGCCGACCCCGATCAGCCTGGGCAGGTTCGCCGCCTCGCCCAAGCTGCCCGACCTGGTCCCGACCGGGCCGACCGCGCCGCCACCGGCCCCGCCCCGCCTGGCCGGCGTCGACGGCGGCGCGCTCTGCGCCCGGATCGGCGACGACGGCACGGTCGGCGAGGTACGCGTCGACCCGGTCGTGCCGGATCTCACCGCCGCCCGCAGCACCGACGCCGCGGGTGGGGTACGCGCCGACCAGGTGCTGGTGGAGCCGGGGCGCGGTGCGGTGGTCGAGTCGGTGGCCGCGCCGGGCGCCGACGGTGGGGCGGTGTCGGTGGTGACCGACCTGGGCCGGCGCTACGTGCTCGCCGACGAGGGGGTGCTCGGCATGCTCGGCTACCAGGGGGTCACCCCGGTCCGGCTCCCCGCCGGCCTGGTCAGCCTCGTTCCCGCCGGCAGCACCCTCGATCCGGCCGCCGCGCGGGCGGTCGCCGCCCCGTCCTGACCGGCACCGTCCGGCCCGCTCCCCGGGGAGGTGGGTCAGTCGGTGGGGCGGCGCAGCAGGCTGACGGCGAAGTCCGCCTCGTCCCGCCAGGGGCGCAGGTCCCAGGTGGCGAAGCGCTGTTCGAGCCGCAGGCCGGCGGCGGCCAGGTCGCTGTCGAAGTGGTCGAGCCGGTAGCCCCGGTCGAGGCCGAAACCGACAAGCACCACCCCGTCGGGGCGCAGGTGGGCGGCGATCCGGGTCAGCACGGCGGGTTCGGTGCCGGCGGCGACGAAGGCCATCACGTTGCCGGCCACCACGGCGGCGTCGAACGGCTCCGCCTCGCCGTCGGCGGCGAGGTCGAGCGTGGCGAGGTCGGCGACCAGCCAGCGGGGCCCGGGATGGTCGGTGCGGGCCGCCTCGACCAGGGCGGGGTCGGCGTCGACCCCGACCACCCGGTGTCCGCGCGCGGCGAGCGCGGCACCGACCCGTCCGGTGCCGCAGCCGGCGTCCAGGATGCGCGAGCCGGGGGCCACGACCGCGTCGACCAGGCGGGCCTCACCGGCCAGGTCGGCCCCCTCGGCGGCGAGCCGCCGGAACCGGTCGATGTACCACTGGGAGTGCTCGGGGCCGGTCTCGGTCGCCCACCGGGTCGGGTTGGTCATGCCGCCACCGTAACCGGCCGGCCCGGCGTGCCGCGGCGTCCCACGGCAGCGCCCACCGTGCCGTGCCCGGGGACCCGGAGCGGGACGCGGGCCGGTCGCGGCGGGGCTCAGGGCAGCCGGGCCACCGTGACGAACTCGTTGTAGGTGAAGACCTTGCCCATCGACCGGGGGAACGGGAAGGAGTACTGCCTGACCACCGTCATGCCGAGATCCCGGGCGGCCTGCGCGGCCTCGTCGAACCCGACGAACCGGACGTGGGTCGCGTCGCTGGCGTACCCCCGCTCCTGCGGGGTGATGAAGACCGCCGTGCCCCCGGAGCGCAGGAACGGCAGGTAGCTGGAGATGACCTCCAGGGCCGCCTCGGCGGGCAGGTGCTCCAGCAGGTGGGCGGCGAGCAGCGCGTCGAAGGCGCCGGGCCGGGCGTGCGGGGACTGGTGGAACTCCTCGATCGTGTACGCCTCCAGCCCGGCGGCCCGCGCGTGCGCCACGGAGGTGGGGTTGTGGTCCACCCCGACCGCGCCCTCGCCCAGGTTGGCCAGGTTACGGCCGAGGCCGCAGCCGACGTCGAGGGTGCGGCCCAGGTCGAGTCGCTGGAGGTTCCACCGGTAGGGCGCCTGCACGTCGAGCACCTGCTTCCAGCGCGCGCCACCGAGGCGTTGCAACCGCTGGGTGTAGTCCTCGCCCTCGGTGCCCGCCGCGGTGTCCTGCTCTGCTCGACTCATCGCCGGCCTCTCTGCCCGTCGCGGAAACGTCGCCACCCGGCGCGCGTGCGGAGGCACGCCGCCGGCCGTCGGGTGTCCGCGCCGACGCGGACACCCGACAGATGCTACGGACCCGGGCGGACATCGTCAGCCCCCACGGGCGGCGGGTCGGCCCTGGTGACACAGGGTGGTACAGGTGTCGACCCTGGGTGCCCGCCGGGGTCGGGAGGGCCCGTCGGCGGCGTCGGCGTGGCCCCCGGGCCGGGCGACGCCGGCCGGGGTGACGCCGTTGCCGGAGGTCAGGCGACGCCGGCCCGGGTGACGCCGCCGGCCCGCAGCGCGGCCAGCGGTGCGTCGTCGACCGCGTAGCCGAGCGCGTCGACCACCTCGACCACCCCGCTGACCTGGGCGCTGAGGCGCAGCGCCAGGTGCACGGTGGACCAGCGGTCGAGCTGGCCGGTGAGGGTGACCACACCGCCGTGCACGGTCACGTCGACCGTGCCGTCGGGCACCCCGAGCACCCGGCGCAGCACGTCGGTGACGACGTCGCGGCGGATGTCGGCGTCCGGCCGCAGGTGGACCCGCAGCAGGTCGCCCCGGGTGACGATGCCGACGAGGCGGCCCAGGTCGTCGACGACGGGCAGCCGCTTGACGCCCCGCCGGTCCATGGTCCGGGCGGCCTGTGCCAGGGTCGCGCCGGGGGAGACGGTGACCGCCGGTGCGGTCATCAGGTCCCCGGCCAGGGTCGCGGCGGCCTTGGCCCAGGCGGTGCGGGTCCGGCGACCGGGGAGGATCCGCCGCTCGTGCGGCTGCCCGAGCCGTTCCACCTTGTGCAGCAGGTCGGCCTGGGAGACCACGCCGAGCACCCGCCGGGCGTCGTCGACCACCGGCACCGCCGTGACGTGCCGGGCGGTGAGCAGGTCCACCACCGTCCGGTAGCCGGTGTCCTCGTCCACCGTGAGCACGTCGACCGTCATCACGTCCTGCACCTGCCACGTCCGCATGGCGTCCTCCTCGGTCCCGCCTGCGACGCTAGGCGGCGGGCGGGGCGCGGGGCAGGGGCGCAGGACCGGATCGGGGCGGGCCGGAGGTCCCGGGTCGTCGGGCGACCCTAGAATGGCGGGGGCGTACGGCTGCGGCAACCCACCTGACCTGGCGTTAAGGTGCCGTCCATGATGGAAAAAAGCCGGTTTGCAAGCCCTTTCACCGCAAAATTACTTGTCGGTAGACACTTAGGCTGAAACTCCTTTTCGCGCTAGGGGGATGATCGGCCGATTTTCGCCGTCCGATCTTCAGGGGGTGGTGGGCCCTTCGGTCCGACTCCGATCGATGATCTTTCCTCGGCCGGATGTCGTCCTATTCTGCTTCCATTGTGAAGTCCTGGGGGGGATCATGATCACAATTGGCTGTTCCTGCGCGGCTGCCCACAGTGGAGCCGAGCCGATCCGCTGACATGGCGCAACCGACGATCATCCAACAGTTCGCCGAGGTCTCGGCCACCCGTACCGACCACCCGGCGATCCTCGGCGAGACCCACGAGGTCAGCTACGCCGCCCTGGCCGCCACCGCCGGCGGGCACGCCGTCGCGCTCGTCGCGGCCGGCGTCCGCCCCGGCGACCGGGTCGCCCTGCTCACCGGGCACGGCACCGCCACCATCGCCGCCGTCCTCGGCACCCTCGCCGCCGGTGGCGTGTACGTGCCGCTGGACCCCGGCTTCCCGGCCGACCGGCTCCGGCACATGCTCGCCGCCGCCGACGTGCGCGTCGTCGCCTGCGTCCCCGACCACCGCGACCTCGCCGACGCCCTGTGCGCCACCCGACCCGGCACCGCCGTGGTGGTCCTCGACCCGACCGCCACCGCCGCGCTGCGCCCCCTCCCGGTCGACCCCGACAGCCCGGCCTACGTGCTGTTCACCTCCGGCTCCACCGGCACCCCCAAGGCCGTCGCGCAGACCCACCGCAACCTGCGGCACGTCGTCGACAACCAGATCCGCACCCTGGCGATCGGCCCGGCCGACCGGCTCAGCCTGCTCGCCTCGTTCAGCTTCGACGCGGCCATCCCCGACCTCTACCCGGCGCTGCTCACCGGGGCCGCCGTCGTCCCGGTCGACCTGCGGCGGCACGGCCTGGCGTACGCCGTCGGGCAGCTCGCCCGGCACCGGGTCACCGTCTACCACTCCACCCCGACGGTCTACCGGTTCCTGCTCGACACCCTCGGCGAGCGGCGGCTGGACAGCATCCGGGTGGTGCTGCTCGGCGGCGAGCAGGCCACCCACGCCGACGCCGCCCGGGGCCGGGACCGGTTCGCCCCGGGATGCGTGCTGGTCAACGGCTACGGCGCCACCGAGATGACGTTCGCCGCCCGGTACGCGCTGCCGCTGGCCGACGCCGACCCGACCCGCACCGGCCCGCTGCCGGTCGGCACGGCGCTGCCCGGCTACACGCTGCGGCTCACCGACTCCGGTGAGATCGTGGTGCGCAGCCCGCACCTCGCCCCCGGCTACCTCGGCCAGCACAGCGACCGGTTCGGCGTCGACCCCGACGGGACGCCCACCTACGCCACCGGCGACCTGGGCGCGTGGCTGCCCGGCGGGGACCTGGTCTGCCTCGGCCGGCTCGACCGCCAGGTCAAGGTCCGTGGATTCCGGGTCGAGCTGACCGAGGTCGAGGCCGTACTCGCCGCGCAGCCAGGCGTCGCCGCCGTCCGCGCCATCGCCCGCGACGGGGCACTGCTCGCGTACGCCGTGCCGGCCGACGGCGACCTCGACCCGGCGGCGCTGCGTGCCGCCCTCGCCCGACAGCTGCCCGACTATGCGCTGCCCCGCGCCGTGCTGGTTCTCGACGCGTTCCCGCTCACCGTCACCGGCAAGATCGACGAACTGGCGCTGCCCGACCCGCCCTGGGCGGTACCCGCCGGACAGGAGCCGGCCACCGACACCGAGCGGGCCGTGCACGACATCTGGTGCGCGGTGCTCGGCCGCGACGCCGTCGGCCGGCAGGAGAGCTTCTTCGACGCCGGTGGGCAGTCCCTCCTGCTCGGCCAGGTGCAGCAGCGCATCGCCGACCGGTTCGGCACGACGCTGCCCATGGTGCGGCTGTTCGCCCATCCGACGATCGCCGCCCAGGCCCGGCTGCTCGACCCGGGCGTCGACGGCCCGCCGGCCGGGACGACGCGCACCGGGCCGCTCCCCGCGCCGACACTGCCCACCCCGACCGCGCCGCCGGTCGCCGCCCGCGAGTACACCGGCGACGAGATCGTGGTGGTGGGGCTCGCCGGCCGGTTCCCCGGCGCACCCGACGCCGCCACCTTCTGGTGGAACGTCTGCGCCGGCGTCGACTCGGTGCACGACCACTCCGACGCCGAGCTGACCGCCCTGGGCATCGGGCCCCGGCTGCGCGCCGACCCCCGGCACGTGCGGGCCACCGGCCGGCTCGACGGGGTCACCGACTTCGACGCCGAGTTCTTCGCCATGGGCGACGAGGAGGCCGCCCGCACCGACCCCCAGCACCGGCTCTTCCTGGAGACCGCGTGGGAGGCGCTGGAGGACGCCGGGCACGACCCGACCCGCTTCCCCGGCCTGGTCGGCGTCTACTCCGCCACCTCCGCCAACCGCTACTTCCTGTTCCACCTGATGGACAACCCGGCAGTGGTCGGTGACGTCGACCCGGACGACTGGGAGGCCAGGCTGATCGGCCGGCAGGCCACCGACCACCTGCCCGGTCAGGTGGCGTACCGGCTCGGGTTGACCGGGCCGGCGGTGGCCGTGCAGAGCGCCTGCTCCAGCTCCCTGGTCGCGGTCTGCGTCGCCGCCCAGAGCCTCGCCGACTACCAGTGCGACATCGCCCTCGCCGGCGGGGTCAACGTCACCTGGCCCCGCTACCGGGCCACCCCCGGCGGGCTGGCCTCCCCCGACGGCCGCTGCCGTGCCTTCGACGAGGCCGCCGAGGGTTCCGGCTTCGGCTCCGGGGTCGGCGTGGTCGCGCTGCGCCGGCTCGCCGACGCCCAGGCCGACGGGGACCGGATCTACGCCGTCCTGCCCGGCTGGGCGGTCACCAACGACGGCCCCGACCGGGCCGGCTTCGCGGTGCCCGGCCCCGCCGGCCAGGCCGCCGCCGTCGCGAACGCCCTGGCCGCCGCCGAGGTCGCCCCCGGCGAGGTCCGCTTCATCGAGGCCCACGGCAGCGGTACGCCGCTGGGCGACGCCATCGAGGTCGCCGCCCTGCACGAGGTGTACGGCGGGGCCGCCCCCGCCGAGTCCTGCGCGCTCGGCGCGGTCAAGACCAACATCGGTCACCTCGACGCCGGTGCCGGCATCGCCGGGCTGATCAAGACGGTGCTCGCCGTCCAGCACGGGGTGATCCCGCCGAACCTGCACTTCACCCGCCCGCACCCGGAGATCGACCTGGCCGGCGGCCCGTTCTACGTGCCCACCAAGGCGCGGGACTGGCCGGACGCGCCCCGCCGGGTGGCCGGGGTCAGCGCGTTCGGGCTCGGCGGCACCAACGCGCACGTGGTCGTGGAGCAGCCGCCACCTGCCGTACCGGCCGAGCCGTCGCCCCCACGGGCCTGGTTGCTGCCGGTGTCGGCGCGTACCCCGCAGGCGTTGCGGGCGGCGTTGGCCCGGCTGCGGCACCACCTGGCCGGCGTCGGACCGGCGCTGCCCGAGGTGGCCGCCACTCTGGCGCTGGGCCGGCGGTCCTTCGCCCGGCGGGCCGCCGTCGTCGCGTCCGACCTGGCCGGGGCGGTCGCCGGACTGGACGAACTGCTCGCCACCGACGCCACCGTGGCCGGTGCGCCGGGGGCGCTGCGTGACCTGGCCGTCGGCTGGGTGGCCGGCCGCGACGTCGACTGGGCCGCGCTGCACCCCGAGGGCGCCGTCCGGCGCACCGGACTGCCCGGCTACCCCTTCCAGCGCCGGCGGCACTGGATCGACCCACCGCAGAGAGGCGCACGGTGAACTGGTTCGTCTCGCCCGGAAGCCGACCCCAGGCACCGGCGCAGTTGTTCTGCCTGCCGTACGCCGGGGGCGGAGCCAGCGCGTTCCGCCGCTGGCAGGCAGCGGCCGGCCCGGACGTGGAGGTGCTGCCGGTGCAGCTGCCCGGCCGGGAGAACCGGATCGGCGACGACCCGGACTTCACCGTCGCGGAACTGGCCACCGTCATCGCCGACCGGGCCGACCGCCCGTACGCGGTCTACGGGCACTCGATGGGCGGCCGGCTCGGCTTCGAGGTGGTGCGGGAGCTGCGCCGGACCGGCCGGGAACTGCCGGTGCGGCTGTACGTCGGCGGCGCGCGCGCCCCGCACGTCACCGCCGCGAGCTTCTTCGACGGGCTGTCCCGGGTGGACGACGACGAACTGCTGCGCCGGCTCGCCGCCGGCGGGGGCCTGCCCGACGGCCTGCTGGACCACCCGGAACTGGTGGAACTGCTGCTGCCGTTGCTGCGCGCCGACTTCGGCCGGGTCGACAGCTACCGGTACCTGCCCGAGGCGCCGCTGCCGGTGCCGGTGGTGGCGTTCGCCGGGCGGGACGACCGGGCGGTCAGCCGGGAGCAGAGCGCCGCCTGGGCCGAGCACACCGCCGCCGGCTTCACCCTGCACGAACTCGACGGCGGCCACTTCTTCCTGCACGACCGGCTGCCCGAGCTGCTGCGGCTGATCCGTGCCGACCTGACCGCCGCCGTCGACAGCCGCATCCCCGCCGACGCGGCCCCCGCCCCTGCCTGCGCCGACGCGGCCCCGGCCGCCGACCGGGCCTCGGCTGTCGACCCGGCTCCGGCTGTCGACCCGGCTCCGGCCGGGACCGGCGGACACCGGGTGCCGCTGGGCGACACCGGCTGGTCGGTGTGGCGCGACGCGATCCTGCGCGGCACCGGCTTCCCCGCCGACGGGCTGACCCGCTTCGCCGCGCCGCAGGTCGCCGCGGCCGCCGACGACCTGCTCGACGGCGACGCCCCAGCGGACCGGTTCGACAAGGAGTTCACCGAGGCCGTCCGCGCCGCCGCGCACCGGTGCAGCGAACTGGCCGCCGACCCGCTGCTGCGGGAGGCGGTCACCTGGCAGAACCGGGGCGCGCTGGTCGCCCTGGACGGGCTGGCCCGCAGCGGCGGCGACGCGGCCCGCAACGTGCGTCGCCGCGACCGCGAGCGGGCGCTGCTCAAGTACTGGCAGCGCTACGCCGGCAAGAACGAGACGGTCGGCTTCTTCGGACCGAGCTGCTGGGTCACCGTCGACCCGCGACAGCCGGAGGTGGCCCGGGTCGAGCACGGCGCGGCGCTGACCCGTCGCCGGTGGGTCTGGTTCGAGTCGTGGGCGCTGTCGGCCTACGCCGACCGGATCGGCACCGACCCGGCGGTCCGCCGCTGGTGGCCGCCCCGGCTCTGCGCCCAGCTCAGCGTCCGGGACCGGGAGGTGTGGCGGCCCGGCCGGCCGCCGGTCCCGCTGTCCCCGGTGGAGGCCGCGCTGCTCGCCGCCGTCGACGGCCACCGGCCGGCGTACGACCTGGTGGCCGACCCGGCCGTCGGGCTGCGCCGGCCCGAGGACGGCTACGCCCTGCTGGACCGCCTGGTGGCCCGGGAACTGCTCACCTGGGACGCCGCCCTGCCGGTCAGCCCCGACGCCGAGGCGGTGCTCTCCACCCGGATCGCCGCGATCGGTGACGAACCCGCCCGGCTGGCCGCACAGGCCGGCTGGGACCGGCTGCGGGCGGCCCGCGACGCCGTCGCCGCGGCCGCCGGCGACCCCGACCGGCTACGGGTCGCCCTCGACGAACTGGACGACACCTTCACCGCGCTGACCGGGGCCGCCCCCCGCCGCCGGGAAGGCCAGATGTACGCCGGCCGGACCATCTGTTACGAGGACACCAGCCGCGACCTCGACGCGGTCTTCGGCGCGCCCCTGCTGGCCGACCTCGCCGCCCCGCTCGACGTGCTGCTGCGCGCCGCGCGTTGGCTGGTACAGGCGCTGGCGCAGGCGTACGACGCGGTGTTCCGCTCGCTCTACGAGGAGCTGCGCGCCGAGGCCGGCGACGGCCCGGTCGCCCTGTCCGACCTGTGGTTCCTGGTCCAGGGCCTGTTCTGGGGCGAGGGGGAGCGGCCGGTCGACGCGGTGGCCGCCGAGTTCGCGGGCCGCTGGGCCGGACTGTTCGGGTTGGACACCCGACCCGCCGACGCCGGGCCGGTCCGGCTGCGGGTCGCCGACCTCGCCGACCGGGTCGACGCGACCTTCCCCGCCACCCGACCGACCTGGTCCAACGCCCTGCTGCACAGCCCCGACCTGCAGATCTGCGCCACCGACGTGGACGCCCTGCGGCGCGGGGAGTACACCGTCGTGCTGGGCGAACTGCACGCCGGCTGGTCGTCGTTCGACTGCTCGGTGTTCACCCCCGCGCACCCGGACGTCGAGCGGCTGCGCGCCGCGCTCGCCGAGGACCTCGGCGCCCGGCGGGTCCGGCTGCTGTTCCCGACCGACTGGCCGCGCCGGACCAGTCGTACCGCCGAGGCGCTGACCGGCCCGACCGACCGGCACCTGACGTTCCTGCCGGCGCCCGGCGGCGACCCGGCCCGGCTGCTGCCCACGGTGGACCTCACCGTCACCGACGAGCGGGGCGACCTGGTCGCGACCGCCACCGACGGTCAGCGCTGGCCGCTGGTGGAGATCTTCGCCGAACTGCTCAGCGCGCACGCCGTCGACGGGTTCAAGCTGGTCGCCGCCGCCCCCCGCACGCCCCGGATCGTGCTGGACAACCTGGTGGTGGCCCGCGAGACGTGGCGGACCACCGTCGGTGAGTGCGGGTTCGCCGACGCGCGCGGGGAACGCGACCGCTACCTCGCCGTCCGGGCCTGGCGGCGGCAGTTGGGCCTGCCCGAGCAGGTGTACGTGAAGCTCGGCACCGAGACCAAGCCCTGCTTCGTCGACCTGAGCAGCCCCGCCTTCGCCAACATGCTCTGCGCCATGGTCCGGGCCGCCCGGGTCGACGGCGGCGACGCGGTCTCCCTGGTGGTCAGCGAGATGCTGCCCACCCCCGACCAGGCGTGGGTGCCCGACGCCGCCGGCCGGCGCTACTTCAGCGAGCTGCGGTTGCAGATCGTCGACGCCCCCGCCGGGGAGGCCACCCGATGAGCCACCTGGTACCCCTGGGCGGCACCGGCTGGTCGGTGTGGCGGGACGTGGTGCTGCGCAGCGCCGGCTTCCCCGCCGCCGGGCTCGACCGGTTCGCCGCCCCCGGCGCGGCCGCCGCCGCCGACGGTGTGCTCGCCGGGGAGGTCCCGCCGGAGGTCTTCGGCAAGGTCCTCGGCGCGGCCTTCCTGGAGTCCTCGACGGCCGCCGGGGAGATCGCCGCCGACCCGCTGCTGCGGGAGGCGATCACCTGGCAGAACCCGGACATGCTGGCGGCGTTGGACGGGCTGCTGCGCACCGACCCGGCGGTGCGCAACGTCCGCCGCCGCAAGCGCGAGTCGAGCCTGCTGCGCTACTGGCAGCGGTACTGCGGCAAGGCCGAGACGATCGGCTTCTTCGGCCCGGTCTGCTGGGGCGTGTTCGACCCCGCCCACCCGGGCGTCGAGCTGCGTCCCGGCCCGGCCCTGGTCACCCGCCGGCAGGTGTTCTTCGAGGCGTGGGCGCTGACCGAGTACGCCGACCGGCTCGCCGACGACCTCGCCGTACGCCGGTGGTGGGCCCCGATGCGGCAACCGCACCTGACCGTCGAGGACCGCCGGCTGCGCCGGCCCCTGCACCCGCCGATCGCGCTGACCGCCACCGAGGCCCGGCTGCTGGCCGACTGCGACGGCCGGACCCCCGCCGTCGAACTGGTCCGGCGGCTGCACGCCGACGGGCTGGTGCACCGCGTCGACGACGGCTACCTGCTGCTGGACCGGTGGGTCGAGCGGGGACACCTCTCCTGGGGGGCCAACCTGCCGGTCAGCCCGGACGCCGAACGGGTGCTCGCCGACCGGATCGCCGCGATCGGCGACGACACGGCCCGCGCCGGGGCCGCCGCCGGGTTCGACCGGCTGCGGACCGCCCGCGACGAGGTCGCCGCCGCCGCCGGTGACCCGGACCGGCTCGCCGCCGCGCTGGCCGCCCTCAACGCCGAGTTCACCGCCGTCACCGGCCGGCCCGCCACCCGCCACCGTGGCCAGATGTACGCCGGCCGCACGGTCTGCTACGAGGACTCCGCCCGGGACCTGGAGTTCCGCCTCGGCGCGCCGGTCCTCGACGCGCTGGCCGCCCCGCTGGCGGTGGTGTTGCAGGCCGCCCGCTGGCTGACCACCGAGATCGGCGTCGGGGTCACCGCCCTGCTGGCCGAACTGCACGACGAACTGGCCGCCGACGGGCCGGTCCGGCTGGCCGACATCTGGTCGCTGGCCCAGGGCACGCTTGTCGCCCCGCACGGGCCGGTCGCCACCGCGGGGGCCGAACTCACCGAGCGGTGGGCGCGGCTGTTCGGCCTGCGGGACCTGCCGGCCGACTGCGTCGAGCTGCGGCTGTCCGCCGCCGACCTGGCCGGGCAGGTGCACACCGTCTTCCCCGCCGACCGGCCCGGCTGGCCGTCGGCCCGGCTGCACAACCCCGACGTGCAGATCGCCGCCGCCTCCCCGCAGGCGCTCGCGCGGGGGGAGTTCCTGCTGGTCCTCGGCGAGCTGCACCCGGCCGCGATCGCGTTCGACAGCGCGGTGCTCAGCATGTTCCACCCCGACCCGGCGGCGCTGCGGGCGGACTTCGACACCGACCTCGGCCCGACCCGGCTGCGGGTGCTGTGGCCGGAGAGCTTCCCCCGGCGGGCCACCCGCACCACCTACGGACTGCCCGCGCCCACCGACCGTGAGCTGGGCATCGACACCGCGCAGGGGGCGGATGTCGACCGGCTGGTGGCGTCCACCGCCGTCACCGTCGGCTACGACGGCGACGAGCTGGTCGCGGTCTTCCCCGACGGTGCCCGCTGGCCACTGGTGGAGGTCTTCGCCCAGGTCCTCGGCGCGCTGATGCTGGACGCGTTCAAGCTGCTCGACCCGGCCCCGCACACGCCCCGGATCATCATCGACCGGCTGGTGGTGGCCCGCCGCACCTGGCGGACCACGGTGGGGTCCAGCGGCCTGGCCGGGCACCCCGACGAGACGGCCCGCTACCTCGCGGTGCGCCGCTTCCGGGCCGAAGCCGACCTGCCCGAGCGGGTGTTCGTCAAGGTCGGCACCGAGGTCAAGCCCTGCTACGTCGACCTGACCGGCCCGCTGTACGCCCAGTCGCTGTGCGCCATGGTCGACGCCGCCGCCCGGACCGGCCCGGACGTCCCGCTGGTCGTCACCGAGCTGCTGCCCACCCCGGCCGACACCTGGGTGCCCGACGCGGCGGGTCGGGGCCACGTCAGCGAACTGCGCCTGCTGATCACCGACCCGGCCACCTATCCGGGCGTCGAACCCGCCAGCCACCGGGGAGCCGACCCCGCCACCGTACGGGGAGTGCAGTGACCGACATCCTGACCGTCAGCGCCGTCGCCGGGCAGGCACTGCCCTGGCCGGACGGCACGCTCGCCGACCTGATCGTCGACCGGGCGGCCCGCTGCCCGGACGCGGTGGCGGTGCGCCAGTGGGACGACCGGCTCACCTACCGGGAGCTGGTCGGCCGGGCGGCCGGCCTGGCCGCCGCGCTGCGGGCCCGCGGGGTGGGCCGGCAGACCCGGGTGGGCATCTGCGCCCACCGCCGCCCCGACCTCGTGGTCGACGTCCTCGGCGTGCTGCTCGCCGGGGGCTGCTACGTGCCGCTGGAGCCCGGTGGCCCCCGGCAGCGGCTGCGGGAGATCGCCGCCGACGCCGGGGTGACGGTCGTGGTCGGCGACGCGGCGGCAGTCGAGTTCGCCGACACCCCCGGCGTCGAGGTGGTCACCGCCACCGGCCCGGCCCCGCTGGCGCCCTGCCCGGCGCGGGCCGGCGACCCGGCGTACGTGCTGTTCACCTCGGGCTCCACCGGACGGCCCAAGGGGGTGCTGACCACCCACCGCAACGTGGTGGAGTTCGTCACCGGCTGCGCCGCGCTCAGCGACGCCGACGCCGGGGTCCGCAGCCTCGGCATCGCCTCGCTCGGCTTCGACGCGGCCAGCATCGACCTGTTCGTCCCGCTGCTGCTCGGCGGCAGCGTGCAACTGCTCGGCGGCGACGACCGCTCCGATGCGGACCGGCTGGCCCGGTTCATCGTCGCCCACGACGTGAACTGGGGTTTCATCACCCCGACCGTGCTGTCCATGCTGGACCCGGCCCGGGTGCCCGGCTGGCGCACGGTGCTCTGCGGCGGCGAGGCCGTCCCCGCCGACCTGGTCGCCCGCTGGGCGCCGGGACGACGGCTGCTCAACGGCTACGGCCCCACCGAGACCACCGTGCTGGCGGTCAGCGGCGACCTGACCGCCGCCGACACCGACCCGGTGCCGATCGGGCTGCCCCTGCCCAACCACCGCGCGTACGTGGTGGACGAGGCGCTGCGGGCGGTGCCGCCGGGGCAGACCGGTGAGCTGCTGATCGGCGGGCCGGGGCTGGCCGACGGCTACCTCAACCGGCCCGGCCTGACCGCCGACCGGTTCGTCCCCGACCCGTTCTCCGGGCTGCCCGGCGAGCGGCTCTACCGCACCGGCGACCTCGTCCGGCAGGCCGACGACGGGCGGATCGTCTACCTCGGCCGGGCCGACCGGCAGGTCAAGATCCGGGGCCAGCGGATCGAACTGGGCGAGGTGGAGGCCGGGCTGGCCGCCGTGCCCGGCGTCGACCGGGTGGCCGTGGAGGCGGTGCCCGGCCCGGCCGGGACCGAACTGGTCGCCTTCCTCACCCCGGCCACCGCGCCCGACGACGACGCCGTCCGGGCGTACGCCGGGGGGCGGTTGACCGCCGCGATGCTGCCGGCGCGGCTGCTGCGCCGCGACGACCTGCCGGTCAGCGCCACCACCGGCAAGCTGGACCGGCCGGCGCTGCGCGCGCTGGCCGACGCCGCCCTGACCGCCGCCCGCGCCGACGGGCCGACCGACGAGCCGACCGACCCGGTCGAGCGGGCCGTGCGACGGGCCTGGACCCGGCTGCTCGGCGCGGCGCCCACCCCGGACACCGACTTCCTCGTCGCCGGCGGCAACTCCATCGCCGCGATGCGGCTGGTCGCCGCGCTCCGCGCCGAACTGGGCCGGCACGTCGACACCCGGGACGTGCTGGCCGGGCGTACCCCGGCCGCGCTGGCCGCCCGGCTGCGGGCCGCCGCGCCCGCCGACGCCGACGGGCTGACCACCGGCAACCCGCCGACGCTGTCCCCGCCGCAGCGCCGGCTGTGGTTCGTCGACCAGCTCGCCCCCTCCAGCGCCCCCTACAACATCGCCGTCGCGCACCGGCTGCGCGGCCCGCTTCACACCGGGGCGCTCGGCGCGGCGCTGCGGGCCGTGGCCACCCGGCACGACGTGTTGCGCTGGCGCATCCCGCAGACCGCCGGGGTGCCCTACGCGGTGTGCGAGGAACCGACCGACGTGGCGGTGCCGGTGGTCGACCTGACCGGCCGCGTCGACGCCGAGGCCGAACTGGCCGGGATGCTCGCCGCCGGTGCCGCGCACGCGTTCGACCTGGCCACCGGCCCACCCTGGCAGGTGACCGTCTACCGGCTCGGCCCCGACGAGCACGTGCTGGCGATGACCATGCACCACGCGGTCTTCGACGGCTGGTCCGAGGCGGTCCTCTACGCCGACCTGGCCACCGGGTACGCGCACGCCGTCGCCGGCACGTCGCCGGCCCTGCCGCCGCTCACCGCCTCGTACGCCGACTACGCGGTGTGGCGCGACGAGCGGGACCGCCGGCAGGGCCCCGCCGACCTCACCTGGTGGGCGGAGCACCTGCGGGGCGTGCCGACCGTGCTGGACCTGCCCCGCGACCGTCCCCGCCCGGCCGTGCAGACGTACGCGGGCGCGGAGGCGGCGGTGACGCTGACCGCCACCGCCGACCGGGCGGTGCGGGACCTGGCCGAGCGGCGCGGCAGCACCGTCGCGGCGGTGCTGCTGGCCGGGTTCGCCGAGCTGCTGCGCCGGCTCACCGGCGGCGACGACCACGTGGTCGGTGCGATCGTCGCCGACCGCCGGCTGGCCGCCTTCGACGACGTGGTCGGCTTCTTCATCGACACCGTGCCGGTGCGGCTGCGCACCGGCCCCGACGGCACGGCCGGCGGCACCGGCGGGGTCGGGTTCGCCGAACTGGTCGACAGGTGCGCCGCCGAACTGCACGAGGCGACCGCCCACCCGGGCGCGCCGCTGGAGAAGCTCGTCGAGACCCTCGGCGTGGGCCGGGACACCTCCCGGGCACCGCTGGTGCAGGTGCTGTTCAACGTGCTCAACTTCACCGCGCCCCGGCTGACGCTGACCGGGCTGACCGCCGAGGCGCTGCCGGTGCCCAAGCCCGGCTCCCCGTTCGACGTCACCGTCTACGTGGTGCAGCGCGACGGCCGGTGCGGGGTGGACGTGGTCTACAACCCGGACCTGTTCGACGCCGACCGGATCGACGCGCTCCTGGCCGACCTCGCCGACCTGGTCGGCGCGCTCGCCGCCGACCCCGACACCCCGGCCGACGCGGTCGCCGTGGCACTGCCCCGGCCGACCGTACGGGTGGCGGCGCTGGGTGCGATGACCGTGGCCGCCGCCGCACCGGCCCCGGTCGCGCCGGTGCCGACCGGGCCGGACGAGCTGACCGAGACCGAGGAGCTGATCGCCGGCATCTGGCGGCAGGTGCTGGAACGCGACCGGGTCGGGGTCGCCGACAACTTCTTCGACATCGGCGGGCACTCGCTGGCCTTGGCGGCGGTGCACGCCCGGCTCACCGCCGCGACCGGCCGGTCGATCACCATGCTCGACCTGTTCCGGCACCCCACCGTCCGGGCGCTCGCCGCCAGCCTCGACGGGGCCGCCGACCGACCCGAGTTGGCCCGCGCCGCGTTGCGTGCCGCCGCCCGGCGCGGCCGGACCCGTCGTACCCCGCCACCCCGCCGACCGCACCAACCGTGACGACGCCTCCCTCCCCACCGCCCGCGGGCGGCACCTCGCGACAAAGGACAACCCCGATGCAGAACGAGATCGCCACCGCGCCGCCCACCGACGACGGCATCGAACCCATCGCCATCGTCGGGCTCGCCGCCCGGCTGCCCGGCGCCGCCGACGTCGACGAGTTCTGGCGCAACCTGGTCGACGGCGTCGAGTCGGTCACCGAGCTGAGCCGTGACGAGCAGCTCGCCCGGGGCGCGACCGCCGAGGAGGTCGACGACCCGGGCTGGGTGAACCGGGCCCCGCTGATCGACGGGTACGACACCTTCGACGCCGGGCTGTTCGGGATGACCAGCCGCGAGGCCGAGATGACCGACCCGCAGCACCGGCTGTTCCTGGAGAGCTGCTACACGGCGTTGCAGGACGCCGGCTACGACCCGGCCCGCTACCCCGGGGCGGTCGGCGTGTACGCCGGCACCGGCGGCAACACCTACCTGCACCGGTACGTGCTGCGCAACAAGCGCGTCGGCGGCAACCCGCACGGCGCGGTGTC
Organism: Micromonospora wenchangensis; assembly: GCF_002210435.1. Classification (GTDB taxonomy): domain Bacteria; phylum Actinomycetota; class Actinomycetes; order Mycobacteriales; family Micromonosporaceae; genus Micromonospora; species Micromonospora wenchangensis. Next base: position 31,493 of record NZ_MZMV01000053.1, read on the forward strand.
GCTGGCCACCGGCAACTCGCCCAACTACGTGGCGACCAACGTGTCGTACCGGCTGGACCTGCGCGGGCCGAGCCTGACCGTGCACACCGCCTGCTCCACCTCGCTCGTCGCCTTCCACCTGGCCTGCGAGGCGCTGCGCAACCACGAGTGCGACATGGCGTTGGCCGGCGGGGTCAACGTGGAGCTGCCGCACGTCGGCTACCTGGGCATGGACGGCTTCACCTCGCCCGACGGCAGGTGCCGGCCGTTCGACGCCGGGGCCAACGGCACGGTCTGGGGCAGCGGCGTCGGCGTGACCCTGCTCAAGCGGCTGTCCGACGCGGTCGCCGACGGCGACACGATCCGCGCGGTGGTGCTGGGCAACGCGATCAACAACGACGGCGCGGGGAAGGTCGGCTTCACCGCCCCCAGCGTCGACGGGCAGGTCGAGGCGATCGCCCAGGCGGTAGGGATGGCCGGGATCGACCCGCGCAGCATCAGCTACGTCGAGGCGCACGGCACCGGCACCGCACTGGGCGACCCGATCGAGGTGGCCGCCCTGTCGGCGGTGTTCACCCGGGACACCGACGAGCGGGGCTGGTGCGGCATCGGCTCGGTGAAGTCCAACATCGGGCACCTGAGCCAGCCGTCCGGCATCGTCAGCGTGATCAAGACGGTGCTGGCGATGGAGCACGGGCTGATCCCCCCGACGATCAACTACGAGACCCCCAACCCGGGCATCGACTTCGCCGACACCCCGTTCTACGTGGCGAACACCCTGACCAAGTGGGACACCGACGGCGGGCCGCGCCGGGCCGGGGTCAGCTCGTTCGGCATCGGCGGCACCAACGCGCACGTGGTGCTCGAGGAGGCCCCGGCCGCCGACCGCGCGGACCGGCGGGTCCGCCCGGCGCACCTGCTGACGGTGTCGGCGAAGACCGCGTCGGCGCTGGACAGCGCCGTCACCCGGCTCGCCGACCACCTGGCGGCCGCCACCGACGGCGGGCCGGAACTGCTCGCCGACGTGGCGCACACGCTGCGGGTGGGCCGGCAGGAGTACCCGCACCGGGTGGCCGTGGTCGCCACCGACCTGGCCGAGGCGGTGACCGCGCTGCGCACCCCGCGCCGCCGTCAGTCCGGGGTGGTCGACGCCGCCGCGCCGCGCACCGCGTTCCTCTTCTCCGGCCAGGGCGCCCAGTACGCCGGGATGGGCGCGCAGCTCTACGCCGAGGAGCCGGCCTTCGCCGCCACCGTCGACGAGTGCGCCGCGCTGCTCCGGCCCGAGCTGGGCCTGGACCTGCGGGACCTGATCCTGGGCCGGGACCCGCAGGCGGCGGAGAAGCTCACCGAGACCCGCTACACCCAGCCGGCCCTGTTCGTCGTCGAGTACGCCCTGGCGCTGCACTGGCAGCGGGCCGGCGTACGCCCGGCGGCGATGATCGGCCACTCGATCGGCGAGTACGTCGCCGCCACCGTCGCCGGGGTGCTGACCCTGCCCGACGCGCTGCGCGTGGTCGCCGCCCGGGGCCGGCTGATGCAGTCGCTGCCGGCGGGGGCGATGCTGGCCGTGTCGCTCGACGAGACGCAGGTCGCCGCCCGGCTGCCCGAGGGGCTGTCCATCGCCACCGTCAACGGGCCCGGCACCTGCGTGGTGGCCGGCGAGAGCGAGGCCGTCGCCGCGTTCGCCGACAGCCTCGGCGGCAAGAAGAGCAAGCCGCTGCGCACCTCGCACGCGTTCCACTCGCCGATGATGGACCCGATCCTGGCCGAGTTCACCGCGCTGATGGCGACGGTGCCGCTGCACGCCCCGACCATCCCGTTCCTGTCCAACGTGACGGGCACCTGGATCACCGCCGAACAGGCCACCGACCCGGCGTACTGGGCGGCGCACCTGCGCCAACCGGTGCGGTTCGGTGACTGCGTGGCGACCCTGCTCGGCGCGGGCACCTGGGCGCTGCTGGAGTGCGGTCCGGGCCGGCAGTTGGCCAACCTGGCCCGGATGCAGGTCGCCAAGGGCTCCCCGGCGCAGCGGGCACTGACCCCGCTGGGCAGCCTGCCCGGACCGGGTGAGCCCACCGGCGACCTGGCCACCCTGCTCACCAGCGCCGCCGCCCTGTGGTGCGCCGGGACCGGGGTGCGGCTCGACGCCGACCCGGCCGCCCGGCGGGTGCCGCTGCCGACGTACCCGTTCGAGCGGCTGCGCTACTGGGCCGATCCGGACCCGGTGGCCGCGGTGCCCGACGCCCCGGTCGACGCCGGCCCGCAGCCGCTGCAACGGTGGTTCGCGGTGCCGGTGTGGCGGCAGGCCGCCGCCGACCCGGCGACCGTGCCCGGCGGCCGCTGCCTGGTGCTCGCCGCCGGTCCGCGCGCCGAGGCGCTGGTCGACGCGCTGCGGGCCGCCGGCGACGACCCGGTCGTGGTACGCCCCGGCACGGCGTTCGCGGCGACCGACGACGGGTACCGGCTGCGCCCCGGCCACCGGGAGGACCACGACGCGCTGGTCGCGGCGTTGACCGCGGGCGGGGTGCCGGACCGGCTGGTGCACGCCTTCGCCCTGGACGGCACGCCGGCCGGCCTCGACGCGACCGCCGCCTGGGACGCCCAGCAGCGCGGCTTCTTCGACGCCCTGCACCTGGTGCAGGCGCTCGCCGGGGCGGGGGCGACCGCCGAGGAGCGGCCGCTCACCCTCGACCTGGTCACCGCGGGCGTCGGCGACGTCACGGGTGCCGACCTGGTCCGCCCCGAGCACGCCACCCTCGCCGGCCTGGCCCGGGTGCTGCCGGCCGAACTGCCCGGCCTGGCCGTCCGGCTGGTCGACGCCGACCCGTCCGGCGACGGGGTCGACGCGCTCGCCGCCGAACTGCGCCGCCCGGTCGACCCGGAGCGGGCCGAGGTGACGCTGCGCGGCACCCGCCGCTGGGTGACCGGCTACGAGCAGGTCACCGTCGCCGCCGAGACCGGGTCGGGGGCGCTGCGCGACGGCGGCCGGTACCTGGTCACCGGTGGCCTGGGCGGCATCGGCGTCACCCTCGCCGAGGACTTCGCCCGGCGGGCCGGAGCGAAGCTGGCGCTGCTGGCCCGCTCCGGGCTGCCGCCGCGCGAGCGGTGGGACGACTACCTGGCGGTGCACGGCGGCGCGGACCGGGCCGGCCGGGCCATCGCGGCGATCCGTCGGATGGAGGCGGCCGGCGCGACGGTGCTGGTGCTCGCCGCCGACGTCACCGACCCGGCCGACCTGCGCCGGGTCCGGGCCACCGTGGAGGCCGAGTTCGGCGGGCTGGACGGCATCGTGCACGCCGCCGGCCTGCCCGGCGGCGGGATGGCCGAGGTGAAGGAGCGGGCCGAGGCCGAACGGGTGCTCGCCCCGAAGCTCACCGGCACCCTCGCCCTGGCCGAGGTCTTCGGTGACCTGCCGCTGGACTTCGTGGCGCTGTGCTCGTCGATCACGTCGGTGATCGGCGGCTTCGGTCAGGTCGACTACTGCGCGGCGAACGCCTTCCTCGACGCGTTCGCCCGTTCCGGCGCGGGTTTCCGGGCCCCGGTGCTGTCGCAGAACTGGGGTGGCTGGGCGGAGGTCGGCATGGCGGTGGAGACCGCCGCGCCCGCCGCGTTCCGGGCCGCCGGCCGGGACACCGTCACCACGCCGGTGGAGCACCCGGTGCTCACCACGAAGGTGGTCGGCCCGGAGTCGACGGTGCTGCACGGCCTGGTCTCCGCCGACACCCACTGGCTGCTCGACGAGCACCGCATCGGCGGGGTGCCGGTGGTGCCCGGCACCGCCCACCTGGAGTCGGTGCGGGCGGCGGTGACCGCTGCCGTGCCCGGCCCCGCGCCCCAGGCCGCGGTGGAGCTGCGCGACGTGGTGTTCCTGGAGCCGTTCGCGGTGCCGCAGGGCACCGTCGCCCAGTACCGGGTCGAGCTGACCGCCGCCGAGGACGGCGTCGACTTCGCCGTCCGCAGCCTGGCCGCCGGCCAGCTCCGCACCCACGTGCGCGGCTCGGCCGGCTGGACCGTGGAGGCCGCCCCGCCGGCCCGGGTGCCGGTGGTCGACGGCCGGCGGGTCGACGACGACGCCTCGTTCGGTCGGGGCCGCACCAGCATGCTGACCTTCGGCCCGCGCTGGGCGTCGCTGGCCGAGCACCGGCTCGGCGACGGCGAGGAACTGGCCCGCATCGAGGCCCCGGAGCCGGTCCGGGCCGACCTGCCGGCGTGGGGCCTGCACCCGGCGCTGCTGGACGTGGCCACCGCGTTCGGCCGGGGCCAGGGCGACGGCACCTACCTGCCGCTGTCGTACGGGCGGATCGTGGTGCGCGGGCCGCTGCCTGCGGTGTTCCACAGCCACCTGCGGCACCGGGCCAGCGCCACCGACGAGGTGGTCGCCGCCGACCTGTCGCTGACCGACCCGCAGGGGCGGGAACTCGTCGCGATCGGCGACTTCGTGCTGCGCCGGGTCGACCAGGGCGCGGTCACCGGCGGGTTGACCGGCACCTCCGACGCGGCCCCGGCCGAACCGGCTGCCGGGGCGCTCACCGAGGACATCCGCCCGGTCGACGGGGCGGAGGCGTTCCGGCGTAGCCTCACCGCCGGCCTCGGCCCGCAGGTGGTGATCGCCACCCGGACGGTGGCGGACATCCGGCGGCGGGCCTCCCGGGTCACCACCGACAGCCTGGAGCAGGACCCGGAGCCGTCGACCGCCGCCGCGACGGCGACCGGTGGCGGCTCGGCGGCCCCGCGTACCGAGCTGGAGGTCACCATCGCCGGGGTGTGGCGGGACGGGCTGGGGGTGGCCGAGGTCGGGGTGGACGACGACTTCTTCGCCCTCGGCGGCAACTCGTTGGTCGCGGTGCAGCTGATCGCCGCGATGCGCAAGGCGACCGGGGTCCGGCTGCCGATGCGCAGCCTCTTCGAGACCCCCACCGTGGCCGGCCTGGCCGAGCGCATCACCCAGCTGCGGGCCGCCGCCGCCGACGAACCGGCCGCGCCGGCCCCCATCCCCGCCATCCCGCGGCTACCCCGCGCCTGACGTCGAGAAAACAGGAGACCACGCAATGAGCGACACGATCGCCACGCTGCCGGTCGTCGTCGAGAACGACGGCACCGCCCTGACCGAGCTGATCGACCGCCGCCGGGCCGAGTTGCGCGCCACCCTCGTCGCGCACGGCGGGCTGCTGTTCCGCGGCTTCGACGTGGGCGGGGTGGACGGCTTCGACGCGGTGGTGCGGGCGTTCTCCGGCGAGCCGCTCACCTACACCGAGCGGTCCTCGCCCCGGCACGCCATCAAGGGGAAGGTCTACACCTCGACCGACTACCCGCCGGACGAGGAGATCTTCCTGCACAACGAGAACTCGTACCAGGCGCGCTGGCCGCTGACGCTGTTCTTCTACTGCCTGACCGCGCCGCAGACCCTCGGCGCGACCCCGCTGGCCGACGTGCGCCGGGTGTACGCCGAGATCGACCCGGCGGTCCGCGAGGAGTTCGTCAGGCGGCGCTGGCTGCTGGTGCGCAACTTCCACGCCGACTTCGGCACCCGCTGGCAGGACGTCTTCGGCACGGACGACCGGGCGCAGGTGCAGGCGTACGCGGCGGCGAACCGGATCGAGCTGGAATGGGTGGGTAGGGACGGGCTGCGCACCCGGGCGGTGCGCGACGTGGTGCACCACCGGCCCGGCTCGGACACCCCGCGCTGGTTCAACCACGCCACCTTCTTCCACCTGAGCACCCTGCCGAAGGACTACCAGGAGGGGCTGCTGGCGATGTTCGGCCCCGAGGGTCTGCCGGCGAACACCTACTACGGCGACGGCGGCGAGATCCCCGCCGACGTGATGGACCACCTGCGGGCCGCGTACCGGGCCGCCAGCGTCCGCTTCGACTACCGGCGCGACGACGTGCTGGTGGTCGACAACATGACCGCCGCGCACGGACGGGAGCCGTTCACCGGACCCCGCAAGATCGCCGTCGCGATGGCCGAACCGCACACCCCCGACACCGCTGGAGCGAACTGATGGCCGACACCCGATTCCTGGTCGTGCGCAACGACGAGGAGCAGTACTCGATCTGGGCGGCCGACCGCGACCTGCCCGCCGGCTGGCACGACGCGGGCTTCACCGGCAGCCGCGAGGAGTGCCTGGCCCACGTGGACGAGGTCTGGACCGACATGCGCCCGCGTTCGGTACGGGAGCAGACGGCATGACCCGCGAGTGGACCTTCCCCGCCTCGTTCGCCCAGGAACGGGTCTGGATCGCCAACCAGCTCGACCCGTCATCCCCGGTCTACAACGTGTCCGTGCCGTGCCGGCTGCCCGCCGACCTGGACGCCGAGGCGGCGACCGAGGTGTTCGGCCAGGTCGTCGCCCGGCACGAGGCGCTGCGCACCCACCTGCGGGTCGACGACGGCACCCTGGTGCAGGTGGTCCGGGAGCACGAGCCGCCCCGGCTGCCCGTCGACGACCTGCGCGGGTTGCCCGATCCGGAGCGCCTGCGGCGGTCCGACGCGCTGCGCGCCGAGCTGGCCCGGACCCCGATCCCGTTGGATACACCGCCGCTGTGGCGGGCCCGGCTGATCCGCTTCGACGACGGGTGGACGCTGCTGCTGGTGGTGCACCACGCCGTCTTCGACAGCCACTCGGCGGTGCTGTTCGGCGCCGAGATCGCCGCGTTCGCGCGGGCCGCGTCGACCGGCGCGCCGGCCGCCGTGCCGGAGCTGCCCATCCAGTACGCCGACTTCGCGGTGTGGCAGCGCGACCAGCTCACCGGCGCGGAGCGGGACCGGCAGCTCGCCTTCTGGACCGGTCACCTGGCTGGCGCTCCGAAGGCCACCGGCCTGCCGCTGGACCGGCCCCGCCCCGCGCAGCTCGGCTTCGCCGGTGACGAGGTGCGCTTCGACCTGCCCGCCGGGCTGCTCGACCGGATCACCCGGCTGGCGGCCGGGTCGGCGGCGACGCCGTACATGGTGCTGCTTGCCGGTTTCGCGGCGCTGCTGTCGCGGATCTCCGGCGACACCGACGTGGTGGTCGGGGTCTCCACCGCCGGCCGGGAGACCGCCGAGCTGACCCCGCTGATCGGCATGTTCGTCAATCCGGTGGCGCTGCGCTGCGACATCGGCGGCGACCCGCGCTTCACCGATCTGCTCGGCCGGGTCCGCGACGGGCTGGTCGACGCCCTGGAGCACGGGCAGACCCCGTTCCAGGCGATCGTCGAGGCGGTCGCCCCGGAGCGTGACCCGTCGGTGCAGCCGATCTTCCAGACCGCGCTGAACTTCATCCCCGACTCGGGGCTGGACCCGGTGGAGCTGGGCACCACCAAGGACGACCTGGCGTTCGACATCACCACCGGCGAGAGCCGGCTGGTCTACCGGACCGACCTGTTCGACAGGTCCACCGCCGAGGCGGTCGTGGCCCGCTACGTCCGGCTGCTCGACGCGGCCGTGGCCGACCCGGGGCAGCCGGTCTCCGCGCTGCCGTTGCTCGCCGACGCCGAACGGGACCTGGTGCTCGGCGGGTGGGCCGGGACGGCCGCGGCCGGCCCGTCGGCCACCGTGGTCGACGAGGTACAGCGGCAGGTGGCGGCCACCCCGGACGCCACCGCCCTGGTCTGCGAGGACGTCACGTTGACGTACGCGCAGCTCAACGCCGCCGCGAACCGGCTGGCCCGGGTGCTGGTGGGGCGGGGCGTCGGCCCGGAGACCCGGGTGGCGCTGGCCCTGCCGCGCGGCCCGGAGCTGCTGGTGGCGATCCTCGCCGTGCTCAAGGCGGGGGCGGCGTACGTGCCGGTGGACACCGGCTACCCGGCGGGCCGGATCGGCTACCTGCTCACCGACGCCGCGCCGGCGCTGGTGCTGGCCGTGACGGAGACCGCCGCCCTGGTGCCGGCCGACGCGCTGCTGGTCGACGGTGCCGCCCGGCCCGCCGACGACGCCGACGGGGTGGACCTCACCGACGCCGACCGGGTCGCCCCGTTGCGCCCGGAGCACCCCGGATACGTGCTCTACACCTCCGGCTCGACCGGCCGCCCCAAGGGCGTGGTGGTGGAGCACCGGGCGATCGTCGCGTACCTGGCCTGGGCCCGGGACGTCTACCCGGGGCTGGCCGGCACCGCCCTGCTGCACTCGCCTGTCTCGTTCGACCTGACGGTCACCGGGCTGCTCGGCCCGCTCACCGCCGGGGGCACCGTGCGGCTGGCCGGGATCGACTCCCCGGCGGCCCGGGTGGGTGGGCGGCCGACCTTCCTCAAGGTCACCCCGAGCCACCTGCCGCTGCTGGAGGAGGCCCTGTCGCCCACCACCGACCTGGTGATCGGCGGCGAGGCGCTCACCGGGGAGCAGCTCGCCGACTGGCGGGCCGCGCATCCGGACGTGGCGGTGGTCAACGAGTACGGCCCGACCGAGGCCACCGTCGGCTGTGTCGCCGCCCGGCTCGCCCCCGGGCAGCCGGTGCCCGCCGGCCCGGTGCCGATCGGCCGGCCCACCGCCACCAGCCGGGTGTACCTGCTCGACGCCGCGTTCCAGCCGGTCCCGCCGGGGGTGGTCGGCGAGCTGTACGTCGCCGGTGACCAGCTCGCCCGGGGCTACCTGGGCCGGCCCGGCCTGACCGCCGAGCGGTTCCTGCCCTGCCCGTACGGCCCGCCGGGGCAGCGGATGTACCGCACCGGCGACCTGGCCCGGTGGCGGGCCGACGGCACCCTCGACTACCTGGGCCGACGCGACGACCAGGTCAAGGTGCGGGGGATGCGGATCGAGCTGGGCGAGATCGAGGCGGCGATGCGGGAGCACCCCGAGGTGCACCAGGCGGCGGTGGCCGTACGCACCGACTCGGGGGAGCCGACCCTGGTCGGCTACCACGTCGGCACCGCCGAGGAGGCGCACCTCGCCGCCGAGCTGGCCCGTGAGCTGCCGGCGCACCTGGTGCCTGCCGCGTTCGTCCGGCTCGACGCGTTGCCGTTGACCCCGAACGGCAAGCTGGACCGGGCCGCGCTGCCCGCCCCGCCGGAGTCCGTGGCCGGCGACGGCTACGTCCCGCCCCGCACCGACGCCGAGACCCTGGTCGCCGAGGTGTACGCCGACATCCTGCAGGTGGAGAAGGTCGGCGCGCTCGACGACTTCTTCGCCCTCGGCGGCAACTCGCTGCGCGGCATGCGGGCGATGGCCCGGATCCGGGCCGAGGTGGACGTCGACCTGCCGATGCGGGCGCTGTTCGGCAGCCCCGTGGTGGCCGACCTGGCCGCCCAGATCGAGGCGCAGATCGCCGCCGAACTGGACGACCTTTCCGAGACCGAGGTCGCCGCGTTGCTGGCGGCGGAGAAGGACACCCCCGCATGACGGACCTGAAGGATTCCCGGGAGGCCGCCCGGGCGGCGTTGATCGCCCAACGGTTGCGCCGACGGCAGGCCACCCCCGCCGCCCGCATCACGCCACGGCCCGACGACGTCGAGGTGCCGCTGTCGTACGCCCAGGAGCGGGTCTGGTTCATGGACCAGCTCGCTCCGGGCGAGGCGGCGTACCACATCGCGGTGCCGTTGCGGGTGCGTGGCCCGCTCGACGTCACGGCGCTGCGCGCCGCCCTGGCCGCGCTGACCGCCCGGCACGAGTCGCTGCGCAGCCGGTTCCCCGCCGACGCCGACGGCAAGCCGACCGTGGTGATCGCCGACGCGGTCGAGGTGCCGTTGACCGTGGTCGACGCCCCGGACGAGCGGGCCGCGCAGGAACTGGTGGAGGCCGCCTCGCTCGCGCCGTTCGACCTGGCGGCCGGGCCGCTGCTGCGGGCGCTGCTGATCCGGCTGGCATCCGACGACCACGTGCTGTTCCTCAGCAAGCACCACATCGTCGGTGACGGCTGGTCGGTCGACGTGCTGCTGCGCGACCTGATCACCGCCTACCGGGGCGGCGAGCTGCCCACCCTGCCGGTGCAGTACGGCGACTTCGCCGTCTGGGAGGCCCGGGAGCTGGGCGGCCCGGCGGCCCGGTCGCACCTGGACTGGTGGAAGTCCCGGCTGGCCGGGATCACCCCGCTGGAGCTGCCGCTGGACCGGCCCCGCCCGGCCACCCAGACCTACCGGGGCGACTTCGTCGAGTTCCGGCTCGACCCGGCGGAGACGGGACGGCTGACGGCGCTGACCCGGGAGTCCGGCGGCACCCTGTTCATGACGCTGCTCGCCGCGTACCAGGTGTTCCTGGCCCGGCACGCCGGCCAGGAGGACTTCGCGGTCGGCGCGTCGGTGGCCGGCCGGTCCGCCCCGGAGCTGGAGAACGTCGTCGGCATGTTCATCAACATGCTGCCGTTGCGCGCCGAGCTGGCCGGTGACCCGACCTTCACCGAGCTGCTGGAACGCACCAGGCGCAGCGTGCTGGACGGCTTCGAGCACGCCGAGGTGCCGTTCGCGAAGGTGGTCCACGAGCTGGGCCTGCCCCGCGACGTCAGCCGCTCGCCGGTGTTCCAGGCGATGTTCGTGTTGCAGAACTACGAGATGGGCCGGTTCACCGGGGTCTCCGACGCCACCGACGTGACGTTCGACTGGACCCCGATGGAGCTGCGGGCCACCCGGTTCGACTTCGAGCTGCACGCCGTGGAGACCGTCGACGGGCTCTGGGGCAAGCTGGTGTTCAACACCGACCTGTTCGACCGGGACACGGTGACCCGGATGGCCGACCGCTGGTGCGCCCTGCTGCGGGCGGTGGCGGCCACCCCGGACGTGGCGGTCTCGGCGCTGGACCTGCTTCCCGCCGGGGAGCGGGCGCTGCTGGCGTCCTGGAACGACACCACCGCCGACTTCCCGACCGCGGAGACGCTGCACGGCCCGATCGAGGCGGCGGCGGCCGCCACCCCGGACGCGGTGGCGGTCACCATCGAGGGCGTCTCGACGACGTACGCGCAGCTCAACGCGGCGGCGAACCGGGTGGCGCACCGGCTGCGGGCGGCCGGCGTCGGCCCGGAGACCCTGGTCGGGGTCTGCGCGGAACGCTCCGTGGAGCTGGTCGCCGGCCTGCTCGGGGTGCTCAAGGCCGGCGGGGCGTACCTGCCGCTGGACCCGGAGTACCCGGCCGACCGGTTGGCCTTCATGCTGACCGACGCGGCAGCGCCGGTGGTGCTGGTGCAGGAGCAGTTGCGTGACGTGCTGCCCACCGTCGACGCGACGGTGCTGGCCCTGGACGACCCGACCCTCTGGGCCGACCAGCCGCAGACCGACCCGACGCCGCTGGCCGGCCCGGAACACCTGGCGTACGTGATCTACACGTCGGGGTCGACGGGCCGCCCGAAGGGGGTGCCGAACACCCACCGGGGCATCGTCAACCGGCTCGACTGGATGCAGAAGACCTACCGGCTCGACGCCGACGACGCGGTGTTGCAGAAGACCCCGGCCAGCTTCGACGTGTCGGTGTGGGAGTTCTTCTGGCCGCTGCGCACCGGCGCCCGGCTGGTGCTGGCCAGGCCCGGCGGCCACAAGGACGCCGGCTACCTGCGCGACGTGCTGGTGGCCGAGCGGGTCACCACCGCCCACTTCGTGCCGTCGATGCTGACGGTGTTCCTGGCCGAGGAGGGGGTGGAGGCGGCCACCGCGCTGCGGCGGGTGATCTGCTCCGGCGAGGAGCTGCCGCTGGCCTCGGCGGTCGACTTCACCGCCCGGCTGCCGCACTGCGAGCTGCACAACCTGTACGGCCCGACCGAGGCCGCGATCGACGTCAGCGCCTGGCACTGCGACCCGGCGCTGCTGGCCGGGTTGACCGGCGTGCCGATCGGTGGGCCGATCGCCAACCTGCGGCTGCACGTGCTCGACCCGGCCGGCCGGGAGTGCCCGGTCGGGGTGGCCGGTGAGCTGCACATCGGCGGGGTGGGGCTGGCCCGTGGCTACCACCTGCGGCCGGCGCTGACCGCCGAACGGTTCGTGCCGGACCCGTTCTCCGGCGAGCCGGGTGCCCGGTTGTACCGCACCGGTGACCTGGCCCGCTGGGTGCCCGACCCGGCGGGGCCGACGGCCGGGGCCGACCCGGCCGGGGTGATCGAGTTCCTGGGCCGGATCGACCACCAGGTCAAGCTGCGCGGCCTGCGCATCGAGCTGGGCGAGATCGAGAGCGCCCTGCGCGAGCAGCCCGGGGTGGCCGAGGCGGCGGTGATCGTCCGCGAGGACAGCCCCGGCGACAAGCGGCTCACCGCCTACCTGGTGGGCGTCGCCGAGCACGCCGCGTTGAAGGCGGCGCTGAAGGAGACCCTGCCGGAGTACATGGTGCCGGCGGCGTTCGTCACCCTGGACGCGTTGCCGTTGACCCCGAACGGCAAGCTCGACCGTCGGGCGCTGCCCGCGCCGGTGGTCACCCGTGAGGCGTCGGTGGCCCTGGTGGAGCCGCGCGACGACACCGAGCGGCTGCTCGCCGGGATCTGGTCGGAGGTGCTGGGCGTGCCGACGCTCGGCATCGACGACGACTTCTTCGACCTGGGCGGGCACTCGATGCTCGCCACGCAGGTGGTGGCGAAGATCCGCCGGGCCGAGCACGGCGGCCGGGCGGTCGGCGTGATGGACCTGTTCCAGCAGCGCACCATCCGGGAGCTGGCCGCGTTCATGACCGGGGACGCCGAGGCGGCCGGCCCGCGTCGGCTGCTCTACGAGCTGACCAAGCCGATCCCGGCCGGCAGGCGGGTGCTCAGCTACGTCTGTGTCCCGTACGGCGGCGGCAGCGCCATCGTCTACCAGCCGCTGGCCGACGCGCTGCCCGCCGGGCACGCGCTGTGGTCGCTGGCCATCCCCGGCCACGACGTCGGGCTGACCGAGGACGCCCTGCCGTTCGACGAGCTGACCAGCCGGGTGGCCGCCGAGATCGTGGAGCGGATCGAGGGCCCGCTGGCCCTCTACGGCCACTGCGGGGTGGGCAGCGCGATCATCGCCGAGGTGGCCCGCAAGGTGGAAGCCGCCGGGCGGGAGCTGGAGGTCGTCTACATCGGGGCGATGTTCCCGTTCGCCCGGCCGAAGGGCGCGTTCGCGGCGTTGCGCAACCGGCTGGAGCAGTTGAGCAGCAACCGGCACTACGCGAGCTGGCTCAAGAGCATGGGGGTGGACACCGACGAGCTGGAGCCGGAGCAGGCCGACCGGATTATCAGCAACATGCGGGCCGACTCCCGCGCGTCGGAGGAGTACTTCACCGGGCTGCTCGACCGGGGCGCGGCGAAGCTGCGTGCGCCGATCGTCTCGGTGGTCGGCTCCGAGGACCCGGTGACCGACTACCACACCGAGCGGTACGCGGAGTGGCAGTTCCTCAGCGACACCCTCGGCCTGGTGGTGCTCGACCAGGCCGGCCACTTCTTCCTCAAGTACCGGGCCGAGGAGCTGGCCGAGATCGTCACCCAGGTGCACCCGGCCGTGCGGGCCGGGGACGTCTCGGCGCTCGGCCCGGCGGCCCGGGGTGAGGACGCCGGCTGGGTGGTCGCCGACCACCAGCGCATCGGTGCCGCCGACCGGCCGGCCCCGCCGGTGGTGAAGCCGAGCATGGCCCGGTTCGTCGCGGTCACCGCCGGGCAACTCGTCTCCACCACCGGCTCGGCGTTGACCGCGTTCGCCCTGCCGATCTGGCTGTTCACCCGGACCGGGTCGGTGGCCGACCTGGGCCTGCTGTGGGCGTTGGCGCTGATCTGCGGGGTGCTGATGCTGCCGGTGGCCGGCGCGCTCACCGACCGGGTCAGCAGGCGGCGGATCATGATGATCGCGAGCTGCGTGTCCGGCTCCATCCAGCTCGTCCTGGCCGCCCTGCTCTGGACCGACAACCTCGCCCTGTGGCACATCTACGGGCTGGTGGCGTTGAGCCAGGTGGCCGGGTCGTTCCAGCGGATCGCCTTCCAGTCGGCGGTGCCGCAGCTGGTGCCGAAGCGCTACCTGGGGCACGCGATGGGCATCACCCAGCTCTCCAGCGGTTTCGCGATGCTGCTGATGCCGGTCTTCGCGGCCGGTCTGCTCGCCGCGATCGGCCTCAAGGGCATCCTGCTGATCGACGTGGCGAGCTACCTGGTGGCGGTGCTGACGCTGGCCGTGGTCCGCTTCCCCGACCTGCTCGGCTGGCGGCCCCGGGAACGGCTGCTGGTGGCGATCGCCAACGGCCTGCGCTACTCGTGGCGGCACAAGGGTTTCCGGCTGATGCTCGGCTACTTCGCGCTGGGCAACATCTTCCTGGCCCCGGCGCTGGTGCTCACCACCCCGCTGGTGCTGTCGTTCGGCACCGCCACCCAGGTGGCGCAGGTGGCGCTGGCCGAGGCGATCGGCGCGGTGACCGGCGGGGTGCTGATGTCGCTGTGGGGCGGGCCCCGGCAGCGGCGGATGATCGGGGTGCTGATCGGCAACCTGGGCACCGCCGTCGGCTGTGTGCTGATCGGCCTGGACGCCTCCGTCGTCATGATCGCCTTCGGGGCGTTCTGGCTGGCCATGGCGATGACCACCGCCCAGTCGATCTACGCCACGATCGTCCAGGTGAAGGTGCCGCAGCGGTTCCACGGCCGGGTGTTCAGCCTGAACCAGACGATCTCCTGGTCGACCCTGCCGATCGGGTTCGCGCTGCTCGCCCCGGGCGCGACCGCGCTGTTCGAGCCGATGCTCGCCGACGGCGGGGCGCTCGCCGGTTCGGTGGGCGCGGTGATCGGCACCGGTCCGGGCCGGGGCATCGGCTTCGCGTACGTCTGCTTCGGGCTGGCCCTGGTGCTGATCACGCTCGGCGGGTTCGCGATCCGGATGCTGCGCCGGTTCGACATCGAGGTGCCCGACTCGCTCCCCGACGACCTGATCGGGGCGCAGGAGCGGCAGCGG